>UBTA01000078.1 GCA_900468065.1 Hyphomicrobiales bacterium | reverse complement strand
AGGGCCGGATGAGGGGGCGAATCCACCTTGAAGACGGAAATCCGGGGAAACTGAAAATGGAAAAATTGCGAAATCACCACGATGAAGGCCTCGCTCCATGCCGAACCACCCCCTCATCCGCCCTTCGGGCACCTTCTCCCCCCTCAAGGGGGAGAAGAGGAAACCCACCTCCCCCTTGAGGGGGGAGGTCGCGACGCAGTCGCGGGTGATGACCGCGGGCACGGCGGTCAAATGCATATGCCGCAAGATCACCCCACCCCGGAGCTTCGCTCCGACCCTCCCCCTCAAGGGGAGGGTAATAACGTCACGCCATCTCCAGCGTCCGCGCCGCCACACCGGCCTTGCGCGTCTTCATCGCTCTACCCGCCACATAAACCTCGGCCACACACCGGTCGTCGCCCATGGTCTGCAGGATGAACAGCTCCTCGACCAGCGATTTCGCCGTCCGCATCCGCAACTCCATCGCCGATTTGCCACTCGAATCGAGGACCACAATATCGGCGTCGGCGCCCACATGCAGCGAGCCGATCCGGTCCTGAAGTCCGAGCGCCCGGGCGTTGCCCAGCGTCATGCGGTAGAAGGAATTGAGCGGCGACAGGCGCTGGCCTTGCAGATGCAGCACCTTGTAGGCCTCGTCCATCGTTTCCAGCATCGAGAAGCTGGTGCCCGCCCCGACATCGGTTGCCACCGACCAGCGGGCGCCGAGCCTATCGAACCGGTCGCGATCGAACAGGCCGGAACCGAGGAAAAGGTTGGACGTCGGGCAGAACACGCCGACAGCACCGGTCTCCGCCAGAACCGAAATTTCGCGGTCGCTGAGATAGATGCAATGCCCAAGCAGCGTCTTGTCGGTCAAAAGATCGTAGCGGGCATAGATGTCGGTATAGTCCTTGGCATCCGGATAGAGCGAGGTGGCAAAGGCGATCTCGTCCTTGTTTTCGGACAGATGCGTCTGAACGTAACAATCGCGATGTTCGGCGACCAGCGCTTGGCTCATTTCCATTTGTTCCGGCGTCGAGGTGATCGCGAAACGCGGACTGATCGCATAATGCGCCCGGCCCCGGCCGTGCCATTTTCCGATCAGCCGCTTGTTCTCGTCATAGCCCTTCTGCGGCGTGTCGCGCAGCGCGTCCGGCGCATTGCGGTCCATCATCACCTTGCCGCCGACCATCAGCATGGCGCGCTGTTCGGCCGCCGTGAAATAGGCATCGACGCTCTGCGGATGCACCGAACAATAGGCAACCGCCGTCGTCGTACCGTTCGACAAGAGTTCGTCCATGAACCGCCCGGCGATGAAGGCCGCATGTTCCGGCTCGGCGAATTTCTGTTCCTCGACGAAAATATAGGTGTTCAGCCATTCGAGCAGCTGCGCGCCATAGGATGCGATCGCCTGCGTCTGCGGAAAATGCAGATGCGTATCGATCAGCCCGGGCAGGATGAGATGCGGCCGGTGATCGGCCACCGCAATGCCGGGACCGGCAGTCTTGCTGATCTCGGCGTAATCGCCGACGGCGGCGATCTTGCCATTGCGCACCAGAACCGCGCCATCGTCCACGGCCCGATAGGATGCGGTATCATCGATCCACTTGGGCTCATCGATAAAGGTCAGCACACGTCCACGGATCAGGAGTTCGCTCATTGGGTTTTTCCTCCGTTCACAACTGTCTCGTACCAGGCGACCAAGAGCTTACGCTCGTCATCCGTCACGGCCGTCACGTTGGCGGGCGGCATCGCGTGGCTGCGACCGGCCTGCAGGTAGATTTCCCGCGCATGGTTGGCGATCTGCGCGTCGCTCTCCAGCACCACGCCCTTCGGTGGCTTGATCATGCCTTCCCAACTCGGCTCCTGCGCATGACACATGGCACAGCGGCCAAGGATCGTATCGCGCACCTTCGGAAAGGCTTCCGCCGTGACGAAAGGCTGTTGGGCTGCCGAAACCTGTTCCGGCTCACCGGTGAGGATTTTCGGCACGGTGGACAGCCACATGATGACGATGAAGAGCAGCACGGTTGCCAGCCAGGTCCAGGTCGGGTTGCCGCTATTGGCGTGGCGGGTGTTGAAATAGTGGCGGATGGTGACGCCCATCAGGAACACCAGCGAGGCGATGATCCAGTTGAACTGCGTGCCGAAGGCCAGTGGATAGTGGTTCGACAGCATCAGGAACAAGACGGGCAGCGTCAGGTAGTTGTTGTGCGTCGAGCGCTGCTTGGCGATCCGGCCGTATTTCGCATCCGGCGTGCGCCCGGCGATCAAGTCGGCGACGACGATGCGCTGGTTCGGCATGATGATGAAGAAGACATTGGCCGACATGATGGTCGCGGTGAAGGCACCCAGATGCAGGAAGGCGGCGCGGCCGGTGAACAGCTGCGTATAACCCCAGGCCACCGCGACCAGGATGAAGTAGAGCGCCACCATCAGCCGCGTATTGTCATTACCGAAGCGCGACTTGCAGAGCAGGTCGTAGATGATCCAGCCGAAAGCAAGCGAGGCGAGCGAGATGCCGATGGCGACCGGCTTGGAGACATCCAGCACATTCGGATCGATCAGATAGAGATTGGCACCGGCATAATAGACGAGCGCGAGCATGCCGAAGCCCGAAAGCCAGGTGACATAGCTCTCCCATTTGAACCAGATCAGGTGTTCCGGCATGTTGGACGGCGCCACCAGGTATTTCTGGACATGGTAGAAGCCGCCGCCATGCACCTGCCACTCCTCGCCATAGGCACCGGCCGGAAGGTCCGGGCGCTTGCGCAGGCCAAGGTCGAGCGCGACGAAATAGAACGACGAGCCGATCCAGGCGATGGCGGTAATGACATGCAGCCAGCGGACGGCGAAGGTCAGCCAGTCCCAGGCAATGGCGTATTCATACATATGGGCCTCCCTCTTTGGGAGACTTCTGCCACTGGACGATTCCAACCGAAATGCCGGTTAATCCCCAACACTTTCAAAAAAATCTATAAGATCACCCCCGCTGTGGTCGGTTCCTGCCTGTGGTAGAAGGTGTCATGTCCTATCTCGATAATATCCGCGTGTTCGTCCGCGTCGTTGAACTCGGCACTCTTTCCTCCGCCGGCCGCGACCAGCGGGTGACCCCTGCCGTCGCCAGCAACCGCATCAAGGAGCTGGAAAAACACCTCGGCGTGCGCCTGTTCAACCGCACCACGCGCAAGCTGTCGCCGACCGAACATGGCCGGGTCTTCTACCTCGGTGCCGTCAAGATCATCGAGGCCGTCAACGAAGCCGAAAGCGCCATCGCCGACCTCTCGCACAATCCGAAAGGGTCGCTCAGGATCACCGCCCCACTCGGCATCGGCCGACGTCTGATCGCATCGGGCATCCCGGAATTCCACGATAAATATCCGGATATCGAGGTGCGCGTGCGCCTCTCCGACCACAATGTCGATATCCTCAGCGAAGGCGTCGACGTCGCCTTCAAGCTCGGCGTGCTGGAGGATTCCAACCTGCGCATGCGCGGCATCCTCAACTGCCAGCGCGTCGTCTGCGCCGCCCCAGGCTACCTCGAAAAGCGCGGCACGCCGGAAACGCCGGACGCCCTGATCGACGACAAGCACGACTGCCTGCTGTTGCGCTATCCGGGTTCGAAGGAATATTACTGGACGCTGCAGACGCCGGATGGCACCCGCAAGCTGGAAATCGGCGGCCCCTACGATAGCGACGATGGCGATGTGCTTACCCAATGGGCTCTGGAAGGCCGCGGCATCATCAACAAGCCGCTGTTTGAGGTGAAAGCGCATCTCAACGACGGCACTCTGGTCGAAATCCTGAAAGACACCCCGCCCGCCAGCGTCCAGCTCGCCGCGATCTATCCGCACAAGCGGTTTCAGGATCCGAAGGTGCGGCTGATGATCGATTTCATGGCCGAACGCTGTCAGCGGATGATCGGCAAGATGCTGGAGTAGCGGCTAACGTTAGCTCGCCGTAGCGCGGTTGCTTTGCGCAATAGCAACGTTGCGCGCATCACGATTGAGCGCCGCCGTCATGATTTCCGCTGCGGCCAGAGCAGCAATCACCGCCGGGCGCTTGTCCTTCACCGCCGTGCCGCCGATCGGGCAGGTCAGGCGGTCGAAAATTTCGGGGCGGCCGACTTCACGGGAGAGCCAGTTCTTGAAAGTGGCTCGCTTGGTCTTCGAGCCGATCATGCCGACATAGGCGGCATCGTCGCGGCGCAGGGCCTCAGCGGTGATGAGAAAATCAAGCGCATGGTCATGGGTGAGGATGACGAACGAACTGCCCGCAGGTGCGTCGCGGACCAGAGCCTCTGGCATCGCCGTCAGGCAAGTTTCGATGCCCGGCACATTGGAGGTGAAGAGTTCATGCTCGCGAGTATCGACAAGTATGATTCTCAAGGGGACCAGCGATAGCGCCGTGGCAAGCGCATCGCCGACATGGCCGGCCCCGAAGACATAGACATGCGGACGTGACGCCATTTCACGGTCGCTGCGGGCGATGAGAAACATGGCCAGCTCTGTATTCATATCCGTGAAGGAAAGCCCGACCCGGCCGCCGCAGCATTGGCCGATCTCGGGTCCGAGCGGAACGTTCATGGCTTCGGCCGCACGTCCATGGCGCAGAGCCCGGCGTGCGTGGTCGATCGCCATGTATTCCAGCTGCCCGCCGCCGACCGTGCCGAAGATACAATTGGCCGCCACCAGCATCCAGGCATCGGTATCACGCGGCGTCGAACCGGCCGCACCCGTCACCTCGACGAACACGCAGTCCGGCTCGCGGCGCAGGAATTCCCTGATGTCTTCGCGCTTGGCGGCCATGCCATTCACCCGTTTCTTGCCGCGCGGCGCAGCCGCTCGATGGCAAGCAACACCCGTTCCGGCGTTGCCGGCGCATCGAGGCGCGGTGCGATACGATACTCCGCAACGCTCGCCGCCGCCATCGAGATTGCTTCCAAAACCGAGATCGGCAGCATGAACGGCGGCTCGCCCACGGCCTTGGACCGGCGGATCGTGTCCTCGCGATTGACCGACCATTCGGCCAGCTTGACATTGAAGATGCGCGGCCGGTCCGAGGCGAGCGGGATTTTGTAGGTCGATGGCGCATGGGTGCGCAACCGCCCCTTGGCATCCCACCACAGCTCCTCGGTCGTCAGCCAGCCCATGCCCTGCACAAAAGCGCCCTCGACCTGACCGATATCCAGCGCCGGGTTAAGCGACTTGCCGACATCATGCAGTACGTCGCTACGATCGACCTGATACTCGCCCGTCAAGGTATCGACGCTGACTTCGGAACAGGAGGCGCCATAGGCATAATAGAAGAATGGTCGGCCTCGGCCTTCCGAGCGGTTCCAATGGATCTTCGGCGTCTTGTAGAAACCGGCGGCCGACAGCTGAATGCGGGAGCCGTAGGCGATCTTGATGAAGTCCGAAAAGGCGATGCGCTCGGCACCGATGCGGATCGTGTTTGGCTCGAAGGCGACATCGCTTTCGCTGACGCTCCAGCGCTCCGCGGCAAAGGCCACCAGCCGCGCCTTGATCTGCTGGGCGGCATTGGCGGCCGCCATGCCGTTAAGGTCAGTGCCGGAGGATGCAGCCGTCGCCGAGGTGTTCGGCACCTTGCCGGTCGTCGTCGCGGTCACCTTGATCCGGTTGAGATCAACCTGGAATTCGTCCGCAACCACCTGGGCGATCTTGGTGTAAAGCCCTTGCCCCATTTCGGTGCCGCCATGGTTGAGATGGATCGACCCATCGGCATAGACATGCACCAGCGCACCGGCCTGATTGTACTCCGTCTTGGTGAAGGAAATGCCGAATTTCACCGGCGTCAGCGCAATACCGCGCTTGATCACGCTGCTCTTGCGATTGAAAGCCAGCACGTCCGCGCGCCGCGCCGCATAATCGCAGGAGGTCTCCAGCTCCTCGATGATACGGCCGATGATGTTGTCTTCGACGGTCTGGTGATAGGGCGTCAGGTTGCGCCCCTCGCCGCCATAGAAGTTCAGTTTGCGGATGTCGAGTGGATCCTTGCCGAGCGCATAGGCCACATCCTCGATCATCCGCTCGCCGCCGACCATGCCCTGCGGGCCGCCGAAACCGCGAAAGGCGGTGTTGGAAACGGTGTTGGTCTTCAGCGGCCGCGACCGCAACCGGACATGCGGATAGAAATAGCAATTGTCGGCATGGAATAGCGCGCGGTCGGTAACCGGGCCGGAAAGATCGGCCGAGAAGCCGCAGCGGGCCGAGAAGGTCGCATCGACAGCCTCGATCCGGCCGTCATCATCGAAGCCGACCTTGTAACCGACATGGAAATCATGGCGCTTGCCGGTCGCGGTCATGTCGTCATCGCGGTCGGGGCGGATCTTGACGGCACGGCGATATTTCTTCGCTGCGAGCGCTGCAACCGCGGCAAACAGGTTTGCCTGCGTTTCCTTGCCGCCGAAGGCACCGCCCATGCGGCGCACATTGATGGTCACGGCATTGGAGGCGACGCCGAGCACCTGGCCAACCATATGCTGGGTTTCGCTTGGATGCTGGGTCGAGGAATAGAGCAGGATTTCGTCGTCTTCGCCGGGAATAGCAAAGGAAATGTGGCCCTCGAGATAGAAATGATCCTGTCCGCCGATGCGCATCTCGCCTTCGAGGATGTTCTTCGCCTTGGCGAAACCGGAAGCGATATCGCCACGCTCCAGCTTAAGCGGATCGATGACCAGCGGATAGTTGGCGGCGGCCGCTTCCAGAACGTCGGTGACATGCGGCAGGTCGCGGTACTCGATCTTGACCTTGGCGGCGGCGCGGCGGGCCTCGTCGCGAGTTTCGGCGATGACGGCGAAGATCGGCTGGCCGTGGAATTCGACCTTGTCGGTCGCAAAGACCGGGTCGTCATGCTTGTGCGCCGGGCTGACATCATTCTCGCCGGTAATATCGTCGGCGGTGAGGACGCCGATCACGCCGGGTGCGGATTTCACGGCCTCGAAATCGATCGACAGGATTTGCGCATGGGCGCGCTGCGAAAGGCCGAGATAGGCGTGCAGGGTGCCAGCGGGCTCCGGAATGTCGTCGATATATTCGGCGGTCCCGGTCACATGCTTATGACCGGATTCATGACGCTCGTTTTCGTGGACGCCACCGCGGATGCGGTCGATGGGCTGCATGACGTTCATGATTTTCTCCTCACCCAGCCTGCTTGCGGTCGAGCCGCACCGGTTCGTCGCCCTCAATCTCCAGATAGAACCGGCGCAGAAGGTTCTTTGCCACCAGCAGCCGGTAATCGGCGGATGCCCGCCAGTCGGTCAGTGGCGTATAGTCCTTGCCGAGCGCGTCCATGGCGATCTCAATTGTCGCTTCGGTCCACTCGGCGCCGATCAACGCAGCCTCGACATTGTCAGCCCGCTTCGGCGTTCCGGCCATGCCGCCGAAGGCGATTACGGCATCGGAGACTTTTCCGTTGCCATCGATAGTCAGGCGAAACGCACCGCAGACGGCGGAGATGTCCTCATCCAGTCGTTTGGTAATCTTGTAGACTGCGTAGCGCGCTTTCTCGTTAAGGAACGGGATGCGCACCGCCTCGACGAATTCGCCGGGCTGGCGGTCCTGCTTGCCGTATTCGATGAAGAAGCTTTCGAGCGGTACCGTGCGGTTCACCCTTCCCTTGCGCAACACGACGGAGGCACTGAGCGCGATCAAGGCCGGTGGCGTATCGCCGATCGGCGAACCGTTGGCGATGTTGCCCCCGATCGTGCCCATGTTGCGCACCTGCTGGCCGCCGATACGGTTCCACAGTTCGATGAGCTGCGGGAAGTGTTTTGAGATCAACGGAAAGGATTCGGTGTAGCTGACACCGGCGCCGAACGCGATGCCGGTTTCATCCACGGTGATACGGCGCAACTCATCGAGATGGCTCAGATGCACGACGGGCGCGATATCGCGCATGAACTTCGTCACCCACAGGCCGACATCGGTGGAACCGGCGACGATGCGGGCCTTTGGTTCCGCCTCATAGATTTCGGCGAGATCATCAACGGAGGCCGGCAGCAGGAAACGCTCGGAACCTTCACCGATCTCGACGCGCTTGCCATCCTTCAACGCCTCAAGCTTCTGAATGATCGTGGCGCGCTCTGCGACCAGCGGGTCTTTGTCGAGATCACCGATCACCGACACGGCCTCGGCGGCGCGGATGATGGCGGCGTAACCGGTGCAGCGACAGAGATTGCCCTGCAATGCCTTCTCGATCTCGGTCACCGAGGGTTTCGGATTTTCCATCCAGAGACCATAGAGCGACATGACGAAGCCGGGCGTGCAGAAGCCGCATTGCGAAGCGTGCGTATCGACCATCGCCTGCTGAACCGGATGCAGCGGGCCGCCGGGCACGGCGAGCGAATCCACCGTGACGATGTGACAACCGTCGAGCGAGCCGACGAACCGGATGCAGGCGTTGACGCTTTCATATTTCAGCCGCCCGTCCAAAAGGCGCCCGACCAGCACGGTGCAGGCGCCGCAATCGCCTTCGGCGCAGCCTTCCTTGGTGCCGCGCAGATTGCGATCGATGCGCAGAAAATCGAGCAGGGTCTGGACAGCCGATACGGCCGAGAGTTCGACCAGGCGGTGATTGAGCAGGAAGCGGATGGAGCTACGCATCTGGACGGTCATGGCTCAGCTCCCGCGATAGGTGGAATAGCTGTAGGGCGACAGCAACAGCGGCACATGATAATGCGCCGAAACATCTGCGATGCCGAAGCGGATGGGGATGATATCGAGGAATGCGACTTCACCAGCGTTTTGGCCGAGATAATCGCCGGCATGGAACCGCAGCTCGTAGATGCCGGACGTCATGGCTTCGCCGCTCAACAGCGGCGCATCGCAGCGGCCATCGTCATTGGTGCGGACGGAACCGATCTGCTCAGTACGCTCGCCTTCGATACGGAAGAGATCGATGCGCAGGTTCTCGGCGGGCTTGCCGAGCGCCGTGTCGAGCACGTGGGTCGTCAACCGGCCGGCTGTTCCAGATTGCATGCGTTTCACCTCCCGAAGACTGCATTCATTCAGCCACTATCCGTCACCTCACTTCCCTTCGGTAGCGGGCTGATCGTTCGAGACTTTCAAAATTTTGAAGGGGAATGGCGCGCGCAATTTGCGGCTAGAAATCGGCCAATCGAACATTTTGGGAGGAATGATTTCATGAGATATCCGCGCGATCTCCAGGGCTATGGCGCAACCGCACCAAACGCCGCCTGGCCGGACGAAGCCCGCATCGCCGTACAGTTCGTCGTCAATTACGAGGAGGGCGGCGAAAACTGCGTGCTGCATGGCGACATCGCATCGGAAGCCTTCCTGTCGGAGATCGTCGGCGCCAGCGCCTGGGCGGGCCAGCGTCACTGGAATATGGAATCGATCTATGAATACGGTGCCCGCGCCGGCTTCTGGCGGCTGCACCGGCTTTTGACGGAGCGGGATATTCCCGTCACCGTCTATGGCGTCGCGACCGCGTTGAAGCGTTCGCCGGAGCAGGTGGCGGCGATGCTAAGTGCCGGTTGGGAAATTGCCTCGCACGGGCTGAAATGGGTCGAGCACAAGGACATGGACGCGGCCGAAGAGCGCAAGCAGATCGCAGAAGCGATCCGGCTGCACACGCTCGTCACCGGAGAGCGGCCGCGCGGCTGGTATACCGGCCGCTGTTCGGAAAACACCGTCGATCTCGTCAGCGAGGCAGGCGGCTTCGCCTATGTCTCCGACAGCTATGCCGACGACCTGCCCTACTGGCACGAGCACGGCGGCAAGTCCCAGCTGGTCATTCCCTACACTCTGGATACCAACGACATGCGCTTTGCCACGGCCCAAGGGTTCAACAGTGGCGATCAGTTCTTCAGCTACTTGAAGGACACGTTCGACGTGCTCTATGCCGAAGGGGCAGAAGGCGCGCCGAAGATGATGAATATCGGCCTGCATTGCCGGCTCGTCGGACGGCCGGGACGTGCGGCAGCCCTTGCTCGCTTCATCGATTACGTGAAGAGCCATGACAAGGTCTGGATCGCGCGCCGCATCGATATCGCTGATCATTGGACAAAGGCATTTCCCTTCAAGCCGAATGACAACCGCCCGTCGCGCCTTTCCGAAGAGGCTTTCGTCGCCCGCTTCGGCGGCGTCTTTGAACATTCCGACTGGATCGCCAGGCGGGCCTTTGCGGGCGAACTGGGAGCGGCCAACGATACGGCGGTCGGCTTGCATGCAGCGTTGGCCGCAGTCTTTCGCGGCGCGAGCGAAACGGAGCGGCTGGCGGTGCTCAACGCCCACCCGGATCTTGCCGGAAAACTTGCCCAGGCCAAGCGCCTGACCGAAAGCTCGACCAGCGAACAGGCATCCGCCGGGCTCGACGCGCTGACGGACGCAGAGCGCGAGCAATTCAATATTCTGAACGGCCGCTACGTCAAGACCTTCGGATTTCCCTTCATCATCGCCGTGCGCGGTCTTGGCAAGGCCGACATTCTGGCGGCCTTCCAGCGCCGCATCGGCAATGACTGGCAGACGGAATTTCAAACGGCCTGCCGCCAGGTCGAACGGATCGCTCTGCTGCGCCTGATCGACATGCTGCCGAACTGAGGAGGCCACGATGAAGACGATCGATATCAAGCCACTGACCCGCGAGGCTTTCGGCCCGTTCGGCGAGGTGCTAGAAACCGAAGGCGCACGGAGCTTCCCGATCAATGCCGGAAAATGCGTGCGTTATCATGATCTTGCCAAGATCGAAACGACCGGCGAAAACGCTCGTCCGATGATCAGCCTGCTGCGCGGCGAGCCCTATCCGCTGCCGCTGGAACTCGGCATGGTCGAGCGCCACCCTTTCGGCAGCCAAGCCTTCATTCCACTGAGCGAACACCCGTTCCTCGTTGTCGTCGCGGAAGACACCCCGGAAGGACCGGGCGAGCCGATCGCCTTCAAGACGGCGCCTGGACAGGGTGTCAACATCGGCCGCAATGTCTGGCACGGCATCCTGACGCCGCTCGACGGCCTCTCCGACTTCGCCGTCGTCGACCGCGCTGGCGAAGGCGTCAATCTCGAAGAGTATTTTTACGAGACGCCGTTTTTGATCCGGTAAGCCTTCAAGCCGTTGTTGAAGCTTGGTCCGTCGCCGCAATTTTCGACCGGCAAAAAGTTTTACCGGACAATGTCGATTTCCGGAAAGCCCGTTCGTCGCTAGGATGCCTGGCTATTAAGGCCGGCTCTAACAAGGAGACAGACGATGCGTGTGATGGTGCTCGTGAAAGCGACCGAAGACAGCGAAAAGGGCTTTGTCCCGACAGCCGAAACCCAAGCGATGATGGAGGCGATGGGAAAATTCAACAACGAGCTTCGCGATGCCGGCATCCTGCGCGACGCCGATGGCCTGAAACCATCCTCGGTGGGCAAGCGCGTTGCCTTCGATGGACCTCGCCGCACGGTCATCGACGGGCCCTTCGCCGAGGCCCGCGAGCTGGTCGCCGGCTTCTGGCTCTGGGACGTCAAGGATATGGACGAAGCGGTCGCCTGGGTGAAGCGCTGCCCCAATCCCATGCCGGGACCGAGCGAGATTGAAATCCGGCCGCTCTATGAGATGGCTGATTTCCAGTAAGGCGCTAACGCTGGAGGTCACGGGCATCCGTGACCGGTGCGCAAGGGACGCGGCGGCGGAGAACCGCCGGCTCTCTGAATTACCTGTGGGTTTCATGGGCATTCACCATTTCACGCGATGTTAACGCACCACCCGATAGGCCATGCCAAGAGACCGTGGAGCCGTTTCCTTGAAGCCGAACTGCTCGTAGAGCCCGTTTGCGGGCACATCCGCGATCAGGCTGACATAGGCTGACGCAGGAAGCTCACTGTCTAAATAGTCCATGATCTCCTGCATGATCCGCTTTCCGAGCCCGCGCTCCTGATGTTCGGGATGAACGGCAATGTCCACGACCTGAAAGAAGCAACCTCCATCCCCGATCACCCGCCCCATTCCAACTGCAGCGCCCTCGTAGAAGACCAGCGCGGCAAAAACGGTTCCCGGCAAACCCTTCCGCGCCGCTTCTTCCGAAAATGGGCTCAGCCCCGCCACCGCACGAAGATGCAGATATTCCTCTGTTGACGGGGTTCTACGCACGATTGAATAATCAAGCTGCTCCATCCGATATCTCCTGATCGTCTTAGCCCGGCGACTTGCTCTAGCATCCTGAATCACGGCTGCCCAGAAACAGGGTCGGAACAGTCGTAAAAAACGGTCCATAACGTCATCGGCCCGTGCTGTGATCAGGTCACCTTGAAACGGGGCGACATGGGGGCCCGGGGATGGCGCGCCATTTGCCGGTATACAGTTTTGGCACGACATAACGGATTGGCGTCGACTTTTGGCGTTCGCCAACCGCCGTCATTGCACGCTGAAATCCCTTTACAGATTAATTGGAAGTACAGAACGCTGACATTCAATTAGGCACCCTACAATATGTCGCCGCATGATATCTGTTGAGCAAAAACACCATTCCCTCCTCCAGGAGGCGGAGCGCCGCACGCATCCTGACATTGCCAACCTCAGGCTATGTTTCGAGCTTCTTGCCCTCACCTCCGCGATTGATCGCGACTGTGCAGTACGCCTTGCCCCGCAAAACCTTTCTGAAGGGAAATTCGTCGTGCTTTTTCTCCTCCATGGACAGCCACAAGGTCTTCCGCCGCACGAACTCGCAGATCGCGCCGGTGTCACAAGGCCCACGATTACAGGCCTTCTCGATGGGTTGGAGCGCGGCGATCTGCAAGATCGCCGCAAGGTGCCCATCCGTCCCAGCCCCAAGGGAGAAGCAACGGCCCGAACTCTTTTTGTTGAGCATACGAGATGGATCGGCACCCTCTTCGACGGTTTCAGCTTTGAAGAACGCAGCCAATTTAGTGCGCTTTTGCAGCGGGTGTGGCGGAATACCGATGCCGGCAAAATGGCAAGACCCGCGATTGCAAGAGAGCATGGACCATGACTGCAAAGACGACGGCCAGACGGGTTGAGGACGTTTAGCATGCGCGTCTCTCTTTGTTGAACGCAGGCCTGGTCGAGGCGTCGAACTTGACCGAGTGTCCGGCTGTGGATTTCGCGGAACTGATGCGGGCAAGCATGCCCGGCAAAAAAGATAATGCAGTTGCATTGATGGAGGCGGCCGCAGGGACAGGGATTTCCCGCTGCATGGCTTTTGTGGGCCGCATTATCGCCGAACACCGGGGCCTCGCCGTATTGGAGCACCTGCTCGGTCACCGGTCTGATACGGTCAGGGGGTGGGCCTGTTTCGTGATCGCCAGCGTTGAGAACATGCCACTCTCCAATCGCCTGGCCTAGATCCGACCGCTCGCGGATGACCATCATTTCGGCGTGCGGGAATGGGCGTGGATGGCAATCCGGCCGCACCTTGCTAGCGATCTATCAAATGCCATCGCGCTCCTTGTTGAGCTTACGTGCGAGCGTTCCGAACGGTTGCGGCGCTTTGCCTGCGAGGCAACGCGGCCACGTGGTGTCTGGTGTTCCCATATCAATGAACTCAAAAGCGAACCCAAAAGGGCACTGCCGATCCTTGAGCCGCTTCGGGATGATACAGCGCGCTACGCGCAGGACCCTGTTGGCAACTGGCTGAATGATGCCTCAAAAACACAATCCGATTGGGTGCGTGAAACCTGCGCTCGCTGGCTAGACCAAAGCCGTCGCCCGGAGACGAGCAAGATCGCCAAACGAGCGCTCCGATCCATCGGCAAAGACCCATAATATCCTAAAAGGATGACCCATGACCCAATATCTGGCTGAGCTCTACACTCCAAAACCCGCATCGCTTGACCTTGACCACCATAGGCGATTCAGCTTCTTCGAGGACATCGGCGCGGGCATGCCACATCTTTCGGCCCTCGGCGTTGAAGCGATTGCCTTTCCAAACGGACGCGACCAAAATCTACCCTGCATCACAACGGTTCTTTGCAGTCTTGGCGCTTTCCCGATGACGCAGTCCTCAATGCTCTTCTGGATGGCATAACCGCTTCAGGATGGCACGGTTATTTTGATACCGTGAATGCAGCTGGCGCGGGTGTTGATTTTACTGGCCATGTCACGCAACTGGTTGCCGAGCAGCATTAGCGCCGTGGGTTTGACAGCTGGGAAAGTCTGCGCCGGGCCGGTAGTGGAAACTGAACCTGCGATAAAAAACGGGCCGCAACGAGTGCGGCCCGAACTGTCGATAAATCATCAGAAGCAAGGCTGTCGTCGTTAGCGCCTCGCCCTCCCCCACCTCACTCCGCGAAAAACGCGAAGCGAATGACGAACAGGATAGCGACGATCAGGGTGGCCGGGTGGATGGCGCGCCATTTTCCGGTGAAGGCCTTGAGCACGACGTAGCTGATGAAACCGAAGGCAAGGCCATTGGCGATCGAGTAGGTGAAGGGCATGGCAAGTGCTGTCAGCGCGGCCGGTGCGGCCTCGGTCAGGTCGTCCCAATCGACTTCCGTCAGTTCGCGCATCATCAGGCCGGCGACATAGAGCAGAGCTGGTGCCGTCGCATAGGTGGGCACGGAGGCGGCCAGCGGCGAGATGAACAGCGAGGCAAGGAACAGCACGGCGATGACCAGGGCTGTCAGGCCCGTGCGGCCCCCAGCCTGGACGCCCGACGCACTTTCGACGTAAGCCGTGGTGCTGCTGGTGCCCATCAGTGAACCGGCGACGATGGCCGTACTATCGGCCAGAAGCGCACGGCCAAGGCGGCTGGGCTTGCCTTCCTGGATCAGGTTGGCGCGCTTGGCGACGCCGATCAGCGTGCCGGTCGCGTCGAACACTTCAACGAGAACGAAGACCAGGATGACGTGGACCAAACCACCATGCAGCGCACCGACAATGTCGAGCTGCAAAAAGGTCGGCGCCATACTGGGCGGCATCGAGAAGACGCCCTGGAACTGACTAACGCCGGTGACCCAGGACAGCACGGTGACGGCGAGAATACCGATCAGGATCGCACCGCGGATTTTCAAGGCATCCAGCACGGCAATGACGAAGAAGCCGAAGATCGCCAGGAGTGGACCAGTAGCCTTGAGGCTGCCGAGGCCGACGAGTGTAGCCGGATTGTCGACGACGATGCCGGCATTCTTCAGGGCGATGATACCGAGGAAAAGCCCGATACCGGTGGCGATCGCGCTGCGCAGCGAGTGCGGAATGCCCTGGATCAGCCAGCTGCGGATCCCCGTCACTGTCAGGAAGAGGAAGATCAGGCCGGAGATGAAGACGGCGCCGAGCGCCTGCTGCCAGGTAAAGCCGAGGGCGGCGACCACCGTGAAGGCGAAGAAGGCGTTGAGGCCCATGCCCGGCGCCATGCCGATCGGCCAGTTGGCAACCAGCGCCATGATGATCGAGCCCAGCGCGGCGGCGAGACAGGTTGCGACGAAGATCGCGTCGCGATCCATGCCGGTGGTTGACAGAATATCCGGATTGACGAAGATGATGTACGACATCGTGAGAAATGTCGTGACGCCCGCAACCAGTTCGGTGCGGATCGTGGTATTGTGCTCACTCAGCTTGAAGAGCCGTTCAAACATATTTCCTCCCTTGGCCGGAAAAATCCATTCCCGGCGCATGCCACTGGCTGAACCGCCTTCTCCTCTGGCGAACCAACCAAAACTGTACCGATCTTCAAGCCATCACGGCTTGTCAGGGCCCCTGCCCGATCAGTCCCCGGCTACCATTGCGGCAGGCCGGATGTCTCATTCACGGTTTTATGATTGTGCGTTTTCGCGCCGCGGATCGCTAGCCGTCCATTTCGACGCGGCGAGCGAAAGACTTTCAAATTTTTGGGGGAACAGTTTTGGGCGGTATGGGCCTCGCCTGGCAGGAAGTGCCCCTTCCTTTTCGTCAAATTCGCAGTGCAACTGGTGCAACCCCTGCAATCCGCCTGCCCATCATTGTGTGAGCATCTGCAGCAAAGTCAAGCGCGACTCAGCTGCGTTCGATGTCGCGGCGAAGCACGATCGATGTCGTCAGGTCATCGACATTCTCCATCGTCGCCACTTCGTTCCTGAGTTCGTTCAAGGCATTGATCGATCCAACCTCGACTTCAACGACAAGATCAAGCTGGCCGCTGACCGACGACACTTTTCGGACTGATGAAAAACCCGCCAGCCGGTCGAGCACGCCAATCGAGGGCGTCTTCTTAAGCGTCAAAAGAAGGAAGGCATGCACCTGGCCCTCGTCCAACTGGCCGATATCGGCCCGATAGCCGCGAATAATTCCGGCCTTTTCCAACCGGGTGACGCGCTCGGTCGTCGCACTTCTGGACAGGCCGATGCGGCCCGCAAGCGACTTCATCGGGATGCGGGCTTCGCGCGACAGGATGCTCAAGATCGTGCGGTCGATCGCGTCTGTGTCCTGCATGATTTTGCGCCTTTCCGGGAACCGACAAGATGACGGTTATTATAAACATAATGCCGGTGCAACCGGCATATTGCCGGGTGCATTGGTTTGCCTTCCCGTGCAACTCTTAAAGCAGACGAGGACCCATCATGACCGATATGCTGAAGACTACACCGGATTTTTCCATCGCCGACGCAAAGCGTCTGCTGGCCGAACATTATGGCCTCGACGGTTCGATGTCGCCTCTCGACAGCGAACGCGACCAGAATTTCAAGGTGACGGCCAGCACCGGCGGGATCTACATCCTCAAGATCGTCAATGCCGCCGAACCGCCGGTCGAAAGCGACTTCCAGACGGCGCTTCTCAGCCATATCGGCGAACATGCGCCAGACCTGCCCGTTCCTCACATCCGCCCGACGATCTCAGGCGCAAGCCTTGGCGAAACGACCAGCGCGCACGGCGTGCGCCACCTGTTGCGCCTCGTCGGCTGGGTGCCGGGCACACCGCTGGCGCAATCCGCCCGCAGCGGGGAAGCGCTGACGTCGCTCGGCCGCCTGCTCGGCCGTTTCGATAGGGCGCTGCAAAGCTTCATGCATCCCGGTGCCCTGCGCGATCTCGACTGGAACATCCGCAATGCCGGCCGCTCCGCCGAAAGGCTCCAGCATATTGCCGGCGCCGACGACCGGGCGCTGCTGGAGCGGTTCCTCGCCCGCTTCGACACGGCGGTCGCGCCTAAACTGGCGAAACTGCGTTCAACGGTTATTCACAACGATGCCAATGACTGGAACGTACTGGTTGCCAATGACGATCACGACCGCATCGCCGGCCTGATCGATCTCGGCGATGCTCTCTACGCGCCCGTCATTGCCGAAGTCGCCATCGCCGCAGCCTATGCCGGGCTTGACCATGCCGATCCGATCGGTGCAGCCGCCGCCATCGCCTGCGGTTTCCATTCCGAATATCCGCTGCTTGAAGAGGAAGTCGATCTTCTGTTCGATCTGATCGCCATGCGGCTCGTCACCTCGGTGACGATTTCCGCATCGCGCCACGCCCATACCGGCGGTAATCCCTACCTCGCCATCAGCGAAAAGCCGGCCTGGACGCTGCTGCGCAAACTCGATGCAATGAACCCGCGCTTTGCCACCGCGATCCTGCGCCATGCCTGCGGTTTCGAGGCAACGCCCGGCACACGCGCCGTCACGGCTTGGATCGGGGCCAACCGGAAGACGCTGCGTCCGCTGCTCGACCGCCCCGCCGCGACCTACCCGGCCGCACTCGTCCCTTACGCCGATCCGCAGCATCCGATGACGGTCAAGTCCGCCGGCGAACAGCCGGATGAGGCGCAGGCGATCTGGGAGGCTTACTGCGCAGACCATGGCGTCGATCTCGGCATCGGCCCCTGGGGCGAGAAGCGCACGGTCTATTCCGGCGACATGTTCGTTTCGCGGCTGATCGACGATACCCGCCGCATCCGCCATCTCGGCCTCGACCTGTTCATGGCTGCAGGCACCAGGCTCTACACCCCGACCGCTGCCACGGTCGTCAGTGTCGAGATCGAGCCCGATCCGCTCGGCTACGGCTGCCTGATTGCCCTGCGCCATGAACCAGAAGGCTGCCCGGCCTTCATCAGCCTCTGGGGCCATCTTGCCCACGAAGCGCTCGGACGGCTGAAGGCGGGCGACCGTCTGGATGCCGGCGCGCTGGTCGGCGAGATGGGAGCCCCCACGGAAAACGGAGGCTGGGCGCCCCATCTGCACCTGCAGCTCTCCGTCGATACCCGGCTTTCAGCCACGGAAATCCTCGGCGTCGGCGAGGAGCGTTATCTCGATGTCTGGGCCGAGCTTTTCCCGAATGCCAACGCCTTTGCCGGCATAGCACCGGAATTCTACGAGAAAACAGGGCGGTCGCATGAGGAGATCGTCAAGCTGCGCAAGGAGCTTCTGGTTCCCAACCTGTCGATTTCCTACGACAAGCCGATCAAGTTCGTGCGCGGCGACGGCGTCTGGCTGATCGACGACAGCGGCCGTGCCTATCTCGATTGCTTCAACAATGTCTGCCATATCGGCCATGCCCATCCGGCAGTCGTCGAAGCGATGGCGCGGCAGGCAGCGACGCTCAACACCAATACGCGCTACCTGCACGACAATATCGTCGCCTATGCCGAGCGGCTGACCGCAACGCTGCCGAAGGAGCTGACCGTTGCCGGCTTCGTCAACAGCGGCTCGGAGGCCAATAGCCTGGCACTCAGGATGATGCGCGCCCATACCGGCCGCGAAAACGCCATCGTGCTCGACTGGGCCTATCACGGCACGACGCAGGAGCTGATCGAGATCAGCCCCTACAAGTTCCGCCGCAAGGGCGGCAAGGAAAAGAAGCCGCATGTCCATGTGGCGCTGGTTCCCGACAGCTATCGCGCCCCTGCCGATTGGGCGCTTGAGGAGCATGCCAAGCGTTATGCCGAAAGCGTCGCTGAACTGATCGCTCAGATGCAGGCAAAGGGCGAAGGTCCGGGCTTCTTCATCGCCGAATCGATCCCGAGCGTTGCCGGTCAGGTGTTCCTGCCGGAAGGTTATCTCAAGGAAGTCTACCGGATGATCCGCGATGCAGGCGGCGTCTGCATTGCCGACGAGGTTCAGGTCGGTTTCGGCCGGGTGGGCAGCCACTGGTGGGCGTTCGAGGAACAGGGCGTTACGCCCGATATCGTCACCATGGGCAAGCCGATCGGCGACGGCCATCCGCTGGCGGCTGTCGTCACGACCCGTGAGATCGCCGACAGCTTCAACAACGGCATGGAATATTTCAACACGTTCGGCGGCAACCCGGTCTCCTGCGCCGTCGGTCTTGCCGTCCTCGACGTTATCGAGGGTGCGGACTTGCGCGGCAATGCGCTTGCGATCGGCAATTACCTGATGGCCGGTTTCCGGGCAATGCAGCA
Organism: Hyphomicrobiales bacterium; assembly: GCA_900468065.1. Taxonomy (GTDB): domain Bacteria; phylum Pseudomonadota; class Alphaproteobacteria; order Rhizobiales; family Rhizobiaceae; genus Pararhizobium. Next base: position 96,025 of record UBTA01000078.1, on the reverse strand, counting down.
GCGTTACGAGGTGATCGGCGACGTGCGCGGCATGGGGCTGTTCCTCGGCATCGAGCTCGTCACCGACCGCAAGACCAAGGCACCTGCAACGGACCTCGCCCGGGCCGTATCGAACGGTGCGCGCCAGCGCGGCGTGCTGATGGGCACCGAGGGGCCGCATGACAACGTACTGAAGATGCGGCCGCCCATGGTCTTCTCGAAGCGGGACGCGGACCATCTGCTCTCCGTGCTTGAGGAAACATTCGAGGCGGTCACGGCCCGGGGCTGACAGCCCCGGCGAATACCAAGAAGAAACAGGAAAGAGCTTGGCAGCGCTTGGCGCTGCCCGGACGGAACACGTGCGACTTAAAAAACCGGAGGAGAACGAAACCATGAAATCAGCAATTTTTGCAATAGTGGCCGCGGCAACGCTGGCTGGGACTGTGGCGCAGGCGGGCACGCTGGATATCGCCCGCGAACGTGGCGCGCTGCGCTGCGGCGTTAGCCAAGGCGTGCTTGGCTTTTCAAGCCCGAACGACAAGGGCGAATGGGCAGGATTCGACGTCGACTTCTGCCGCGCCGTCGCTGCTGCAGTGCTCGGCGATTCCAGCAAGGTGCAATATGTGCCGCTGTCGACCAAGGAGCGTTTTGCCGCTCTGCAATCGGGCGAAGTCGATCTTCTGTCGCGCCAAACCACCTGGACCTTGTCGCGCGATACCGATCTCGGCATGAGCTTCGTCGGCGCCAACTATTATGACGGACAGGCCTTCATGATCCGCAAGGATCTGGGCGTCAAGAGCGTCAAGGAACTGTCCGGCGCTTCGGTCTGCACCGAAACCGGCACCACCACCGAACAGAACATGGCCGACTATTTCAGCGCCAACGGCATCCAGTACAATGTCATTGCCTTTGAAAAACCCGACCAGACCGTGCAGGCCTTCGGCACCGGCCGCTGCGACGTCTATTCAACGGATGCTTCCGCCCTCTACGCACAGCGCCTGACGCTGACCGATCCGGACAACTACATGGTTCTGCCGGAAGTGATCTCCAAGGAGCCACTCGGGCCAGCTGTTCGCCAGGGCGACGAGCAATGGTTCAAGATCGTTCGCTGGACCCTGTTTGCGATGATCGAGGCGGAAGAACTGGGCATCACAAAGGAAAATGCAGCCAAGACGTCGGAAGACGGCACCGTGGCGCAAAAGCGCTTCCTCGGTGCAGACGGCGCGATTTCGAAAAACTTCGGCCTTGATCCGAAATGGGCTTTCCAGGCGATCTCGGCCGTCGGCAACTACGGCGAAGTCTTTGAGCGTCATCTCGGCAAGGACAGTCCGCTGAAGATCGAACGCGGCCTGAACAACCTGTGGAACAATGGCGGCCTGGTCTACGCACCACCGCTTCGCTGATAAAACCGCATAAACTGCCTGAGCCGTCGCGAGGTCATGCTTCGCGGCGGTTTTTTGTATTCGGCATGAGAGACGGAAATAAACAGGCCCAGAATCGAAAAAGCCTGCCGCGGGAGGAGGTGCGGCAGGCTTTCGAATAGAACCGAATGGCAACTGGGAGGAGGAGTGTTGCCATTCCGCAAGTGCCCTCTGGGAGGAGGAGTGAGGCCACTTACATATCGAAGCTTTGCGGGAGGAGGTGCATCACTTCGATGAGTTCAATATACATTGTTTGAGCTTAAATCGTAGGCAGAATTTTGCAGAGCAGCCATGCGTTATGCGCGTAGCAGATGGCTTGTCCCGCCCTAAATCGTTTTAATACCAAAGTCTTGTGCCCAACCTGCATTGCAGCGTGACGGCACCTTTGGCGGGTGCCGTCACAGACCGCGCGGATTACTCCGCGGCGATCGCGGCGGGATAATGGACAGCCTCTTGCGCCTCCTCGCTTGGCGCCTGCGGCTCTTCAACCCTGTTCTTCGGCTCCTTGCCGAAGAACAGCGCATAACCGGCCGGTAGGACGAGGATGGTCAGCACGGTAGCAACCAGGATGCCACCCATCATCGCATAGGCGAGCGGTCCCCAGAAGACGCCGCGCGAGATCGGGATCAGCGCCAAAACCGCCGTCATCGCCGTCAGCACGATCGGCCGGAAACGCCGGACGGCCGAGCCGATGATTGCCTCCGTTCGCTCCATGCCCGCGGCAATATCCTGGTCAATCTGATCGACGAGGATGATCGAGTTGCGCATGATGATGCCGAGCAACGCGATGACACCGAGGATGGCAACGAAGCCGAAGGGGGCGCCGCTGATCAACAGGGCTGCGGCGGCACCGATAATGCCGAGCGGACCGGTTGCCAGAACCAGCATCGCCTTGCCGAAATGCTGCAGCTGGATCATCAGCAATACGACGATAACCGCCAGCATGACCGGCGCCTTGTCGGCGATCGACTGCTGGCTTTCGGCTGCATCTTCCGCGCCGCCCTGGATTTCCACCGCGTAACCGGGCGCAAGACTGTCGCGCAGCGGCTTCATGTCGGCGTACATCTTCATCGCAACGTCGTTCGGCTGCACGCCATCGGGTAGCGTGCCGCGCACCGTGATCGTCGGCAACCGGTTGCGGCGCCACTCGACGCCCTGTTCGAGAACAGGCACGACCTTGGCAACCTGCGACAAAGGCACATAGCTGCCGAAATCAGTCGGGACGTAGATCGAGTGCACGGCCGACAGCAGGTGACGGTTCGCGTCCGGCTCGCGGGCGACAATGGAGACCGTTTCCTCACCATCGCGGAAATCGTCGAGCGGTGCACCGCTCATTGTCGCCTGCAGCATCTGCCGGATGCGCTGCGACGAGACGCCGAGCGCACGGGCGCGGTCCTGGTCGATGACCAGCTTCATCGCCGGCACCGGTTCGAGCCAATCGTCGTGAATGGCACCGAGTTCGGGATTTTCGGCGAACTTCGCTTTCACCTGATCGGCGATGCGGCGGACTTCGGCGCGGTCCTGTCCGGTTACGCGCATCTGTACCGGCCAACCTGTCGGAGGGCCGAGGAACAGGCGGTCGACCTTGCCGCGAATGGACGGGAAATCCTCGGCGAGAATGGACCGCAGCTTGACGATCAACCGTTCCCGGGCCGGTTCGTCGTTGGCCATGACGAGCAGCTGGGCGAAATTCGGATTGCGCAGCTGCTGGTCGAGCGGCAGGAAGAAGCGCGGCGCGCCCTCGCCGATATAGGTGGCGATGAACTTCTTGTCCTTGTCGTCGAGTATTTTCGCTTCCAATGCTTTGGCCTGGGTCTCGACTTCTTTGATGCTGGTGCCCTCCGGCAGCCAGAGATCGACGAGAATTTCGGGGCGCGACGACTGTGGGAAGAAGTTCTTCGGAATGAATTGGAAAGCCCAGAGGCTGGCCGCGAAAGTGACGAGCGTCAGCGACAGGACGATCACGCGGTGGCGCACCGCCCAGCCGACGGTGGCGCGCAAGCCGCGATAAAAGCGCGTATCGAAGACGTCGTGGTGGCTGCCAGCATGGGACCGCTGCTTGAGGATCATGTAACCAAGCCAAGGCGTGAAATAGACGGCCACGAACCAGGAGACGACCAGGGCGATGCCGACGACATAGAACAGCGAGCGGACATATTCACCGGCGGTCGAGGCCGCAAAACCGACGGGAATGAAACCTGCTGTTGTGATTAGTGTGCCGGTCAGCATCGGGAACGCCGTCGAGGAATAGGCGAAGCTGGCGGCATCGAGCTTGTCCAGCCCCTCTTCCAGTTTTCGCTCCATCAGTTCGACGACGATCATGGCATCGTCGACCAGCAGGCCCAGCGCGATGATCAATGCCCCCAGGGAAATGCGCTGCAGGTCGATGCCCAGTTCGTACATGATGGCGAAGGTGGCAGCCAGCACGAGGGGAATGGCAATGGCGATCACCAGGCCGGAGCGCCAGCCGATCGACACGAAGGAGACGATCAGCACGATCACCAGCGCTTCGCCGAGCGCCTTCATGAATTCGCCAACGGCCTCGGTGACCACTTCCGGCTGGTCGGCGATCTGATTGACCGCGACGCCATAGGGCAATGCAGATTCGAAACGCTGGTAGGTTGCCTCGACCGCAGCACCGACATCCGTGACCTTGTAGCCCTTGGCCATGACCACGCCAATCTGGACGCTGTCTTCGCCATTGAAGCGGTACTTGCGCTGATAGGGATCCTCAAGCCCCGAGGAGACGGTGGCGATGTCGCCGAGGGGGGTGATTTCGTTGCCGGAGCGCAGGCGCAGCTCGCGGATATCAGCCGGCTTGGTGACCCCACCTTCGACTGAAATGCGTACGGAACGCGTGCCGGTATCGACCGAACCGGCGGGATCGACATTGTTCTGTCCCTTGATGGCATTTTGCACATCGGCAAGCGTCAGCCCGCGCGAGGCGAGCACGGCGGAGGAAATGTCGATATAGATCTTTTCCGGCTGGTCACCGATGATGACGGCTTTCTCGACACCCGGCGTCGTCAGCAGCATGTCGCGCGCTTCGATGGCGAATTTCTTCAATTCGGGATAGCTGTAGCCCTCACCGCTCAGCGAATGCAGCGTGACGAACGTATCGCCGAATTCATCGTTGAAATAAGGGCCGAGCAGGCCCTGCGGCAGCTCGTTGGCGATATCGCCGACCTTCTTTCGCACCTGGTAGAAGGCGTCGGCGACCTGCGCCGCATTGGTGTCGCCCTTGACCTGCAGGGTGATGATGGCGCTGCCGGCGCGGGTATAGGAGCGGACGAAATCGAGATGCGGGGTTTCCTGCAGCTTGCGCTCGATCTTATTGACGACCTGATCTTCCATCTCCTGGATCGAGGCACCCGGCCAGATCGCCTGCACGACCATGACGCGGAAGGTGAAATCCGGATCCTCCTTCTGGCCCATGCGCATCAGGCCAAGCACGCCGGTAATCAGGATCAGGCCGAAGAGAAAGCGCGCGATGCTCGGATGCCCGATGGCCCAGCGCGACAGGTTGAACGACTGTTTTTGGTCGGTGGAGGAGGTCATCGGCGTTATTCCGCTTTCGATGGGTGGGTCAGCGCACGAGCTGGGTGATTTCGGCGGCGGCGGATTGCTGCTTGACGTCGTTGCCGAGTTTCACCTTCAAGCCTTCCGTCATGAATTGGGTACCGGCGGCCACCACGACGTCCCCGGGTTTTAATCCTTCGGCGACCCGCACACCATCGGCGGTGAAATCGGCGACCTTGACGACGCGGGAATGCACGGTCTCAGCAGTGCGATCAACTTTCCAGACAATCGGCTGGTCATCCTTCCTGGCAAGAGCACTCAAGGGGATGGAGACCAATCGATGGGTATCGGCAGCAGTGGCGAGGATGCCGGCAGTCATGCCGAGCAGCACGCTTGGATCATTCGGCAGGCTGATACGCACCGCGAAGGTGCGGGATTGCGGCTCGGCGCTGCCGGCCACTTCACGTACCTTGCCCGGCAGCGTCAGAGCCGCATTCGACCAGAACCCGACGGTGACCACCTTGCCGGGCCTAAACTGGGCAATATCCGTTTCGGGGATGGCGACCAGCACTTCCTTTTCGCCATCGACGGCGACGCTGACGACCGGCGTTCCCGAGCCGACGACCTGGCCGATATCGGCGCTGACAGCGGTGACAATGCCGTTCTGATCGGACTTCAAATCGGTATAGCTCACCTGGTTCTTCGCCTGATCGAGAGCCGACCGGGCCGAGTCACGGGTGGCAACGGCTTGATTGTAGCTGAGCGTTGCCTGCTCGAGCTGCGATTTCGGCGCGACGTTCTTGGCTAACAGCTGTTCTGCACGCAGCCGCGCCAGTTCCGTCGTTTCGACCTGCCGCTCTGTGGCATCAAGGCTCGCCTTGGCGCTGGCCAGTGCCAATTCGTAATCGGACGGATCGATGCGCGCGAGCAGGTCGCCGGTTTTGACCCGTTGGCCGATATCGACAAGACGCTCGGTGATCTTGCCATTGACGCGGAAGCCGAGGTTCATTTCGGTACGGGCGCGGACCGTACCGGAATAGCTGAGCGTGCGCGAGGTATCGATAGCGGCAATCTCGACCACCTTCACGGGGCGCACGATTTCCTTTGTCTCGGCTTTCTCTTCAGAACAGCCGGACAAGACCAGAACGGCGGCAGATACGATGGAAACGACGGACAAACGAATACAGTTATGGCTGGGCGAAGGCATGTTCGCACTCCTGATCAAAAATGAAGTCGGGAAAGCAGGCCGCTAACGGCCGCGTTCATCTCAAGGCATTGATTGCAAATTCAGTAATTTCGTCGGGCGTGGCCCGGTTCGGCTTGGAAAGACATTGCGCCACCAGTTGTGGATGGCACATGACCACTGTCGCTGCCCCGAAGGATCGGGCGGCAGCCGCAGGGTCCTGCTCGGCGAACTCACCGGCGGCGATGCCCTGGCGGATGATCTCCTCCAACAGTTCATGCATCTGGTCGATATGCTTTTCGATCACATGCCAGTCGCGCTCAATGGCAACGATGACCATCTCATGGACCTTTTCATGGTCAAGCATGGCGGTGAGGATCAGCTGATGTTCGGCCTGCAGATAACGGCGCAGGCGGTCGGCAGCACTGACCGGCAGGCGCGAGATTTCATAGGCCTGCTGGTAGCTGCCGGCGAGCATACGGCCGCAGATCGCCTGATGGATTTCGGTCTTGGAGGCAAAGAAGCGGTAGATATTGGCCGGAGACATGCCGAGATCGCGGGCAATATCGGCAACATTGGTCTTGGCATAGCCATAATGCCGGAAAAGGCGTTCTGCCGCCTCCAGAATCCGCGCGATATTGTCCTGCCGGACAGTGTCGAGGCTATCGCTGGTCTCGTCCATGGATGCGCTCCGATTTACGAATGACGAATTTAGAATTTCGTCATTCGTAAATCGAAATGCAATCTCTGTCAACTGCGGCGTTTAAACCGGTGGTCAGTCCTCTTTCAAGCGTTGCGCGCGAGGTTTACAGATGGGTGAGAACGCAAGCTGGATCGGCCAGGACCTTCCACCCCTTGTCAGAAGCGGCCTGGAGTATTTTCCTGCTTTCGCATCGGGATATCTCGTGCCCAACACATGCCCTCACCCTGGTGGCCCGCTGAAGTTCGGGTACATCAACGAGAAGGAGCCGATCGTCTGCCCGATGCATCATAACGCCTACTCGATCGAGCGGCTGATCGCACGCGACAGCACGTTGAATCTTTGCGGACCCGTCGTGAGTGTCCCCTTTGGCCAAATCGTCCTGGAATTAGGGTCGTTGAAACTGGCCAACGTCGTGACGGTCAGTCGTGGCGTGTAAGATCGCGCCGATACTTCTGCTGGTGCGGCGCGACAATCAGGATGAGAATCGTATTGCCTCATCCAAGAGTGTTCCCAAAGAACAATGCCGTTGCCTCACATAAATGTTCTCGATTGCCTCACTGGTTGTTCCCGAGATCTAGCCTCTGCTGATTCTGTATTGCTCAGGAATGAGCTTACTGCACGACCTCTACAATTTCCGCCTGCTGCGTGGCATCGGCGAATGGCGCGAACAGCCAAACCTCGTTCCGGTCAGGCAGCGTTAATCAGGCCGCGAATGCGGAGCCGACTGTCGCCGATCTGCGGAACGCTGCCAGGAAGCCTTCGACTTTCATAGATCGGACATTCATCTTACCGTTCGGCCCAAACTCCTCAAGAATTGCCGCGGTGTCTGCGTTTCTGGTGATCAGACCCATGGACCACTCACCGTATTCGCGAGCCTCGACATCTCTTGCATCGACAATGGTGACGCTATGATGCCGTTCGTCTGAACGGATCCGGTCAAAGGTCTTCCAGACCGTCTCGCGGTCGCCTTCCAAAACCTGAATGAACCAGAGGTCGTCGAAAATCAGCGCCCCTGTAACGCCGTCCCGCGCGTTGTTAGACTGCGACGTCTTCAGGATTGTCTCAAGTTGCGCCTCCACCCCGTCTGCGTCGTAGTCGAGGTGGTTCTCGCTGAAGTAGACGATGCGAAATATGCCCATGGTTCTCGTTCCTTGCATGATCGCCGGATGTTATATGCGCAGTCCTTAACCCGAATTTAAAGTGCCATCGGCTTCTGCACTGGCAAAAGCCCGCCTGCAGCATCCATGTCTTGCTCGGGTCGGTAAAGCTGTAGATCGTTCTATGTGGGGCTTCGACCTCAGGCGTAGGGCTGAGCCTGTCAGCCTTTCGTCGATGAAGGTGAATATCCTGTCGACTTAATACCGCCGATGCGCGGATCGCCCCGCCACGGACTGCGCGCTGCAACGCCTCTTCTGTGGGCTCCGATGACGTCTGCCTCCAGAAAGCTTCCATTCCGAGATCAATGGCCGACGTAGGCGCGAACCTGAAAATCCTTCCGCTCTTGCCACAGCGGCATACCCTTCATCGCATCGCTTCAACGCCCATGTAAGTGTAGCGACTTCGCACGTACCGGACTGCATCTAGTCAAGCGAGGCGATATTTGCTCGCGATTCAGAATTAATTCCGGGTAGCGCTCGCGGGCATGGAAGGCGCGTTGTTCAGCGTGCTGGCGGGGTTGATCCCGGCGCCCGTCATCGCTGTCCCTACGTCGGTCGGCTACGGTGTGTCTGCCGGCGGAAACGCCGCGTTGAGTTCCGCGCTTGCCTCGTGCGCACCCGGCATCGCTACAATGAATATCGACAACGGGTTTGGTGCGGCTGTGCTCGCCATGAAAATGTTAGCCATTTCCGGATTACGGGGAACCGCAGCCCTATAGCGACTTTGAAGAGCTGGGCCCGGAACCGTTGGGGCATGCCAAGTGCCAGTAATGCCACGATAATAATTCCGTCCTCGTGATTGCCGCGAGGCCGGGTAGCTCGAGCGCCGGCAAGTGGACTCTGCTTGGTGAGGAAATCGTGCGATTTCCTCAACTTAGAACGAGCATTCATGTCGACCGCGAATAGCAGATCGACTGAAGAGACAAACGCATCCGGCCTATCAGTGCTCACACGTCAACAAGAGAACCTCCGATGGTAAAAGTGCTCATCATGCTCTCCGCAATACGCCTAACCGGCTCAGTTCCGCGTGGAAACCAACACAACATGTCTTCACAAAACGAAATTAGATCGGACTTCCTAAAAGCATGACTTATATGGCAAGGCAATCGTGACTTTATCCCGGGTTCAAGGCGATATCAAACCCAGAAATGCGGGGTTTCAGAACGTAACCGTGACTCTCTTTCGCGGGTTACTCACGAAGTTGCAGACTGCACGTTGTGGTTGGCGCGCAATTCAGCGACCAGAAAATCAACGAATGCCCGTGTCTTGGCCGAGATATGACGGCCTTCGGCATGCATCACGTGAATGGGAATGGGCGCTTCCTCGTAATCAGGGAGCACGATATCGAGCCTCCCCTCCCGTACCGCCGATGCCACCTGATACGACAGTGCACTGGTCAGACCCCAGCCGCTGAGCGCAGCGGAGATCGAGGCATCCACGGTGTTGCAGAACAATCGGGGACGCAGCGTGACGTGGCTCTTTTCCCCGCCCGAGAAACGCCAGTCCTGCGGCGCGGACGAACCGGTATTGGCAATAATGGTGTGACCGGCCAGGTCAGCAGGCACATGCGGCACCGGATGATCCTCGAAATAGGACGGTGCTCCGCAGATCACCCGCCGGACACTGCCGACCTTGATGGCATTGTACCCGGAATCCGGCAGCTGCCCGATACGCAACGCGACATCGATGCCCTCTTCCAACAAGTTGACGACGCGGTCGAGCAGAAGAGCGCGGCCGTTGACGGCCCGATGCCGCGTCAGAAACGATGTCAGGACCGGCATGACATAGGTCTGGCCGAACAGGACCGGCGCCGTCACCGTCAGCAGGCCGGAGGGCGTTGCATGCGAGCCGCCGGCAGACGCCTCGGCCTCGTCGATATCGGCAAGGATGCGGCGGCAATCCTCGACATAGCGGCTGCCAGGCGCCGTCAGTTTCACCGATCGGGTCGACCGCAGGAAAAGCCGGGCACCCGTCACGTCTTCCAAATAGGCAATGGCCCGGGTGACCGCAGGTGGGCTCATGTTGAGTACGCGTGCCGCCTGCGCAAAGCTGCCGGTATCGGCAACCTTCACCAGAACACGCATGGATTGAAGCCTGTCCACTTTAACGCTCCTACCTCATTATTCCATTCAATGGAATGATATCTTGTCTTTTATCGCACTTCTGTTTCGATGAAGAAAGAAACATCTTCTCTCAAGGGCAATCAACGTCCCAAGGAGACCTTCGATGAAACTTTACTATCACCCGCTATCCGGCCACGCGCACCGCGCCCGCCTGTTCCTCTCGCTGCTTGGGGTCGATGCAGAGCTAATCGAAGTCGATCTTGCTGCGCGCGCCCACAAGAGCCCGGAATTCCTGAAACTCAACCCCTTCGGCCAGGTTCCGGTGCTCGACGATGACGGCACGATCGTCGCCGATTCCAATGCCATCCTCGTCTATCTTGCCAAGAAACACGCGGCGAAGGACTGGCTGCCCGAAGATCCGAGGGGAGCCGCAGCCGTACAGCAATGGCTTTCCGTCGCCGCGGGTGAAATCGCCTATGGCCCCTGTGCAGCAAGGCTTGTCACCGTTTTCGGTGCGGGCTTCAATGCGGACGAAGTCATCGCCCGCGCCCATCTGATCCTGCGCCACATCGAGGCGGCGCTCGACGGCTGCCAGTGGATTGCAGCAGACCAGCCGACCATCGCCGACGTCGCGCTGTACAGCTACATCGCCCGCGCACCGGAGGGGAATGTCGATCGCAGCGCCTATTCCAACGTCAATGCCTGGCTGAAGCGTGTCGAGGCCCTTCCGGGTTTTGTCACCTTCCGGAAGACGGCAATCGGCGTCCCGGAGCCTGCCTAAGCAGGCCTTAAAGCTGCGGAGCACCTTGCCACCAATTCATCAAAGGATCAGCGAATGCTGTCTCTCAACCCAACAGGCCAGACATCCCCGTGGCATGCGGGAGAGCGGGTGCTGCAGGATCAGGCCGGTGTTGCCGAGCGCATGGAAGAGCTTGGCCGCCGGGTGCTGCGCGATCACCTGATCGATCAGCACCGCGCCTTCTATGCGCAGCTCCCATTTATCGTGCTGGGCACGGTGGATGGCGAAGGAGATGCGTGGGCAACGATGCGGGCGGCCAATCCCGGTTTTCTGCAAAGCCCGGATCCGCACGTTTTGAGCGTCGGTCTTGACCGGCGACCCGACGATCCGGCGGACGCCGGGATGGGCGACGGTGACGCCATCGGCATGCTCGGCATCGAGCTACACAGCCGCCGCCGCAACCGGCTGAACGGAAAAATCCACAGGTCTGGGCCGGAGGGCTTCGATGTAGACGTCGGCCAATCCTACGGCAATTGTCCGAAATATGTTCAGCTGCGTGATTTCCGCTTTGTCCGCGATCCTTTCGCAGGCGCCGTCTCCAAGCCGGTGATGTTAGAGACGCTCGACGCGGATGCTCAGCAGATGATCGCCGCGGCCGACACGTTCTTCATCGCGACCTATGCGGAGTTCGGGAACGGACAGCGGCAGGCGGATGTCTCGCACCGGGGCGGCAAGCCGGGTTTTGTCCGCATCGGCGCTGACGGCGTGCTGACCATTCCGGACTTCGCCGGCAACCTGTTCTTCAACACGCTTGGCAATATCCTCGCCAATGGCAAGGCCGGCCTTGTCTTTGCCGATTTCGATACCGGCGACCTGCTGCAGCTTTCCGGCGATGCCCAAGTCGTCGTGGATTCGCCTGAAATCGCGGCGTTCGAGGGGGCCGAACGCCTCTGGCGCTTCACGCCACGCCGCATCATCCGGCGGCCGGATGCCTTGCCATTGCGCTGGGCCAAGCATGACGAAGGCCAATCGCCCAGTCTGCGCATAACCGGTAGCTGGGACGAGGCTGAACGCCGGTTGAGCGCATCGACGGCCTGAGGCAGGGCGTTCAGGAGACGAATCTGGCGATATTGTCATGCACAGCGGTCCCGGCAGGAACTTCCATTGCTGCCGGGACTTTAGGACGTGGCGCGATCCGATGGAGGAATGCCATGTCTGAAAAACCCAGTCTCTTTTCAAGATTTTCCAGCGGGGTCGCGCAGTTGACCGGTAAGCCCGCGACCTTCGTGATTGCTGTTGCCGGTATTCTCATTTGGGCCGTCACCGGTCCGCTCTTTGGTTTTTCAGAAACCTGGCAGCTGGTCATCAACACTGGAACGACGATCATCACGTTTCTCATGGTGTTCGTGCTGCAGAATTCCCAGAATCGCGACGGAAAGGCCGTTCAGGCCAAGCTTGACGAGCTGATCCTGACCAGCGAAGCCGAGAACCGCTTCATGGGCATCGAACATCTCGACGAAACAGAGCTCAAACGTCTGACCGAGCTTTTGCGGGAAGCCGCGGAGAGCGAACCGGATCACGCCTTGGCCGGAAAAGTCGATCACATCATCCACGATCGGCGCACCAAGCTGAAAAAGAAGGTGTGATTCACCGTTTTTCAAATCCGCAGCCAAGGTTGGCCGCAAGTGAACCCGAAAGCGTGCTATGCGTTGGTATGGGAGGAGAGACCGATGAGCCGCGCATTCACCAAGGAAATCGACGACGCCCCGCCTCCGCCCGTTCCCGAGCGGTCCATCAGTACCGCCCGAAACCTGGTTACGCCCAATGGCGCCCGGCAGATCGAGCAGATGGTTGCGGCGCTTACCCAGCAGACCGCGGCGACCAGCGATGTCGACGTGCTCGCGGCTCTCAAGCGCGATCTGCGCTATTGGGAAGCGCGCCGCGCCAGCATGGAGGTCATGGACCCCGTCGCGGAACCACCTTCGGTCCGGTTCGGAACGCATGTTTCCATCAGGCGCGGCGGCACACTCAAGGATATCCGCATCGTCGGCGAGGACGAGGCTGATCCGTCGGTAGGGGCAATCGCCTGGACATCGCCGCTTGCCCGCGCACTCGACGGTGCTGTGCCCGGCGACACGGTCGAGTTCGAAGTGGCCGGCCGGGAAGAGGAAATCGTCGTCCTGTCTATCGCCGGGATCGGATAAGTCCCGGCAGAACCAGCCCCAACTGACCATCATTTCATTGATCTCATCGGCAAATCACTGCAAGACCGTGCAGACGATGATATGAGGACATGATTTGGAGACTACGCTCTATCTGCCCATCAAGGGTTTTCTCGAAGCCGCGGGCTATAGCGTCAAAGGCGAGATCGCCGGTTGCGATCTGGTGGGCTTAAGCCCCGAAGAGCCACCGGTCGTGGTCATCTGTGAACTCAAGCTCAGCTTCAATCTCGAACTCATCCTTCAAGCCGTCGACAGGGCTGCGGCGAGCGACGAAGTGTGGATTGCAGCCCGCGTCTCTGCCAGGGGAAAGGGCCGCGAAAGCGATCGCCGATACCGCAATCTCTGCCGGCGGCTCGGTTTCGGCATGCTGAGTGTCTCTGACAATGGTACCGTCGATGTCATCGTCAGCCCGGAGGCGTTGATGCCGCGCAAGAACGTGCGCAAGCGGTCGCGTCTGGTCAACGAACACAAGAAGCGCAAGGGCGACCCGGCCATCGGCGGCAGCACGCGCTCGCCGATCATGACCGCATACCGGCAACAGGCGCTGGCCTGCGCCGCCGCCCTGCAGCACGGGCCGTTGCGTCCGAGGGATTTGAAGCCGATTACGCCATCGGCCGCCACCATCCTGCGCGGCAACGTCTATGGCTGGTTCGAGCGTATCGACCGTGGCATCTATGGTCTAACGGCCACCGGCGCCGAAGCGCTGATCCGATGGCCCGCCGCCACGAATTCCGATGACGCTGTTGCCGTGGCCATATAATTTCAGACAGCGGTGCCCGAGACTTGGCGCAACATGGAAACGATTGCCTGATCCAGCCCAGCATCCACCGGCAAGGCCTGCGACGACAATTTGACGATCACGGTTGATGTTGCCGGATCGATCCAGATCCATTGGCCGTGAATGCCGATGGCGGCAAGCTCCCCCTCGCCGGTCTCGTACCAGTAATTGCGGTAGCTACCCGATGGAAACAGGCTCGTCTGGTCACCGTTCTTCCACGCATCGCGGCTGCCGCCGGTCCAAAGATCATCAATGAACGCCTCCGCGATCAGGCCGGCACCTTTCTTGCGCACAAGCTCACCGGCCAGGGCAAGGTCGCGTGCCTTCGCCGACATGCCGCCTGCAGCGCGCGCCGTGCCGATGCGATCGACGGTGATCATGGCATCGGAGCGGGCACCCATCGGTTGCCAGAGGTGATCACTCAGCAAACTTGGCAGCCGCCAACCGCCGGCGCGCTCCAGCACAATGCCGGCGAGATCTGTGTTGGGGGAGCGATAAGCATGCTTCTCCCCGTGCTTCCAGTGGCCTTTTGCGATGCTGCAGATGAAGCTCTTCAAATCCGGCGCGGGGCTGTCCGGCCTGTCGGGGTTCCAGCCGGTCGCCCGGCGATAGCGATCGAAGCCGCCGGATGTATCGAGATAGTCCTCGACGAAATCGACGCTGATTTCCATGTCCAACAATTGCTGCACCGTTGCATCCGCGTAAGCCGAACCGGCGGCCTCCGGCACATAATCGATCACCAGCTTGTCGAAGGAGAGCAAGCCCTTGCCGGCCAAAATTCCGGCAAGCAAAGCCGTCAGGGATTTCGACACGGAAAAAATGATATGCGGCCGGCCGGGGTTGGAATGATCCGCCGACCATTCGGCAACGATACGCCCATCACGCATCACCACGAGTTCGTCTGTCTCGCTTGCGGTCAGAAATTTTTTCAGCGATTGGCCCTCTCCATCAATGCCCCTCACCTGCAGGTCATTGAGACCGCCGAGATCAAGGTATGGCACTTCACCCTGGGCTCTGGCCGGAATGACGGCAGAGGGCACGATTTCGCTGACATTCTGGAAGGCCCATTGCGAAAAGGGGGCGGTTCGCCAATTGGCGAGCGTCACGTCCGAGCGCTTGTAATTCGTCATGCCCTGTCTCCTCCATCCGCCGTCGCCAGCGCACCGTACAATTCCGGGCGGCGATCGCGGAACATGCCCCAGGCGGCGCGGTTATCGGCAAGGTCTTGCCGATCGAAACTTGCGATGAGAACGGCCTCGCCTTCGCGGGGCGCACTCGCGACAAGCTCTCCGGCAGCCCCAGAGATGAAGGACGAGCCGTAATAAGATTGCGACTGGCTGTTCATGGTCTCCGAGCCGATGCGGTTGGCGGCGGCGACCGGCATCATGTTGGCGGCCGCATGGCCGCGCATGACCATGCGCCAGTGTTCCATCGTATCGAGGTCGGCCCGGGTGGGTTCCGAGCCGATGGCGGTCGGGTAGAGGATCAGTTCGGCGCCCATCAGTGCCATGGCGCGGGCGGCTTCGGGGAACCACTGGTCCCAGCAAATACCAACCCCGATCCTGCCAAAACGGGTCGGCCAGACCTTGAAGCCGGTATCGCCGGGACGGAAATAGAATTTTTCGCTGTAACCCGGGCCGTCGGGAATGTGGGATTTGCGGTAGACACCGAGGATATCTCCGGTGGCGTCTATCATCGCGAGACTATTATAAAAGGCCTGGTTCTTCTTCTCGAAGAACGAAACCGGCAAAACAATGCTGAGCTCCCCGGCAAGCGCCTGCATCGGCGCAATCACCGGATGATCGGCAAGCGCATGTGCCCGGGCGAAATGGACAGGGTCCTGCGTCTGGCAAAAATACAGGCCTTCGAACAGCTCCTGTACCAGCACGATATTGGCGCCCTGGCCTGCAGCCTGCCGGATCAGCCGGGAGGCGGTGGCGAGATTGCCGGTAAGATCGTCCGTGCAGGCGAACTGGACGACCCCCAAGGTGATGACGGAGGCAGACGCCACGATCAGTTGCCCTCGAAGCCAGTGAGCACGCTGACGGCGTTGACGCCGATTTCGGCGACGGCATAGCCGCCTTCCATGACAAACAGAGTGGGCAGGTTCAGTCGGGCGATACGCTCGCCGATCTTGGCGAAATCCTCGGTCTTCAGCTTGAATTTGCTGATCGGGTCCTTCTCGAACGTGTCGACGCCGAGCGAAATCACCACCACATCCGGATTATAAGCGACCAGCTTGCCGCAGGCGTCTTCCAGCGCCTGGCACCAGCGGTCCCAATCCGTGCCGAAGCGCATAGGATAGTTGAGATTGTAGCCCTCGCCCTCACCGGTTCCGCGCTCATCGGCATGGCCGAGGAAATAGGGATATTCCTGCATCGGATCGGCATGCAGGTTGATCACCTGCACATCGGCGCGGGAATAGAAGATTTCCTGTGTGCCATTGCCGTGGTGGTAGTCGACGTCGAGGATCGAAACGCGCTTGGCACCGTTGTCTCGGAACCACTGCGCCGCCACCGCGGCGTTGTTGATGTAGCAATAGCCGCCCATGAAGCCGGCACCGGCGTGATGGCCAGGCGGGCGGCAAAGCGCAAAGGCTGCGCGTTCGCCATCCTGGACGAGACCGGCCGCCGTCAGCGCCACGTCATGCGAGGATTTGATCGCATCCCACGAGCCTCCGACGATGCCGCAGCCGGCGTCGAACGCATAATATCCGAGCAGCCCGTCGATGAATTCGGGCGGCACATCGCCGCGCAGGCCACGGGTTGGCCACGTGAAGGGAAGCGCAGTACCAGTTCGCCCCTCCGCCGTCCAGCGATCCCAAATCGTCGGCAGGAAATCGAGATAGTCCTGGCGATGAATACGGGCGGCCGTCGTCAGGTCATGCTCCTGCGGCGGCAGAATCGGCCCGAGCCCGACCGTCTTGATCCGCCCCGAGACGTACTCGGCGCGCGAGGTCAGTTCGAAACCGGGAACGATGGCGCCAGCGACCAATTCAAGCTGGTTGGCATGACCGAGATGGCGGGGCGAGAAGACGGTTTTCATGGGAATATCCAGCGGCGGAAAACAAAATTGCACCCCGCCGGAACCGGCGGGGTGCAATTGGCGAAGACTACTTCTGAAGCTCGGTCCAGATCTTGGTGTAGAGCTCCTGAACGTCCGGCGGGCAGGTCTGCGAGGGAACGCCGACCGAAGCGAACTCGGCCGGGATATCGATTTCCGGAGCCCCTTTCATATCAGCCGGCATGAATTCGCCAGAACCGGCGATGCCATTGGCGTAACGGTGGAAACCGGAATTCATGCCGGCATTGGCCGGATCCATCATGAAGTTCTGGAAGAGCTTGGCGTTCTCGACGTTCTTCGCGTCCTTCAAAACAGCGAGATTGTCGCTCCAGTTGACGTAGCCTTCCTTCGGATAACCGAATTTGATGGCGGGGTTGGCCAGACGCTGACGGAACGCAGAGCCGTTCCAATCGCTCGAAGCAGCAAAATCGCCCGATCCCATTTTCTGGATGGTCCCGTATTCCATGGCCACCCAGTTCGGTTTGGCGGCGACAAGCGTATCGCGAACCTTCTTGAGGATTGCGAGGTCACCCGTACATTTCTTGCCGCCATTGTAGAGAACCGCAGCGTCAATGACGTCGGTCATTTCCGGAACAACGTTGACCTTGCCCTTCAGCTCATCTGGCGTGTTGAAGATGATGCCCCAGGTATTGATGTCACCCTTATAGACGTCCGTGTTGACAACGGTGCCAACGATGCCCATCGCCCAAGGAACGGTATATTTGCGGCCGGGGTCGAACTCAGGATTCTGCCATTCCTTGGCGACATGGGTGAAATTCTCCATCTTGCCCGGATCGGTCTCAAGAAAGAGGCCTTCCGAGATCCAGATCGGAATGTAGTTCTGCGACGGCACGACCATGTCGAAGCCCGAACCACCCTGGCGGACCTTGGCGAGCGCGGTGTCGTTGGAATCATAGTCGGTGATCGTCACCTTGACCTTGTACTGGTCCTCGAATTTCTTGATCATTTCAGGGCTGGTATAATTACCCCAGTTGTAGATGTTGAGTTCGCCTTCCGCCCGGGTAAGGCCGGTGGAGGCGAGAAGTGCGGCCGTAACCGCCATGATCATCCGTTTCATGATGCTGTTCCCTTTTCTTTTGTTAGACACGTTTTCTGTTGACGATGAAAAAGACGGTGACGACGCAGACCGACAGAAGCAGGAACAGCGTCGAGATCGCGTTCATTTCCGGTGTAATCGAGCGGCGGATCTGGCCGAGCATGTAGGTCGGCAGGGTATCCTGGCCGGCCGACTTGACGAATTCGGTGATGACCACATCGTCCAGCGAGATCACGAAGGCCAGCATGAAGCCGGCCAGAATGCCCGGCCAGAGCAGCGGCAGGGTGACGTAGCGGAAGGCGTTCCACGGTGTTGCATAGAGATCGGCAGCGGCCTTCTCCAGCGTCAGGTCCATATTTTCCAGCCGCGCCCGAATCGGGAGATAGGCAAACGGGATGCAGAAGGCGGTGTGGGCAGCGATGAGATAGCCAAGGCCGGAGTAACCGGTCCAGATCTTGACGCGGGCAAAGAAGATCAACAGAGCGACGGCAGTGACGATTTCCGGGATCATCAAGGGCTGGTTGATAAAGGCATATTTTAGCGTCAGACCACGATAGGGCTCTGTCCGGGTCGTCGCCAGCGCCGCCATGGTGGCTGCAATGGTGGCAACGACAGCGGCAAACGAGGCGATCTGCAGCGAGCGGATGGACGCGTCGATGACCTGCTGGTTTTGAAAGGCTTTGGTGAACCAGCGCAGCGAAATCCCATTGAAAGACGCAAGGGAATCTCCCGCATTGAACGAATAGAAGACCAGCACCGCGATCGGTAAATAGAGAGCAAAGAAACAGGTCATCGCAATCGCGGTAAACCCGCGCTGACGCCGGATGGAGAATGTCTTAGCCATGCCGGCTCCCTTGAGATCCCGCATTGCGAACGTAGACAAGCAGCGCCGCCATGACGATCAGCATCAGCGTGATCGACAATGCCGAGCCGAGCGGCCAGTTCCGGCCCTGCCCGAATTGCAGCTCGATCAGATTGCCGAGCATCATGTTCTTGCCGCCGCCGAGAATGCTCGGCGTCACATAGGCGCCGAGCGCCGGGATAAAGACGAGGATCGAGCCGGCGATGACGCCGGGCTTGACCAGCGGAAAGATGATTTTCCGCAGCACTCTGAAGGGCGTGGCATAAAGATCATAGGCCGCTTCCACCAGCCGGAAATCCAGCTTTTCCATGCTGGCATAGAGCGGCAGCACCATCAGCGGCAGATAGACATAGACCATGCCCGTCAGGATCGCGCCGTCCGTGAAGAGCATCTGGATGGGCTTGGAAATCAGGCCGGACTTCAACATCAAGCCATTGATCAGCCCCTCGTTGCGGATGATTTCGAGGATCGCGAAGGTGCGGATGAGAAGGTTAGTCCAGAAGGGAATGGTAATCAGGAACAGCCAGAGTTCCCGGGTTTTTTCCGGCCGGGTGGCAATGAAATAGGCTGTCGGAAAACCGACCAGCAAGGTCAGAACCGTCGTTGCCAGCGACAGCATGACAGAGCGCATGAAGATCGACACATGCGCATCGGCAAGCGAGACGGTGCCGTCGAAAATATCCTTCTCCATGACGACGCCGATCCAGCCATCGAGCGAAGGCAGCCATTGCACGTCACCATAGGCACCGGGCGTCAGGAATGAATAGACCAGAACGATCAGCAGCGGGCCGGTCGACGCGACGAGGATAATCAGCAGGGCGGGAAGCGATAGGAGCCACCGTTTCCGGATATCCCTGCTCTTTTCCGCTTCGATCGTCCCGGGCATGTCCGCCATTTCAGTTCCTCAACACCCGGGCGGCATTGGCTTCGAGCGCGATGCCAACCGTGTCGCCCTGGTTGAACCGTGCGCTCTGCAGAGGTTTGTTTTGCTCTCGCAGGGTAAATAGCGTCTCACCGTCGGAAAGGCGAACGTGATAGTGCGTATCCGTGCCGAAATAGACGACGTTTTCGAGCTTGCCGGTCATCTGGCTGACGATGGACTGGTCCGGCGCGCAGAGCGTCGCGTGCTCGGGCCGCAGAACCACCGTCACCTCGCCTTCGGCGTGAAAATCCTGTGGCATCGTTGCGGAGATGCGACCGGCAACCGGTGTATCGACATCAGCGATGCCGTTTCTCACCGAACTGATCCAGCCTTTCAGGAAATTGGTCTCACCGATGAAATCGGCAACGAAACGATCCGCCGGAGCGTCATAGATCTCTCTTGGGTTGCCGACCTGCAGGATCTTGCCCGATGACATCACGGCGATACGGTCCGACATGGTCAGCGCTTCTTCCTGGTCATGGGTGACGAAGATGAAGGTGATGCCGGTTTCCGCCTGCAGCCGCTTCAACTCGATCTGCATGTCCTTGCGCAGCTTGTAGTCGAGCGCCGACAGCGGCTCATCGAGCAACAGAACCTTCGGCTGGGGAGCAAGGGCACGGGCGAGCGCAACACGCTGCTGCTGGCCGCCGGAAATCTGGCTTGTCCGCCGGCCGGCAAGCGCTTCCATGCGCACCAGCTTCAGCATGGCATCGACGCGGTCCTTGATCTCCGGCTTGGGCTTGCCGAGCATGGCGAGACCAAAGCCGATATTTTCCGCCACCGTCATATGCGGAAACAGGGCGTAGCTCTGGAAAACCGTATTGATCGGCCGCTTGAAAGGGGGCATAGCGGCGATATCCTCGCCGTTCAGCATGATCTCGCCGGATGTCGGGTATTCGAAACCGGCAATCAGCCGCAGAAGGGTGGTCTTGCCGCATCCGGAAGGTCCCAAAAGCGTGAAGAACTCGTTCTGCCGGATCGATACCGATGTGTTGTCAACGGCCGCGAAAGCAAACTCGCCAAAACCGAATATCTTAGAAACCTGGCGGATTTCGACCGCGTTCAATTCCGCCATATGCGGCACACTACCCGTTGCATGAAGCTGCTGTTCCCGCCTTTTCGGCTTTGCGCTAGGTGACCACAGCGGCCTCGCGTTGACAACACGATTCTGTTTGAGGAGGAAAAAATCTTTATCAGGAGGAATAACTTATGCGACCGCCGCAAATGGTCATGACCGGCCTGATTGTATGAAGCACCTCGGTTGCAATCATTTCGACATTGCCGCTGAGGACAACGATATCTGCAAGGTAGCCAGTCTTGATCCTGCCTTTGCGGTCCTCTTTGAATTCCGCATAGGCACCCTCGACGCAATAGGCCTTGAGCGCCTCCATCAGCGAAAAGGATTGGTCCGGATCACTCGGTGACCAGCGATGGCGGATAACGGCGGCCTCGATGCCGATGAGCGGATCAATCGGCGAAACCGGCCAATCGGAAGCAAAGCAGACATGCGCACCGGCATCCTTCAGCGTTCGCCAGGCGTAGCTGACGGGCCAGCGATTGCGGCCGATGCGCGATACCGTTGGCTCCAGAGGCAAGCCTGCGCAGCCCGGCGGATGGGGCGGCTGCATCGAGGCGATGACACCAAGGCCGGCGAAGCGGTTGATATCATCCGGATGCACCACTTCGATATGCTCGATCCGGTGGCGGCTGTCGCGTGTGCCGTTTTCCCGTCTGGCCGCCTCGTAACCATCCAGCACCGCGCGCACCGCACCATCCCCAATCGCGTGAACCGCGATCTGAAGCCCGCGCCGGTCTGCTTCAACGGCGACGGCGCGGAAGGTTTCGGGCGTGAAGAGACCTTCGCCGCAATCACCGGGTTTGTCGGCATAGGGCTCGACCATCACGGCGGTCCAGCTATCCAGCACACCATCGTAGAAAACCTTGACGACCCCGGACGACAGCCAGTCGCTGTCAAAACGGCGGGCCAGAGTGGAAGCCTTTTCAAGCATGCCGAGTGGCATGAAATTCTTGAAGTGAAAGGGAATGAGGATCCGGCACGGCAGGCCGCCATCCTGCTTCTCGATCGCGGCAAGCAATTCCAGCTGATAGAGGTTACCGTCCATATTCTGAATGGTGGTGATGCCATGCCGCGCGCAATAGACCAACCCGCGCCGCATCACGGCAATATCCTGTGCCCATTCTGCGTCGTTGGGATAGGGATCCGGTTCTCCGCCTGTGGACAAGCCCAGCCGGTAGCGGTCGAAACCACCGGCGGCCTGCAGCGGACTGAAGGCCTCCATCTCGCGCAATTCCCCGGTTGCCAGGCCATCGCCGCCCATCACCACCTCGTTGCCCGGGCCAAGTTCGGCACCATGAAGCATGTCAACCAGTTCAAGCGCCGCCGTATTTGCCCAGGCGGTATGATGATCCGGCGCAAACAGGACAAGAGGCTGATGGGACAGGATTGTATCGAGGTGATGGCGAGTCAGCCGTTCGCTGTCGCCCAGCAACGTATAGTCGGCGCCCTGTGCGAACAGGACCTTTTCTGTCGCTCGTGTCGCCGCATAGGACCCAACGGCTTCGGTCAGGGCCGCAAGCCCCTTCACGCCAGATAACTGCAGATGATCGAGTTCGGCAGCCCCGGAAAACAGATGCATGTGATTTTCCGAGAACCCAGGAAGCACCGTTCCTCCAGCCGCATCGATCACTTTTGTATCCTTGCCGCGAAACGGATCGACGTCGGCTCTGGCGCCGACTGCCACAATCCGGCCGTCTGCAAGTGCCACCGCTTCGGCGCCCGGATTGTCGTCATCCAATGTCAAAATACGCGCGTTGTGGATGATGATATCGGCCGTCTGCGTCATGATGCTACTCGCTGCTTGCCATGAATATGGCGTGAGCTAAGCCGATCCGCGGGCGCAATTCAACAGGGACTGCGTTCTTTTCCTACCATCCCTGCGAAAGCACCCGCTCAAGCATATCGGCAAAGAAATCAGCGCTTTCCCGCGAGAGGCAAAGCGGCGGCTTGATCTTCAGGACGTTCAGATAATCACCGGTCGGCTGCATGATGACGCCGAGCTGGAGAAGCCGGTCACAGATCGCCGCTGTTTCGGCGGTTGCGGGGGCCAGCGTCTCGCGGTCGCGGACGAATTCCAGCCCCAGATAGAGCCCCATGCCATGCACGGCGCCCACAAGCGCAAAACGTTGCCCCAGGGCTTCAAGGCGCCGCTTCAGGTGATCGCCAACGACACGGGCGTTCTCCTGCAGCTTCTCGTCGCGCATGATATCGAGCACCGTCATGCCGACCACGGAACTGACCGGGCTACCGCCAGAGGATGAGAAGAAATAGCCTTCCTTCTCCAGCGCATCGGCAATTGCCTTGGTCGTGACGACCGCGCCGAGCGGGTGGCCGTTGCCCATGCCCTTGGCGATGGTGATGACATCGGGGACTACGCCCTGCTCCTCAAAACCCCAAAAATGATGTCCGAGACGGCCATAGCCAACCTGCACCTCATCGGCAATGCAGACACCGCCGCGCGCTCGAACCAGAGCGTAGATATTCTTGAGGTAACCCGGCGGCAGCGGAATGCCGCCGGCATTGCCATAGACGCATTCGCAAATGAAACCGGCCAGTCCCTTGCCGTCGCGGTCCAGTTTTTCAAGCGTCGGCACGACGGCGTCAACATAGGCGGCGGTCGAACCGGCCCCGCGAAACGGGCCGCGATAGGTGTTGGGCGACATGACCGGATGCACCCAGTCCGGCCGGGTGGTCAGCGCCTGCGGATTGTCGGCGATCGAGGTAGAGACCGCGTCGCTGGCAACCGACCAGCCATGATAGCCTTCCAGCAGGCACAGCATGTTGCGTGCACCGGTGGCCGCCCAGGCGAGCCGGATCGCCAGGTCATTGGCTTCCGAGCCGCTGTTGACGAGGAACACCGTCTCAAGGCCTTCCGGCGCAAGATCGGCCAGCCGCTCGGAAAATTCCGCGACGGAGGCATAGTGGAATCGGGAGTTGGTATTGAGACGTTGCCACTGCCGATGTACCGCATCGGCAAGACGCCGATGACCGTGGCCAAGGATGCTGACATTGTTGACCATGTCGAGATAGGCGCGGCCTTCGACGTCGACCATATGCTCGCGTAAACCCCGCTCGATCTGCGGTGGCATCTCGTAATAGTTCTTTTGCGGCTTGGCGAAATGGCTCTGGCGGCGCGAGAGAAGCGACGCACTCTGCGGTACCGGCGCATCGCAATCAAAGCCGAGCAGCTTTGCCGGTGACGGGCATAGAAGCTTCCATGCCGCAGCGTGGTCGGGCGAGACGAACGGCGACGGCACAATGTCCTTGTCGCGGCAGAGCTGGACGCGCAGCACGCGATGGTCACGGGCCGAGCCTGTGACCAGTCCAAGCGGCTGGCCGGGATGGATGAAATCATCCGGGCCGGGCAAGGCATCGAGGCCGGACAGATGCAGCGCGGCATCCCGGCCCAGCAATATCAGGCCCCCATCGGTGTGTTTCAGAATGCCGCCGAAAGGCGCAGACATGCCGGTGCCCGCCGGCAAGAGCAGATCGACATGAAGAGCGCATGTTTGCGCCGGCTGAGGTGAAAGCAGCACGGTTCGGGTCAGCCGGTATTCGCCGTAGCGGGTGGAAACGGCATTGTTTTCGCGCAATGCAGCCCTTAGCAGCTGGTCTTCGAGGCCGGCCTGGGGCCATGCAACGCCATCGAACAGGTCACTTTGCGTGTCCATTGCGATCACCGCGATCCCGGATACGTCGATTTCCGGCAGCAGGCGTTCGCCGGTGATCGCGGCACCCTGGTTGCCCAGTTGGCCTGCGGCCTGCAGGATGGCGATTTCCATCACGGCAGGTGGCACCGAAATCGCGACGTCAAAAATCTGCCGTTCGTGATCGATATTACCGCTGACATAACCGTTGTCGGGATCGAGCGCGAGTTGCTGCTCGCTGCTTGCGACCAGCACCGCGGCGCGCGCTACGATCAGGGGCCAGAGTGCGCGCAGTTCCGCCTCCTTGAGTGGGAAAACAGCGTGGAACGCCCTGACCGCTGGCAGGATGATGGTGGGATCGCCATCGGCATGATGCAGCAGTGAAGCGCAGGTGACGGCCAAATCCGCTACAAGCCAACCATGAATAACGTCGCCGAAATCGATCACGCCATCCGGTATCAGCTGGCCGCTGGCATTCGGCAGGCTTACGACATTGTCGTCGGTGATGTCATGATGGACCGCCTGTTGCCGAAGCTCCGGCTTCAACCCGTCGAGCCGCCGCATGGCTGCATCCATGGCCTGGCTAATGCGCTGTTTGCGATCCGCATTCTTCACAGCCGACAGGAGATGGCTGACGACCAGTTCGGCTTTTCGCAGATCCCATTGCAGCTCCCGGGACAGTCCGGGATGCGTAAAATCAGCAAGCGCAAGGGCGATCCGACCGCCCAGTGCGCCGAGCGCCGCGACAGTCACCGCCGGCAGGTGTTTGCGCCGGGTCAGCGGCTGGCCCTCGATGTAATCGAGCAGGCGGATCTGATAATCCTCACCGCGCAAAGTGACGAACAGGATGTCGGCGCCGTTGCCTGCGGCGACCACTTTCGGCACGCGGGGGCAAGCGGCCTTGCCGGCAATATGGCGCAACGTGGCGTTTTGCGCTTTGAGCTCGACAGTCGCATAGTCGGCGCGGCAAATCTTCAGGACAAAACGGCCGCTTGCCGCGTCGATGCGATAATTTCGGTCCTGCTGGCTGCCAAGTTCGGTGACGGGGCCTGACAAGCCATAGTGAGCGGCAAGAAGGCTCACGGCATCTTCGGCATTCGTATCAGGCCGTGACAATCCCGCCCGCCGCAAAAATCCATGTTCCAATATCTCGCCCCCCGGAATCAGATTTCGGGCAGATTGGCACAACCATGTGTGAACGCGAATGACAAACTGGAACGGGCGCTCCGAGAAGCGTCAAGCGGGCGCAGACGCACCGTCCTTCGTCCATAGCGCCAAACGCACAAAACGCCCGCTGTAAGGCAACGGGCGTTTCAGGAAAATTCGCTGGAGGCGGTACATTAAGCGATTAGCGAGCGACCGAGGCGCGGGCGATGCTCCGGATGTCGGCCCGATCGATGCCGAGGTCGCGCAGTTCGCGGGAGGTCATACGGCCAAGTTCGGTGACCGTCTGACGGTATTTGCGCCAATTGTTGAAAGAGCGTGCTACATTCATGATAATCCCCTTTCTAGGGCTTGCAGAGCCCGGCAGCCATTCAGCGGCGCCGTTGTCGTTTGATGACCTGTATATAAGCCTCCCGATTATGGAGTAACAGCGCCAATACTTCAGGCCACCCATGCGTCCGCTGCATGGTCGACTTCCCAGGAAGCAATTCCGCTGTTAGACTGTGATTTTACACTTGGATCGCGTCGCCGTTCTTTACCCGACGCCATCGCATCGCCCTATGCCACGATCTTTCTCAACTTCATGGAACTTTCCCCATCCCCCTCGCGTTTCCGGGGAAGAGGTAGATAGGAGTTACGAATATGCTCGCAAAGTTTTCTTATCTCGCATTCGGTTTTATCCTCGGCACGGCGCTCTTGCTGACTGTAACAATGGTCAACAATAACAACATGGTACTATCCAAAACAAGCCGCCTAAACGGTCCGGCCACGCCTGGATATAGCGTCGCACCCGCAGATTTTGCGATGGAACGGTTTGGGTAGACACGCAGGAAAAGGGCGTTTTTTTTCTTGGGCTCAGACGCGAGTGTGAGCGTAAATCCCTTTTGTTTGAATCTGCCTGCAATCACCGCCAGAGGGCTCTATGACAACAAAGCCCGTTGAACTGAAAGAAAAAGCCCTTTCAACTCCGGCTCGCGAACACGCCGGGCTGCTTCGACGCAGGACACCCATTCGCTGAGCCGCTGACCTTTCTCCCGAAAGACCTCGCAAGTCTCTTTGACAGCCAGCAGATGGACCTGAACGCAGCAAGGCGTACGCTGGCCGTTGTCGAACATCTTCAGATAGGTGAAATATCCGAACGGCTTTTTCTTCGCCTTTCCGCGCACACCGGCCTCCTCAAAAGCCTCGATCGCAGCGACCTCATGCGGCTTTTTGCCGGCCATCGGCCATCCCTTGGGGATGATCCAGCGGCCGCTATCGCGGCTCGTCACCAACAGCACCTCGAAGAGAGCGCCATCTGCCCTGATGCGATAACAAAGGGCTGCGAACTGCTCGCACATTCGCTCCTTGAACAACATGCCGGTAAACGGGGCCAGTTCGGATAAAAAAGTCGATGGTTTTTTCGATGATTTTTTCAGCGCGCTGCCCATAGGGCTCAACCGCCTCTGATCGAGGTTCGCCAGACGAGATCGGCATGCAGGCGCACCGTATGATTCTCGGGTTCGGCCTCTGATACCAGCCAGGACACGGCCTCGCGCGCAATCGTTTCCACAGGCTGCGCAAATGTGGTGAGCCCGTAGGATGACCAGCATGCCTGTTCGATATCATCGAAACCGGCCACACAAATCTGATCGGGAACAGACATGGAAAACTGATGCCGGGCGGCATCCATGAAGCCGCAGGCAAGCAGATCGGTGGCGCAGAATACCGCGTCGGGGCGCTCCTTGCGGGTCAGAAGTTGCTGGGCAACGACGCGGCCGCTTTCATAACCCGTATGGCCGAACCTTTCGACGACCACATCCAGACCCAGCGCCTTGGCGGCAGCAACGAAGCCGTGCTCGCGTGCCATCAGGCTTGGGGTGCCTGCCTGGGAATTGGCAAAGGCAAGCTTGCGGCAACCGGCCCGCACGAACGCCGTGGCAATACGCGCGGCCGCATCCGCGTCGTCCAGGTTGATCTTGAGTGGCCCTTCCCGGTCATCATCCCTGTTGATCAGCACCAGTCGCTGGCCGTTCTTCAAACAGAGATCGGTAATCGACTTGTCCGGCAGGCCGGACAGAATGACTGAGGCATCAGCCCGGTAGCGGATCGCCTGCCTGAGCGCCAGATCGACACTGCCATCGGATCGGTCGGTGTTGATCAGCATCGCGACCTTGCCGGAATTCTGCAACTGTTGCGTCAGTGCACGCAGCAGAGCCGACCGATAGGGCGTTCCGATTTCTGAGACGATCAGGCAGACGATTCCACTTTCGTTGCGCATGAGGCCACGGGCCAGATGATTGACGTGGTAGCCGAGCGCCTCGGCGGCATCGAGCACCTTCTGCCGCGTTTTCGGCGAAACGCTGGCACCTGATGTAAATGTACGGGAAACTGCAGAGCGCGAAACGCCTGCCTTTTCCGCCACTTCCTGGGCACTGACGAATAGTTTTTGCGACACCGCTGCACTCCACCCTAGATGGGCAATCTGCACAATTTTGCAATTGCGTGCAAGTATTTGATTAGCCGAAATGTGACAGTTTTGTGAAGATTTTGTTTGACAGGTGTTTTCATCTCATGCAGCATTTGCACACGCTTGCAAAAGCTGATGGCGTGGAGGCGCCGGTTCAACAGGAGGAAATTTCATGGGTTCACGATATATTGCCGCCGCTGCATTCGCCGCTGGAACGACACTTTCAGCCTTTTCCGCCCAGGCTGCCGGCGATCTCAACCTGATCTGCTCGGCCGATGTGGTCATCTGCGAGCAGATGAAGGGCGATTTCGAGAAGGCGCACGGCGACATCAAGGTCAACATGGTGCGACTGTCGTCTGGCGAGACCTATGCCAAGATAAGGGCCGAGGCACGCAACCCGAAGACCGACATCTGGTGGGCCGGAACAGGCGATCCGCACCTACAGGCGGCATCTGAAAACCTGACGCTTGAATACAAGTCACCGATGCTCGACCAGTTGCAGGATTGGGCAAAGAAGCAAGCGGAAAGTTCTGGCTACAAGACGGTCGGCGTCTACGCCGGCGCTCTCGGCTGGGGCTACAATACCGAGATTTTCAAGGCCAAAGGCTTCAAGGAGCCGAAATGCTGGGCAGACCTGCTGGACCCGGCTTTCAAGGGCGAAATCCAGATCGCCAACCCGAACTCGTCCGGCACCGCCTATACAGCGCTCGCTTCGCTGGTCCAGATCATGGGCGAAGACCAGGCCTATGACTATCTGAAAAAGCTCAATGCCAATATTTCGCAATATACCAAGTCTGGCTCCGCGCCGGTAAAGGCTGCTGCACGCGGCGAAACGGCGATCGGTATCGTCTTCATGCACGACGCCGTTGCCCAGACGGCCGAAGGGTTCCCGGTCAAGTCGGTCGCACCTTGCGAAGGTACCGGTTACGAGATCGGCTCCATGTCGATCGTCAAGGGTGCAAAGAACCTCGACAACGCCAAGACCTGGTACGACTGGGCGCTGAAGCCAGACGTGCAGTCGCGCATGAAGGATGCGAAATCCTTCCAGCTGCCGTCCAACAAGACTGCCGAAATTCCGAAGGAAGCACCGCGCTTCGAGGACATCAAGCTGATCGACTACGACTTCAAGACCTATGGCGATCCGGCCAAGCGCAAGGAACTGCTTGAGCGCTGGGACCGCGAAATCAGCGCCAACGCCAACTAAGAGAAACGGGGTCAGGCCGCGGCTACCGTCGCCACGGCCTGCCCCAAAGTTTCTCTCCGGCCGGGGATCGCGCAACCCTCCACAGACTGCGGCGCGGTCCCCGGCCACTCCTAACTCCATATTTTGCATCATGAAAAGGCGCGAGGATCGTCATGGACCATCGCAACCGTAGGCTGGATATTGTCCTCGGAATAGGCATTGCCGCTTTCCTTCTTGTTCCGTGGTACCGGATCGAAGGCGGATTTCTCGGATTTGGCTGGTTTTCCGGGTTTCCGAGCGAGGCCCCCGTCGCACCGGGCATAATACAGATCCTCGGTTACGGCCGCTGGTGGCTGGCCTTTGCCGGTCTGATCATGGCTTCCGCTGTGGCAGCACGGTTCATTCGCGATCCCATGCGGCGCGGCACATTACTTGCCACGGCAGGTGCTGCCGGCGTGCTGTTTCTCACGCTGCAGGGGCTGGCGATCGGCTTTTCCGGCTGGTCCTGGATGATCAGCGAAACGCTGTTTGGCGCGCTTGCTGATGGCCAGCCGTCGATGGGGGCAGGCGCGGTGCTTTCAGCATTTGTCTTCGTTCTGATCTTCTCCTTCGGCCTTGCCGAACGCGGCGTCATGAAGGGCGATGCCTTTGTCGTCTCCTCGATCGCCATCCTGGTCTTTCTTGTCGCGATCTTCGTGTTCTACCCGGTCGGCAGCATGTTGGTCGGCGCGTTCCAGGATTTCGACGGCTCGTTCAATCCAGACGGCTTTACACGCAACATCCAGGACAATTCGATCTGGAGCCTCGGCTGCGTTGCCGGGGGCGAACGCTGCGGCGTTGCCTGGCGAACGCTTTGGCTGGCACTGATGACGGCCGGCGGATCGACCATCATGGGGCTTGCCTTCGCGCTGGTCGCCACCCGCACGCGTTTTCCCTTCAAGAAGGGCCTGCGGCTTTTGACCGTCCTGCCGATCATTACCCCGCCTTTCGTCATCGGCCTTGCGCTCACCCTGCTGTTTGGCCGCGCCGGTGTCATTACCGAAAGCCTGTCCAACCTGTTCGGCATCGAGCCGGGCCGCTGGCTCTATGGTCTGACCGGCATCTGGATCGCCCAGGTCCTGTCGTTCACCCCGATTTCCTTCCTCGTCCTCATCGGCGTCGTCGAAGGCGTCAGCCCCTCCATGGAAGAAGCGTCCCAGACGCTGCGGGCCGACCGCTGGCGCACCTTCTGGCGCGTATCGCTGCCATTGATGAAGCCGGGCATCGCCAATGCCTTTCTGATCGGCTTTATCGAAAGCATGGCCGACTTCGGCAATCCGCTGGTTCTTGGCGGCAGCCATGGCGTGCTGTCGACCGAAATCTTCTTTGCCGTCGTCGGTTCGCAGAACGATCCGTCACGCGCAGCCGTGCTTGCCATCATCCTGCTCTGCTTCACGCTGACGGCATTCCTTGCCCAGCGCTACTGGCTGTCGGGCAAGAATTTTGCCACCGTGACCGGCAAGGGTGACAGCGGTTCGCATATCGCGCTGCCCCGCTCGATCTCTATCGCCGTGCATGCCATGGTCATCCCGTGGATGATCTTCACGATCGTCATCTATGGTATGATCCTGGTCGGCGGCTTCGTGAAGACCTGGGGGCTGGACAATTCACTGACGCTCGATCACTACGCCCGTGCCTTCTCCGTCGAAATACGCGATGGGGCGCTGGCCTGGACCGGGGTGGCCTGGAATTCATTCTGGACGACGATCGAGATCGCGCTGATTTCGGCACCGCTGACGGCCGCTGTCGGGTTGCTGACGGCTTATCTCATCGTTCGCCAGAAATTCGCCGGCCGTAATGTCTTTGAATTTGCCCTGATGATGAGCTTTGCCATTCCCGGAACGGTCATCGGCATCAGCTACATCATGGCCTTCAACCTGCCGCCGTTGGAAATGACCGGCACGGCGCTGATCCTGATTGCCTGCTTCGTCTTCCGCAACATGCCGGTCGGCGTGCGCGGCGGCGTGGCGGCGATGAGCCAGCTCGACAAGAGCCTCGACGAGGCATCGCTGACCCTGCGTGCCAACAGCTTCAGGACGATCCGCAAGGTCATCCTGCCGCTGTTGCGCCCGGCGATTACAGCCGCCCTCGTCTATTCCTTTGTCCGGGCCATCACCTCGATCAGCGCGGTCATCTTCCTCGTCAGCGCCGAATATAACATGGCGACCTCCTATATTGTCGGTCTCGTCGAAAACGGCGAGTACGGCGTGGCCATCGCCTATTCCTCGATGCTGATCGTGGTGATGATTGTCGTTATCGCCGGCTTCCAGCTTCTCGTCGGGGAACGGCGGCTGCGGCGCGAAAATCGCGTCGCCGGCGTCACCACAGCCCCTTCCCTTTCCCTTGGTCAGGAGAAAACCGTATGATCACCCCTCGCGCCGGCTCGGTCGTTTTTCAGAACATCAAGAAACAGTTCGGTGCCTTCACCGCAATTCACGACCTCTCGCTGACAATCGAGCCTGGCCAGCTGGTCACGTTGCTCGGGCCTTCCGGTTGCGGCAAGACCACGACGTTGCGCATGCTGGCTGGCCTTG
This sequence comes from Hyphomicrobiales bacterium, assembly GCA_900468065.1. Classification (GTDB taxonomy): domain Bacteria; phylum Pseudomonadota; class Alphaproteobacteria; order Rhizobiales; family Rhizobiaceae; genus Pararhizobium. The sequence continues at coordinate 64,263 of UBTA01000078.1, read as the reverse complement.
AACATCCAAGCTCCGGCAAGATCCTGATCGGCGGCAAGGACGTGACCATGCTGCCGGCCAACGAGCGCGACGTTTCGATGGTGTTCCAGTCCTATGCGCTGTTTCCGCATATGAGCTCACTCGACAATGTCGCCTATGGCCTGGAATCCTCCGGCCTCAAGAAGAAGGAAGCCCGGGAAAAGGCGGAAGAAGGCCTGAAGCTGGTCGGTCTCGCCGGCATGGGCGGGCGACTTCCCGCCGAGCTTTCCGGCGGCCAGCAGCAGCGCGTTGCCGTTGCCCGTGCGCTGGTGCTCGAACCGCAGGTTCTTTTGCTCGACGAACCGCTGTCCAACCTCGATGCTCGCCTGCGTCGCCAAGTGCGCACCGAAATCCGCGACTTGCAGCAAAGGCTTGGCTTTACGGCCGTCTACGTGACCCATGATCAGGACGAGGCGCTGGCCGTCTCCGACCGGATCGTCATCATGAAGGACGGTGTGATCGCGCAGGAAGGCTCACCCCGTGACCTCTACGAGGCGCCAGCCTCGGCCTTCATCGCCGACTTCATGGGCGAGGCCAATGTGGTTGCCTGCGACGTCATCAGCGTCGACGGTGCCGACGCCACCATCCGTATCGGGACGCTTGAACATCGGGTTCCGAGCCGCAACGCCCGGCCAGGACCGGCAAAGCTCGCCGTCCGCCCCAATTCGATCACGCTCGAACCCGCATCGGGTGCTGCCTTTCCAGGCCAGATCACCCATGCCGCTTATCTTGGCGACCATGTCGAATACGAGGTAGAGACAAGCACAGGCAAACTGTTCGTCGTCGATCCGGCCGTCGAGCGTGCGCTTGCGCCGGCCACCGAAGTCGCTATCGGTTTCAAAGGACGCGGCATCGCCATCATCAACGGCTGAGCCAGATAATACTATAGAAGGACCATTTCATGACATCGCAGATATCCGGGCTTGACGTGCGTTTCGCCCTGGCACAGGCCATCGCCACGGAGGCCGGTCGCGTCGCTCTCGACTATTACAACAGACGCGAGACGCTGGTGATCGAAACCAAACGCGACCTGCAGGACGTTGTCTCCATTGCCGACCGCGAGGTCGAAAACCTCATTCGTGCCCGCGTCGCCGAGGTTAACCCGGGCGACGGGTTCCTGGGCGAGGAATATGGTCTCGCCCCCGGCGATTCCGGCTATACCTGGGTGGTCGATCCGATCGACGGCACCAGCCCTTTCGTCAACGGCATGCCGAACTGGTGCGTCTCCATCGCAGTGCTGCATAACAACGAACCGGTGATTGGCGTCATCTACGCACCTTGCCACGATGAACTCTATGCGGGCGCCACGGGCAAGGGCGCGACGCTCAACGGCAAGGTATTGACCCTTGACCCCTCCCGCACCGTCCGCAACGCGGTGACCGGCATCGGCGCCAACAATTATGTGACGCCGGCCTTTGTCGGCAAAATGGTCGAGGACCTTTTGACCGCTGGCGGCAATTTCATTCGCAACGGCTCCGGCGCGCTGATGCTCGCCTATGTCGCCGCCGGCCGTCTGGTGGGTTACTATGAGCCCTACATGCACGCCTGGGACTGCCTTGCCGGCTATTGCCTCGTCAAGGAGGCGGGCGGCTGGTATCATCCCTTCCCGGTCGACGGAGAACAGCTGACCAAGGGCTCGCCGGTCCTGGCGACGGCTCCCGGCGCACGGGACGACCTGATGAAAATCGCTGGTCTCTGAGAAAACCATAATGGGGCAGCCGTCAATGAGCGCTGCCTCATCGATCCCCGATCACGGCCTTACAGTGCGCCGCGACCAGTTGGCAAAGCGCGTGCCGATGCGCTCAAAAGGTCGGTCTGGGATATCAAGCCCAGTATCCGATGTTCGCGATCCACCACGATGACGGCATGGGCATGCCCGTCGGTCAGAACCGGCAACAGCGAAAATGCCGGATCGGTGTCTGCGGCGGTGGCGGCCTTCGATAGGATGTCGCCGACACGATCGGCGTCCTTGGAAAGTTCCCGCAAACCGATCGTCCCGACTAGGCGGCCATTCTCATCCATCACCGGCAGCGTCCGGATATTATGCTTCAAAAGCAGCGTGCGCGCATCGGCCGGGCCGGCATCGGCGTCAATCGAGATAACGTCACGGGACATGATGTCGGCACAGCGGATATCGCCATGCGCGCGTATCGTTGCCTGAAGCTCGACTTGCTGCAGCAAACGGCTGAGATCCCCCCGATCAATGTCAAAGGTTTCGTCGAATGCGGCCAGCGCTGCGTCCAGATCCTCTTCGCGGAAGCCGACGCGCAGCGATGCGGGTAAGTCTGCCGTCTGGTGCGTGTTGACCATCGCTATTGCGGCAACATGGGGGTAATTGCGCCGGGCGAGCTTGTGAAACAGCAAGCCGAGCGCAACCAGAATGCAGGAGTTGAGGCCAACCGGCACAAACGGAAACAACAGTCCCCAACCGGAAACCACCGGGCCGCCGAGCACGGCAGTCAGTGCCGCGGCTCCGCCAGGCGGATGCAGGCAGCGCGTCAGTGACATCGCAGCGATGGCGAGCGATACGCCAACGCCGGAGGCAATGATCGGATCGTGGATCAGAGAGGCGGTGATGATGCCCACCAGCGCCGAAATCGTATTGCCGCCGATGATCGACCATGGCTGCGCCAACGGGCTGGCCGGAACCGCAAACAACAACACGGCGGATGCGCCCATCGGCGCTACGATCAAAGGCAAATGCGGCCCCTGCCCTAGCAGATAACTGCTGATCAGGCCGGTCAAGCCGATACCGATCAGCGCGCCGACACAGGCAATCAGCCGCTCGCGCAAAGTAGCGCCGGCCAGGACCGGAACGAACATCCGAAAACGGCCGTCCGGTTTTGGTTTTTGGGAATTGGACATCGGAAACCGGGCACGCCGAAAGACGGGATCGGGATACCGGCGCGCGCGTCATCCCGTGTCCCGGCTATAGGAAAATCATGCGCAAAGCGCAACGGCCAAACGGCTGCAGCCCCTTCGATTGGGTTAGACGGCCGGTTTCCCAGCCGCCCAAGATCACCTAGTTCTGTTTGGCGGCGTCGGCAAAGAAGCCTTCCGGGCTGTCCACCTCGACCAGCTTCTTCTTGTCGATCAACCAGAACCGGTTACCAACCGAGCGAACGAAGCTGCGGTCGTGTGAGACGAACAGGCAACTCGCCTGATGCGCCATCAGTTCACTCTCCAGCGCCTCCTGCCCATCGATATCCAGATGGTTGGTCGGCTCGTCGAGCAGATAGAAGTTGGGATTGGTCAGCCGCAGGATCAGCATGCCGAGCCGGGCCTTTTGACCACCGGACAGCTGGCCGACGGGCCTGGCCTGAAGCTCGATGGACATTCCAGCCCCGGCCAGCAAGGCCCGCGCCCGCTGGTCGCCGATATCGAACCGGCGAATGATCGTCCCCATCGGCGTTTCGATATCACGCAGGTCGGCCAGCGCCTGGTCGCCATAGCCGAGCACCAGCGAGGGTGTCGCCTTGATGCCGTCCTGCGCCACGTCCGGCTGTTCGATTGCCTTGCGCAGCATCGAGACAAGGCGGGTCTTTCCAGCACCATTGGCACCGAGCAGCACGATCCGGTCTCCCTGGCAGACGAACTGCTTGCCCGTCTTGAACAGCAGGATCCCATCCGGCGTCTGCACAGTCGCATCCTCGAGCGTGATCAACACCTTGGCATGGGTGCCGCGATTGGCGAGCCTGATCGCCCCGGCGGAGCGCTCCAGATGGGCCGGCTTTGCGGCATCTTCGAGCTTGTCCGCCCGTTGTTTCAACTGCTTGGTCTTGACGACCAAGAGATCGCTACCGGAATTGATGCCGATATTGTTGAGCTTGGCGGCCTGTTTGCGCAATTGATCTGCGACCTTGATGTCGCGCTGATAGCGGCGCTCGTCGGCAGCGTCGGCCTCATCCAGCGCCATCCGCGCCCGCGTATAGGGCAACGGAAAGATCTGCGATTGTTCGGCGCGCAAAAAGAACGTGCGATTGGTCACGGCGTCAAGAAAAGCACGGTCATGGCTGGCGATAATGACGGGAACGTCGCGCGGCAACGCATTCAACCATGCCTCGAGCATGGCGATCTTGCCGAGATCGAGATGGTTGGTCGGCTCGTCGAGCATCAGCACATCCGGTTCGGTCACCCAGACACCGGCCAGCATGGCAATCCGCTGCCAGCCGCCGCTCAACTGCTTCAACGACCGCTGCCGCAAGGCTTCTGGCACATCAAGCCCCTCGAGCACCACATCGACACGCCAGCTCTCGCTTTCCTGCTGGTCGGCGGACAGTGCGTCCAGCACGGCGCCATAAAAGGGCATATCGAACAGGCGCGCGGGAACGTTCTGTTCGACATAGCCGATGGTCAGGCCGCGTGCCTTGGTGATCTCGCCCTCGTTCGCCTCAAGAGCGCCGGCAAGGCAGCGAAACAGGGTCGATTTTCCACGGCCGTTGGCAGCAACGAGGCCGATACGGTCGCCGGCATTGATAATGAGATTGAGCTTGGAGAAAAGCGGGCTGCCCAGCACGATACCGAGATTGCGGATGTTGATAAGGGTCATGATCGGTCTCTGGTCTTGCCGCACAAACATCCATCGAGGGCTCTCAAGCCATCATCGATGCAATGCGCGCGGCGGATAGAAAATACAGCAGCTCGAACCAAAAGGGTCAGAGCTGCAGTGCCACGAAGGGCAGACCAGAAGACGGTTTTTAGGAGAAACGGACTTTGGTCAGCCCTGCAAACGCATTTGCAGGGCGTTGACGGGGCCACGCTGGCGATGGTGCCAGAAAAATGTGTTCATTGCGCAGCCCTCCTTCCTCGATAGAGCGCACTCATAACATCCGGTTTCGGGGTTCGCAATCGCCCAACACACTGCATACCGTCAAGGAGATCGTGCTGCGCGAGGAGCTGGGATGGCTGCCCGATCTCGACGAGGTTCGCGCTGCCGTGACGCCGAAGACCAAGATGATCAGCCTGTGCAATCCGAACAATCCGACCGGCAGCCTCTTGCCGCGCGAAACGATGGATGCGCTTGTCACTATCGCCCGCGAACACGACGTCTACCTGCATGCCGACGAAATCTACAAGGGTTCCGAGTTGGATGTCGAAGAATCCGTCAGCTTTGCCGATCTCTACGAAAAAGCGGTGGTGACGGCCGGACTTTCCAAGGCAATGGCGCTTCCTGGACTGCGGCTCGGCTGGCTGGTCGGTCCCGCGAAGGAAATCTACGGCATCTGGCAGCGCAAGGATTATACCTCAATCACCACCGGCGCGCTCAGCGAACACATCGCCAATATCGTCTTGCAGCCGGCCAAGCGCGCCGAAATCCTGTCGCGCAGCCGCGATCTGCTGCGGGAAAACCGGGCGCTTCTGACCTCCTGGATTGAGGCGCATAATACTCTGTTTTCCTACCTGCCGCCGCGCGCCGGCGGCATGGCGTTTGTTCGCTATGTCAGAGATATCAACTCCTCCGTTCTGGTCGATCGGGTGCGCGAGCAAAAGAGCGTCATGCTGGTGCCGGGCGATGTCTATGGCCTGGATGGCTATATCCGCATCGGCATCGGCGCGCAGAAACATCATCTGCAAGCCGGGTTGGAACGCCTTGCAGACTTCATGAGGGGTTGAACACGCCCAATGAAGCCTGAACTCACCTCCTATGCGGCCGTTTGCGATGGCGTCGCCCAGTTGTTCCAGCCGTTCGTCGAGGTCGTGCTGCACGATCTCGAAACGAAGACGGCCGCGCATATCGCCGGGAATTTTTCAAAGCGGGAAATCGGCGAGCCGTCACTGCTCCACGAGATCGATTTTCGCCCGACCGAGCAGCTTCTCGGACCGTATGAAAAGGTCAATTGGGATGGCCGGCGCATCAAATCGATCAGTATCATTCTGCGCGACAGCACTGCGCGCCCGATTGCCGTTATGTGCATCAATGCCGACGTCTCGCATTTCCATGCGGTGATGCAGACATTGAGCGCCTTTGCCTCGATCCCCGTCGATCATGCCAAACCGGCGAGCCTGTTCAAAGAGGACTGGCACGAGCGCATCAATGAATACATCCAGAACTGGACGGGTTCGCGCGGGTTGATCATCGCCGGGCTGACCCGCGAGCAGAAGCAGCAGGTGGTCAAGGACCTCTCCGCCGACGGCGCGTTCGGCGGCAAGAATTCCGCAGCCTATATCTCGCGCATCCTCGGCATGGGGCGCGCGACCGTTTACAAGTACCTCAATCAGGACCGTGCGGTGGACGAATGATCATCCTGTCGCGGTCAAGAATAGAGGCTTTGGTCGATCTCGACAGTGCGCTCGCGGCCGTCGAGGCGGCCTATATCACCGCATCCGACGGCCGGGCGACATTGCCGCCGGTCGGCTATCTCGCCTTTCCGGACAAGGATGGCGATTGCCATATCAAATACGGTCATATCGCCGGCGATCCGGTCTTCGTCGTCAAGGTCGCGACCGGTTTCTACGGCAATCCATCGATCGGCTTGCCGACGTCAAACGGCGTGATACTGGCCTTTTCCGCGCAAACCGGCGTTCTCGAAGCCGTCCTGCTCGATGGGGGATTTCTCACAGACCTGCGCACCGGCCTTGGCGGCGCCATCGCAACCCGGGCGCTTTGCCGTCCCGATGCGCGGCGGGTCGCGATCGTCGGAACTGGTATTCAGGCACGCTGGCAGGTCCGCTGTCTGCGGCAGGCGATGCCGGAAACACGGTTTGCCTTCACCATCTGGGGGGCGTTCACAAGACAAGGCGCGGGAGACGGCAAACGCGCTTAGCGGCGAAGGTATTGACGCGAGCGTGTCTTGCGATCTTGAAAGTCTCTGCCGTGACGCCGAAATCATCATCACGACCACCCCATCACGCGAACCCTTGATCCGCGACGCCTGGATCCAACCCGGCACGCACATGACCGCTATCGGCGCCGATGCGCCAGGCAAGCAGGAGCTGGACGCAGCACTGGTCGCGCGTGCCGGCCGCCGCATCTGCGACAGTCTGGAACAGTCTCTGGATCACGGCGAATTTTCCACCGCATTCCGGGCTGCACATATTTCAGCGGAAAACTGTGCCGAACTCAGAGCTGTGCTTGCTTTCAAGGTCGCAGGCCGGGTCCATCCCGGTGATATCACCATCGCCGATCTCACAGGCGTAGCGGTTCAGGATATCGCAATCGCCACCTGCATTCTCGACGCCGACAGGCGCTCGCGAGGCGGTTGACGGACGTAGCCATTCTGTCACTCTTGCTCGAATGCCGCGATGATCGGGCACGGGCCTTTCGAGGTGGAGCCGCAAGCATCGGCGAGCCGCAGCAGCGACGCACGGGCAGCACTCAGTTCGGCAATTTTCGCATCGAGTGCAACAATGCGCTCACGCGCAAGGACGTTGGCGCGATGCCGGTCCTCGCTGGCATCAAGTGCCAGCAGCTCCCTGATCTCGTCGAGCGTAAAGCCTGCCGTTTGGGCCGTGCGGATGAACCGCAGCCGGCGAATATCGTCTTCACCGTAACGCCGGATGCCGCCGGCCAGCCCCACGCCACCTGTACGTTGCGGCGTTCCGAGCAAACCGCGCCGCTGATAATATCGCACTGTTTCGACGCCGACACCCCCCTCGCGCGCCAACCCTGCAATCGTTGTCTCTTTCATCGCTTGACTCCGTACCATGGTACGGATGTTATAGTTTCTGCAATCGATGAAACCAAGCGAAATGAAAGATTGCGACATGCTCGACAAGACATCAAAAACCGCCATCCTCTACCGGATGGTGATGGACAAACATACCTGCCCCTACGGCCTGAAAGCCAAGGATCTTCTGGAGCGGCAGGGCTATGCGGTGGACGATCGCTGGCTGACCACCCGCGAACAAACTGACGCATTCAAGACCGAACACGGTGTCCAAACAACGCCACAAACCTTTATCGACGGCGTTCGGATTGGCGGCTATGACGAGTTGCGCGGGCATCTGGGCAAGACCGTGCGCGATCCCAAAGCCGTGACATACCGGCCGGTAATCGCCGTCTTCGCCGTCACCGCGCTGATGGCGCTGGCAACCAGCTATGCCGTCTATGGAACGGTCTTCACGGTCCGCGCAGCCGAATGGTTCATCGCCTTTAGCATGGCCGTGCTGGCGATCCTGAAATTGCAGAACATCGAGAGTTTTTCGACGATGTTCCTCAACTATGACCTGCTCGCCAAGCGCTGGGTTCGCTACAGCTATATCTATCCCTTCGCGGAAGCCGGGGCCGGTATCCTGATGATTGCCGGCGCGCTCAACTCGATCTCGATCCCCGTTGCGCTGTTCATCGGAACGATCGGGGCCGTCTCGGTGTTCAAGGCCGTCTATGTCGACAAGCGCGAACTCAAATGTGCCTGCGTCGGCGGCGACAGCAATGTTCCACTCGGCTTCGTCTCGCTGACGGAAAACGTCATGATGGTGGCCATGGCGATCTGGATGCTGGTGATGATCCTGACCGGAACAAACATCGGCCACGCCATGTAAGCCTGTGGGCCTCTACTGGCGGGCCTGCCCCATCCGCGAAAGCAGGATCACCGGCAATATCCCGATGACGACGATGGCCAGAGCCGCGATGGACGCCTCCTCATAGGTGCCCCTCGCGGCCTCTCCGTAGAGATGCGTTGCGAATGTCTCGACGTTGAGCGGCCGCAACAGCAGCGTGGCGGGCAGTTCCTTGACGCAATCGACGAAGACCAACAGGCCGGCCGCCGTGATCGCGGCCTTCGACAGCGGCAGATGGACATGACGGAACGTACCAGCCGCCGATTGTCCAAGGACGCGGGAGGCGTGATCGAAGGACACGGGGATCCGCGCCAGCCCAGCATCGATGCCACCGGCGGAGATGGCCAGAAACCGGACGGTATAGGCGTAAAGCAGTGCAGCACCCGAACCGATGAACAGCAGGCCTGTCGATACGCCGAGCCAGGCGATTGCCGTGCGGTCGATGAAACCATCGACTGTGGCGAGCACAATCAGAACGCCGATTGCAACGACCGTGCCCGGTGCTGCATAGCCGAGCGTCGAAAGCCGCTGCAGCCACACAGTCATTGCCCCGGGACGCAGACGGCTGGCATAGGCGATAAGCAGGCCAAACAGAACCGTGATGATCGTGGCGGCTGAGGCAAGGACGATGGTGTTGAAGGTTTCGCTGAGGAACCGGGGCGAAAGCCCTGCAAACTCGATGCGCTTCCATGCTTCGTTCACAAGGTAGATCGCGGGTGCACCAAAACCGATGAGGATTGGCAGTAGCCCGGCGAAGAACAGCGCCAGACCTTTTGCGGGTGACACGCGGCGCGGTTCGAAGGCGCGGCTGCGCTGTGCGCCAGTGGAGTAGCGCTGCTTGCCCCGCGCCCATTTTTCGAAAGCCACCAGCGCCACCACGACCATCAGCAATGACAGGGCGATCTGAGACGCCCCAGGCAGATCGGTGCGGGTGATCCAGGTCGTGTAGATCGAGACGGTCAGCGTCCGCACGCCGAGGAATTCGGAAGCGCCTATATCGTTGAGGGTCTCCATCAGCGCAAGGCTGACACCAACGGCGACCGCAGGCCGGGCCAGCGGCAACGCGACATGCCAGAAGACGGCGCGGCGCGAAATGCCGAGCGTGCGCGACGCATCGATCAGATTGGCCGACTGCGTCAGGAACATCGCCCGCGTTGGAATATAGACATAGGGATAGAGCACGAAACCCAGAAGCAGGATGCAGCCCGTCATCGAGCGCACATCCGGCAGGCGGAATTCCCTTGAACTGGAATAGCCAAGCAGCCAGCGGATCGCCCCCTGCACCGAGCCGATCGGATGCAGGATGTCGAGATAGGCGTAGGCAATGATGTAGGTCGGGACCGCAAGCGGCAGCAACAGTGCCCATTCAAGCACGCGGCGGCCGGGAAAGGCATAAGCGGTGACCAGCCAGGCCGTGGACGTGCCAAGAATAGCGGTAATCAGGCCGACGCCACCGAGCAGAATGGCAGTGTCCACCAAGGCAGTCGGCAATATGGTCGAGACGAGATGCGACCAGAGTCCGGCCGAGCCCTGGATCGCCTGCAGCAAGAGGGCAATGATCGGCAGCATCACCAGACAGGCGATCATGCCCGCGCCAAGCAACCAGCGGGCTCCGACGCGGCCTCTGGGCCAGCTTCGGGCGGCGCTGATCATCGGCTCAAATCCATCTTTGTGGCAGCAAGAAAAGGCGCCCGCCGACGCGGGCGCCTTCCGTCGTTTAGTTGTCGAAGCCGACCTTGTCGACCAGTTCGCTTGCCTGCTTGCGATGGCTGACGATTTCCGTCAGCGGCTTGGAATCGATCTTCAACTCGCCGAACGAAGCGATGATGGGATCAGCTGCGGCACCGGTCTTGACCGGATATTCGAAATTGGCTTCAGCATAGATTTTCTGAGCTTCGTCGGAAACAAGATATTCCAGAAGCTTCACGGCTTCAGCCTTGTTCGGGGCATTCTTGGCAACGGCAGCACCGCTGATATTGACCTGTGTCCCACCGTCCTTGAACGTTGGCAGGACGACCTTGATGGCGTCGCCCCAGGCGACCTGCTCTTCGCCGCCCTTGCCCGAGCGCATCAGGCCGACATAGTAAGAATTGGCGATGGCGATATCGCAGATACCACCGAGAATGTCCTTGGCGCCGTCACGGTCGCCGCCGGCTGCCTTGCGGGCAAGATTGTCCTTGAGACCCGTCAGCCACTTTTCCGTGGCATCAGCACCGTAATGGGCGATGTAATCGGCAAACAGGGCGGTGTTATAGGGATGCTGGCCAGAGCGAATGCAGATCTTGCCCTTCCATTTCGGATCGGCCAGGTCTTCATAGTTGAAGGCCGTCAGGTCCAAATCTTTGGCGGCATAGATGACGCGGGCGCGCATCGACAGCGCAAACCAATGGTTGTTGGCGTCACGCAATTGCGCGGGGATCGACTCGGCCAGAACAGTGGATTCGACTGGCTGGGTGATGTCCTTTTCGACGAGATCAATCAGGTTGCCGGCATCGACGGTCATCAGGATATCGGCCGGCGAGCTTGCGCCTTCGGTGGCGACGCGCTCAGCCAAGCCGTCCTTCATGAACACCGTGTTGACCTTGGTGCCTGTCGCTGCCGTAAACGAATCGAGCAGCGGCTGGATGAGGCCCGGCTCGCGGGTCGTGTAGATGTTGAGTTCGGCAGCAGAGACAGCGCTCGTGCTGAGGAGCAATGACGCCGTAAACAGGGTGGATTTCGCGATGCTTGACGTGTTCATAAGTCTCTCCAGGTGGACGATGCCAAGCTGTCGAGCATTAATTGATGAAAGCAGTCAAGTTTAAGCGGGTGACTTTACCGTAAACCGCCTTGCCAATGGAGCGCGCCCGCTTATACCACTGGAAACGCCAGCCAGCTATCTGGTAAAATGGACAGGCCGACCGTCTCTGTCCCCTGCGGCAAGCGGTGCATGGTGCGCACGTGCAGCGGTTGCTCCAGCCCATCGACGGTGATGGCAAGCTGTTCGACCTCGCCAAGGAATATTCGGCTTTTCAAATGTCCGGACAGATCGCCTGGACCCGGTGAGACCGAAATTCCCTGCGGGCGGATATACAGCGTCATCGACGTCTCTTCGCCTGCGTCAAGCATCTTTGCAAACCGGCCGATCGCAGTTTCGATATGTCCGTTGCGATAGACGCCTGAAATCCTGTTGAAGGCGCAGAAGAACTCAGCCGCATAGGAGGACACCGGACGATCATGCAGATCGTAACCCGACCCGGCCTGGACGATCCGGCCGGCCTTCATCAAGACCACCCGGTCGCCGGCAGAAAGCGCCTCTTCCGGATCGTGGGTGACCATGATCACGGTCGTACCGAGACCTTTCAGGAGCGACAGCGTTTCATCGCGAACCTTTTCCCTCAGTCCCCGGTCAAGATTGGAAAACGGCTCGTCCATCAACAGAATGTCCGGCTGCGGCGCCAGCGCGCGGGCAAGAGCCACACGCTGCTGCTCGCCACCCGACAGCATGTGCGGATATCTCCCCTTGAGATGCGCGATGCCGATATGCGCGATGACATCGGCAGTCCTGGCTGCGGCCTCCTGTTTCGCACGGCGTTTGAGGCCAAACAGGATATTCTGTTCGACGGTCAGATGCGGAAAAAGAGCATAGTCCTGGAATACAAAACCGATTTTGCGGTCTTCCGGCTCGACGAAACGGGACGGTCCGGAAACCTCCTGGCCGTTCAACAGAATACGGCCGGCATCAACGAAATCGACACCGGCGATCATACGCAGCAATGTCGACTTTCCGCAGCCGGACTGGCCGACGAGGCAGATGATCTCGCCAGACGCGATCGTCAGCGACACGTCATTAAGCGCAGCGGTTGCGCCGAAACTGCGGCTCACATTGTCGAGCTCAAGTGTCCGATCCTGGGCGTGCGGCGTCAAAATCCAGTTCCGTCCCTCTATGCGCGGCCATAGCCTGCTCCGGCAGACAGCAGGGACGACTCGTCGTTTGAGCTCGCTTATCGTTATATTTCGTGGAAAAGACAATCACATCGCCGCGCAGCGCGGTCAAATCATGGCAGGGCCATAGCCGCTACCGCCATGTGCCCCTCATCCGCCACGTGCGTGCCGCCACACGATGCTTGGCGGCAGCTACCGATCGATGCAAGTCCATTCTGCCTGATGAGGAAAATTTTGGTTTCTGTTGGAGATCGTCCGCGCGGGCATTCACTGAAGGCGCCGACCCGGATTGGCGTCACAACCCGTCTCGCCGCAGGCCCGTCGTAAATCGACGGGAAGCGGCAATCGGCTTAAACTTCGGTTCCCAGCAAGGCCGATACGGAAATCTGCAGTGCTGCGGCAATTCTTCTCAACTTTGCCGGATCGGCATCGCTGCCATCTTCAATGGCCAAAATCTCAGAATTTGCCAGTCCGCAAGTCACCGCGAGGTCTTCAATGCTGTAACCGGCAGATTCACGATAGGCTTTGACCCTGGATGCAACGGTTCCCGCGGAAACAGCGTCGGGGCCAAGATTGTCGAAGTTATTGACTGCAATAGACATGGAAGTCTCCTGTTGTTCATGAATCGAACGTCTGCGTTTATCGTTCCCCGTTTTATGCCTGACCGCAAAAATACGAATTCCTTTTATTGCTGCGGTGCGGCATCGACAAGCAAATATTGCTGCATCCGCTAGATGAAGCGGTCGTGAGGTTTTGCTCCACGTTGGTTCTCACTTAAAAAATCTAATTAAAACAATTGTATGTGACTATTTCCTCATGGAGATGGCTTCTGTCATTTCATAATGCGAAATCCCCGTGGCACGCCGTCAATGTGCGCTGATTTTGTCTCGACATCGGCAATGGATGCACCAAGAGGGCCTATCAAACTGCGCTCCAGCATGGTGCTTATCGCTGCTGCAGGTCCGCAGATCAAAGCCGCAACCGACCCATCAGCTTCGTTACGAACCCAGCCGGACAGACCAAGTCTTTGCGCTTGACCTCGCATCCAAAACCGGAAACCGACACCCTGGACACGCCCGGTTATCCGAACCAACACCGCTTTGGCTTCATCCGTCATGAGCCTCTCCGTCAATTTCAGTCAGAACAATCTGGAGCAGGCATCCAAGATTACAAGCGTGTTTTCCAACGTGGCCTTCCCTGCTATGGGAGGGCGGCCCTTTCCTAAAACACTAGGCACTCGACACGCTGGCAACAATGGAAATCGATATGGATACAGTGGAAATCAATGGCCGAAGCGATTTCGCGCTTTGGGCAATTCAGCGGGCGCAGGAAATCGTCATGGCCGAAGGCTCGGCGCTTGCGCTGGCAGCCCGCGACATGGACGAGGAGGCGTTGCAGGAACATGGTGCAGCATTGGGCAAGGCCATCGCCGATGCAATGCTTGAGGTCTTCGACGGCTTGATGGCCGAATAGTTGCGAGGCAAGCAGTCCCAAGGACCCGCACTGGCCGATCCAGCGTCCGGCATTGGACACGGCAGAAAACGCGTAGATAATCGAACGGTTGTCAGGAAAGTCGGCCGAGAGGTGCATTTTGGAAACTGGTCACGGCACGAGCCAACTCGAGATGGTCGTCCTGATGACGCCAGATATGGCCAATTTCAGCGGCAAGGTCCATGGCGGCGCGCTGCTCAACCTTCTCGATCGCGTCGCTTACTCCTGTGCCTCTCGCTACTCACAGCAATATGCCGTGACGCTGTCGGTCGATCAGGTCGTCTTCCGCCAGCCGATCCATGTCGGTGAGCTCGTCACCTTCCGCGCGTCGATCAACTATGCCGGCCGGACCTCGATGGAGGTCGGCATCCGGGTTGAGGCTGAGAATATCCGAACCGGCGAGCGCCGGCACACCAATTCCTGCTATTTTACCATGGTGGCAGTCGACGCGGAGGGACGCCCGACCGATGTTCCTGTGTATTCAGCGAGCACCGAAGTCAGAAAACGGCGCGAGCGCGCCGCCGAGGTGAGACGCAACCTGCGGCGCGAATTCGAACAGCGTTTCAAGGCTGCCGGTTTGGGCCACAAGCACCCATGAGCCAAGGGTTTTAACGCTGAACATCCCTACATCGCCGGTAGCGACCGTTTTGCCAATTGAGCGTTCGGCCGCCCTGCCGGATCGTTGGCCTGCAGGCGCCTGACCGCAAAATCCTGCGCCTCCTGCAGTTCGGCGACGGCACCGTCATAATCAAGATGAAGCACCTTGCCTCCCTCGACCACCGGGCGGCCATCCACGTAGACGGTTTCCACGGCGCGTTCCGCAGCGCAGTGCAAAAGGTTGCGCAACGGGTCGTAGACCGGCTGCATGGCCGCATGCTTCAGATCGACCAGCAGGAAATCAGCCTTGGCACCCGGGGCTATCCGACCGATATCGCGCCGACCAAGCGCGCGCGCTCCGGCAAGCGTCGCTGCCTCGAACACGTCAGCGGTGCCGACGTCAAAAACTGAACGGCCGGCAATGCGCGAGCAGATCATCGCCTGACGCATTTCCTCCAGCATGTTGAACGGATAACTGTCGGTTCCAAGCGCCACATTGACGCCGCGGCGGCGATAACGGCCGAGCGTCTGCAGCACCATGCCGCTGCGCGTGAAGGTGACCGGGCAGTGCGCGACCGTGGCGCCACGCCCGGCGAGCAGATCGAGATCAGTATCAGTCCGCTGCCGCGTCCAGGAATGACCGTCGACAAAGATGCAGTGCCCGATGATCAGGTCCTGGCCAAGCATGCCCAGCTCTTCGAGATACTGGACCGCCGTCAGGCCTGTCCGGCGCATTAGGTCCTCATGCTCGGCCATCGTCTGGGCCGCATGCACGGTGATCGGCACGTCCCGCCCCCGCGCCGCCTCTGACGCAGCCTGCAATAGCTCAGCAGAGCATGTCTCGACCTGAGAAGGGGAAACGATGCCGCCCAATCGGCCGGACGGATGCGTGCGTGCTGTGTCGACAACCTCCAACGCGCGGGCGAAAGCCTCGTAACCCCTGCCCTTGTCCCAGACGAGATCGAGACGCCGGCTGTCTTCGACGTGCCAGGCGGCCTCGCGGAAGCCAGGCGCGACGTAGGCACGCGCGCCGCTCCTTGCCAAGGTCGGCAGCCAGGTTTCGTGCGGGCCTGCAATGTCGACAAGGGTGGTGACGCCGCTGCGCATCAGATCCCCGAGCATCACGGTCAAGGACGCCTCGACCGCGCTGTCACTGATTTCGATCAGGTTGGAATATTCATAAAGTGCATTGCCCCAGAGCGCCGCCGTACCTTCATCTTCAAACAGCCCCTTGGAGATCGGCTCTTCGCCGGAATGGCAATGCACGTTGACAAAACCGGGCAGCACCATCCTATCCTTGCCGGATATTTCGCGCGCGAACGCTCCATCATACCGGCCGCCGACATGGACAAAACCACCCGCGTCAAAGGCAATGTCACCATCCGACAGATAGGCATGCCCTTGGCCGTTTTCGTCATAGCCGACGATCGTGCTTGCGTTGCGGATAACATGAATATCGTTAGCCATGGGTGACCCTGAAATGCTGTTCGAGGAAGCGGCTGTACAGGCCCATCAAGGCGCTGAAGGTGAAATAGACAGCGGCGGCGAAGACATAGCCTTCTAGAACGGCAATGCCTTGCCATTCGGGATCCCGCAGCGCCGAGCGCACGGTGTCAAGGAAATCGAGCAGGCCGACGATGGTGACCAGCGTCGTATCTTGGAAAAAGCCGATGAACAGCCCCACCATGGGCGGTATGACTTTCTTCAGCGCCTGCGGCAGGACGATCTTTCGCATCACCTGCCAATAAGACAGGCCGAGAGAATAGCCGGCCTCGAACTGGCCCTCGGGAACATCCTGCAAGCCGCCGCGAACAATTTCGGCGATATAGGCGGCGGCGAAAATGATGATCGCCACCTGCGCGCGCAGGAGCTTGTCGATCGACACGCCCTCCGGCATGAACAACGGCAGCATCACCGTCGCCATGAACAGGATGCTGATCAAGGGCACACCGCGGACGATCTCGATAAAGCCGACGGCGAGAATACGAATGGCCGGCAGACTTGAGGCGCGGGCAAGCGCCAGGCCGATGCCGAGCGGCAGGGCGCAGACCAACCCGATAAACGAGAGCATGAATGACAGCGGCAACCCGCCCCAGCTCGACGTTGGAACCGGTGACAGACTGAAGACCCCACCCGCCAGAAGAACGTAGAGGACTGGCAGAATAACAAGCAGCCACACATACAGCAAAGTCCGGCTCCAAAAGCGCGGCATCATCGAGATCAGGCAGCTCGCCAGAAACAGCACCACCGCCAAAAATGGCCGCCATTGCTCCTCGAATGGATAGAAGCCGAAAATCATGTAACGGAGTTTCTCGGCAAGGAACGGCCAGCACGCGCCGATGCTTGCCTTGCAGGTTGCTGCATCACCGGAGAAGACGGCATTGACGACCAGCCAGCCAAACGCCAGCTTACCCAGGAAAAAGATCGCCGCCATCGAGACAAGGCTGATCATGGAATTCAGCGGCGTGCCGAAATAGGCCTTGACCCATCCGGAACGCCGCACGGGCGGCTTGGCGGCGCCGACCGGTCGCGGCAGAGCTTGGGTTTCGGCCATCAACGCTCCTTCAGCGCGACGCGCGCGTTGTACCAGTTCATCGTCAGCGAAATGGCGATCGAGAGACTGAGATAAACGCCCATGAAAATGGCGATGGTCTCAATCGCTTGACCCGTCTGGTTCATCACCGTGTTGGACACCATCACCAGATCCGGATAGCCGATGGCAATTGCCAGCGAGCTGTTCTTGAAGACGGTCAGGTATGTATTGGTCAGAGGCGGAATGATCAGACGCAGGGCCTGCGGCAGCACGACCAGCCGCATGACGCGTGACCGATGAAGTCCAAGTGCGGCCGCAGCCTCCCACTGTCCCGGTCCGATAGCCTGTATACCGGCACGGACGATTTCGGCAACGCTGGCGGACACGCTCAGTAGAAGTCCGAACAGCAAGGCCACAAACTCGGGCCGCACATGCAGACCGCCCGTCAACCGAAACCTGCCGGCCTGCGGAATATCCCAACCGAAAGACACAAAGCCCAGCATCCAAAGAAGGAGCGGCGGCAGCAGCAGCGCCAGGCAAGCAATGGCCGTGCCGTGGTTGGACCTTCCCGTCGTGAGCCGGCGCCGCTGGCTGATACGCCGGATCAGGACCGCTGCGGCGATACCGGCGCAAACGAACAATGCGAAGACGAGAGCGCCGCTTTCCAAAAACACGGCCGGAAGAACCAGTCCGCTATTGGACAGGTAGACACCGGGCAGGATGTTGAGCGCCTGTTTGACCGGCGGAAACACCATGATGATCAGCGAATACCAGAGAAAGAGATAAAGGAGTAGCGGGACGTTTCGCAGCACCTCGACATAGGCAAGCGCCAGGCGCGCCAGCACGGGATTGCGCGACATGCGCGCCACGCCGACGAAAAGCCCCAGAACCGTTCCGAGGATCGCCGCCAGCAGCGAGACCTTGACCGTATTGACGATACCAACCAGGATCGCCCGGGCGATGCTATCGGTCGGCTGGTAGACAATCGCGGTTTCGCTGATGACGAAACCCGCCTGCCGCGCCAAGAAACCAAAACCGGTGGCGATGTTCTGCTTTGCCAGATTGTCGCTGGCAGTCGCAAACATGGTCCATGCCGCAGCGGCAACCAGACCGATCGCGCCGATCTGATAGCAGAATGCGCGGAAACGCATATCATTCAGGATATTCATCACAACTCGCCGCTTTTTTGCCGAACGGGAGAAAGCTCGCGCGCTTCATGCGCGCGAGCAATAGGATCAACGGAACGGCGGTGAGTAGACCAGACCACCGGCATTCCACTGCGCGTTCGGTCCACGCGTCAGTCCAAGCCGGGTACCCTCACCCAGATTGCGCTCGAAGATCTCGCCGTAATTGCCCACGGCCTTGATGATGTTGTAGCCCCATTTGTTGTCGAGGCCGAGCATCGCGCCGAGCTCATCGGTCACGCCCAGCATGCGCTGGATATCCGGATCCTGGCTTTTCAGCATCTCGTCGACATTGGCCTGGGTAACGCCTTTTTCCTCGGCCGCCATCAGCATCCAGACCGACCAGGACATGATATCGCGCCAGTTGGAATCGTTTTGACGAACGGCCGGTGCGAGCGGCTCCTTGGAGATCGTTTCCGGAAGGACGATATAGTCGTCCGGATTGTTGGCGACCGCGCGGATCGATGCGAGGTCGGAGCGATCCGACGAAATCGCTTCGCAACGGCCAGCGAAGAAAGCGGCCCGGTTTTCATCGGGGCTTTCGAACACCACCAGCTCGAACTTGCCGCCGATCGTGCGGAAAAAGTCGCTGAGATTCTGCGCAGTCGTCGTGCCAGGCAGCGTGCAGACCGCAGCGTCCGTCAATTCCTTGGCACTGGAAACACCGAGCGATTTCGCCACCATTAGGCCTTGGCCATCATAAAACACGGTCGGGCCGAAATCGAGCCCGAGCGAGGCTTCGCGTGAAAAGGTCTGCGTGGTCTGGCGCGACAGCATGTCGATTTCACCGGACTGCAATGCCTGGAAACGGGTGTTGATATTGGTTGGGACGAACTCGATCTTGTCGCCATCGCCGAAAACGGCGGCAGCAACCGAGCGGCAGACATCGGCATCGAAACCCTGCATCCGGCCCTTGTCGTCTGGTGCAGCAAACCCTGGCGTGGCGAGCGACACGCCGCATACCAGTTTGCCGCGCGCCTTTACCGTATCGAGCGTTCCTGCCTGGGCGATGTTGGCTGCCAGAAGCGCCGTGGCTGCTGCGCATATCGCCAGAAATCCATGTTTCATAGTCCCCTCCCTCGTTGTTCTACTTGCTGCTTACGATCAAAAGCCGTTCCCGCCCTCCAGCAGAAGCTCCATGACCGGCGATCCTCCCGATCGCAAATATTGTGTACAATAAAGAAAACTATTTTGCAACAAATCGAATACAAAAAATGACGCCTTTGTGCACGCAGTGCGGCTACAGGCCAGCGCTGCGGCGGAATGCAGGGTTTACCTAATACGCCCAGAGTTTCAGGAGAGCAGCGGCAAGGCCCGTGGTACAGCGGGACCTAATGAAATCGATTTCAAGGAAAACTTCGGAATTGCGGCTGTCACGATACATCATCGTTATCATCCCTGATTAACATTGATAGCGAAATTTTGGATTGGATGTCGGGATGAATAGTATACAATTTTCCTCTGGCTTGGACCTTTCACGATGCAAACCTCGCGGCTGGCAGACGCGGGCAGACCTCGCGACGATGACATCGCTGGGGTTTCTCGACGGCCTATGTTCCAAAAAGACGGCAATCCCAGAATACCCGTTGTTGCAGACTGGCGCTGATCATTACGAACTCAGAATGGGCCGGATTGATCCGTACATTATGATCGAGCCTGGCCACGACGCTCGGCAAAAGGAGGATGACGCTGCGCCGTTGCTGACCGTCGCCGGCTAGCCGGATAGCCGAATTCTGCGAGGATTTCGCGCGTCTGTTCACCGACCAGCGGCATCGGACGATCGATGGCGTCCCGCCTCCGCTCTTCCCATTGCCGCGGCAGCCGTGGGCGCCCCAGCACTGCCACAAGGTGGTTTCGAAACCCAGCGCCACAGCCGGATTGTGAGCCGAGCCTGAATAGGCGACCATCGGCCCGGGAGGACGTCCAGATGGTATCGACGCTGTCGCATATACGAGAGATCGAGCGCGTCGGCATGGGCGCGGTCAGCCCACGGGATATGCCGGTCATCCAGTCCTGGCTGCGCTGCCGGGGCTCGGACGGTTCCGGTCTCTTCATGAAATACCTGCGGCGCGGCTCTGGCTATTACATCGACATCGGCGCCTCGCAGCTCATCATTGACGGCAAGGTCAAGCTCGCGGCTGGACAGGTAGAAGAAATTGCGGGGAACGCCATCACACTTTCCGGTGGCAAGAAAATCCCGGCCGACGTCATTGTCTATGCTACCGGTTACGGCTCGATGAACGGCTGGGTGGCCGATCTCATCGACCAGGAAACCGCCGACAAGGTGGGCAAGGTCTGGGGCCTCGGCTCGGACACGCCAAAAGATCCGGGACCATGGGAAGGCGAGCAGCGCAATATGTGGAAGCCGACGCAACAGGAGGCACTATGGTTCCACGGCGGAAACCTGCACCAGTCTCGCCACTATTCGCAGTATCTGGCACTTCAGTTGAAGGCGCGGATGGAGGGGCTGCCTGTCCCGGTCTATGCCCTTCAGACCACCACAAGCGCTGACCGGATTGGGTTCGAGGCGCCTTAGTTTCAGCAAACGCTTCAAGGCGCAGGAAGTGAGTGGCGAAGCGTTCCGCCCCTCACGCGTTGTCTTACTTCTCGACTAGGGTATCGTGCCGGAAAAGGTGGTTGGTGATCTCATCTGATCGTCATGATCGCCCTGAGCGGATGTGAATCGTCGACCACGCTATTCGGATCTGTGGCGATCGGCTGCCATCCGTTACACCGAGCCCTTGAGGCGTAGTGCCAGAGTACAACTTGACCGTTTTGGAGGGGGCGGCCGCACGTGCCCCGGTGGGTTGGGCGAGCGCAAATCCGCCAGACAACTTTGCAGCGCCCAACACGCCCCTTACCGGCATGTCCCCAACTTGCCATGTCCCCGCCATGAGGTTGAGGACTTGATCACAGATGCAACCAAGGATTTTCTGTCGCAGTCGCTTCAATGCAAAATCTTAAATAGTTCTTCTCCGAGATGACACGACATCAGCCAGGCAGTTCGCAAAGTGGGCTCTTCTGGGAGCAACGGCATCAGGCGAACCGCGAGGACATCGTCGTCGATTTCCTGCCGGGTTTTATTATGCGGCCGGATCGCCGCGTGAGGTGAGTTTCTATGGAGGCTTCAGGAGGCCATTGGCGCAGCACCGATGCAAATCGTAATGCAGAGACCGATAAGAGCGGCTCGACACAAGCCTCCTTTGAGCGAAAGTATCGCCAGACGGTCCGTTTGGAGAGCCCGGCTGCCTGGTACTGTCGTCACCGCTGGTTGCCGCCACGCCACGCTACAGAAAAAGCTTGGCTGCATGCCGAGATACAGCCAATCTGGCATCCTCGCGCTCTATGGTCATAAGGGCCCCCCTTGTCACTAAGTGACAACATAGACACGACACTTAGTGACAGAGGTCACCCGTCATTCTGGCTTCATGAACACGAGTTCACGTTGGCGCGATTGTCAAAAGCTTACCGCGTTCGCGCCCGCACCGGCCCGTTCATGTCTTGAAGCGGCTCCGGAACGTTTTCTTTGAACTGTCGCGAAAAATGTCTCGACAGCGCAGGTAGCCCTCACTTTTTTCCGATATGCCAGCCAGCTCTTACATGCTCCGCCTGCTAGAAAGTATACGTTTCCTGCGGCGGGACAGCGCTTCAAGACTACAGGCTCGTTCGTATGTGACGCTATGCGACCTTGGGTGCCAGGAACCCTGTCGCCATACACCGGAACGCCTCGATGGCTTTGGGCAGGACTGCCTTTGGCTCATCGCTTGCGGCAACCCACAGTGCTGCGTTGAGGGCAGCCCCGCTAAGGAGACGGGCCGCCGCATCCGCGTCAATCGGCTTCATAATACCTTCTGAGATGAGACTGACGACGGCTCGTTTTGTTTCCTGCAGGCACGCGTTCTGGCTTGGCCAGCGTGAGGGGTCACCGAGGACAGCAGGCCCATCCAGCAACACTATCCGCTGCACCTCTGGATCGAGTGCCATCTCGATGTAAGCCACTCCCTCCGCGAGCAGGCCGTCCCAGTCGTTCTTTTGTCTGGCTCCGACCTGCTGTGCTTGCTTGGCCATCTCACCATCGACTTGCGCTACGACGGCGGCGAGCAAACCTTTCTTGTCACCGAAGTTGTGGTAGAGCGCGCCACGCGTCAGGCCGACATCGGCAGTTAATTCGTCCATCGAGGCGGCAGCGAAGCCCTTGTCAGCAAATGCTTTTCGTGCCGCAGAGAGAATTTTGAGGCGATTTTCCTCCATTGATTCTGCGCGGCTTTTAACGGGCATCGGCACTCCTTTCAAATATGCATCGTACATGGATTGACAAGCGGAGCACATATAGCATGTTCATATACGATGCGTATATGAACAGCCTTTCTCCGTGTGAAGATGTCATTGCTTGTCCCTTTGGGCAGGCGTGACTACGGCCAAAGCGACAGGATCCAGAAGGTACCAAACGCGACGCAGTCTTTCCAGCGAACCGGCACGCTCTTTATGACGGACACGGTTATTCAGCCGCAATTCGATCGGGTGATCTTCTGTTCGTCTCCGGCCAGGTGGGTCGTCGCCAAGATGGCAGTGCCGAAACGGATTTCCCCTCATAGGTTCGGCTGGCTTTTGAAAACCTCAAAGCAACTCTGGCGGCCGGCGGCTGCACGTTCGATGTCACGGTCCTCCACACCGACACTGAAAAGCAGTTCGAGACCATAAGGGTAGTGAGGCAGAGTATTTTCATCCCGCCCCTATCCGAACTGGACAGCCATTGGGTAAACTAGCTCGCCGGGTTCGATTTCGAAATCAAGGTCATAGCTCGCATTCCCCAGCAGGTTTGACCGGAGGGATTGGGCGTCCCTCATAGGACCACCAGCCTCGAAGGCTCTTAGTTCTGCTCATAGTCGGCGCCCCTAGGAATACAAGTGTTTTCGTCAAAGAGTGAGCAACAGTTTCGGTCTCTATTCTTGCCCAGCTCCACAAGCCGTCTATGGATTATTTAATCTCCCCAGGCATTCCACACGGCCGAGTTCCGCGACTGCTCGCTCCTTTTGCCAACCATTCTAGGTTTTTTTGTCTTAGTGCGAATTGCAAGCAGGGGCTGGCCTTACGAAATTTGTGATTGGACTTTGTATCTCGAACGGATCACTTTTAGAGGATTGGTTTTCACATCACGCGTCTCAATGGAGGACGATATGAAGCACCATGAACTCACGCAACTTCAGACGCTTGCCAAGGTGGGCCGAGAATATCCCGATCAAGTCCTCTCGCGAGAGGCGCGGCTTTTGCGTTGGACAGAACTCCTCGAGCGGACTCCAGAGCGGCTTCTCACCACATTGCATGAAACCGAATTCAAGCCCGCTTCCGTCCGCGCCGCCATGCGCTGCGACAACTCGGCGATATCGGTGGCCTTCAGTGACCCCGTGCTCCGTGCCGCCGGGTTGGAAAACGACACTTACGGAGAAGCCAAGCGGTTCTTTGAGCTGTCACACGGGCAACTGCATCGAATCGTCTGCTATTGCCATTTCGGTATGACCGTGAGCGCTGAAAGGACGGCCCGTTATATCCGGGCGAACCATGTCGACAAGCCGGACGGCATTCTTGCCCGCCTGCGCGGGCTGTTTGTTTGGCAATAGGCCCGTCGTCGTAGCGATCCAGATCGAATATACAGGCCGTTCTCGCGTGGCAAAGCCTGCGCCGCGGAAGCGCCGTTCATATTCACGCATCGGAAATCCGTTTCGCCAGGAACGGTCCAAGGCAGTAGCGTCACCGTGCCACGAACACTGACGATGACGCTCCTATCGAGTCAGCCCCGCCTCGTTTTTTTCGTTCGATGAGACCGACGTTCGAGAGTTTCTCCTATAGCCGTGGCAACCGGAGGCAGGCAAGTAGAAGAACAGTGGGGCGACCTGACCGACGATAACCTCGATTGTATCGCTGGCAAGCGCGATCAGCGTGTGGGCAAGCTCCAGAAACGCTACGGTATCGAAAAAGATCAAGTTAGGTCCGATGTCGATACTTGGTCCAATCGCCAGACTTGTAACTGATCCGCCTGCAAACTCTCCCTGCTTCTGCGGGGTTTCTTGTCCGTGTAAAACGGATACTACCCTCGCGAGCACACAGTGAACCCCGAACCTGACGATCCAGGCCTTCTTCCGCCCATTGCCCCGATCGTCGAGCCACACCACCCGTTGAAGAGCCCCATTTTGCCTATCAGGAACCCGATCCGGATCATCCGGACGTGGAGCCCCTGCAAAGCCCGGGCGAAAATCCAGCCCCCGGCACGGATGAACCAAGATGCCAGAGCATCCACGAGGCTGCAGCTAGCCCCCGAATTGAGGTCCGAGTTGAATGGTGTTGAGTGCCAAACACAAGCTACCGTGAATGCTCTGGAACTATGAACATTCCGTCGAGGTTGTCCGACCATTTAGCAAAGGGCAAGCTGGATCGGCGCGCGTGGGAATATTCTTCCATTCTGCATATTGGCTGGAATCAGTGTATCGGCTGTTGCGAACGAAGCGATCGCGTAGAGCGGCAGCCCTGAGGAGAAGTCCAGCGGAAGATCGCACGCTGGTGGACGGTCCCCCGGGCTTGTTCGCAGGTTAGTGACGGCCGGTTCACACGCGTTATTGCGAAGGACGGTGTCGCAGTAAGGGCGATTAGCAGGAATGTGAGTAGTTTCGTCATGTTCCAATCCCTACCAGTCCCTCGCAATCGGATAACCAGCTCGGCACATCGGCGTTGATGGACGACGGCTCCAGGAAATCTCCGTGTAGGGCGAAAAACGCGCTGAAATTGATCGTCAATAAACTCGAAATAATATTCTGTGCATATTGATAGCGACTGAGAACGGTCGCGAACGATTTTCCCCACGTAAGGATCTACCAATGGCTGATGATACGAACTTAATTCCTGCAGTCGAGACGGCGTCCGCTGAGGCGTCTTTGAAGTCAAAAGAAAAGAAGACGCGCGCACCGCGGAAGCCAAAGGCGGCTGCGGAAGCTGTTGCTGACACTTCGGTAAGCGCGCCGGTAAAGAAGACCCGCGGTCCGGCAAAGAAAGCAGCGGTGACCAGCGCGCCTGTTGCCGCCGAGCCGGCCACTAAGGCATCAGTTCCCGCAAAGAAGGGCACCGCTGCGAAGGCTCGGCCTGCCAAGCGCGCGCCGCAAAAAGCCGAGGCCGCGCCGGTTGCTACCGACGATTTTGCCGAACTTCTGAAGCTCGAGGAAGAAAACCAGAAGCTTCGCAAGGCGCTGTCCGACAAGCTCCGTGCCGAAAACGCGGATCTCCGCAAAAAGCTCGGAACGGCTTGATCGACAACAATTGTAAACAGCGGCGATATAAAGCCGCTGACGACTAAAGGCCGGGCTCGCATTGCAAGCCCGGTCTCCCACCCGGTACTATGGAGCCAAGAAACCGAGTCGGGAGACGGTCGATGAGATCACCATGGCAACTAATAAAGGGCCTCGTATCAAGCAGCAAGTCGGATGAAGCCGTGGCATCGGTCGATGAGGCCATGCCGGCATCTGACCCGCGGGTTAAGGTTTTTGAGCAGCGCAATGCTCCGCAGAGAAAATTGGAAGCGCAGCCCGGTGCAAGCGCTCAATCGACCGCCGGCGGGAACGAAACCGACCGGCATCCGGCTTCCATAGGAGCAGCCGCCCCGCAACCCTTACCAGCGGTCCAAACCGATCCATTGCCTTCGCAGGTGGCAGAAAATGTCGCTCCGGAGGGACGTGATCAACCCGCACCGGTGGCGCCTGTCGTTGAGACTATCCACGGGAAAGGGGGGACAGGCACCATTACGACCGGCTCAAACGAGCGACGGGTGAAGGCGGCTCAGCCGCGAGAAAAGCTCGGCAGGCGGACGGTTGTTACGACAACCGCAAAACAGCCAGTAGCGGCGAAGAGGACGGCCGTTGACGAAGCCGCTGAGTCGGACCTCGAAATAAAGAGTCTTCGATTGCAGCTTTCTGCGAAACTGCTCGAGCAGAACAAGCAGCTACGTCACATGATTGAACGCTATGGGGACACGTGAGGACGAGACCGGCAATGGTATTACGACATCTTTCTCGGTGAGCGTGGGTAGCTTAGTTTCACCACGCCATAGGTCGCCAACCGAGCGCCTTTGTGAGGGTGTCGAAGGGTCTGGCTTGTGCGGCTCTGAGGTGCGCTTTGATCTTTGAGAATGCAAAGACCCCATTCGTTTAACCGCCGAATGACAACCGTTTTCGTGCGGCGCACAAATTGCTGCGTTGCTTACTTTGTGAGCTCCTCGCACTTTCTCATCGTTATTTCTCATCAAGTCTTGAGAATGCTTTCATTGACATAAACGAAACTACACCCAATAAAGGTTGTCTGACATCTTACAAAATGTCGTTGAACATGCTGGGAGGCACCATGAATTTTCTCACGAAGCTTATTGCCAGTACCGCGCTGCTGGCTGCCGCAAACTCAGCCTTTGCGGGCGAAACACTTGACCGCGTGATGGAAAACAAAGCGATGGTTGTCGCGACCAATAGCAGTTGGCCGCCGCAGAGTTTTCTCGATGACAACAATGAAATGGTCGGTTTCGATATCGACGTATCTCGGGAGCTTGCCAAGCGCCTCGGCGTTGAGGTTAGCTTCCAAACGCCCGATTGGGCGACGTTGACCGGCGGACGTTGGCAGGGGCGTTACGATATTGGAGTCGGCTCCGTCACCCCGACCAAAGCGCGTGCGCAAGTCATCGACTTCGCCGGTATCTATTACTACAGCCCTTACGTCTACGTCGTTCACAAAGACAGCGCCGCGAAGGCCGTGGGCGATCTGAAGGGTAAAGTCATCGGCGTCGAGACGGCGACGACATCTGAGGATTTCGTCCGCCGTCAGCTGGAAATCGACGCGCCCGGCTTGCCGCCGGTCGAATACAAGCTGGAGCCCGGCGAAATTCGCACATTCGCCGATTCAATGCTGCCTTTCGACGACCTGCGTCTCGGCGATGGTGTGCGTCTTGATGCGGTCATCGCGCCTGAGCAGACCGCAAAGAATGCGATCAAGAATGGCTATCCACTGCGTATTCTCGAGGACGGTTACGCCTTCCGCGAGCCGCTCGTTGTCATCGGTGAAAAGACCGATCCGGAGTGGACTACCAAGATCGGTGGTTTCATCGCCGACATGAAAAAGGACGGCACGCTCTCCGCCCTTACGACCAAATGGTATGGCAAGGATTACAGCGCCGACTGACCCTTTCAAAAAATGCCGGGCTTGCGCCCGGCATCCCCTCGCCAGATGAGCCTCACATGACCTATCCGGACACCTATTATCGCCGCACATTGGCGAATGCACTCGAGCGCCCAACGCTTTCGAACTCCGTCGATTGCGACACGGTCATCATCGGCGGTGGCCTTGCTGGCTTGACGACCGCCCTCCAGCTTGCCCGCGCTGGCCACACTGTCGTCGTTCTCGAGGCCAATAGCGTCGGCTTTGGAGCCTCGGGCCGGAATGGGGGCTTCGTCAGCCCAGGTTTTGCGACAGGCAACGACGCCATCGCTCGTGCTGCGGGACCTGATGCGGCCCGCAAGCTTCACCACCTTTCGATAGAAGGCGTCGATTTCATCCGTGATACGATCCGGGAGCTCGGCGTCGCCGACGCCAAAACCCAGCCAGGCATCATGAGCGTGACACGCTACGATGATGGCGCGAATTTGAAAGCCCACGCCGAGCATATGCGCCGAGACTATGGCTACGAGCTTGAGTTTCTGGGCGTAGATGCCGTTCGCAACCGCCTGAAGTCGAACCGCTATTTCCAGGCTCTCCGAGATCCGAAAGCGTTTCATATGCACCCGCTGAACTATCTGCGTGCGCTGGCAACGGAGATCGAACGGCTGGGTGGCCACATCTACGAGAATTCGCAGGTATTGCGCTGCGCTCTTGCTGGCGCGCAAAAACTCGTCTCGTGCCGCGATGGACAGGTTACTGCCCGTCAAGTGGTCTTTACTACAGGCGGCTATACGTCTTCACTCGTCGGTAAGCTCGATCGCTCTTACCTGCCCATCGCCACCTACGTCATGCTGACGGAAGAAGCCCCCGACCTCATCCGAGAGGCGATCGTGACCCGTGACGCAATCGGCGATAACCGCCGCGCGGGCGATTACTACCGGCTCGTTGAGGACGGAAAACGTATTCTTTGGGGCGGGCGCATCACCACCCGGGCAGCCTCCCCTGCGGCACTTGCGGGCGAACTGCGCCGCGAGATGACCACCACCTATCCGCAACTGAAAGACCTGAAAACCGAACTGGCCTGGTCCGGCCTCATGTCCTACGCCCGCCATCTCATGCCCCAGATCGGAGAAATGCAGCCTGGTGTTTGGCATTGCACGGCATTCGGTGGTCACGGCCTCAACACCACGGCCATCGGCGGCAAGGTCGTTGCCGAGGGCATTCTCGGTCAATCGGAGCGCTACAAGCTCTTCAAACCGTTCGGCCTTGTCTGGGCCGGCGGTGTTGCGGGCCTTGCTACGGCACAACTCACCTATTGGAAATTGCAGGCCCAGGATTGGTGGCGCGAGCGCGCGGCCTGATCAACACGGCGGGGAAATCGATGCTTGGAAGACTGATACTCGACTATCCCACGGCAACCCGCCGCATCGGCGTTCTGCTGATTTTTGCGCTGGTTGCAACAGCACTCTATGCGCTTGGAATAAGCTCCGCCTGGATCGGCAAGCTCTTTCCACCGGCCATCGACTGGCTCAAGGACAACAAGCAGCTGGGGCGCGCCCTCTCAGCAATCGCCATTGCCCTGATCATCGCATTCAACTGGAAACTGCTCCAGCTTTTGCCGCGCCGGCAACAGATCGTGACGGTCTGGATCGAGTTGTTCGTCCTACTGATGTTGTTCTTCTACTCGTTCGACCTCTCCCTCTCCTTCATCGCCCGCAAGATCGGCTTCATGATCTCGCAAGGTGTTGTCACAACACTCTACATTTCTGCCATCTCGATCGCGATTGCCACCATCATCGCTTTGGCTGGCGCCATGGCAAAACTCTCGAAGAACGGTGTGGTCTACGGTCTTGCGACTTTCTACACGTCCTTGTTCCGCGGCCTGCCGCTTCTGATGCAGATCTACATCATCTATCTCGGTCTGCCGCAGGTCGGCTATGTGATCAGCGCAGTTCCCGCAGGCATTCTGGCGTTGTCACTATGCTATGGCGCCTATATGACGGAGATTTTCCGCGCCGGTATCGAGAGCATCTCGCGGGGCCAGACAGAAGGCGCGACCGCGCTGGGCCTCAGCCCCAATCAGACGATGTTCCTCGTCATTCTACCGCAGGCAATGCGGGTGATTGTCCCGCCGACCGGCAATCAGTTCATCGCGATGCTGAAGGACTCATCGCTGGTGTCCGTCGTTGGCGTCTGGGAAATCATGTATCTCGCCCGCACCCAAGGTCAGACGGAGTTTCGGCATATCGAAATGCTGATCACGGCCTCGATGATTTACTGGGTACTGTCGATGGGCCTAGAATTCCTGCAGTCCCGGATTGAAGCGCATTTCGGCCGTTTCAATGCCCGCTGATCCGGCTGTCTCGAGTGCCGGCGCCAGCCTGACGCGGGCGAACATGCAGGCGGCGGCAATCGTTTTATGTGCGTTCGCCTTGTTTTCCGGAACAGATGTTATTGTGAAGCTCCTGACCGAGCGGTTTGCGGTTCCGCAGGTCACATGCATGGTCACTGCCGCAGCCTTCCTCTTTGTTGTGGGAACCGCGTTGGCCGCAGGGCACGGACAGGCGTTTTGGCCACGTTATCCCGCTCTGGCCTTCGTGCGCGCAGCACTGCTCGCCGCCGATACGCTGCTGATCCACTATGCCTTCGCCGCCCTTCCCTTGGCGGAGGCCTATGTGCTGGCTTTCCTGTCACCGGTGCTCGTCGCGGTACTGTCCTTTGCTCTGCTCGGTGAGCGGCTCTCGCGATTGGCTTGGATCGGCGTATTCCTCGGCTTTTCCGGCGTGATCGTCGCACTGAAACCCGGCATTGCACCAATGAACATCGGACACGCAGCCGCGATCGGTTCGGCTCTGCTGTTTGCGTTTTCGCTGGTGCTTCTGCGCCGAACGCACACGAAGGAGTCCGACACGGCGCTGGTGGCAACCCTGCTCGTGGTTCTAGGCCTGCTCTCGTTCGGGGTAACTCTTGCCGGTGGTGGTTTTGCAACTGTAGCAATGGACGACATCATCCTCGTGGTTGCGGCAGGCCTGATGCTCTTTGGTGGTCACGCGCTTTTGGTGCGCGCTTTTCGCACTGGTGAAGCGTCGGTCGTTGCACCCTTTCAATACAGCCAAATCATTTGGGGATGCCTTTACGGCGCGCTCGTATTTGGCGCACCGGTCGAAATCCATACGCTAGCCGGCGCTGCGATCATTATCGCCTCAGGCTGGCTGGTCCTAAAATAACCGGAGGAACTTCCATGCTGCACTCATCCAAACCTGAGATCGAGATCGCGCTGTCTGGGGTGAACAAATGGTACGGATCGTACCATGCACTCGCAGATATCAATCTGCAGATCGCCAAGAAGGAACGGATCGTAATCTGCGGGCCCTCTGGTTCGGGAAAATCCACGTTGATCCGCTGCATCAATCGGCTTGAGGTGCACCAAGAGGGAACCATCACAGTTGGCGGCATTGTGTTGAACGAAGACGAAGAAAACATCAAAGATGTGCGACGCGAAGTCGGCATGGTGTTTCAACACTTCAATCTCTTTCCGCATCTGACCGTTCTGCAAAACTGCATTCTTGCGCCCGTATGGGTACGCAAGCTGAGCAAGCCGAAGGCAACTGAAATCGCCATGCACTTCCTCGAGCGGGTTCGCATTCCCGAACAGGCCGATAAATTTCCGGGACAGCTGTCGGGTGGTCAACAGCAGCGCGTGGCAATCGCCCGTGCGCTCTGTATGAGCCCCAGGGTCATGCTGTTTGACGAACCAACCTCAGCACTCGATCCGGAGATGGTCAAGGAAGTACTGGATACGATGGTGTCGCTTGCGCAAGAGGGTATGACAATGATCTGCGTTACCCATGAGATGGGATTTGCCCGCCAGGTCGCCGATCGGGTGATCTTCATGGACCAGGGCCGCGTGGTGGAAGAAGCTCCCCCCACCGAATTCTTCGACAACCCGCAGAATGAACGCAGCCGGCTTTTCCTAAGCCAGATCCTGCACTGATCACCTGAGACGAAAAAGAGACCGGCAATGCTTCGCCGGTCCCTTTTTGCATTCATCACGCATGCCTCAGAGTGGTTGCGGCTCCTGCGGAAAACCGCCGAAATGACCGCATGTCCGCGCGGCGCATTGGCGGCCTGATACGAGGCTTGCTTCGAGGTTGCCGCCAGAAACGTAAGTATGCAGGAAACCGGCAATAAAGCTGTCTCCTGCTCCGGTCGTATCGATGACATCGACCGGTGTGATGCCGGTTTGGGCATGTTCCCTGCCCCCGAACGCCGCCGAGCCTTCGCCTCCGCGCGTTACAACCGCGAGCCTGGCGCCGCTTGCAAGATATCTCTGCATCATCGCTTCAGCCGTCTGGGGATCCTCGCCGGCTGAACCGAAGGCGATCCGGAGCCCTTCGACGCCGAGATGGATGGGGTCGTTGTTGACGGAGATATCCTGCGAGACGCTGGTGCCGGCACCGGCAACCCTGCGACGGACGACACCACCATCAGCAATCCAGCCAACGTGCACATGATCCATGCCGATGAGAGCCGTGAAATCCGCCTCGCTCGGTATGTAGTTTTTGCACACGCCGAACTCCTCGAAAGCAAAGATACGGTCGCCGGTTTCTGTAATGTCGATATTCGTATACGCGGTTTCGCCCGGCAGCATCTGCAGGTAATCGACGCGTACGCCCTTTGAGACAAGAAGGTCGCGTGTACGCTCGCCATCGGCATCGCAGCCGACAGCGCCGAAATAATAGGCCTCATGGCCGAGCAGCGCGAGCTGCACGGCGACATTGATTGCATTGCCACCGATGAGCGACTGCCCGACAGGTGGCTGGAAACGATCGACGCAATTATCGCCGACGGCGGCGAAGCGGAGACGGGACATGGGACCTCGAATGCTCTTTCACAACGGTAGCGACGCGACCGTCGTTGCGACTGTCGCGGTCCGAATGGTAGCACCCGGCAATCTGAAAGACGTCCGGGTTCTACCGATTTGTCATCATGCCGACGGCGGCTTAGTAGGCAACCCGCTTATAGTAACGGCGTGTGGTGAGCGGATGATTGCGCATGACTTCGAGATGCGCGCTAATACGCTCAAGCACCGTGGCGAGCAGGATTGGCGAGATCAAGCCGCGAACATCTTGCGAGATGCCCGGCAGTTCGAAACCAGCCGTATCGAGTACGGTGAGCTTATCGGTGTAGTTCGGCGCGAAATTTTCCACACGATCGGCAAGCGGACGGCATTCGTCCTCACCCTTGAACAGGATCACGCTAACCCCCTTCTCGACCAGCTCGAGCGTGCCGTGGAAAAAATCGGAGGCGTGGACCGGACGGGTACGGATCCACTGCATTTCTTCAAGAATACACATGCCGTAGTAAAAGGCTTCTGGCCAGGCGTTTCCGGCGCCGGTAACAATATGATAATCGCAGGCAGCGAGGACCTTGGCAAACCCTGCGGCCTTATGCTCATAGGCACGCTTTACTTCGAGCAACAGCTTTGGAAGGGTTTGTAACTCTGCGATGATCTGCTCGTGATTGGCGATCTCGCCGCGATGCTTCATAATCGACAGCGCGATGAACAGCGACTGAAGATAAAAGGATTCGCAGGACGTGTCGTCTGCCGCAAAATTCACGAACACATGGTTGCCGCCCTTACCGAGAGGCGTTTCCTCATGCCCAACAAGCGTTAGCACCGTAGCGCCGGTTTCCTTGACTTTCGCCAGCAGTGCAACGCTCTCCGTAGTCGTACCGGACAGTGACGGCATGACCACAATGGATTTCGCCGTGAGATTGGCCGAGCCGGTGATGAGGAGTTCGGCGGTCAAGTCGATGAAGGACGGGAAGCGCGACTTGCGCTGCAACAGCTGGTAAGCCGGCTGCATGAGGATGGCAGCTCCCCCCGTTCCCAGGAAGAAGACATTTTCGGCACCGGCAGCAAGGCAGCCCTCAATCACATCATCGAAGCGCTTTGCGAGGCCGGCGGCGCCGGACTGGATGCGCAGGAATCTCTCTTCGTCAAAATTCAGCATGGAAAACTCTCTGTTGTCATGATCATGGCTGCCCAGGATCGCTTCAGGACCTTGTCAACGTGACAATGTTGTAAGACAACTGACATCTTGATTTCCCGCTGTCAAGCGCCCTACCAGTTTCCTTGTTGACGACGCATGGAATGCCTTTCCACCGGTCGCTTGCACGCTTCATGCCCCTTCTTGACCTTTGCGTATTTGTCAGACAAGGAAATGGAAACTTTTTAAACGCGTGAGGAATACCTTGGACGAACCCATTCGCGATACGCGCACCCTGGTCATCCAGCTTCGCGATCGCATTGCCGATCTAATTCGCGACGAAGATCTTCAGCCGGGTGACAAGCTGCCGACGGAAGCGCAGCTGACTGCCCGTTTCAAGATTTCGCGCCCAGCCCTGCGCGAAGCATTAAAGCTGCTCGAGCAGGACGATATTATCTATGTCGAGCATGGGCGCGGTCGCTTCATATCGGCGATTTCTGCCGTCCAGGTCGTTCGCCCTATCACCGTGTTCGAAAGCGTCACCGACATGGCGCGCCACTATGGGTACAATCCTCATAACAAGGTTCTGTCGATCTCCGAAGAAACGCCCGACACGACTATTGCGCAGCAATTGCGCCTTGATGCCGGCGAGCGCGTCATCCGCATCGAGCGTCTTCGGCTGGAGAATGACACGCCGATCATGTACTGTCTCGATTACGTGCCTCGCAGCATCGTGCCCGCGCGCCTTTATGACATAGACTGGAGTGGTTCACTTTTGTCCCTGCTTGAACAGCACAAGCAGCGGCCGCGAATGTCGGCTGCAGCCGTGACGGCCGTGATGCTTCCGAGCGATATCGTAGAACGTAACGACCTTAGGGACTTCGGCCCTGCCCTGCTGATCACCGAAACTTGTTTCAATGCTGTTGGCATACCCGTCATCTACGCAATCGACTATCACCGCGGCAGCCATTTTTCCTTCAGTCTCGTGCGCAAATAGCTGCCATCAGGCGTCATTGGCAGATTTGTGGCGCGTCACCGTTCGAGACGGCGGGGATGCTGTGGTCAGATATATTCGCTGCCTCGCGGTCGCGTCTCATAGGCGACGCTTTCCACGAACGGCACAAACCTGCATTTACCCTCCGTCGGAGCGAGGCTCCGAAATCGAACACCTCAAGCGCGCCGGCATCGCAAAAAGTCGCCCGCCTTACAACTCGCAGGCGGGAAGCAACAGTGCGTCGCGCTCGCCCGTGCTGTTGTGTACGAGCCAAGGGCCTTGTTGGTCGTTGAGCCACTCGGTGCGCTCGACAAGAAGCTACGCGACCAGTTGCAGAAAGAAATCGCGCGGACGCACCGTGAACTTGGGATGACGTTTGTTTTTGTCACGCGCAATCAGGAAGAAGCCCTCACGCTTTCCGATCGCATTGCTTTTTTTAACAATGGCCGCCTCGCCCAGGTGGGTACGCCGACAGAGCTCTACAGAAGTCCGAATTCCCTCTTTGTGGCCACCTCCTGTCTCGCCATGCCCAAAATCTAGGGCACTGTGCCGCCCGAAACACCGACTCTGCGAAGGTTTATGCTTTAATCCGGACTGGGATTAGCCCTTTGTTGGGCCGTCCGAAAGTGGAAGCCGCTGTAAGGCGCGGCTCAAAAATGCACCATCTCAAC
The DNA here is from genome assembly GCA_900468065.1 of Hyphomicrobiales bacterium. Taxonomy (GTDB): domain Bacteria; phylum Pseudomonadota; class Alphaproteobacteria; order Rhizobiales; family Rhizobiaceae; genus Pararhizobium. The sequence goes on along the minus strand of UBTA01000078.1, from coordinate 29,176 downwards.
GCTAACCGAAGTAACCGGCCATCAATAGACGCGCTATGCGCCTCAATCGAGCTGCATAAGTGTCTTAATCTCAATAAGCTCTGCTGAAGGGTTTACAATCACTAGTTACTGCGTGCGGCCGATGATCTCGGGCAGACATCTCGCTCGAGCCAAAGACGACGACGCCATGCCAGCCGACTCCGGTTTGACGTCCAATATAACCGGTAGTATCTGCGATATCCGCTAATTTTAGCATTTTACTCCATAGAGGCGAACGCTGGAACGACGACCTCGAAGGTGTTGCTCTCCCATGTCTTTGAAATCCTTTGCAACGTCCCTGCCACCCTCCGCTTCCAAAGCAGCCATGACTTCGCCGGTGACCAGGATGGATGCAGCAAGTGAGCGGCACTTTCCTTCGACCCGGCTTGCAATATTTACGGTGTCGCCGAGAACGGCGAACTCAAGCCGGTGTTCGCTTCCGATATCTCCAATGATCACATGTCCGGAATGGATCCCGATCGCCACCCGAATGGCGCCCTCATCCGACCGGTTTGCGCGCAGATTCCACTCCGCAACAGCATTTTGCATCGATAGTGCGCAACGGATGGCGTTGGTGCAATCGAACGGCCCAGACTGGGGCGATCCAAACACAGCCATCAGGCCATCGCCCAGAAATTTGTCGATGGTGCCATCGTTTGCAAAAACCTGCTGACTGAGGATTGATAGAAGCTCCCTCAACATGTCGATGACCGTTCGAGGCATGTTTTCTGCGCAGAACGTCGTGAAGCCGATCATATCAACGAATAGAACGGATGCGGCCTGATGACGATCAGATGACAGAGGTTTTTCGATCGAAATCATATGATCGACCAGTTGCGGCGAGAAGAAACGCGCCAGGTTGGCCCGTTCGCGCTCCACCTCACGCATACGGTTCTCAGCCAGCTGGCGATCGGTGAGATCCCGAATGAATCCAGCGTAGAGTATTTCGTTGCCTTGATCGACCTGAACGAGAGCAAGTTCGATTGGAAACTCCGCTCCGTCGGCGCGGAGGGCTGACATCTCGCGCCGCACCGCTGGCAACCGAAGCTGCCGGTCTTGTGTCGCTGCCTTGAAGCCGCGTTCATGGCTCGCGCGCAGTTCCTCGGGGACAATCAAATCCGCAATTGGCCGACCGACGACATCAACGCGGGACCGACCGAATATCGCCTCTGCTGCCGGGTTGAAATCCCTGGCAATTCCATCACCGTCAATCACAATGATCGCGTCAAGGGCAACGTCCGCCATTGCAGCCCTCATCTTCTCATTCCGGTGATATTTTTGCGTCGCTTCTTCTCGCGTGGCGGACGCACCAATCAACGCAGCGGTTGTCTGGAGAAGATGTGTCTCGTCGATGGACCATTCCCGCTCCCGAACACAATCATCGAACCCCAGATGACCCCACCAAGCGCCGTTGACCAGTATCGGCATCGACATGAAGGACTTGATCTTTTGATAATCGAAGTCGTCTCTGAGCACGCCTTGGAGGTCACGAGTGTGGCCTTTGATAAGCTGACCGCGCCTGCGGCTCTCTATCCATGAATCAAATATTGGATCGTAGTTCTCGATGATCTCTCGTTTATATCGAGCCGATTTGGCAAGTCGATCGAGGCCCTGGGCTGCCCAGTCGTGGAAACATCCGTGCGTAAGGACGCCATCTTTGGTTTGCTCGACTTCGAAAAGGTAAACGCGACTGACGTTGGCGGCACGCCCCAACCTCTCTAGCAATTCGTCGATACCGTCTCGCCAATCGGATGCTTGCGCCATCGTCGTCGCAGCAAGAGTAATCTCCGCAAGAAGCACGCTATGTGAAGCCAAGTTCCGCGTCCCGCTATGTGTGGCCCTTTGACACAGAGCGTCTACGTCGCAGCGACATTTAAGCGGCGCGCTGTTCACTCAACTGTATCATCCGGCAATCTACACCGTTTTGGAGGCGCTTCCAGTAAGCCTATTGGTGTACATCCGCCGGTGCGATGCCGAGATCCGTAGGCAGCGTGCACCACGTCCCGTCTGCGGCTTATCGCCTGCCGAGCGTGTTGACCGTAATGACGCCACCAAGCGCCAAGGCACCACCCACCAGCGTTGCGATCGCCGGAACCTCGCCAAGCCCGGCCCAGGCGAAAAAGACAGCGCACGGCGGAATGAGATAGAGGAACTGGCCAGCCCGAGCGGCACCAAAGCTTTTGAGCGCAAATGTCCAGCACGTCTGGCCGATGGCGGCGGGCGCGATAGCAAGAAAAAGAACAGCGCCGACAGTCGGATGAGAGGCTGCGGAGAGTTGGCCAATACCGGCCGGCAGCCAGGGAAGCAGCGCGATCGTACCGGCAAGGATCACCGCAGCGGTGACGGAGATGGAATCGTAGCGGGCAAGCAGCGGCCGCTGCAGCACCGAATAGGACGCCGCACTTGCCGCCGCGCCGACGATCAGCATTGCTCCGGCACCGAACGTCATGCCGTCCGGCTGGCCGGAGGCGATGACCGCAACGCCCCCGAGCGCCAGAAGCGCGCCGCCCCAGGCCCAGAGACTAAACCGCTCCTTGAGAAAGACAACGGCGAGCCCGACCATGAACAGCGGCTGGGTGTTGACGATGAAGCTTGCGGCTCCGGCCGAGACCGTTGCCTGTCCCGAGTTCAGAAGCACATTGTAGGAGGCAATGCCGAGCATGCCGCAGATCAGGATAACGACGAGATCGCGCCGCGAGAACCGAGGAGGCCGCCGCCAGAGTATCCACGCGATGGCGAGGAGGGATGCGAGCGCGAAGCGAACGCTCGCCATGGGCAGGGGGTGCATCTCGCGCAGAGCGAGGCCGATGGCGGCAAACGAGGCTGCCCAGCTCATTACCGTCCCGGCAACAGCTAGGGCGGGCAAAACGTTTGTCTTGGCTGGTGGGGTTATTGTCGATGTCATGGTGGTGGTTTGCCATATCACAGACTGTTGACAAATGGCGTATATCGACATTCTCTTGTGCGCATGGATCACAGCTTGCCACCACTTGAGGCTTTAGAAGCTGTACTGCGGGCCGCCGAGACGGGAACGTTCTCCGGCGCGGCGAATATGCTTGAAATCACCCACGGCGCGGTCAGCCGCCGTATCGCTCTGGTCGAACTTTGGGCCGGCTTTCGAATTTTCGAGCGCCACGGCCGCGGGGTACGGTTGACGGAGGCGGGGCAGGGCATGGCGGCGCAGCTGGAACACATCCTGCTCCAACTGCGCGATATGAGCCTCGCAGGCGCGCGCGATGCCGGCCTGCCATTCGTCCGCACCAGTGTGATCGATTCGTTCGCGCGGTTGTGGATGATACCGAAGATGGCCCGACTGGAGGGCGAACCGAAAGATCTGCATATCCTGCTCGACATCGATTCCCGGCTCATGCCGCTGGCGGCGGACCGGATTGCAATTCGTTACGGCACTGGCCCCTGGCCTGGCAGCCGGTCCGTACCGCTCACCGGGGAAGAATTCCGACCTTATGCCACGCTCGCGCTGGCCGCGACGCTTCCGCGCGATCCCGAGCCACACGATTTTCTCCTTTACCCCTTGATTCATGACCATCATGATGACGGCTGGCCTATCTGGTTGGACTATGCCCGCCTACCCCTTCGCTCTCAGGACCGGCACCTGCCGGGTTACGACCTGACGCTGCTTGCCGCGGCTGAAGGGCTGGGCATCGTGCTGGTGCGCGAGCCCTACGGCGCCGAAACCTGCAAAAACCTTGGCCTAGTCCCGGTTTGCGATCGCGCCACAACGAACCCAAAGCGATTTCATATCGTCACGCACCAAGGCCGCCAGTCGGCCGCCGCCCAGAGGCTTGCGGGCCGCATTGCGACGCTGTTTTCCGCCCCGTTACCGTAGTTGCCGGGACTGACTGTGAAGGGCGCGCGCAGCGACATCGCGCTTCATACCTACCTTGAGAGGCCTCCACAGGCGGCGCCTACGAGTTTCGGTTTGAAGGGATATGTGTGGATGAAAAAACAGCCCTGAATTTCGCAGATTTCTATGACGCCGCGCTCGCCCTTCACCAACGAACCCATCCGGACTATCGCTTACACTCTCTGCTAATTCTAGCTTTTCGCCGCCGACAACGCAGGTTAGGCCAAGATGCCATAGCGCCGGCTAGCGCGCCGTAGCGCTGACCTGATCCAATCCGCAGGTACTGGGTTTGGCACGTACCTCCAAAACGCTGATACGCTGGCGATTTCTGCACGTGATTGACATCTGTGCCGGCGCCCCGCCTAAGCGGTTCTCGTTCGTGCACAATGGCGAGAAGGGGCGAACTCGGCCGTTCGTGGTAATCACGGCTTTACCGATGGTCAATAGAGGATGACTCGACCGCTCGGAACAATCTGGGAGAGGAAATCGAAGTCTCTGACATTCCCAGTCAGCACGCTCGCACCCCGCTGGCGTGCCTGCAGAAAAACAAGGAAGCGAGGCTCATGTCCCCGCCCCTTTGGCAGGTTGCGCAAGCGAAAGAGAAGGCCCGCCAACACGCCGGCCTGTCCCCCAAGATGGCTGCATCTGGGGCGTGGGTTCGATATGCAGAAATGTCATCGAACGTCCCGGCGATCGACCGCTTTTGTATATGCATGCTTGGGTTCCAGCCAGCCAAAGGCATCGGTCAGCTCAGACAGGCAGATTGCCGAATGGTAGCATAGGCGATATGTCAGGAGCCTGTCGACCTACACCGGCGAGGCCCTTGAAGCACATCAAGATAGTTTGTCGTATCCAAGAACAGAGGCCCTGCCGGTTCGTCAGCAACCCAAGGGAGATCTTTGGTCCGCGCTCGAGCGTGCGGACATGCTGCTGCGGCTTTATTGACCGGAGGATTTCAGAGAGATCAGACCCCAAGGTCGATATCCGTCGGGCTTGCGGCGCACCAGGCGCGCTCCAAAGTCATCGTCCCAGCCGTGAAAGCGCCAATTCCAGCAATTCAGTATCGGAGGTGACTGGGCACGCTTCTTGGCTTCCCGGTCAATTCCAAGGGGACTCGCCCCGACAAACAGGTGCTCTCGGCCGCGCCAAGGAGACCGGCGGCCTTCGCTTGCTCTAGTACGAGCTTATTGCGAGTCAAGGCGACTTTCGCGTCGCTCTCGGTGGCAATTCGTGGCTGAGTGCCCATAATTCTCCCAGGTTCGACATAATAGATTACGTTGAACAGAAAGGGAAAGTAAATAGAGGGCGCCGAGTTAGGCCAAACGCAACCCGTCATCATACCTGCGATAGTCCGCTTATAAAGGTGCCGTGCACGAAAATGATCAGGATCAGGATGACGGTGCCGCCCAGGATTTCTGTCACGGGTCCCGGTATTGGAAACTTCACTCATTGTGTCATCCCCATTTCAAGCTACAGTGCCCTTTTTTGAGTGAACCTTTTGGACGGAAAACAGTGGGATGCCAACGTCGCTACTGTAACGTACGCTGCTTCGCTCATGGGTCAGGATTGCGCTAACGGCCCAGGCCTTTTTTTGGGCCGAGCCAGCTACAAAGCATACGAGATGTTACCGGCGCAGGCCGCCTTCGTAGGGTACAAATTGGGGGCGGACACCCGACCAACGTCGATATCGCAGACGCACGGGGGATGAAGTGAACATTTTGAACGCGTCGGTTGCTGGCCATCTCCAGCGCATGTATTTGTGTTTTGCGCTCGTCCTTCTTGCCGGATGTGGCGGGCATCCGAAGGACGTGCTGACACCCGTGGCGGACACCGTGCCGGACACGAGCCGGGTCGACATGCTGGTGGCAACCACGCGGGCGCGATCGACCGTTCCCGGCGAGATGTTCACAGGCGAGCGGGCGAGAACACCTTCATTCGCCCAGATCACCGTTTCGTTGCCCAAGCTTCGTAAGGAAGGCGACGTCGCCTGGCCCGAGAAGCTCCCGTCAAACCCGAAGACGGATTTCGCGACCCTAAAAGCAGAAGAGTTCGACCTGGATGGCGCAAAAGGTTGGCTGAAGGCATCCGTCAAGAAAAGTACGGATCACAGCGTCCTGGTGTTCATCCATGGCTTCAATAACCGCTTCGAAGACAGCGTCTACCGCTTTGCGCAGATCGTCCATGATTCAAACGTCCACAGCGCCCCGGTCCTGGTAACCTGGCCCTCGCGAGGCAGTTTACTGGCCTACGGCTACGACCGGGAAAGCACCAACTACACCCGCAACGCGCTTGAGACGCTGTTCCAGTATTTGGCGAAGGACGGCGACGTGAACGAGGTGAACGTGCTTGCGCACTCCATGGGAAACTAGCTGGCGCTCGAGGCGCTGCGACAGATGGCTATCCGCAATGGCGGCCTTCCTGCGAAATTCAAGAATGTGATGCTTGCGGCTCCGGATGTCGACGTTGACGTCTTTCGCTCGCAGATCGAGGATATGGGCAGCCCCCATCCACAGTTCACCCTGTTCGTCTCGCGGGACGACAAGGCGCTGGCCTTCTCGCGAAGGGTCTGGGGCAACATTCCCCGGCTTGGCTCGATCGATCCGGAGGTTGATCCGTACAAGGCGGAACTTGCAGACTACAAAATCTCGGTGATCGATCTGACCAAGATCAAGGTCAGTGACAGCCTCAATCACTCCAAGTTCGCCGAGTCTCCAGAAGTCGTCCAGCTCATCGGAACCCGGCTTTCCGAGGGACAGACGCTGACGGACAGCCGGGTCGGTCTTGGAGACACGATCCTTGCCGGAACGACCGGAGTGGCCGCGGCAGCCGGCAGTGCTGCGGGTCTTGTGCTCACCGCTCCTGTCGCGGTCCTCGATGCGAACACCCGTGACAACTATGCCAGCCAAGTGAAAGGATTAACGGGACAGGACAGCAGCGCGCAGAAGATTGCGGTGAAGAACTGCGCTGCGACATCGACGGCAGATCCCGCCTGTCGGGTATCGAAGAAGTAGGGAGGATTATTTGAGTTCAATCACCCTTGGCGCTATCGTCTTTACCTGTCTGTTCGGGGCTTCGCTGGTCGGTATCCTCATCCGCAGCAAGTTGCCCTCCCACCACCTTGATTCAGAATCAAAGGACGTGATCCGGTTATCCACGGCAGTGGTCGGAACATTATCCGCATTGGCCCTAGGCTTGTTGATCGCTTCAGCGAAGAACGTGTTCGGCAGTTCAGAAGCTGAGCTGCGCACATCCGTGGCGCGCGTCCTTCTCCTCGACAGGCTCATGTCGCACTATGGCGCGGAAACCTCTCAGGCGCGCGACCACCTTCATCAGCTCGTCGAGAACAGGCTTGTCCAGGGTTGGGGCAGCCGGTCAGAGCAGGCTGGCATCGATCCCTATAACGAAGGCCAAAGCATCGAACCCGTCCAGGCTGAGCTTCGCGAGCTTAAGCCGAAGGCCGAGGCGCAACGGTTGCTCCAGTCCCGCGCCCTGGAGGTCAGCTCCCAGCTTGCCGAAGCGCATTGGATGCTCGTTGAGAGCAAATCGGAGGGGCTCCCGACAGCCTTTCTGGTAATCCTTGTGTTCTGGCTTGCCTGGCTGTTTTTAACGTTTGGGCTCCAGGCCCCCGTCAACTCCACCGTGATCGGTGTCATGCTGATCTGCTCGCTGTCGGTAGCCGCCGCAGTCTTCCTCGTCGTCGACATGGCTCATCCCTACCTGGGCATAATTCATGTCTCGGAGGGACCGCTGCGAGAAGCGTTGGCGCACCTCGGAAGGGATTAGCGCAGTGAGAGATGAGCAAAAACGCCGCAACGGATGTTTGTACGCAGGGCTTCTGCTCGGCCAGAGCGTCTGCGCATTCCTTCTTTTCTGGCTCGTTTTTCCGATCTTCTATCATCTCTTGACCCACCTGGGTGAGCGCCAGGATCTTCGCATTCTCGATCAGGTCCTGATTGTGTGTAGTTCGGTACTGCTGCACTGCTTCTACTGGTTTCGGCTAAACTTTGTGGCGATCGTTCCGCCAGGCCACAATGTCTTCCTCGCACACCTCGTCGCTTTTTCCAGCCGGATCAGCTTCTTCTTCGGCGGCGCGCTGTTTTCCGCGGTGTTCTTCCGTCATCTTCCGGAGCTGGAGGTCCTCCCACCGCTCGGGCAAACCGTCGTGAAAGCCATTTACGTCGCGGCTGTGCTCTTCGGTCTGTTCTGCTACTCAATGGAATTGGACCGCCTCGCTCGTTCGATTGAGGAAAAACAGTCTGCGTGACGGGATTTCTGGCTAAAGTTCGTCCGGGAAAGATCGCGAGCCCCCTGGTCGGGTTCCATGAATGGAGCCGCCAAACTCTATGACATCCTGTCGGCCGGTGCCGGCGAAAGCTCGCCAGGCCGCACGCCCGTCGACAACGCGACCGTCCGCTCGGTTTTCGTGACCGGGCTTGGCACAAGGATCAAACTGATTCTTCCTATCCGATCACGACTGGCGGGAATTTCCATGAAATCCTGCGCGCCATCGATTCCATGCACCGGGCCCGCAAACATCAAGTCGCAAAGCGGGCCAACTGGCAACAGGGTGATGCTGTCATCATCACAGCAGCAGTTTCGAACGAAGATACGGTCACGCGCTTCGGAAGTTACAAAACGGTTCTGTCCTATCTCGGGAGACGAAGCCGCCCACCGCGTAAAGCGGATTCGCAATGTCCCACAAGGCGATGGCGGACCGGCCGCTGTCGCGAGGCGAGTCTGCCTCAGGCAAAAAACCTGTTCGCCGGACGAAACAGCCCTAAATGGTCTCGAAGGGTCGCGCCCTCGTAATCCTTTCTGAAACGGCCCCGGCGCTGGAGTTCGGGCACGATGCGGTCCGTCACGTCATCGAGCCCCTGCGGTAGATACGGGAAGGCAATGTTGAAGCCATCCGATCCTTCTTCGTCGATCCAACGTTCCATCTCGTCGGCAATGCTTTTAGGCGTGCCGACGAATGCGAGGCCAGAATAACCGCCATAACGCTGCGCGAGCTGGCGAACCGTGAGCTTTTCTTCCTGGGCTAACTTCAGCACCTGCAGCCTGCTGCTCTTGCTGGCATTGGTCTCGGGGATATCGGACGGCAACAGCGCATCCGGATCGAAGCCCGAGGCATCGTGACCAAGCGCAATCGAAAGCGAGGCGATACCGCTTGCATAGTGCACCAGACCGTCGAGAATTGCGCGCTTTTCGCGCGCCTCAGCGATGGTGTCGCCGACGATGATGAAAGCAGCCGGCAGGATTTTCACATCCTTTGGCGATCTGCCGGTCTTGTTGACCCGGATCTTGATGTCGGCATAGAAGGCCTTTCCCGCTTCCAGATCGCGCGGCGCGCAGAAAATCACCTCGGCCGTCTCCGCCGCCAGCTGCCGCCCGGGCTCCGACTGGCCTGCCTGGACAATCACGGGCCATCCTTGCGGCGGACGGGCGATATTGAGCGGCCCGCGAACATTCAGCTCCTCGCCTCTATGATTAAGGACGTGCATTTTGTCGGGGTCGAAATAGACACCGCTCTGCACATCGCGAAGAAACGCATCGTCGGCAAAGCTGTCCCACAGGCCGGTAACGACATCGTAGAATTCTCTGGCGTGGTGATAGCGCTCGTCATGTTCAATATGTTCATCATGACCGAAATTGAGGGCGGCATCCGGATTAGCTGTTGTTACGATGTTCCAGCCGGCACGGCCGTTGCTAATATGATCGAGAGAGGCAAAACGGCGGGCAACATGATAGGGCGCGTCGAACGTGGTCGATGCCGTCGCGACCAGGCCGATCCGGTCAGTCACGGCCGCTAGGGCCGACAAGAGGGTGAACGGCTCGAACGAGGTGACGGTGTGACTTCGCTTCAATGCCTCGACGGGCATGTTGAGCACCGCAAGATGGTCTGCCATGAAGAAAGCATCGAACTTTGCCGCCTCCAGTTTCTGCGCAAATGACCGGATATGGGCAAAGTTGAAATTGGCGTCGGGATAAGACCCGGGATAACGCCACGCCCCCGTATGAAGGCTAACCGGGCGCATGAACGCCCCAAGATGCAGTGGTTTCACGGGCATGTCTGGCTTTCCCTGCTTTTCAACGGCCATGGCGGCGTGTCACGCACATGGCAACCGCACAGGCGGGACTTCGGCGTAAGTTCGATCGTGCCCCCTTTTCGCGTGACCGAGGAAGCAATCGGCCCTCGTCGAAGCTGGCGCAATACACCGTCATATCCATCGACGCGCGGCTCGAAACCCCTTACGGTCAGATTATGTATTCCGGCTCGGTAATCGAATGTTCCATGCTGATCCCCGGCAGTTCGGTGTTGGGCCTTCCAACCAGCCTTGCCGGCACGCCGGCAACGGACGTGTGTGCGGCCACAGGTGCGACGACAACGCTACCGGCGCCAACTTTCGCGCCGACACCAACTTCGATGTTTCCAAGGATCTTGGCACCGGCGCCGATCAGGGCGCCACGACGTATTTTTGGATGACGGTCTCCGGTTTCCTTACCGGTCCCACCAAGAGTAACGTCCTGCAGTATGGACACTTGATCCTCGACCACGGCGGTTTCACCGATCACCAGGCCGCTGCCGTGATCCAGCATGATGCCCTGCCCCATCTGCGCGGCTGGATGGATATCCACGCCAAGGATCTCAGAAATCCGGCTCTGGATATGACGGGACATGTGGACCTTGTTGTGGTGCCACAACCAGTGAGCAACGCGGTGTCCCTGAAGTGCAAGAAATCCCTTGAAGTAGAGAAATGGCGTGAGGATTTCCGCATTGCTGGGATCGCGCTCGCGAACAGCTTCGAGATCCGCTTCCGCGGCCGAAACGATACGCTGATCGCTTTGAAACACCTCGCGGATAATCGAAATCAACTCTTCCTGGCTGATATCGTGGTTCGCCAGCTTCTGCGCGATACGGTGCGCAAGGGCATCTGCAAAACTGCGATGATAGAGCACCGCCGAATTCATCGACCGGGTTAACAACACGTCATTGTCTATGGCGCCGCCCGCCTCGCTGCAGAGCCTGTCCCACAAGCCGCCCTCAAAATCGGCGAGGCGCAGGGTGCCTGTTTGAACCTCTGCATTGGTCAATCGCACGGGAAGCCTTCCTGGTGAATCGTCGTTTCCTGTTGTCCAGTCGCCGAGAGGCCAAACTTGAGCAGGTCATAAAAAGGCGTATAGATCGATTACACCCTGCCGGGCCGCAATTGCCGAGCAAAGAAATTTCAAATTTTCGGCCATCACAGCAATCGCAGTGCGAAAATTCGAACGGCGACGACGCAGTGGTCCATGCAGAGTGGTATGCCTCCCGTTGCGGGGCGCAGCGGGAGGCACCGCGTATCACTTAATGGGCGCCGGTGACCCTGCCGGCTGGATCGGATGAGACGAGATCCGCGTGATGCGCAAGCGCCACGTCCGGATGCGACCGCAGCCTGCTCTTCAGATGATTGTGGCCGACTTCGCGAAAAATCGGATTGAGAACATCGACGGTGACACCTCGCTCGGCTCCGCGCAGGTCTGCCGGTCGTTCAATGACCGGTATCGTCGCGTCGTAACGTGCTCCGAGGAAGAAGGCGACCGAGAAGCGCTCACTCCCGGCTGGGGGTGCGACGACGCCATGCACGTCGGCGCGCACGTAGCCGTTGGTCGCAAGTTCCAGCAACTCCCCGGTATTGATAACAAACGTGCCCGGCACCGACGGCGCGTCAATCCAGACGCCTTCCTCGGTACGCACCCGAAGCCCCGGGGTGACGTCCTGCAGGAGCACGGTAACAAAGCCACCATCCTTATGGGCGCCCACTCCCTGATCCGACTGTGCGACATCGCGGCCCGGATAGCGGATGATCTTCAAGAGCTGAGAGGGTTGCGGCTCGTAGATATCGGCGAACACGTTCTCCGGCTGGTCAAGGGCGACAGCAATTGCACGCAAGACATCGATGCCGATACGGATCACCTCGGCCTGGTAGGCCAGAAGCAGCGGCTTTAGTTCCGGCAAAGCTTCCGGCCACTGGTTCGGACCCAGCAGGCGATTCCAGGGCGGGGTATCAGGGCTGATCGGGACCGCGGTGACCTCGGTATTGATATCGAGCTGCTCGCGCCAGTCCTGTTCGCCGCGTGTCCGTTCAAGGCCGGCCCGGTTATAGCCGCGGAAATGTGACGACTTCACCATCTCGATTTTTAGTTTTTCCTCGGTGGGCAGCGCAAAAAAGCGTTTTGCAACAGACACGACATCCGCAATCAGCTTCGGGTCGACCCCATGGCCAGTCAGGTAGAAGAAACCGTGATCGTGAAGCGTCTTCCGCAGCTCGGCAACAACGTCGGAACGCTCCTCAGGCGAGCCGTGGAACCGCGAGAAGTCGATGTTCGGCAGATTGGTCTGAACGGGGCTGGTATGAACGGTCATTTCGTCTCTCCGCTGTCCGAATGTGAGTTTGATTGAAGTCTCGACTTGGCACAGACCCGAAGCCTTATTCATTGGGCTTAGGACGCACCGCCTGAAATGCACGCTGCAGATCGGCTTTGAGATCGTCCACATCTTCCAGACCAATTTGCAGGCGTAGAATCGGTCCCTCTGAAGGCGGCAGCGCTACCTTGCGATCGTCCAGCGACACATGGAGAGCCAGGCTTGGAAAGCCGCCCCAGGAATAACCCAGGCCGAAGATGGTCAAGCCGTCGAGAAAAGCCTGCGCTTTCGATTTGAAATCCGCCTCATGCTCGACGCCCAGCACAAACGAGAAGACCCCGCTCGTGCCTTTGAAATCGCGTTTCCAGATATCGTGCCCCGGAAAACTGGGTAATGCTGGATGCAAAACGCGCGCGACCTCCTCTCGCGTTTCAAGCCATTTTGCAATGTCGAGCGCACTTTCCTGATGACGCTCAAGTCGGATGCCGAGCGTGCGCAGGCCGCGCAGCACTTGATAGGCATCATCCGCCGCGCCGCAAAAACCCAAGGCATTGTTGGTTTGCCTCAGGCGTTTCCAGGTTTGCGCATTTGCCGAGACTGTCCCCAAGAGGACATCGGCGTGACCCGCAGGATACTTGGTCGAAGCCTGGATCGAAACATCCACACCGAAGTTAAGCGGCCGGAAATAGAGTGGCGTCGCCCAGGTGTTGTCCATCGTCACCACGGCTGCGTGCTGGTGAGCGATCGCGGCGATCGCGGGTACATCCTGCATCTCGAACGTATTCGAGCCCGGTGCTTCTGTGTGCACGAGCCGCGTATTCGGCCTAAACAGGGTTTCGATGGCAGCGCCGATCGAGGGGTCGTAATATTCGACCTCGACGCCAAAGCGCTGTAACATCGTATCGCAAAAATGGCGGACATTGCCGTAGACCGTATCGACGACGAGTGCATGATCTCCGGGAGACAGGTAGGCGAGAAACGCTACTGTTACCGCCGCCAGCCCAGAGGGCACCAGGATGGTTCCGGCCGCTCCCTCCAGCTCATTGATCGCCTCGCACAGCGCATCCGTCGTGGGCGTTCCGCGCGTACCATAGATGTACTTCTGGCTGTGCGCCTCCATCGCCTTCGCATCCGGGAAAAGCACCGTCGATGCGCGCACCACCGGCGGGTTGATAAACCCGTGATACAGGGAAGGGTCGTGTCCTGCTCGCGCCAGTTGCGTGTTGGGTCCTTGATGTTTCGATTCATCGTCGTTGTCGCTCATGATGCCCTGCATTTCTTCAGCGCCCGGCATTGCAAGCGATGCTCTCGCTGCCAACGTGGGGTATCCTCGTTTCAAGCCATCGAACGTTGGAGTAAGCGTCTTGCCGGCAGCGGCAATAATCTACATATCCAGTAGATAAATAAGAGAGACGGTTCTGTTTAACGGCACTTGCGGAGAAAAAAAATTTCCCCCGGCCAGCACGGTACCGGAACAGTTGCGGCGCTTGTTCTTCTTGCCTTATTTTACCGGATTGCAGGGAAAAGCGATCGAAGCGCCCCAGCCCCCTTCTGGGCTTACCTCGGAGGTATATCAGGAGCCGCTACTGTCATATTGTCTTCGCTTGCCGTAAATTCGCCGGTCGGGCTTCCGGGTACGATGGCCATTGGCCTTGCGGGGCAGCTGGCCTTCAGCTTCTCAGCGGATAAGTGGGGACTGTTCGGCTTGCCGACGCGGCAGTTGACTGCGCAGGATTTCGTTGCGCTCACCCTTGTTCTGACGGGCAGCATGCTCATCATCCTTTCGAGTTCAATATGACCGTGTTCATCCTTTCCGCCTGTCTGGCCGGCATTCTTGTGGCCCTGAGCCGTCAGCTCAACGGGCGTCTCAGCTTTTCCACGTCACCGCTCATCGCCTCCTTCTGGAACCACCTTGTCGGCTTTGTAGTCCTGACAATCATCGGGCTTGCCATTGGCGGGCTGATACCCGCCGGCGCATTTGATGCCCCTTGGTACGCCTATCTGGGAGGCCCCGTCGGCGTTATCTTCGTTGCCTCCGGAAGCTGGGTGATCACGCGGATCGGCGCTATGAATACCGCTCTGATGATTATCGGAGGACAGATGACCGGCGGCGTAGCAATCAACCTTCTGAAATCGACGACATCGACGTTCTGGCTGGCGAGCCTGGGCATTGTCTTGATCATCGGCGGTATGGTCATCTCTCAACGCCGGGCAACGGACTGACGCACTGGTTCCTGGCGATAGTGCCGCAAGAAAGACGGTTCGCCCTTCCCAGTGAACGGCAGCATACAAAATCCGTTCCCGCCGATATGTCAGGGGACGTGAGCTCCTGGAGGGTCTGCTGTTTCAATCCTTCGTCGCCCATTGACTTGGGCATTTTTCACCCCGATAGGGTCAGGCCGAAAAATGTAGCAAGCGCAGCCAAACAACAACAGGAGTGCAAGAGTGAGCGAACCGACCGTAGCAGATGCAACAAACCGCATTTATGAATCGCTCCAGGCAGACAACGCCGACATCGACGTGCATATCGCCAATCTCAAGGAAGCGTTGACACAGGCAGGTTTGAAAGAAGCCGTCTTCGACCCAGCTAGGCTCGTGCAGAACAACCGTTCTGGCAGGAAGCTCATGCAGGCCTACTTTCGGCAGCGCGGCGTGACTGTGAAATTCTCGGCTTCATGAAGCGCTCCTAAGAGGTCAGGCGGACCGTAGCACGCCGGCTGACTTGATCAACCTAAACGAGCCTGCCGAGCCTCGGCTTGGGAATGCGAATTAGCGTGCCGCGTCCATTCAGGGACGCGGCACTGCCGGGGGCAACGTGGGAAATTCCGACCCATGGGGGACCGTATCAGCCTGGCGGCTTCCTCCGCCAGAGCTGACAAGCGCACTGTTTTACGCAAGCGCGGCATCTGTTTCGCAGCTAAGTTTATTCTGTCATGGGGCTTTCCGCTGCGGTACTCTTGCCCGATGAAACTCGGCCAAACCATACGGTTCTCCACCTCGGCAGACGGCACCCGCATCGCCGTCGCGTCCTGCGGGAAGGGACCGGTGATCCTGCGGGCTGCTCACTGGCTCAGCCATGTTGACTATGACCTCCAGAGCCCGGTGTGGCGGCCCTGGCTACAGGCGCTATCGGCCCGCAACCAGTTCGTGCGCTACGATCCCCGTGGCTGCGGCCTGTCGGACCGATACGTCGCCGACCTCTCCGTCAATGCGTGGCATGCGGACCTGGCGGCCGTAGCCGCCTCGATCGAGGAGCAGCATTTCGTTCTTCTCGGCCTTTCGCAGGGCGGCGCCCTTGCCATCGCCTATGCGGCGACGCATCCCGAGAGAGTGTCGCATCTGATACTTCTCAACGCCTACGGCCAAGGCGCCCGGGTAAGAGCACAGACGGACGCCGAGCGCCTGGAAGCCGAGACCCTTGTCAACTTCATTCGCGTCGGCTGGGGACGCGACAATCCAGCGTTCGCCCAGTTCTTCACCAATCTTTTCATCCCGGACGGGACAGCAGAACAACATCGCTGGTGGGGCGATCTCGAGCGTCAGACAGCGACAGGCGACGTTGCCGCGCAACTCCTTTGGAACATGCAGGGGATCGATGTGCTGGGCCTCGCTGCAACGCTTCGCGTCCCGACGTTGATTGCGCATAGCCGTGGTGATATGCGCGTGCCTTTCGATCAAGGCTGTAAACTCGCCGCTGCAATTCCGGGTGCACGCTTCGTGCCGCTTGAGAGCAGGAATCACGTCCTTTTGCCGGACGAACCCGCTTGGGCCGTGTTTCAAGCCGAGTTAGCCTCATTCCTGGGGCAAGATAGGGCCACGCGGCCTCTTGCAGTCCGCGATGCGGGCCTGACACCCGTAGAGACCAAACTTCTCGACCTCGTCGCAGAGGGGCTCGACAATCGTGCGATCGCCCAGCGTGTCTGCAAGAGTGAAAAAACCGTACGCAATCAGCTCTCTGTCATCTTCGGTAAGCTTGGGGTGCACACCCGATCACAGGCGATCGTCATTGCGCTGTCGCAGGAGTGAGTGCCGGGCGGCCGACTGGGACATCTGTCACCCTGTTTGGCCAGATTTTCCTGCCGGCTCGGGACTTGCGCCTCATGCCATTCGTGGAGACGACGCTTATCCTTTACGCGTGGGTGGCGGAGTGTCGCCCCCGGTGACAGGAGGCAGCAACATGACGGAGCCTGACCAAACAGCACTGAATGAACTCGTGAGCCGCGTGCTCGGTGATCTTGGCGGCGCGGTCAGCGTGCCGCTGGTACGGATCGGAGATGCTCTCGACCTTTACAAGACCCTGAAAGAGATTGGGTCGGCGACGGCCGACACACTTGCCAATGCCGCAGCATGCTCGCCTCGCTATGTTCGTGAGTGGCTGGCAGCCCAGACGGCCTCGGGTTACATCCATTACGAGGGTGGACGGTTCTCGCTGACGCCCGAACAAGCATGCGTGTTTGCGGAACCCGACAGTCCCGTCAACCTAATCGGCGCATTCGATACGGCTGCTGCGATGGTCGAAAACCAGTCAAAGATCCAAGCGGCCTTCAAAACCGGCCGCGGTGTTGCCTGGGGCGACCAAGCCAGTTGCATGTTCTGCGCCGTGGCTCGGCTTTTCCGGCCGGGCTATATCAATGCCCTCGTACAGGAGTGGCTTCCGTCGTTGGATGGAGTTGTCGACAAGCTCAAGGCAGGGGCTGATGTCGCCGACGTCGGATGCGGACACGGGCTGTCAACGATCCTGATGGCGCAAGCGTTCCCCGCTTCCCGGTTCACAGGCTATGATTTCCATGAGGGCTCAATCGCCGCGGCGACCGCGCACGCCCGCTCGCATATGTTGACGAACGTGCGCTTTGAAGTCGGGCGGGCACAGGACTTCGATGGGCACGGCTTTGACCTGATCACCTGCTTCGACTGCTTGCACGACATGGGCGACCCTGAGGCAGCAGCGGTTCAAATCCGCAAAGCACTCAAGGACGACGGCACGTGGATGGTCGTTGAGCCAATGGCGGGCGACACCCTTGAGGAGAACGTCAATCCGGTTGGACGGCTCTATTACTCGGCCTCGACAATGATCTGCGTTCCCACGTCGCTGGCACAGGAGACCGGACTGGCGCTTGGTGCTCAAGCGGGAGAGAAGCGGTTGGCCGAGGTGATCCGGTCAGGTGGTTTTACTCGTGTTCGGCGGGCAGCAGAGACTCCACTCAACATGATTCTCGAGGCTACCGGATGAACCGGTCGCGGCGCGCAGGGCGGACTTGCCGGCGGGAACAGCCGTCAAGCAATGCGCCACGCCCCCCGAACGGCATGTAAGATGCGAAGGTGGTCAACCACACAAACATTGCCGGGTTTGCCTTGGCTGTGGGCGTTATGCTGGTCACCAGCGCCCTTATATCGGGCAGCCCGGCGACGTCGCCGGCGCAGTCACCTGGCTGAGCAGTCAGGAAGCGGCGTTGGTCCCAGGCAGTGGAGGGCGGCGGCGACATCGCCGGAAGCAGGTTACAAGCCCCTGCTCCCAACGAACATGATCGCAATGGGTCAACGCAATTCCGCCAAATCCCCCATCGCCTTCCGGCCCAACAGACACCAGCTTTCGAGCTAGACTTGTGAATCCATCAAGCAATCTCGAGGTGGGGAGATTCCACCCCTTGTGCACTCGACGGTGCCGGAGATGTCGATTGCGGGTGGGAAGCGTTAAGCCGACGCGCCACGATATCATGGTTGAGCCACTGGACGGGGCCGGACGGGTTTGACGTTTCCGCGAAAATAAGCTGCCCAGTCGCCTCCACGACGAGACCGCTCAGAAGGTCGCTGATCAGTTCCTTGCTGTTCCGATGCATCTGGGTGATCTCGTTGGATGTACCGATCGTGAGATCAGCCTGAGCCTGGCTGTTTGCCATGGGCCATGCCGAGAAGTCATAAAACGGGCGCATGACCTCGCTGGCCTGCATGTCGGTGATCTTGCGAAACACATCCTTCATCGTCAAACCGTCTGCCAGAAGCTGTTCGCACGCCTGCCACAGTTCCTCTGCCCATTGGCCACCGTTCTCCTTCTTCAACGCAAGCAGCAGCGGTATCAGGGGCAGCTCGATACCCGTAAACACGTCGGACGAATTTGTCCGGATTTCGGGACAATTATAGACAGTTGCCTTCACTCCCGCCGCCCAGGCTTCTTCTGCAATGCGCTCCAGCCGCATCTTCGCATATCCTTGGGTGTAGTTGGTGTACGTCTGCCATCGATAGTTTCCGTCAATCAGCACCGCCGATCCGTGGTAACCGTAGGCCGTATACCGGACCTGACCGCCTGAAGCCTCTATCCGTTCGCGGATCGCCGCGCTGAAGTCGATGAGGTGCCGAAACGTGTTTGCGGACACGTCGTCAAAATTCTGCAAGATGAGTTTACCCATATCGCTGTCGATCAACGTCTGCGACGACATGTGGCGGGTTCCGGTCCCCTTGTAGATTCGATTGGCGACGACCAGGAATATCTTTGCCTTCGGGATACCCCCGGCCATTGTGTGGGCAAAGAAGACATTGCGGCCAGTGGCGATCATTCCGTCAAGAACGGCCATGACCTTTGCCAGCGACTGTGTGAAACGCGCAGTGGCAATGTCTCGGCATTGCTCGACATAGTCCCAGTCGAGTTTGTCGTGTTCCCAACTCTCAAGCGTCATCTTCGCCAAGAGTTCGGTGGGAGTCGGGCAACCTTCGGGCGCATCAACATCGAAGCCCGCCATGAGAGGTATATTGATGATCCTGCCACCGAGCCGGGATTCGGCCGCCGAGAGTTCCTCGGCGTCCAAGGGCCGCAACGCGTTGTTTTCGTCGCGCCGCCCAACGGTGATCCCCACAATCTCCATTCCAGCCCGTCTCGCCTCGTCGAGCAGGCCAGTGGCGTATCCGCGACCGAACAGCTCGCCGAAGAGGACGAAAACATCGCCTCTACGGAAGACATTGTTTTCGGAAAGGCGATTCAATCCAATCGGGTTTTCCATGCTGTCGGCTCTTTGGTTCGTTCGTCGAGCAGTGGCTCTGACGCGCTTTGACAAAGACATGACCGCTTTGGCACAGAATGGGAACTCATTTTCGGTGACCGTTCATTTCAAAACGTGAAGTCTGGAAAGCGTTTGCCGATATCTTTTGTTCGTACATCGCGGGCAACGCCGATGCAGTCTGGCATCGGCGTGGTATTAACGACGATCTAGCCGGCCGGAAATCCGCATCAAATGGCCGCTTTTGGCGGGAAATGGGCGTTGGCTTGGCCGCGTCGTCGTGCGGCCCGTCGTTGCCGGAGTCGCAGACATGCCGAAACGGTGATGGCTCACACTCGCCTTGAGCCCCTCGGTCGCTGGAACGGAGAACCTGGAATTTGAATGTTGATTTCCACGCGGACCTGATTCGGCTCAATTCCGCGAAATCAACAACCGGGGGGATTGGACGTCGCCGTTCCGGGTCATCGGTGTACATTCAAATGACCGAGCCAGCCTTTCGGCTACCGATCGCTTGCTTAAAAATCGAAGACGTACCGACAATCAGCAGAATTCGCCCCTGCGTTGAGGTCTTACCACGCCACTCCTTTGACAGCCGCTCGGCTGATCTATGGTTTGGCTTGCTCCAGATAACCCTTGGCAATTTCCTGCATGCGGGCCTTTCCGAACGCGCGACCATGACCACCATGGACCAAGCGGACATCAAGATTTAACAGCAAGGTCATCGTGTCGCGGTAGGCGTGCCTGTTGCAACCCGGCAGGTCATCGACCAGTGCCCCTTGGTAGATGGCATCCCCACTGAAAAAGATCCCGGTCTTCTGGTCGAGCAGCCCGATGGAGCCCGGCGAATGACCTGGAAGATGCAGGACCGTGTAACACGCATCGCCGATGTCAATCGTGTCATCTTCCACCAGGACCCCAGTCAGCGGAGCGGGTGAAATCCTGTAGTCTTCGGGTGTGACGCCGGAGGGCGGCACCTGCGTCATCGCATCCGGCTGCGTGCGGAAATATTCGGCCAGCGTGTCGCTATCCGGCATGCGTGCGAAGGCCGAGGCTTCCGCTTCATGGCCCAACCGGGTCTCGAAATTCGTGAAACGAACCAATGTGGTCGACGTGAACGTGCGTCGCCACCGCCAGAACCGGCTTTCCGGCGGGGATGCGCAACTGGCTTTTCAGGCTGCCGAGCCCCATTCCAAGATCGATGACGAGGTCGGCCGACGACGTGAAAAACGTTGGCCTGGAAGAATTTATGGACATGCGGTTCGCATATCCGGGTCAGGCGATCGGAGATCGCCTCCTTTGAAAACCAGTCATGACCTATATTTACTGATGCGGCGCCTGCTTCGGTTCGAGCTTCTATGGTTTCCGCTACTGCCCAAGATTCTTGAGATAGATTGACAGCAACTGCGTCTGCGACGAGATACCGAGTTTGCGATACACATTGCGGCGATGAACTTTGACGGTCCCGGTGGAAATGCCCAGCCGCAGACCGACCGATTCAGATGAATGCCCTTGCAGTACCAGCTCGACGATCGAGGCTTCCCGCCGGGTCAGATTAAGATTGCGCCATACCCGGTCAGCAGCCGGATGGGCGGACTTGCGGCCGCCCCGCTCCCGTTTGGCCAAGGCCGCATCGAAGCGCCGGCCGAGCTCAGGCCAGGCATGACGGACCAAACCGGCCACCACGGGCTCCGCCTTTTTCAAAAGCGAAAATTCGGCAGCGGGAAACACACCTGACCGTTCCTGCCGCATCAGCGACAAAACGACGGTGATACCGTCATCCAGCACAATGAAGAACCCGATCTCTTCCGCCAGACCTGTCTGGGTATAGTAGCTACGGAAATATTCGCTGGAAAAGAAGCGGTCCGGAGCAAGCTCGCGCATACGCCAGACCCCCGGCCTCGGCTCGCGCGCCGCGTGATAAAATGGATCGAGCAGAAATGGCCCAGCCTGGTACAGGCTGACGAAGATCACATGTTCGTCAGCCGTGAAGGTGCTGTAGAGATCGATCGGACGCTCTTTTTCGCGATAGGCAAAGACGACGGCATAATCGAAACGGACCAGCGAGCGCATCAGCGCGCAGAAAAGATGACCCGCCTCCTCGTCGCCGCCCGGAACGCCACCGATCATCGGCCCAAGCGTCTTGAACAGTGCCTCCAGATCAATGCCCATAGTCCTGTCCAGCCTTGCAAAAAAGAAGGGCATTTGCCTTCGGGGTATACACCTTGCACAGCAATGAATGGCTTTAAATACCCCTTTCGGGGTATATACCGCCAATGGCCGGTTTGAATAGGCTGCTGGTCAGACGGTGAGAAACGGGGCAGCCGCAAGGCCGTCCGGTATTCTGAAAACAACCGCGGGGAATGAAGACGTGACAGCCGCTCCAGCGAACGACATCGAGTTCCGTTCGGTCACCAAACGCTATGGCACCGTGACCGCGGTTTCGGACATTAATCTTGCCGTGCCGAAGGGCGCCTTCGTGGCATTGCTTGGGCCGTCAGGCTGCGGCAAGACCACTTGCCTGCGGATGATCGGCGGCTTCGAACAGCCGAGCGAAGGCACCGTGCTGATCGACGGCCGCGAAATGAACGGCGTGCCAGCCTATCGCCGCCCCGTCAACATGGTCTTCCAGCACTACGCGCTCTTCCCACATTTCGACGTCGAGCAGAACGTTGCCTACGGCCTGAAGCAGGCCCGGCCAAAATTGGCGGCAGCTGAAATTTCCGCCCGGGCACGCGAGGCCCTCGAGATGGTCCGCCTCGGCGGTTTCGAGAGGCGCCGCATCCATGAAATGTCCGGCGGCCAGCAGCAGCGCGTGGCGCTTGCGCGCGCCATCGTCAACAAGCCCTCTGTGCTTCTGCTCGACGAGCCCTTAGCGGCGCTCGACAAGAAGCTGCGCACCGCCATGCAGATAGAGCTGCAGACGCTACAGCGCGAACTCGGCATCACCTTCATGCTCGTCACCCACGATCAGGAAGAGGCGCTCTCGATGAGCGACATGGTCTGCGTGATGAACGCCGGCCGGATCGTCCAGATGGACAGGCCCCAGGACATCTACGACCGGCCAGCAGATCTCTTCGTCGCGGATTTCGTCGGCAAGACCAACCGGATTTCGGCAACTGTCGAACCCGATGGCGCAACCCTGCGGCTGTCGAACGGCATGGCGCTTGCGGCGCGGTCCGGTCTGAGACCGGGTGCTGCGACCGTAGCACTCAGGCCGGAAGCGATCGACCTTGTGCGGCAATCGAACGGTGAAGGCAGTCCGCTGGCCGGCATCGTCACCCATCGCATTTTCCTCGGTTCCACCGCCGAATACCAGATCAGCGTCGATGGCCTTGGCGATTTCCTTGTCACTGCCGACCGGCGCAGCATGCAGGAAGGCGATCTCGTCGAACCGGGCGAACGGGTTGCGCTCACTTTCGACCCCGGCAAAGTGCATGTTTTTCCGGCCTGAGGAACGGCCGTACACGTCAAGGCAAAAAAAGGGAACACAGTCATGACAAAGTGGTACAGAGAAAATGCCCCGATATCGGCCCAAAACCTCACCGACGAATGGATGCGCCTGAAGCGCGGCTCGGTCACCCGCCGCCACTTCCTCGGCGTCACTGGCCTTGGCCTGGCTGCAGCCGTTCTTGCCCGCCAGCCCGGCCTGTTCAATTCCGCCGCCTATGCCGAAGACCTCGGTACGACCATGTCGCTTGCCACGTGGCCGAACTATCATGATCCGGCAACATTCGAAGCCTTCACGGCGGCAACCGGCGTTGCCGTCGAAGTCAATGTGTTCGGCTCGAACGAAGAAATGCTGGCCAAGCTCCAGGCGGGCGGCACCGGCTGGGATCTCTTCGTTCCCACCAATTACACGATCTCCACCTATGTAAAACTCGGCCTGATCGCCCCACTCGAGTTGGCGAAGGTTCCCGCTTTCTCGCAAGCCACGGAATCCGCTCGCTTCACCACCGAAGGCGCCATCGACGGTACGACCTATGCTCTGCCCAAGAACTGGGGAACGACCGGCATGGCCGTCAACACCTCCAAGATCAAAACCAAGCTGACCTCCTGGAAGGACTTCTTCGAAGTCGCCATGACAGAAGCCGACGGCCGTGCCATGGTGCATGACTATCAGCTGACCACCATCGGCAGCGCGCTGGTGTCGCTTGGCTATTCCTTCAACTCGATCAAGCCGGAAGAGTTGGCCAAGGCAGAGGAACTGTTGATCAAGGTCAAGCCGCATCTCTACGGCATCAACAGCGACTACCAGCCGGGGATGCGCGCCACCGACGCCTGGATGACCATGTGCTGGACCAATGACGGCGCCCAGCTCAACCGCGACATGCCGGAGGTCGCCTATATCCTCGGCGCCGACGGCGGTGAAATCTGGACCGATTTCTACGCAATCCCGAAGAGTGCAGCCAACAAGCCCGCCGGCTATGCGCTGCTCGACTACCTGATGACACCGGAAAACGCCGTCAAGGAACATATCGCCAACGGTGCGCCGACCACAGACAGCCGCGTGCTGGCGCTGCTTCCGGCCGACGTCACCTCTAACAAGATCGTCTATCCAGACGAGGCGTCGCTGACCAAACTGGAATTCGGCGCCGCGGTGACATTGACTGACCCGGCCCGTGCCGAACTGATGGCGCGGTTCAAATCGGCGTGATTTCTCTCCTCCGCGACAGGGAGAAGGTGGCCCGCAGGGCCGGATGAGGGGCGCAAAGCCCACCGGGTGTGGTTCCCCTGTATGCCTGACTGCCCACACTCTCTTCTCCCTGCTGGGGAGGAGAGAGTGTGGGCGGCACAGGGCCGCCCAAAAATTTGAGCGATGTCGCAGCTATCGAAAGTCAAAAATGAAGCCGATGATAACCGACAGAAAACGACACTTAGTCACGGCTGCGCTCGTAGCGCCGGCCGGGCTCTGGCTGCTGGTGTTTCTCGTCTTGCCCTTCATGGCCATGGTCGTCTTTTCTTTTGGCGAGCGCGCGCCGGAAGGCGGGTATCAGGCGGCCTTTACGTTCGCGCAGTTCGCCAACCTTCCCTCGCGTGCGGCCGCCTTCTGGAACACCATGATGATCGCGCCGGTCGGCGCCTTCCTCTGCCTGATCGTCGCCTATCCCGTGGCCTATTACCTGGCAATCAAGTCCGATCCGAAATACCGGCTGGTACTGGTTTCGTTGGTGGTCGTGCCGTTCTGGACGAGCCTGTTGGTGCGCACCTATGCCTGGATGTACATTCTGGGTTCGCGCGGTATTCCTAACCTGCTCGGCATGATCGGCATCGAGGATATCAGGCTGCTGAACACGCCCGGCGCCGTGCTGCTAGGCATCGTCTACGGCTACCTGCCGCTGATGATCATGCCGATCTATGTCAGCCTGGAAAAACTCGACCGCCGCCTGCTCGAAGCTTCGGCCGATCTCGGCGCCAAGCCCGTTTCGACCTTCTTTGGCATCACGCTGCCCCTGTCGCTTCCCGGCGTCATGACCGGGGTCGCGCTGGTCACAATCCTGCTGCTCGGCGAATACCTGATCCCGCAGTTGCTTGGCGGCGGCAAAGTGTTCTTCATCGGCAATGCGCTGGTCGATCTGTTCCTGCAATCGCGCAACTGGCCGTTCGGTTCAGCCATCGCGGTGACGCTGGTCGTCGTGGTGGTAATCGTGCTGAGCGTCGCCATGCGGATCGCATGGAAAGTCTCCGGATCAAGACAGGTGGATCTCGTCTGATGCGCGCGCTCGTCACCTTCGTATATCTGTTTCTCTATGCGCCGATTGCGCTGGTCGTTCTGTTCTCCTTCAACGCCGGGCGCAATGCCAGCGAGTTCACCGGCTTCTCCACGATGTGGTACGGCAAGGCGCTCAGCAACACCTTCCTGATCACCGCCCTCCAGAACAGCCTGATGATCGCCCTCACCAGCGCCGTCCTTGCTGCTGTTTTCGGAACGATGGCGGCCTTCGGTATGCAGCGCCTCAGCAGCCGTGGCCGTGCCATCTTCGACGGCCTTTTTGCCGCGGCAATTGTCGTTCCCGGCGTCGTGATTGGCATCGCGACACTGGTGGCGCTCGTGGAGGTATTCTCCTTCCTCAATCCCGCGCTCGCCGCGATCTGGCCGGCCGACAAGCCGCCGCAGCTTGGATTGGGCTACGGCTCGATCATCGCCGCTCACGGCCTGTTCTCGCTTGCCCTGGTAACAATGATCGTCAAGGCCCGTATTGCCAGCCTCGGGAACGATATCGTGGAGGCCTCGAACGATCTCTATGCAACGCCATTCACCACCTTCCGCCAGATTGTTCTGC
Source organism: Hyphomicrobiales bacterium (assembly GCA_900468065.1). GTDB lineage: Bacteria > Pseudomonadota > Alphaproteobacteria > Rhizobiales > Rhizobiaceae > Pararhizobium. The sequence goes on along the minus strand of UBTA01000078.1, from coordinate 3,619 downwards.
CGCAGATCCTGCCATCAGTTATGGCCGGCTTCCTGCTTGCCTTCACCTTTTCCTTCGACGATTTTATCGTCGCCTTCTTCGTCGCCGGCCCGAAAGCGACGCTGCCGATCTACGTTTTTGCCTCGATCAGGCGTGGCGTAACACCAGAGATCAACGCGGTCGCCACGATGGTTCTGATCGCCTCTCTGCTGATGATCCTGATTGCCCGCGTGCTGATGCGGGACAAGACACCGAAAGTTCGGGCCGGGGAGTAGACCATGATCCTGAAAGACAAGGTGGCCATCGTCACCGGCGCCGGCTCCGGCATTGGCCAGGCGGGTGCGGCGATCATGGCGCGCGAGGGCGCCCACGTCGCCGTCGCCGATCGCAACGCCGAGGGTGCTGCTGAAACCGTCGCGCAGATCCGAAATGCCGGCGGAAGCGCAGAAAGCCTTATCCTCGACGTCACTGACGACATCTCGCTCGAAGCAGCAATCGCATCGGTGCTTGCCCGTCATGGCCACATCGACATCCTGCACAATCATGCCGGCGCTCAGGTGGCGGGCGATCTCGAGCAGGTGGCGGTCGAAGGTTTCGACCGCTCCTGGGGCCTGAATGTGCGCGCCCATTTCATGGCTGCCCGCCTCGTCATGCCGGCGATGAAGGCGCAAGGGGCTGGTGTTATCCTCAACACCTCGTCCTCTTCCGGGGTGCTCTACGATCGCGAGATGATCGCCTACACCACCACGAAACATGCCGTCATCGCCATGACCAGGCAGATGGCCGGAGATTATGCAAGGTTCGGCATCCGCGTCAACGCGCTCTGCCCCGGCTGGGTCGACACCCCCTTCAACAGCCCCTTCATCGCCCAGATGGGGGGACGCGCCGCGATCGAGGCCTATGTGCGGGACAAGGTGCCGATGGGACGATGGGCAGATGTGGGCGAGATCGCGGAATCGATCCTGTTCCTCGTTTCCGACCGGTCTAGTTACATCACAGGCCAGATCCTCGTAGTGGACGGCGGCGAAGCTGTCGTCTGACTACTCTCATCCATCGGTCAATTCTTCTAGGGGCACGGCACGCTCATATCGTCGCCCAAACCTCTAACGATATCCTTCCACAGACGCCGCGCCGTCTCCAAGCTCGATGTTGGCGGGTTTCGGCACTAGACACAGGCATCCGCGTTCCCCTCCCCGGCAAAACATGCACAAATCCGCCTGAGCTCGATTGCCTGGGTGTTACCGCTCGCCGGTAGTTTGTGCATGACCCACGGCCAGGTTGATGGGGACGTGGTTTTTATCGTCGTCGTCTGAAGACCAAAGAGCACTTGCAGCAAACGCTGCTAGCCCAGTGACTGCAGCGAGGGCAACGTAAGTAGCCGTGATGCCGGCCGTGGCACCGAGCCATCCCGCCAGCGGATAGGTAATCAGCCAGCATCCGTGTGACAGGGCGAACTGGGCTGCGAACAGGGCCGGCCGGTCGGCCGGGGAAGCGGATCGCCTGAGGATTCGACCCGACGGCGTCAGGACAAGAGAGTAGCCGATGCCAATCAACGCCCAGACTCCGACTAGGCTCGTATAGGAGGTCGTGAACATTCCCACGAGTAGTGAGGCAACAAGAACGGCAGTCCCAGCTAGCATGGTCGAACGATCGTCGATCTTCTTCAGAAGGCGGGGGAGCGACAAGGCCGCAAGCATTGATCCGAGACCGAAGGCGGCGAGAGCGAACGCCGTATAGCGCTCCCCCAGCCCCAGAACACTTTGGACCAGGACAACCGTGTTGACAAATACCATCGAGCCCCCCGCAGCGACAGCGAGGTTGAGTGCGAAAAGGCCCTTAAGGCGCGGGACGGTCAGATAGAGGCGGATGCCACGCGTCGTTCTGTCGTAGATGCTGCGTGGCGACCCGGGCTTTGGGTTAGGCAGGAGAACCGAGACGACGAGGCTTGCCGATGCGAGGAATCCGACAACCGTCCCCAGGTAGAGATTGTGGTAGCTCATCAGGGCCAGCAAAGCGGCTGCCAAAACCGGACTTCCAACCTTCTCTAGATCATAAGCCAGCCGGGAAAGCGAAAGTGCATTGGTGTAATCGTCCTCGTCGGGAAGAACGTCGGGGATGGTCGCCTGGAACGTCGGCGTGAAGGCCGCCGAAGCCGCTTGAAGCACGAAAATCAGCAGATAGGCCTGCCACACCCCGGTGATGAAAGGAAGACAGAGCGCCACGGCTGCACGGATCAGATCGAGTGTGACCAACATCGCACGTCGCGGCACCTGTTCTGTGAGCGCCGTTGCGAGAGGGGCGACCACGACATAAGCAATCATTTTGATCGCAAGCGCCGTGCCGAGGACAGCGCCCGCGTTCCCGTCGGCGAGCTCGAAGGCTTGCAAACCAAGGGCGACGGTCGCCAAACCAGTCCCCAGGAGCGCGATAACCTGCGCAAGGAAGAGATGGCGATAGGTTCGGATCTTCAGCACGGAAAACATTAGGTCACGCCTTACGTCAGTTTTTGGTCGTCGTGGCTGGGGCATTCATCGGCATCGACATCGGAGCGTCATCACAGATACTTGGTGATGGTTTTGAACTCGTCGATTGTCTGTCTTTGGTCGCGGCCAAGGGATCCGACTGTCTCGTCGAGACAGTGATCAAGGTGATCCTTGATCAACGTCCGTTTCGCATTCGTGATCGCTTTCTCTACCGCGTGAAGCTGCTGTGCGATATCGAGGCACGGACGGGCTCCCTCAATCATGGCGATTACGCTTTTCAAATGTCCTTCGGCACGTTTGAGCCGTTTAACGATGTCGGGGTGGGTATCGTGTCTGTGTCCGTGGAGATCTTTACTCATGGAATCGTCCTATCCCCCTGGAGAGGATCCGTCAATGCCGAAGCTTGTGCGAACCGTAGCGAACCGCTTGGGCCTTCCTTCGTCCAGAACCAGCCGAACGGGAAAGCGCTGTGCCTCGGCGACCCAGCCGCTGTCGCTTCGAATGGTCGGAAGGCCGGTACTCGGATGGGTGCCGCCCTGCGATACGCCGAGCCCGACGCTTTCCACCTTGCCTTAAACAATTGACCTGGAAGGGCCTCGAACAGGGTTTCGGCTTCGCCGGCACTGACCACTTTTCCGATGGACAGCTGCAGATTGGTTACGACACGCGCGGACGGTCGTACGTAGCAGGTCGAGCTGCGCCCGTTGTAGCGCCGCAATCGCTTCCTCAAGCTGGATTGTCGCTGCCTGCCGGACCGGGATCCTCCTGCGCACTCAAAAGATCGGCCTCGGCACCCTTTACCGCCGCTTCCGTCTGATAGAATACACGCTTGGCTTCATCGAAACTTCGCCTGTGCGTAAACCCCTCGCTTGACCAAGTTCCGAGGCCCGGCCCAACTGTTCGCGGGCATCGTCGCGGTTCGCCTGGGCCCCCGCGAGCCGTGCCTGCACGGCATCGACCTGCGCCGTCGAGGCGCCGATCGTCTAGCCGACGCGCTCCCGCGAAGAAGTGGTGACAACGCGGCGACATCGACATCACCTTGCAGGTTGATTTCCGCAACCGTCCCGCGGATTTGATCCTCGCCTGCTCCATGCAGGTGCCAGCGAGTATCGACCGACGACGGCACAATTGCCAGTGAGAAAGCTAAAGTCGAACGG
>UBTA01000024.1 GCA_900468065.1 Hyphomicrobiales bacterium | reverse complement strand
GTTGTTCGCCCTCATTTCGGCCTCGCGCAGTCTTGCATTTGCGATGGTGATGATCTTTCGCATGATGGCGCCGAGTGCGAGGCGTTTGGGTTTTCCGGCGGCGAGGAAGGCCTTGTATGCGGTGGCCATCGGATTGTCGCCGCGGATGGCGGTGAGGGCTGCGATGAACAGCGCGGGCCTGAGATGCCGGCGTCCGCCGGAGGCTGGCCTGTAGGCGTTCAGTTTTCCACTGTCTCTTGGATGCGGAGCGCATCCGGCCAGACTGGCCGCCTGCCTGCGGTTGATGCTGCCGAGTTCGGGCATGGCGGCGATCAGGAGAGCTGCGATGGTCGCACCGATGCCGGGAATGGAGCGCAGAGCTTTTTCACGGCGATGAAGGCCATGGTCCTTGCGGATGAGGGTTTCGATCTGCGCCTCGATTGTGGCGATGCGCCGGTCGAGCTCGGCGATATGCTCCTCGATATCGGCTGAGATCATGGCGCTGCGGGGTGCTTTGAGCCGGTTCTTTTCCTGGACCCGCATGGCCACGAGATCGCTCCGGCGGGCACTCAGCAGCTGCAACTGGCTTTGACTGGCCTCGATCGGCTGCCAGCGAACCAGGGTTTGGCTGCGGTCAAGGCCATACTGCGCCAGCCAGCGCGCATCGATGGCGTCGGTCTTGGCCCGCTTGCCGAAGGAACGGATATAGGCCTTGACCTTGGCGGCGTCAGCGCGATGGGCGGGAATGGCAAGCGCCACCAGTACGGCAAGCAGCTGGTCTTCATAACCGCCGGTCGCCTCGCAGACCGCCAGCATGTCCGTTCGTCCGCCGTAGGCCTCAAGGGCAGAGTGCAGGGCTTCGCGGGTATTATCGATCGTCACGGTCTGGCCGGTCAGGCTGTCGAACAGGGTGACGCTGCCACAGGATACGTCGAGACCGAGAGCGGACTGGATTTTGTCATCGTCTATCATCATGATGCTCCATGCTTTGCATTGTCTGCGGGCGCATCGTCGCGATGGCCCATTCAAGTCAGCAAGCGATGCGAGGCTGGAGCGGCAGTGTCCCCTGATGACGGCGGTCGCAAGACCTATTCCTGTACGGGCGCCTGCCGCGGCGATCCCCGGGGTGGCCACCCCGGGGATCGCATCGCCAGCCTCAAGAACAGTAAAGCACAAAAGTCACAGACAATTCCTGTGCTCGTCACAGGAATCTAGCCAGCTCAAGTCCTTGAGCTGAAAGAGTCTTTTGACCCGACAGACATCGGGTCGCTGGATCGCCGCCACAGGGGCGAGGATGACGGAGAGTGGGGTACCGCTCTCGCCAGACAATTATTTTCAGAATTTGTCGTCAGTGTGCCCCGCGGGCACTTTCACAGTCCCGCCAGCGTCTGCTTTTCCTAGAAAGGCAGCTTCATGCCGGGCGGGATCGGCAGGCCGGCGGTCAGTTCGCGGGTCTTTTCGGCCGTGATGGCTTCGGCCTTGTCCTTGCCGTCCTTGTGAGCGGCAACGATCAGATCCTCGAGGATTTCGACATCGTCTTCCTTGAACAGCGACGGATCGATCTTGAGGCCCTTGAGGTTGCCCTTGCCGTCCATGCGCACGGTGACCAGACCGCCGCCAGAGGCGCCGTCGACTTCGAGCGCAGAAATCTCTTCCTGCATCTTCTCCATCTTGGCCTGCATTTCCTTGACCTTGCCCATCATGCCCATGATGTCACGCATCGTCATGTCCTCTTCTGAATGTCTCGATAAATCTCAAACTAGTGCTCGATATCGTCGCCGGGAAGGATGTCGCCCTCTTCGGATTCGGCGGCAGCGACAGCCACCGGCTCGTTTTCCTCTTCCAGCTCCGGCCCCTTGATCCGCACGTCGGTGATCTTGGCACCCGGAAACTTGGCGAGAATGGCGGCAACGTCCGGATCCTGGCGTGCATCGCTGACGCGTTTTTCCTGCGCCCGCGTCTCTGCCTCGAGCAGCGTCGGCGCTCCGGGCTCACGGCTGAGGATGACCATCCAGCGGATGCCGGTCCAGTCCTCGAGCTTCTTCTGCAACTCGGCAACCAGCGTCTTCGGCGCGTCTTCCGGCAGGTTGATTTCCAGCCGTCCGGGCTCAAGATTCACCAGTCGCACGAAACCGCGCACCAGCGTTTTCAGCTTGATATCGCGGTTGGTGCCACAAAGGTCGGCGATATCGCTGACGGAGCGTACGGGAACTTTCGGTTCAGCCTTGGCCACAGGTGCCTCGGCCGGCCGTTCCTCGATCTTTCCGACGGGCATGGCCTGTGGCGGTGCCACGTCGGGTACGGCGCGCAGCATGGTTGCGCCATTTCCGGTTGCCCGCTGCGCCGGCGGCATGTCATTGCCGCGCGCCTGGACCGATCCGCCCATCGACGCCCGCGCGCCGCCGCCATTGCCGCCGCTCGGGGCGGACGGCTGGCGTGGCGCATCGCCACTGGAGAGTTCGAGCAAACGCCTGGCCGCGTCTTCCGGTGAGGGAAGGTGGGCGGCATGGGCAAGCCGGATCAGCACCATTTCGGCAGCACCGGCCGGGCGCGAAGAGCTTTCCGTTTCCGGAATACCCTTCAACAGCATCTGCCAGATGCGTGACAACGTCGTCACCGCAATGCTGGAAGAGAACTCGGCGCCGCGTGTGCGCTCGATTTCGCTCAAGGATTGGTCACTGGAGGCATCCGGAACATATTTCAGCCGGGTGACGAGATGGGTGAAATCGGCGAGGTCAGTCAGCACGACCGATGGGCTGGCGCCTGCCTCGTATTGCCCGGCGAATTCTTCAAGCGCTGCGGCAACATCCCCTTTGACGATATGCTGGAACAGATCGACGATGCGGGCGCGGTCGGCAAGACCGAGCATCGAGCGCACGGCCTCGACTTCAACGATGCCGCCGCCATGGGCGATCGCCTGGTCGAGCAGCGACAGGCCATCGCGCGCCGAGCCTTCGGCGGCGCGGGCAATCATTGCCATGGCATCCGGATCAGCCGAAATGCCTTCCTTGCCGAGAATGGTGGTAAACAGGCCGACCAGGTCCGACGCGCCGATGCGGCGCAGGTCGAAGCGCTGGCAGCGCGACAGGACCGTGATCGGAACTTTTCGGATTTCAGTGGTGGCGAAGATGAACTTCACATGCTCCGGCGGCTCTTCGAGCGTCTTCAACAGGCCGTTGAAGGCCTGGGTCGAGAGCATGTGCACTTCGTCGATGATATAGACTTTGTAACGCGCGGAAACCGGGCGGTAGCGCACTTGCTCGATGATCTCGCGGATATCGTCGATACCGGTATGCGAGGCGGCATCCATCTCGATGACATCGACATGACGGCCTTCCATGATCGCCTGGCAATGCTCACCGGGAATGCGAAGGTCGATCGTCGGCTTGTCGATCTCGGCTGTCTTGTAATTCAGCGCGCGGGCAAGGATGCGGGCGGTGGTGGTCTTGCCGACCCCGCGAACGCCGGTCAGCATATAGGCCTGCGCGATCCGGCCGGTCTCGAACGCATTGGTGAGCGTACGTACCATCGGTTCCTGGCCGACCATCAGGTCGGAGAAATCCTTCGGCCGGTATTTTCGCGCAAGCACGCGGTAGGCGGCGGGCTTTTCGGATGTCGGGATCAGACTATCTTCGCTCATCGCCCTTTTTTCCCCAAGACGGGGCCGCTTGGCTGCAAATCGTGTCCGGAAAGGACAGAAGGAAAAGGGTGGGAGGCTGGCACGATGACCCGTGCCTGGCTCGTTGGGGCTGCTTCCTTCCGGACCTGACCCGGTTGGCGAGTGGCTCGTCCACCACCAACCTCCCGGCTCACATATCGGCAATATCCAAACCAAATGCAAGCCACGCCTTCAAAAAACTGCTACCATTGTGCAAACAAACACAAAATCGCTGTTCCGGGAGATCCGCTTGCCTGCCTTCGAGATTGATGAACGCCTTCAACGTGATGGATTGCTGATCACCACGCTCGGCCTTTGCCAGCTTCGGATCAACAATGACCGCCGCTGGCCCTGGCTTGTGCTGATCCCGCAGCGGGACGGCGTGTCCGAGATTTTCGATCTGACGCCGCTCGACCAGGCCATGCTGACGTTCGAAACCAATATGGTCGCAGCCGCCTTGAAAAAGGTGACGGAGGCGACGAAGATCAATGTCGGCGCGCTTGGCAATATCGTCCGCCAGCTTCATGTTCATGTCATCGCCCGCAGCGAGGGTGATGCCAACTGGCCGGGGCCGGTCTGGGGCTTCGGTTCGGCTGAACCCTGGGACGACGAGGCGCGCAAGGCATTCGCAGCACGGATAGTGGAAAATCTCTGACCATGACGAAATCGATCTTCGATCTGCACAGCCCGCATCCCGAGCCGAGCACGCTCGTCGCCTTTTCCGAAAATCACCTGGATAGACAATCGGAACATCGTCCCGACGATTGCGTCCAGGCCGCTTTCCGCAAGGAAGGCGCGCATGTCTTTGCCTTTTCCGGCGGCAAGCTGGTGGTCAAGCACGACGAGAAGATCATCGATCCGCTGTTTGCGCCCTACGAGTTGGCCGGTCTCGAACCGGTTCTCGACGATGCCATCCTGCTCGGCTTCCTGCCGAATGGCGAGCCGCGTCTGGCTGTCCCCATCGGCATGACCGAGGAAACGTTGCCGGAACCGTTCAAGCTGGCCGATGGCCGCACGCTCTATCGCCAGCAGATGCTGACCGACGAGCTGCTCGGCCAGTTCGCGCAGGCCTCGAGCCTGATCAGCTGGAATGCGACCAACCGCTTCTGCGGCAAATGCGGCTCCGCCATGGAAAGCAAGGGCGGCGGCTACCGTCGCATCTGCTCCGCCTGCGGCCACATGGTCTTTCCGCGCACCGATCCCGTCGTCATCATGCTGACGATCGATCTGGAGCACGACCTCTGCCTGCTCGGCCGCAGCCCGCATTTCCCCGAAGGCATGTATTCCTGTCTCGCAGGCTTCGTCGAGCCGGGCGAAACCATGGAAAATGCAGTCCGGCGTGAAACGCTCGAGGAATCCGGCATCCGCGTCGGCCGCGTCCGCTATCACGCCTCGCAGCCCTGGCCGATGCCACACACGCTGATGATCGGCTGTTACGCCGAGGCAAAGTCCCGCGACATTCACCGCGACGATCAGGAGCTGGAAGATTGCCGCTGGTTCACCCGCGAGGAAACCGCAGCGATGCTGGCGCGCAATACCGGCGTGACGCTGGCAGCCGGTGAACTCGGCCCGCCGCCGAAGGGCGCCATCGCCCACCAATTGATGCGCGACTGGCTGGATTGGCCGAAATAAACGACATCGGCGCCCGCGATGGCGGACGCCGATAAAATCTCAGGCGGTTGCCGGCTTAGAAATTGCGCTGAAGACGAACGGTGCCGCCGATGGCGCTGCCATTGCCGCGTTCGCCACCGAATTCGGTATAGTTGATTTCCGGCTGGACCTTCAGCATCTCGGTCACCATGTATTCGACATTGAGAGCGGCCGCGAAGGTTCCGTCCTCTTCGTAGGCTGCCTGACCGTTGAGCGAAGCCTTCTCGCTCAACTTAGCGGAAAACCCGCCCCAAGCAGCCCAATCGCCCAACCATGGACCGTAATAGTTGAGCCGTCTCGTGCCGCCAGGGCCGTTATCGTTGTCCCAATCCGACTGGTAGCCGCCCATCAGGAAAACCGAAAATATGTCGTTGAACTTGACGTCGACACGGAGCTTGCCGCCGAAGGCCTCGGCATTGGTGTCATAGCCGCCGATCATGGCAATGCCCATGCCCTCTTCCTGGTAGTAGCGCAAGCCGCCGATCACATGTGGAAAGTCGTCACCGTGATAGGAGACTGACGGCACGGGCGCAAACCCGGTATCGTAGCTGCCTGCACCTTCTTCAAGACCGATCAAAGCCGAAAAGCCGACATCGCCGCCATAAACGTAACTGACCTGGTTGGTCCGGTCGCCGGTATAATCGATGACGTCGTCGTTGATGATGTTGCCGGCAGAGTTCAGCCAGGTGTCATAGCGCGAATCGGCATAACCGGCACGAAAGCCGGCGATCTCGATATAAGCGCCGTTGAGATAGGTATTAGTGTCGGTAATATTGTTCACATCGCTGCGCAACTCGATGAAGCTGCGCAACGTTCCGTACTCGGTGTCGGATCGGGCATCGAGCGTGATGGTGCCGCGGGTAAATGCATCCCAGCCATTGCTTTCACCCGAATAGGGGCTCTCGCCGTAGTTGGAATCGAACCGGACATAACCGCCGATCTTCAGGCAGGTTTCGGTGCCGGGAATATAGAAATAGCCCTTTCCGAACGCATCGCAGACGCGAACATATTCCATGGGCTCAGGTTCGGCAGCGACGATTGCATCGGCGGCGTAGGCCCCGGTGGAGATCATCAAGGCGGCGGAAGAGCAGAAAAGACGTGTCCTGATTGCCATGTGTCGACCTTTGCCGCGCGCCTGAGATTGCAGGCGCCTGTCGTTGCCGGGGAAAGCACTGCGCGCTGCGAATCAGGCCGCACGCAATGCGACGCACAAACGGGTTCGATACGAAACAATCATCTTTTCGCTTTTATTTCCAGCCGCTAATTTTTGTAGGTTTGGGCTGCGGTATTTTGGCTACAGAACCAACCGCATCGGATGGGCGGCATAGGAGCCCAGGATGCGAACCTTTTCGGAAAAATAGCGCAGTTCATCCAGCGCCTGGCGCACATGCGCATCGTCCGGATGGCCCTCGATATCGGCATAAAACTGCGTGGCAATGAACTTGCCGCCGAGCTGGTAGCTTTCAAGCTTGGTCATGTTGATGCTGTTGGTGGCAAAGCCGCCAAGTGCCTTGTAGAGCGCTGCCGGGATATTGCGAACGTTGAAGACGAATGTGGTGACGATGACGTCGTTATCCGCCTGCCGCTTGATGTTCTTCGGTTCACGCGAAAGAATCACGAAGCGCGTCACGTTGTTTTCCGTGTCCTCGACATTCTCGGCAACGATCTCGAGCTTGTAGAGATCGGCGGCAAGCCTTGGGGCAAGGGCTGCCATCGAGCGGTCGCCCATTTCCGCCACCAGCTTGGCAGCACCCGCCGTATCGCCCGCCACCACCGGCTTCCAGCCGTTGGCACGGACGATCTTGCGGCACTGGCCAAGCGCGTGGATATGGCTATGCACGGTGCGGATCTCGTCGCGCGAAACGCCCGGAAGCACCATCAGCTGGAAGCGGATCGGCATGAAATACTCGCCGATGATGTGCAGCCGTGATTCGGGCAGGAGATGATGGATATCGGCGACGCGGCCGGCGATGGTGTTTTCGATCGGGATCATCGCCAGATCGGCCTCACCGTTCTCGACGGCAAGGAAGGCATCCTCGAAGGTCTGGCAGGGCAGAGGCTCCATGTCCGGAAACATGTCGCGGCACGCCATGTCTGAATTGGCGCCGTAGTCGCCCTGGAAGGAAATCCGGTTGGTCTTGGTAATCATGAAACTGTCCGATCAGGCTTTGGCGGCGAGAAGGCGCCGGGCTTTTTCAAGGTCCGCCGGGGTGTCGACACCGAGCGGGACCGATTTGACGATTTCCACGTCGATGCGCATGCCGGCTTCAAGCGCCCGCAACTGTTCCAGCGATTCGCGCTTTTCCAGCGGCGATGGTTTCAGCGAAACGAATTTTTCGAGCGCTGCGCGCCGGTAGGCGTAGAGGCCGATGTGATGATAGAGCGGGCCGTTGCCATATGGCGCGGTGGCACGGGTAAAATAGAGCGCCTTCAGCCGGGTTTCCGACAGCGGCGAACCGACAACCTTGACGACGTTCGGATTGGTCTTTTCCGCCTCTTCCTCGATCTCGACGGTCAGCGTGGCGATATCGACATCTGGATTTTCCAACGGTCGGAGGGCGGCGCGGATGGTTTCGGGCTCGATGGTCGGCAGATCGCCCTGGACGTTGATGATGATCTCGGCCTTGCCTTCAGGGTCGCTCTTCAAAAGCGCCTCGTAGATGCGGTCGGAGCCGGATTGATGGTCTACCCGGGTCATCACCGCCTCGAAACCTGCAGCGGTGACGGCATCGAACGTGTCCTGATGATCGACGGCAACGACGATCCGTCCTGCCTGCGCGTCCCTTGCCCGCAAGGCGACCTGGACAATCATCGGCAAGCCGCAGATGTCGGCAAGAGGCTTGCCGGGCAGCCGCGTCGAGGCCATGCGCGCCGGGATCAGAATCAGGGTTTTGTCCAAATTGTCGCTGTTCATGCTTAGGCCTTCAAAACGCGCCGGAAAAGTGTCAAAAGGTCTCAGACCGGGGCTTATAATGTCTGTTGCAACACAAAGCCAAAAGACATAGGTTCCGCGCGATTTCAAGATAGGCTGGCGTTTTGTTCGCGCCGGTTGCAAGGGGAGCATTTGCGGATGAACTCATATGTAAACATGGGCGTGGGTGCCTTCCTCGGTACGGTTTTTGTTTTGATGTCCGTATCGATTGCATCGGAAGGCATCTTCCATTCGGAAGTTCCCGAAAAGGAAGGCTTTGCCATCATCGCCGAAGAAGGCGCTTCGGATGCCGGCGCAGGCGCCACGGCGGAAGTCGAAGTCGATATCAAGCCGCTTCTGGCATCCGCGGATGCCGCCGCAGGCGCGACCGTCTTCAAGAAATGCGCGAGCTGTCACACCGCAGATAAGGGAGGCGCCAACAAGGTTGGTCCTAACCTCTGGGGCCTTGTCGAGCGTCCGATCGCTTCGCATGAAGGTTTTGCCTACTCGGCCGGCATGAAGACATTCGCCGAAGCCAACAAGACCTGGACCTACGATCACCTGAGCTTCTTCGTCGAAGCGCCGAAGAAGCACGTTCCCGGCACCGCCATGGGCTTTGCCGGCGTCAAGAAGCCGGACGAACGCGCCAACCTGATCGCTTGGCTGCGCGAACAGGCTGATGCGCCGGTCGCATTGCCTGACGCAACTGCCGCCGCCGCGCCTGCTGCTGAGGGCGAGGCCGCAAAGCCGGCTGCCGAGGCCGAAGCTGCCAAGCCCGCGACCGAAGGTGAGGCTGCAAAGCCCGCGACCGAAGGCGAAGCAACGAAGCCTGCCACCGAGGCGGCACCTGCTCCATAAGGACAACGTCCAGAGCAGCGACAGAATGAACAGAGCCCGGCCGATGTGCCGGGCTTTTTCGTGTCTGGGGTTCTGTCGTTTCTGCTAAAGCAGGATATAGGCCCAGGCGGAAACCGAGATGACGCCGAGTGCCGTAGTGATTGTTATCGTCGAGGAGGCAAGGCCGTGACCGACGTTGAAGTGGTTGGCGATCAGCCAGGCATTGACGCCGGTGGGAACGGATGACGTCAGCACCAGCGCTGCCGTCCAGTTGCTGTTGAGGCCGAGCAACTGGCAGGCGCCATAGACGGTTGCCGGCAGCACGATCAGCTTCAGAGTGCTAGTCACCGAAGCAAGGCCGGTATTGCCGGCAAGCCCATATTTATCGACCGCCATGCCGATCGAGATCAGGGCTGCCGGGGCTGCGACGCCCGCCAGTTGATCGACGACGATCTTGACCGGGCCACCGAGCGGCATGCCGATGAGATGAACCAGCGCCCCAAGCGCCAGCCCGATGACCAGCGGATTGCGCACCAGGTTGCGCAGGATGCCCTTCAGCAGCCTAAGCGGACTCTGGCCGGGCTTGCCGCTGGTTTTGCGTTCGGCCCGCTCCATCAGGATCGTTCCGGCAATCATCATGACCGGCAGATGCACGGACAGAAGAATGGACAGCGCCACGACACCTTCTTCGCCGACGCTGCGCGACACGAGCGGCAGGCCGATGAAGACGGTATTGGCAAAAGCGGACGAAACCCCGGCCAGCACGCCGATCCGCGCATCCTTCTTGAAAAACAGTGTCGCAGCAAGATGCCCCAGGGTCCATGTCACACACACACCGGAGAAATAGGCGACCCAGAGCGGCCAAGGCGAGCCATCCCTGAAATCGGCTTCGGCAATGGTGCGGAACAGCAGAACCGGCACGGCGACGCGGAAAACGAAATCACCGAGCGCGTCTCCCACGGATGCCTTCAGATAATTCATCCGGACGATCAGCCAACCGAGAAGGATCAGGACAAAGATCGGTACGACATTCAGGAAGACATCGGACATCAGGCGCCGCCTCTTGGCGGAATGAATATCCGCCTTACTGCATAATTCCCCAANNTTGGGGAATTATGCAGTAATTTGAAAGTGCTACAGCGGCCCTTACACGTCAAGGCTGACGCGCGGTGCTATCGATCCTTTCGGCGCAGCGCCGCAACCCCGGGGACCGTGAGCATGCCGCCACCGGCCGCATATTTCACACAAGGCTCATATGATAAGGCGGTTGCAGGAGGTTGCAGAATGGTTGAGCAATGGTGGCAGGACCCCGTCGTCCTCGAACTAGACGGAATAGGCCGGTACCGCGTTATCCGCAACACGCGTGAAGCGGCGGAATGCCTTCTTCGCCGGTGGCCGGTGCACGATGGCTGTGCCTATGAGGCAGCGATAAGGACATGTCAGTGCGTCCTGCGCGGCGAATGGCCCGTGGACTATGCGCGTCAGGACTTCGTTGCTGCGGCAGTCGAGGCGTTCATTCATATACAGCCGAAACACTGATCCGCTGCACACGTCTCTCTGCGTTTTGCAAAAAGCGGAACATTCGGGAAAAGCCTGCGTTGTCCCTTGGAAGGACACCATGGCCATGCACAAACAGATCTATATTCACCACGATGACCACTCCGATCTGACTGACGACGATCTGGCCGGAAAGGTGTTACGCTACATTCAGTATGTCGCCCTGATCGACACATCCAGCCTGTCGGTCATGGCGTTGGGCCGCACAGTTGTGCTCAGCGGCTACGTTTCTTGCGAGGCAGAGATCGGCTGCGTCGAGGAAGCTGCTGCCTCCGTCATTGGCGTCCACTTGGTCGAGAACATGGTTGAGGTCCTGACACATTAGCGAAGCTGTCGTGTGAAGTCGCAGCCCACAGCAAAGCCCGCCAAATTCTTCGGCGGGCTCTTTCATCGGTGTCAGAACATGAAAATCGCGATCAACAGCAGGACGGGCAGCGTTATGCCGGTAAGCCACATCAGCCCCTGGCGCAGCATCAGCTGCCGGTATGCGCGGTGGGCGGCGTTTTTCTGCATTTCGGAAACGATCATTGCTGGTCTCCTCAGATGGCGCCGCCGGTGACCGGGTTTACCACCGGCTTTTCACTGGCGTCCTTTTCGCCGGACGGCTGAACCATAGGCGGCGCTTTCGATCTTTCGTCGGCATGCGAAGGCTGACCTGGCGACCGGTGGACGTCGCTAGGCTTCTTCTGCTCCGGCGTTACATTGCTATCATCGGTGGACATGGAACGCTCCTCAAGCCATTCCGGCCGGGTCGCCGATCGGCAAAAGCGCGGGCTCCAGCACGGGGTCGTTGGGGTTTTTGGTGTCGCCTTTATCGATTACCGGTGGCGTTGCCGGCTTTTCCTGCGAACGATCCGGCAGTCCGGGGGTGGATTGCGGCCCGCGCGGGCCATCGTCCTGTGGTGTCGGGATTGTTGTCGGCATCATCGTTCTCCTTTATCGGGAGTAAAACGATCCTCACGGGCGGATGGTTCCACCGAGATTGTTCCTACAGGATCCTCGGCGTCTTCAAGGTCGTTGGAGCGTCGTGCCGTTCACTGGGACGGAGTATTTTGCGTTTGGAAGGCGCCATCGACCTCTCCCGGCTTTTTCTTCTTCGGCAGCTTCAGGTTTCCAGAGAGGAGATCAACAGGCGTCGCAACCGTGGTTGCCGTGACCTGTCCCACGGTGTTGACCGTGCCGGCCACCAGAGCCGTGATGCCATCGCCCAGACTGACATCGGAATCCGTCAATGTCTGGCCGGTCACCAGCCGCTGACCAATCAGCTGCACGATTTCCGGGCTTTCGGCAAATTTGCCATGGTTGAGGCGATCGGTCGATTTCACCTTCGTCAGATCAACAACGGTGATGCCGGCCGCTTCGAGCTTGCTCTTATATGGCTCTTCGGCAGGATTGATCTGTCCAAGCCGCTGGACATCGCCGGAAATGTAGCGCGATAGCGCCAGTGCACGGTCGTCCTGCGAGACGAAAATGGTGAAATTCGGCTTGTTCTTGCCAAGCTCGTTCCATTGCCGGGAGAACACGTCGACATCGATATCGGGGGAGGCAAGGATGACGTTCTCGATCTTTTTCGGGAGGCCGCCATCGCGGATCGCCATCTGGCGGATCGATTCCATCGCCAGCCAGGTTCCCATCGAATGGGCCAGGATGGTGATATCCTTGATGTTTTTGTCCTCGACCAGCGTCTTCAGCGTGTTCTCAAGCGAGGTGCGCGAATAGTTGGTGCTTTCCTTGTCGTAATTATAGTCGAACACCTTGGCACGCGAGGGCCAGGTGAAAAGGATGGGTGTCACGTCGGCCCGGGAATCGTGAACGATCTGGGCAAAGCGGAAGATCGAATCCTCATAGGTATTGTTGAAGCCGTGGATGAAGACCATCGCATGGCCGCCGGACGAGTGTTTGCGGACCCATTCACGCGCCTGCGGAACGTCTGGCACCGGCTGGACGCGGACCACCGCGAAATCGGTGTCTGGATTGGGCGGCAGCTTCTTTGGCCATTGCACGGTGCCGGATGCGCGCACCGTGCTGGACGGAATGGAAACCGCGACATCGGTGAGCGAAGCCTGTACGCTGCGCTCGCCGGAAAACAGCGTTGCGGGATCGCCCGAGGGCAGCCGGCTGGTCGCCACCAGCATATCGACGACGGCATTTCCCTTGGGCTCGGCGGCGATGTTGAGCGGCTGCATCACGCCTTTGACATGACCGCCGCACGCGCTCAGGGCAATGACGAGCGGGAGCGTCACGGCCATGCGCCGGAGGCGTCCCGGCAGAGATGACGTCGTTGGCCTGCCGTCCGATGCTAAGGTCATGATACGCTTCCAACAAAAACAAAAGTTCACAACGCTGCCCGGAATTGTGGCCTCAACTCAGTCCACACTCGATCGCCGCCGTCAAGACCGGCACACGCTACTTGGCGGGGCCGGTCAATCCATGACACAGGTTCATATTGTATTTTTGACACAGCGCGTTCCGGCCCCTGCGGCCCGCATCGGTGACTTTCTGCAAGGGCCACGGGCAGGAGGCAGCACGCGGTCGTGTCAATTACCGGCCGTCGCGTTATCCGGAAAGCCCCTGTAGTCCGAGCGCAGCATTCCGGCGGAGGTCTGCGATGGCGATACGAAGTTCCGCGTCCTCCCATCCGGCGGCCAGACCGTCCTCCAAAAGCTGCGTTTCGATCGCCTGTTCGGTCAGGGTATCGTCTTCCGACAGATGCTTCAGCGCAACTTCGAGTGCCTCTTCGCAATCGAGAGCTCTGTCCGGGTGACCAGCGGCGCGTTTGGGGGATGCAACATAGACCATGCTTATTTCTCCTTGGGCGGTAACATCGAGGATGCGAAGCATATTCACGTCAAAAGCGGATTGCCTCGACGGTTTACCGCAGGAAAAGGCCGCCGGGAAGCATGGATCACGCAAATGGCAACACAAACGCGCATTGCCGTGTTTCGTTGAAAAGGGGGTGCATATGAGGAGACAGGGGAAGATGGCGGACAGAGCGGGATTCGAACCCGCGATACGCTCTCACGTATACACACTTTCCAGGCGTGCGCCTTCAACCACTCGGCCACCTGTCCGTTTTGTCAATCACATCGGCGGTTGGGGCCGATGGATTAGAGACAAGCGCTTGCTTTCTCCTGAAAACCCCGTTCGGCTGAGCCAAACCGGGTAGGCCGCGGGCGAAAACCTGCGGACCGGCGCGATATATACCGAGGAACTCGGTAGGATCAACTGATTTCTGACAGTTTTTTGACTTCTTGCGATCCGCTCCTCTGAAAAGGTGGGATTGCACTTGCCATAGCCTGTGCTTATTGCTTGCTGGACCGGGCAAATACGAACGGATAGTGGAGGCGGAATGCGGTTTTTGCTGCGGTTTGCGAGTTTTCTGGCGCTGGTCATGGGTGTTCTCGTCGCATCCGTCGATGCCATCCAATCGGTCTCGGCATCGCAGCCGGTGTTGACGCCATTGGCCGCAGCGCTCGCAGCCGGCGGGTCCTCGACGCAGTCGCTGGTGCAGAGCCTGGAGCGGCCGCATTCGAATGGCGCCTTTCTCGATCCGCTGATCCGGTGGTCGCTGCAGCAGCCGGCTTTTGCCTTCTTCCTGCTGATCGCACTGATCCTTTGGCTCATCGCCTATAAGCGCCCGCCCGCTGCAGGGCGGTTCTCGGCCTGAGCAAAGGCTGAATCGGGGTCAGGAAGTCTGGTTGCTTTCCGCTGACGTCGGTTTTTTACACGCACAGCCCAGATCGATCGCCGAACGGGACACGTCCGGCATGGCGAAAAGGACACAACGCCCGACAAACAAGGGTTTTGTGCGCATTTCAGGAATTGCAAAGATGCCGGATTTGGAATATTAAAACTTGATTATTAAAAGCAGGTTTTATTCCGATCCGCGGCGAAAGCCGATTCTGCCGAGATGTCATGACTTTCCAGCCGCGCATGAACAACAGGATTTCCGGGTTCTCCGTCATCGGTGGGCTGAACCGCCGCGAGTGGAACGGCATCGTCGCCGATCTCTGGGATGTCGAATGTGCGCCGGTCGCCGGCGGGTTTTACGTGGCGGACGACCCCCGGCTGTTCATCGTACTCGACGCCAAGGGCGGCGGCCGGCGCAATATCCGGCTGCGGCAGACGCACCACGCTGTCGCGGAAGACAGCCGCCGCCAGATCATTTCCTATATTCCGGCCGGCATGGAACTGTGGGCCGAAATGATCGATGTGAACTATGTCCGCCATCTCGATCTGCATTTCAACGCGGAGGTTCTCAGCCGCCGGCTGATGGAGGATCTCGACAGGCGCAAGCTGGATACGCCGCAGCTGATGTTTTCCGAGCCGCGGTTCCTCGCCCTGGCCGAACTGATCGCGGCCGAATGCGCCAATCCGCAGCCGCTGCACGATCTCTATGGCGACGGTCTGTCGGTTGCGCTGTTGGTGGATGTCATGAAGCTCGGTCCAGTGCGGACGCGCAAGCGCAGCGAACTGGCCTCATGGCAGCTGCGCCGCTCGATCGACTATATCGAGGAAAACTGCCTGCGCGGCATCCGGATGGAAGAGCTGGCAACGCTCACCGGCCTGTCGCAATCCTATTTCAGCCACGCGTTCAAGGCCTCGACCGGTTTGCCGCCGCACCAGTGGCAGATGAAGGCGCGCATCGAGCGGGCCAAGCAATTGATGCTAAGTGGCGAGTTGCCAATGAGCGTCGTTGCGGCCGAGACGGGCTTTGCCGACCAGGCGCACTTTACCCGTGTGTTCCGCAAGTCTGTCGGTGCGACGCCGGCGACCTGGGCGAAAAGCCAGAGGCTCTGAGCATTTGCGCTTTGGCTGGGCACAATGCGGAATATGGACCAGAAACGTTCAAGAACCGCAGTCAGAGACAATCCCGGCCCATCATAGTTGAGCTAAAGACTCCGCTTATGTTCATGGAAACGCCGGATTGCGTGCCGCCGACGGGGGCGAAGGCGCCCGGTTCAAGCTGGGGTGACGAATTCATGCAGATCAAGGGGACTGGTCTCCACCGGGTATTGATGGCGAGTGCGGCTGTTGCGGCAATCACCGTGGCAGAGCCGGCCTATGCGCAGGACGGGGCAACGGGCGGCGCCACGACACTGGAACGCCTCACCGTCGAAGGCGGCAAGGGCGGCAAGCCTAGCGAGGACGCCACGACCGGTCCCGTCGATGGCTACGTGCCAAAGGCGACGGGCACGGGATCGAAGACCGCGACGCCGGTTTCGGAAATTCCACAGTCCGTTTCAGTGATCGGCCGCAAGGAGCTGGACGATCGCGGTGTCATCACCAAGATCGACGAGGCGCTGCGCTACACCGCCGGTGTTTCGACCGAGCCCTTCGGCAGCGATCCGGATACCGACTGGTTCTACATCCGCGGCTTCGACGCGACCCAGACCGGGGTCTTCCTCGACGGCCTCAATCTCTATTCCTTCGGTTTCGGCGGCTTCCAGACGGACGCCTACATGATGGAGCGCGTCGAGGTCCTGAAAGGTCCGGCCTCCGTGCTCTATGGCGGCGCGAGCCCCGGCGGCATCGTCGATCTCGTGCGCAAGCGGCCGCAGGAGGCGCCCGCCTATTCCACCGAGATAGGCATCAACAACTTCGGCAATGCCTTCTTCGGCTTCGACGCCAATGACAAGCTGAATGCCGATGGCACGATCACCTACCGCATCACCGGCAAGGTCGCTGGCGGCGATAATTATTCGGATTATTCCGAGGATTTGCGCGGCTTCATCATGCCGCAGATCACCTATGCGCCGGATGATGCGACGTCGCTGACAGTGTATGCGATCGCCTCGGCGTTCGATCAAACCCATGTCGGCAACGGCTTCCTGCCATACGAAGGCACAGTCACCAATGCGCCGTTCGGCAAGATCGATCGCGATCTTTTCTTCGGCGAGCCGGATCATGATTTTGGCCGCTATGACCAGCAGATGTTCGGCTACGAATTCTCGCACGAGTTCGATAACGGCTGGAAGGTCTCGCAGAACCTGCGCTACAGCCATCTCGACAAGGCCGAGGAGCTTGTCTACCCCTACGCCTATACTGCGAGCTATGACCTCGCCCGTCTCGGCTTCAAGCACGATACGTCCGTCGATAGTTTCAGCGTCGATAACCGGGCGGAAAAGGAGTTCTCCACCGGGCCGCTCGATCATTCGCTGCTGCTCGGCCTCGATTACAAGAATTTCAAGATCGATCAGACCCAGGCCTCCGCATTCCCGGCGTCGGATCTGGATCCGGCCAATCCGGTCTATGGCGGCGGGCTGCCTGCCTATTTCACCTATCTCGATGGGGTCACGCGCCTGAAGCAGACCGGGGTCTATGCGCAGGACCAGATCCGATTCGGCGATGGATGGCTGCTGACGCTGAACGGCCGCTATGACTATGTGGATATCGAAAACCATTCGCGCCTGGCGACGGGGTCTTATGAAACCAACGACAGCGCGCTCAGCGGCCGCGCCGGTCTTGCCTATGAGTTCGAAAACGGCCTCACGCCCTATGTGTCGGTCGCAACCTTCTTCAATCCGCAGATCGGCACGCTGGCCGGCGGCGGGGGTGCGCTGGAGCCGGAAGAGGGCCATCAGGTCGAAGGCGGGATCAAGTACGAACCGTCGTTCATCGACGGTTCGCTGACGGCTTCGGTCTATCAGATCGTCAAGCAGAACGTCACCACCACGATCGCAGGCCCACCGTCCTACCAGGACCAGATCGGTGAGGTCACATCCACCGGCTTCGAGTTGGAAGGCAAGTTCAACCTGACCCAGAACTGGAAAATGCTGGCCAGCTACACCTATAATGACCTGGAAGTCACGGAAGACGGCGACCCCACGATCATCGGCAACCGGCCCTATCTGATCCCGGAACATGAGGCTGCCTTGTGGGTCGAGTATCTGGTGATGGAAGGTGCATTGGAAGGCGTCAGCCTGGGCGGCGGCCTGCGCTATCAGGGCGAATCTTTCGCCGATATGGCCAATACCGCCAAGGTTCCAGATGCTGTGATTGCCGATGCGGCGATCCGTTACGAGAAGAACGGCTGGGGTGCGGCGCTCAATGTCACCAACCTGTTCGACAAGGATTACGTCAAGGGTTGCCAGGGCCTCTTCACCTGCGGCTACGGTGATCAGCGCACCGTGACACTGAAACTCAGCAAGTCCTGGTAAGCCCGCACATATTGAAAATATCGACAGCCGCGGTGCTTAAGCGCCGCGGCTTTTCCGTTTGTGGCCGGCGCCTGTGCCAGGAGCAATGATCTTGCTCTGCCTGCAAAGCGATGATTTTGCCGGTTTTTTGGGCCATTTACCTTTTTTTACCAATTGAAAAATTTCGGGTGAATTTTGATTTGAGGCATGTAAGGATGCGCGCCAGCCAGACATCCCCAAAAGGGAGTGGTGGTTCCGCAGACATGCTCCCGCAGAGGAGCTTGCGGGAGGACCCAACAAGATCAATAGCAACAACAGGGCTGCACAATGAAAAAAACCCTCCTCGGTCTCTTTGCCTTTTCGATGATGTCGGCCACGGCGCTTGCCGCCGACGTCAAGCCGGCGCTCATTTTCGATCTCGGCGGCAAGTTCGACAAATCCTTCAACGAAGCAGCCTTCAACGGCGCGGAAAAGTTCAAGACCGAAACCGGCATTGAATACCGCGAATTTGAAATCAGCAACGACGCCCAGCGCGAGCAGGCGCTGCGCCGCTTCGCCGGTGACGGCAACAACCCGATCGTGGTTGTCGGCTTCAACTGGGCGCCGCCGCTGGAAAAGCTGTCGGCTGAATATCCGGACACGAAGTTCGCCATCATCGACACCGTCGTTGACAAGCCGAACGTCAAGTCGATCGTCTTCAAGGAACAGGAAGGCTCGTATCTCGTCGGCGTTCTCGCCGGTCTCGCTTCGAAGTCGAAGACCGTCAGCTTCGTCGGCGGCATGGATATCCCGCTGATCCACAAGTTCGGCTGTGGCTTCATCGGTGGCGCCAAGTCCACCGGCGCTGACGTCAAGGTGCTCGAAGCCTATACCGGCACGACACCGGATGCCTGGAACGACCCGGTCAAGGGTGGCGAAATCGCCAAGTCGCAGATGGATCAGGGCTCTGACGTCGTCTATCACGCTGCCGGCGGTACCGGCGTTGGCGTGCTTCAGGCCGCAGCAGACGCCGGCAAGCTCGGCATCGGCGTTGACTCGAACCAGAACGCCCTTCAGCCCGGCAAGGTCCTGACCTCGATGCTGAAGCGCGTCGATGTTGCCGTCTACGAAGCCTTCAAGGCTGCCAAGGACGACAAGTTCGAGTTCGGTGCTTCGAACCTCGGCCTCAAGGAAGACGGCGTCGGCTTCGCGCTCGACGACAACAACAAGGCGCTGATCACGCCTGAAATGCTGACTGCAGTTGACAAGGTCAAGGCCGACATCATTGCCGGCACGGTTCAGGTTCACGACTACATGTCGGATGAAGCCTGCCCCTATTGATTTCGAATAATTGAATAAGAAAGCCGCCGTTCCCTGGGATTGGCGGCTTTTTGCATTCGCGAGCAGTTAAATAGCCGGCTCAGTAATGCGGTGGAGGGCTATTTGCCGGCGCTTCGAGGCTCTGCTCCTCAAGGCTGAGGAAGCGCTCGGTCAGCCGGTCGAGCTTGGTCCGGACCTGTTCGACCACCGTCCATTGCTGCGTCAATTGATCGGACAGTTCCTCGATCGTCTTTGCCTGATGCGCGATCGTTTCCTCGAGCCGGATGATGCGCTCGCTGTCATTGCTCATGGTTTTTCCTCAGGGCAGCCGTTCATGCGCCATGCCATCTCCTATCATATCCACATCATCGATAAAGTCTGGCGTACAGTGATATTGCGTTTCGCCCGGAAGTGCGTAAATCGCGCTGGACTCTCCGCAATGATCTGGGAAGAGTGGATGAGCTTTCGATTTTTTGACTTACGCGTCCGGAATTCGATGCTAAACTTATACCAACTGGTAAAAAAATCGATGCCCGGGCTACCGCTGTCAAAGCGGAGATAACCGGGCCGACTTGGGGAACATGGGTCAATATGAGCGATATTGCCATCGAGCTGCGTGGCATCGACAAGAGCTTCGGCCTTGTCCATGCCAACAAGAATATCAACCTGACCGTCCGCAAGGGCACCATTCACGGCATTATCGGTGAAAATGGCGCTGGCAAATCGACGCTGATGTCGATCCTCTACGGCTTCTACCAGGCCGACAGAGGCGATATCGTCATTGACGGCAATACCGTGACGATCAAGGATCCGAACGCGGCGATCGCCAGCGGCATCGGCATGGTCCACCAGCATTTCATGCTGGTGGAGAATTTCACCGTGCTTGAGAATGTCATGCTCGGCGCCGAAGAAAGCCAGATCCTCAATACCAGCATTTCCAAGGCCCGCGTCGAGCTGAAGCGGCTGGAAAAGGAATATGCGCTGGAGGTCAATCCGGATGCGCTGATCGAGCAATTGCCTGTTGGATTGCAGCAGCGTGTCGAAATCCTCAAGGCTCTCTATCGCAAGGCCGATATCCTCATTCTCGATGAGCCGACAGGTGTTTTGACGCCGCCGGAGGCAGATCACCTCTTCCGCATCCTCGGCCAGCTGAAGGATCAGGGCAAGACGATCATCTTCATCACCCACAAGCTGCGCGAGATCATGGCGATCACCGACGAGGTCTCCGTCATGCGCCGCGGCGAGATGGTGGCGACGCGCAAGACCAAGGAAACCTCGGTTGAGGAACTGGCCGAACTGATGGTCGGCCGCCGCGTATTGCTGCGGGTCGAAAAGGGTGCTGCCAATCCGGGTGAGGTGAAACTCTCGGTCGAGAACCTGACGGTGCGCGATGGCCGCGGCGTCACAATGGTCGATAACGTCTCCTTCAATCTGCGTGCCGGCGAAATCGTCGGCATTGCAGGCGTGGCTGGCAATGGCCAGTCGGAGCTTCTGGAAGCAATCTCGGGTATCCGCAGGGCAGTCGGCGGCAAGGTGCTGCTGAACGGCAAGCCGATCGACGTGACCGGCCATGTTGATCCACGCGAACTGCGCGACCGCGGCCTTGGCCATGTCCCGGAAGATCGCCATCATGTCGGGTTGGTGCTGAAGTTCGAGGAGGCCGAAAACGGTATTCTCGGTTATCACCACGAAAAGCGCTTCCTGAACGGGGTCTTCCTGAATACCAAGGCTATCCAGGCGGATGCTGAGGAAAAGATCAAGAAATACGATATCCGGCCACCCAATCCCCGGCTGAAAACAGCCAATTTCTCCGGCGGCAACCAGCAGAAGATCGTTTTGGCGCGCGAAATGGAGCGCGGGCCGGACGTCCTGATCATCGGTCAGCCGACGCGCGGTGTCGATGTCGGCGCCATTGAATTCATCCACAAGCGGATCATCGAGATGCGGGATCAGGGCATGGCTGTCCTGCTCGTCTCCGTCGAACTCGATGAAATTCGCGCCCTGTCCGATCGTATCATCGTCATGTTTGCCGGCCGTGTCGTCGGCGAGCGGGATCCGGATGCGACCGAAGGGGAGCTCGGCCTGTTGATGGCCGGTGTCGAAGGCCGCAAGGAGGCCGCCGAATGAGCAATCCATACGCAAAACTGCCGGCCTGGGCCGAATATATTCTGATCCCGCTGCTCAATCTGGTCGTTGCCTTCCTTGTTGCCGGGCTCGTCGTGCTCCTCGTTGGTGAAAATCCGCTGGATGCCGCCTATTACATGATCACCGGCGCCTTCGGCCGCGGCGAATATATCGGTTTCACGCTGTATTATGCCACGACCTTCATCTTCACCGGCCTCTCGGTCGCGGTTGCCTTCCATGCCGGGCTGTTCAACATCGGCAGCGAAGGCCAGGCCTATATCGGCGGCATCGGCGTGGCGCTCGCCTGTCTCTGGCTTGACAAGACCATGCCCTGGTTCGTGGTCTTTCCGCTGGCGATCATCGGTTCCGCCGCTTTTGGCGCCATGTGGGCTTTCCTGCCCGGCTGGCTGCAAGCCAAGCGCGGCAGCCACGTGGTCATCACCACCATCATGTTCAACTTCATCGCCTCCAGCCTGATGGTCTATCTTTTGACCAAGGTGCTGAAGCCGCTCGGCCAGATGGCGCCGCAGACCCGCACGTTCGAGGCGGGCGGGCAATTGCCTAAGCTGGACTGGCTGATGTCGATTTTCGGGCTCAATCTCGGCAATTCGCCGTTCAATGTCTCCTTCCTCTTGGCGCTTCTCGCAGCCTTCGGCGTCTGGGTACTGATCTGGCGCACCAAGCTCGGCTATGAGATGCGCACCATGGGCCACAGCCCGTCTGCCGCGCGCTATGCCGGCATCGGCGAGGCGCGCATCACTATCATCGTCATGATGATATCAGGCGGTCTGGCCGGCATGATGGCGCTGAACCCGATCATGGGCGAGCAATACCGCATGCAGCTGGATTTCGTGCAGGGCGCTGGTTTCGTTGGCATCGCGGTGGCGCTGATGGGCCGGTCGCATCCGGCCGGTATCATTCCGGCGGCAATCCTGTTCGGCATGCTCTATCAGGGCGGCGCCGAGATCGCTTTCGAAATGCCGGCCATCTCGCGTGACATGATCGTCATCATCCAGGGTCTCGTCATCCTTTTTGCCGGTGCGCTGGAAAACATGTTCCGCCCCGCCATTGGCCGCGCATTTGCAAGTATCGGCCGCCGCTCCGTAGCCGCCGCGCAGACAAGGGGAGCCTGAGCCATGGATCTTTTCCACACGATCATCGCGATCCTCGAATCGACCATCCGCGTTTCCGTGCCCTTGATCTTTGCAGCGCTCGCCGGCCTGTTCACCGAGCGGGCGGGGGTGTTCGACATCGGCCTTGAAGGCAAGATGCTCGGTGCCGCCTTTGCCGCCGGTGCTGTCGCTGCCGTCACCGGCAATGTGATGTTGGGCCTTTTGGCCGCCGTCCTCATCTCCGTGTTGCTGTCATTGGTGCACGGCTATGCCTCGATCACCCAGCGCGGCAGCCAGATCGTTTCCGGCGTCGCCATCAACTTCATCGTCGCAGGCTCCACCGTCATTCTCGGCGAAGCGTGGTTCCGCCAGGGCGGCCGTACACCGGCACTGTCCGGCGATGCCCGCTTCCAGACGGTGACCTTGCCGTTTGCCGATGCGGTGAGGGACGTGCCGTTTCTCGGGCCGATCTATTCCGAATTGCTGTCCGGCCATTTCATCCTCACCTATGTCGCCTTCGCGCTTGTGCCGTTCAGCTGGTGGATACTCTACCGCACGCGGTTTGGCCTGCGCCTTCGCGCTGTCGGCGAAAATCCGAGTGCCGTCGATACGGCCGGTATTTCGGTGATCTGGCTGCGCTACCGGGCGGTTATCTGCTGCGGCATTCTCTGCGGCTTTGCCGGGGCCTATCTATCGCTCGCCATGAGCGCCGGGTTCGTCAAGGGCATGACGGCCGGCAAGGGCTATATCGCGCTTGCCGCACTGATCTTTGCCAAATGGCGGCCGGTAAATATCATGCTGGCCTGCCTGCTGTTCGGTTTCCTGGATGCGTTTGCCATTCGCCTGCAGGGCAATCCGTTGCCGCTGATCGGTCAGGTCCCGGTGCAATTGATGCAGGCACTGCCCTATATCCTCACGGTCATCCTGCTTGCCGGCTTCATCGGCAAGGCGATCCCGCCCAAGGCAGGTGGTGTACCCTATGTGAAGGAGCGCTGACCATGGAAAACGAACTTTTCGAGGCGGCTCGCGAGGCCATGGCGAAAGCCCATGCGCCCTATTCGAAATTCCCCGTCGGCGCCGCCATCCGCGCCGAAGACGGCAAGATCTATACCGGCGCCAATATCGAGAACCTGTCCTTTCCGGAGGGCTGGTGCGCGGAGACGACGGCGATCAGCCATATGGTCATGGCCGGCCAGCGCAAGATCGTCGAGGTCGCGGTCATCGCCGAGAAACTGGCGCTCTGCCCGCCCTGCGGCGGCTGCCGCCAGCGGCTGGCGGAATTTTCCGGCGCCAGCACCCGCATTTTCCTCTGCGACGAAACCGGCGTGAAGAAGACACTGTCGATGGCTGATCTCTTGCCCCATTCGTTCGAGACCGAGGTCTTCGGATGACGGCTGCTGCGGATATGCTGAAGGCCAGGCTTGCCGGCCTGTCGCCGCGCTACGGCATCGTGCTCGGCTCCGGCCTTGGCTCGTTGGTCGAAGCGGTAGCCGATTCCGTGCGGATTTCCTACGCGGATATTCCGGGTTTTCCGGTCAGCGCCGTGTCGGGTCACGCCGGTGAACTGGTCGCGGGCAAGATCGGCGGCGTACCGGTCATCGTCCTGTCCGGCCGGGTACATTTCTACGAACGTGGCGATGCCAATGCGATGCGCACGCCGATCGAGACGCTGAAGGCGCTGGGCGTCGAAACGCTGATTCTCACCAACTCGGCCGGATCGCTGCGGCAGGACCTGCCGCCGGGCTCGGTGATGCAGATCACCGATCACATCAATTTCTCCGGGACCAGCCCGCTGATCGGCGTCGATAGCGACGACCGCTTCGTCGGTCTGACATCGGCCTATGATCCTGATCTGACCGAGCGCATGCGCGCCGCGGCGATCAAGCTGGATATCCCGCTCGGCTCGGGCGTCTATATGTGGTTCTCCGGCCCGAATTTCGAAACGCCGGCTGAAATCCGCATGGCCCGCATTCTCGGCGCCGATGCGGTGGGGATGTCGACCGTACCGGAAGTCATCCTCGCCCGGTTCTTCGGCCTGAAGGTCGCCGCCGCTTCCGTCATCACCAATTTCGGCGCGGGCATGACGGGCGGCGAGCTCAGCCACCACGAGACCAAGGACATGGCCCCGATCGGTGGCAAGCGGCTGGCTTCAATCCTTGCGGAAATGATTTCGGCATAGCTCGATCGGGCTTTCGCACCTTCGGCAGCGCGCAAGATGGGTTTGCGCGACCGTCTCAAGCGTATAGAACAACCGTTCGTGACCGGCCGCAGCTCCGCTCACGATTGATCGCGATCTAGAAATGGACGGACCCCCATGATGCTCGAAGCTTCCAATCGCCAGATAGCCGCCCTTGCGCTGTCACTGCTCGATCTCACCGACCTGACGGACGACTGCACGCCGCAAGCGATTGAAAAACTCTGCGCTTCGGCCCGCACGCCGCATGGCCATACCGCAGCCATCTGCATCTGGCCGCGTTTCGTCGCTCAGGCGCGCGAAATTCTCGGGGCCAACAGCGCAGTCAAGATTGCCACCGTGGTCAATTTCCCCTCCGGTGAACTGCCGGTCGAAACGGTCGTCGCAGAAACGCAGCAGGCGATTGCCGATGGCGCCGATGAAATCGACCTGGTCATCCCCTATCGTGCCTTCATGGCGGGCGATGAGCAGGCCGTGCGCACGATGATATCAGCGGTCCGGAAAGCTTGCCCGGCGCCCGTTCTGCTGAAGACCATTCTGGAGACCGGCGAGTTGAAAGATCGCGGCCTGATCCGCAGCGCATCCCATATCGCCATCCAGGAAGGCGCCGATTTCATCAAGACGTCGACCGGAAAGGTCGCCGTCAACGCGACGCTTGAGGCTGCCGATATCATGCTGACCTGCATTCGCGAAAGCGGCCGCAAGGTCGGCTTCAAGCCGGCCGGTGGTGTTCGCACGGTTGGTGATGCCCGTCTCTACCTCAATCTTGCCGCGACGATCCATAGCCCCGATTGGCCGATGCCTTCGACGTTCCGTTTCGGTGCCTCCGGCCTGCTCAGCGACATCCTGTCGGTACTCGACGGCCGCGAACCCGTCGCCGGCGCAACGGCCTATTGATCATGATCCCGCAGGAGGTCATTCGGCGAAAGCGGAACGGCGAAGCGCTGGACACATTGGACATCGCCGGTTTCATCCGTGGCCTGACCGAGGGATCGATCTCCGAAGGACAGGTGGCGGCCTTCGCCATGGCCGTCTGGTTCTCCGGCATGAACCTTGAGGAAACAGTGGCACTGACCCTTGCCATGCGCGATAGCGGCGATGTGTTGTCCTGGGCCGATATCGGCCGCCCCATCGCCGACAAGCATTCGACCGGGGGCGTTGGCGACAATGTTTCCCTGATGCTGGCGCCGATCGTGGCGGCCTGCGGACTTGCCGTCCCGATGATTTCCGGCCGAGGTCTTGGCCATACCGGCGGCACACTCGACAAGCTGGAATCGATCCCAGGCTACGATATCAAGCCTTCCGAAGCACTGTTTCGCCGGACCGTTCAGGAAGCCGGCTGCGCCATTATCGGCCAGACGGCCGACCTCGCGCCCGCCGACCGGCGGCTTTACGCCATCCGCGACGTGACGGCGACGGTCGATTCCGTGCCGTTGATCACTGCCTCGATCCTGTCGAAGAAACTCGCGGCCGGCCTGCAGTCTCTGGTACTCGACGTCAAGATCGGCAATGGCGCCTTCATGATCGGGCTGGAGGAAGCGGAAACGCTGGCCCGCTCGCTGGTTGGCGTCGCCAATGGTGCGGGCGTGAAGACGACGGCGCTGATCACCGATATGAACGAACCCTTGGCCGATGCCGCCGGCAATGCCGTCGAAATCGAAAACTGCGTCGCCTTCCTGCGTGGAGAAAAGGCCGGAAGCCGCCTGGAAGCGGTGGTGATGACCTTTGCCGCCGAAATGCTGATGACATCCGGCGTTGCATCCAGTCCCACCGAGGGCGCCGATCTGGCCCGGCGCGCGCTCAGCACCGGTGCTGCGCTGGAGCGCTTTGGCCGTATGGTCCATATGCTGGGCGGGCCCGCCGATTTCATCGAGCACCCGCAGACGTATCTGGTCAAGGCGCCGGTCATTCTCCCGGTCGAAGCGCCGCGTGACGGTTATCTTCAATCCTGCAATGCCCGCGATGTCGGGATGGAAGTCATTGCGCTCGGTGGCGGCCGCACAAGGCCGGACGAAGCGATTGATCACAGAGTCGGCTTCAGCGGCCTGAAGCCGCTTGGGACCAAGGTTGAAAAGGGCGAGCCCTTCGCTTTTGTCCATGCCTCCAGCGAAGATCAGGCATTGAAGGCGCGCGCCCGGCTGCAGGATATCTATGCGATCGGTGACGGCGCATTGCCTGAGCGGCCGGTGATCGTTTCCAAAATCAGCGGGTAAGGTGCAAGGCGCCGTTCTCGACCCGGTAGGACGAGAGCTTGTTGAGGAAACTCATGCCCACCAGCATGCCCGACAGCGATTTGTCGGGCAAAACCATGGCCTCGACGTCCTTGACCGCGATCGTGCCGATCTCGACGCGATCCAGCATGACGACAGCAGCCTTGACGATGCCGTTGGCCGTGTTGACCTTGGCGTTGAAGGACAATGATCCTGTGGAAACGCCCAGTCTGCGTGCCGTCGAAATGTTGATGGCAACCACGCTGGCGCCGGTATCGACCAGACCATCCGCCTTGCGGCCGTTGATGGTGAAGGTTCCGTAGAAATGCCCGCCGGGACCCGGCTGCATGATCACACCCTTGCCGCCGGCATATTTCGCCGGGCTGGCCTGGGCCGGTTTAGCAGCAGTGTCGGTTTGCGGGCGCTCAAGATAGGACGTGGCAAGGCCCGGCAGCACCATCGCGGCGGCAACGATGCCTCCGGCAAAGACAGCCATACGAACCAGCATTGAACAAACTCCGCACGTGAACCTCACCGCAGCTAAGCATGAAGTCCGCTAACAGGATGCAAAAAGCCGCCGGGTTTTCCGGCGGCTGCGTGTCGAGTTGTAAATCTGGTTAAGGAATCGGCAAGATTCTGTTCGGCCGGCTCCTGCCGCGGCTGCGCGACGCAGCCTTCGGACAGAAGCCTTACTTCGTGCCATACATCCGGTCACCGGCATCGCCGAGGCCCGGCACGATATAGCCCTGCTCGTTTAGATGGCTATCGATCGACGCGGTAAAGATCGGCACGTCCGGGTGCGCAGCCTGAAAGTTCTTGATCCCTTCAGGAGCAGCCAGCAGGCAAAGGAAACGTAGGTTCTTTGCACCGCGCTCCTTCAGCTTGTCGATGGCCGCGATCGAGGAATTGCCGGTCGCCAGCATCGGATCGACGACGATCACCAGCCGTTCCGACAGGCTCTCCGGTGCCTTGAAGTAATATTCGACCGCTTCCAGCGTTTCATGGTCCCGATAGACGCCGACATGCGAGACGCGGGCGGAGGGTACAAGTTCCAGCATGCCTTCGAGCAGTCCGTTTCCGGCGCGCAGGATGGAGGCGAAAACCAGCTTCTTGCCTTCAAGCACCGGCGCCTGAATGGTCTGCATTGGCGTTTCGATGGTTTCCATCGTCAGTTCAAGGTCGCGGGTGACCTCGTAGCAGAGCAGTGTCGAGATTTCGCGCAGCAAGCGGCGGAACCCTGCTGTCGAGGTCTCCTTCTTGCGCATGATGGTCAGCTTGTGTTGAACAAGCGGGTGATTGATGACTGTAACGCCGTCCATGGCCAAGCCCTCCTGCGGGATCTGGATTTAAAATCCTTTTTTCACGGAAAGGCGAGACGCCGCAAGGCCCGAGCGTTGCTTTACGGCGTCATCCCCAGCCTGCGCAGTTCAAAGAGCAGCGAGCAAGCGTAAGCGCGTCGGCTCATCGACAAAGGCAGCCTCGATCGCAGTGCGTGTCATACCGTTGATCTGGTCATCGGAAAAACCCATTACCTGCGAGGCGATCTCGTATTCCTGCTTCAGCGACGTATGGAAGAAGGGCGGATCGTCGGAGTTGAGCGTCACCCGGCAGCCGGCTTCATGGAGCACCCGTAGCGGATGCGAGGCGAAATCGGGAAAGACCTGCAGCGACACATTGGATCCCGGGCAGGTCTCCAACACGACGCCTTCGTCGGCGATCCGCTTGACGAGATCAGCATCCTCGATGGCGCGGACGCCATGGCTGATGCGCGAGGGCCGGACATGATCGAGCGCATCGCGCACACTATAGGCGCCAGCCATTTCGCCGGCATGAATGGTCAGGCCAAGACCGCAATCCCGGGCAATGTCGAAAGCACGGGAGAAGTCGGCGACCGTATGCATGCGCTCGTCGCCGGCAAGGTTGAAACCGGTGACCAGCGGATGTTCGCGCTTGGCCGCGTAGAGCGCGGTGCGCTCGGCCGCTTCCGGCCCCATATGGCGGATGATGGTAATGATCATCCGGCCTTCAATGCCGGTCTTTTCCTTGGCGGCCGCGATACCGGCGGCAAGCCCGCGGATATAGGCGTCGCTGCCGATGCCGATCGTATTGCCGTGATCGGGGGAAACGATGATCTCGCTGTAGATCGTGCCTGCAGTTGCCAGTTCCGTCAGATAGGTCTCGGCCAGAAGCGCGTAATCCTCTTCGGTGCGGAAAAGCTCGGCGACGGCGTCGTAGCATTTCAGGAATTCGCTGAAATTCGCCCAGACATAGGCTCCGTCCTTGATGATGCCGCTGATATCAACATTGTATTTTTTGGCCATGATCAAAGCGAGCGCCGGTTGCGCTGCACCCTCGATATGGCAATGCAGTTCGGCCTTCTTCAGATATGCGGTCACAGAAAACTTCTCCCATGGAGGCCAGGTGCAAGGCCCAGATGTTTGGCAATCGTTTCGCCGATATCGGCAAAGCTTGGCAGCACGCCGATCGAGCGGGTGCGGATACCCGGACCGAAGACCAGGATGGGCACGCGTTCGCGCGTGTGGTCGGTGCCGCGCCATGTTGGATCGCAACCATGGTCGGCCGTCAGGATGACGATGTCGCCAGGTTTCAGCTTGCGGTCCAGATCAGGCAACCGCTGGTCGAAGGCCTCAAGGGCGGCGGCATAACCCGGCACGTCGCGGCGATGGCCGTAAAGCATGTCGAAATCGACGAAATTGGTGAAGACCAGATCGCCATCTTCGGCTTCATCCATGGTCTTCAGGGTCGCCTCGAACAGTTCCATGTTGCCATTGGCCTTGATCATCCGGCCGATGCCCTGATGGGCAAAGATATCGGCGATCTTGCCGACGGCGTGAACGGTTCGGCCGGCCTCTTTCAGCCTGTCGAGCAGCGTCGGTTCCGGCGGCAGCACGGAATAGTCGCGGCGGTTGCCGGTTCGGACGAAATCCTTCGGCGTGGTGCCGACGAAGGGCCGGGCGATGACGCGGCCGATATTGTAATCGTCGAGCAGGCGTCGCACGACCTGGCAAAACGCAAGCAGCCGTTCAAGGCCGAAGGCATGTTCGTGCGCGGCGATCTGGAAAACGGAATCCGACGACGTGTAGCAGATCGGCTTGCCGGTCCGCCTGTGCTCCTCACCGTACTGGGCGATGATGTCGGTGCCTGAGGCGTGGCAATTGCCGAGGATGCCGGGCACTTCGCCTTCGCGGCAGATCGCTTCGACCAGTTCAGCCGGGAAAGCGTCACCTTCCGTGGGGAAATAGCCCCAATCGAAAGCCACGGGCGTTCCGGCAATTTCCCAGTGCCCCGACGGCGTATCCTTGCCGCGCGAGACTTCGCTTGCAGCGCCGTAGAGCCCGAACACCCGCTCCGGCAATGGCATGCCGGCAGGCAGGCGTTTGTTAGCGAGTTTTGCAGCATGCAGCAGACCGAGCGCCGACATGTTGGGAAGCGTCAGCGGCCCTTCGCGTAGACCCTCTCGATCACCGGCGCCCGCTGCGCAGAATTCAGCGATATGGCCGAGCGTATCGGCTCCATCGTCGCCAAACTCGGTCGCATCCGGCGCTCCACCGATGCCGAAGGAATCAAGAACGAACAGAAAGGCACGCGCCATGGATCACCCGGAATGCTGCCTCACCCATTGTCATGTTGCGGCAGAAAAGTTGTTGTCACTCATCCAACGCACTGGGGTGGTTGCGACGATGGCGCGCAGAAATACTCCGGGGCGGTGCAGATTGCAAATCGGCGGTTGTTTTTCAGGGTTCTGCCGTCAGCTTCCGCAATCGTTACACTTGATGTCAGTCCCGACGCGCTGGCGGAAGTAGTAGGTTTTGGAAAGATTGATAGGCGACAGCGTCTTGTCCAAATTCGGTGCAAATAGCAACAGTTGATGGGGAACAACCAGTTCCGATCGCACAATGAATGTGCTTGCTGCGGGAATATCACTGGGCACCGTCGCGACCGAACCGGCCTTGTAAGGCGTGCCGCCGTCTTGGTCACGCGACCAGGCGACTGTGCCGACCCCGGCCGCCGTCATTTTGATACCGGTTACTTTCAATGTGTATTTGGTCATCGCATATGGCGCCATGATACTCTTGGCGACGTCTTTCATGCCGTCGAGCGTGGCCTTGTCCACCGAAGATTGCTGGGTGAGAATGTCGGCAACTGTACTCGATGCACGTGACACTTTGCGAGCAATGCTGAAGCCGAGTGATACTTCGAAAGAGCTGATATAGGCCATGATCAGCAGCGGGGCGATAATCGCAAATTCTATTGCGCCGGTACCTTTGCGGTCGCGCCAGAAAGCGCCAAGGGCTTCCATCTTCCAAGAAAGCAATGCGATATGATAGCGGATGGTCTTCACGGCCTGCTCCTCAGAAGCTTTCGTTGCGGAAGGCGGCCGTCGATACCATCAGGTAATCTTTCGGCCTGCTGCTGCCCGCAGGACGCAGGTTGGTGATGTAAGGGCGGACGAGATCAGTGATCACTTCCCAGCGGTAGTATGCGCGTACGATATTGATTGTTGTCGGCCCGCCCGGCGCAAACTTGAAGCCGCTGGTGTCGAGATCGGAATTGGCGCCTGCGAGCCGCGGGATAGCTTCTGGAATCTTTGAAAAGTCCGAGAAACTGCGCACGTCGATAAACAGTTTTTCGGATTTTTGGGCTTCTGTCGCCGAGCAGGTCATGATGATCGAGATTTCAGCACAAAAAGCCTTGCGAAAATTCTCCTCGGTCATCGTGGACGTAATTTCGCCGGTTCTGATCTTGCGAGCCATCGTCTCCGTCGCATTGGCGAGAAGCTGCTCTGCTGTGAAGGCCGCGAACGTCTCAATCGACGCGAAGAGCACCATCATGAAAGGTATCGCGAGAAGTGCAAATTCGATCGCCGATGTCCCGGATTTGTCCCGAAACAGCCGTTTCAGCACGCCGCGGCGGCGCCTGGGCTGAGTATCCCCAGCCTGACCGGCTGTTACATTTCCATCATGGGTGTTCAACATCTCGCCATTCCGTCACGCGTCATACGATGAGGCATATTAGGAACCGACTGTTGATATTTCGTATGCAAGAACTGTGGTAATTTGAATCGAAAAACTCACCGGATGGTAAGAAACCGGCGATGGGCACGAGGCCAAGTGTATTGGCCGTACATGCTGCTCACAACACGGCCGGTATGAAATCCGTGCGGCACCGATATTGGCAATGGAGGCGCACTCTCGATTTTGAATACGCCGTCAGTTTGCAACCGCGGTCTTCTGTGTAGCGTGCTCTTCGCAATTGGGTGTGCAGGAGAGAACGGAGCGAATTGTTTGCCGGAAAACACGCACCGTGTTTCCTTCGTCGATCGACACAAGGATTCGCTCATCGACAATGGCATTGCCATCGGTGTCGAGGACCACAAGGTTTGTCGTTCCAAAGGACCTGCCTGTCAGGACGATCGTTTTGGCATCTGCGACAGTAGCGTCTGCCACGTCCGAGTTGCCAATAATGACTTTGCTGACGGGCCGGTCGAGCTTCAGGACACGCGCGTGATTCATGTAGACGTTCAGCATCTCTTCGGCGGCGCCTGCCGGTGTTGCCAGTGAGGTGAGCAGCGTAAGACTTGCAAAGGCCGTTGCCAGCAATCGGGCACCGATAGCGGTGTTCTGCAAATTCATAGCTGTTTTCCTGATGACGCGGTTGCTCCAACATCCACCGTTTTGGTGAATGAAGCGTTAAGTGGCTGCCGCAATTAACGCTGTCAGGTCCGCAGGCCCTCGTCTGGTATAGGTTTTTGCTGAAGGGTGGAGTTTTATACTTTACGTTACCTGTATTTTTACCATGACAGGCGGCGCTGAGCGTTAACATGTCGGTAACTGTTTTCTTTAAGCGGATTGAAATTCACGCTGTGTAGGTTCGCTTCATCCGATCAACGGAAACAGTTGGCGGAAGTGCTGAACAAACAAGTGAAGTAGGAGAAATGACATGACCAAGATTTTCGCACGTTTCATGAAAGATGAGTCCGGCGCGACCGCGATCGAATACGGCCTGATCGCCGCTCTCATCTCCGTCGCTCTGATCACCGGTGCAACGACGCTCGGCAGCAAGCTCAACGGCCAGTTCACCGCTCTGGGCGGCAAGATGACGCTGGCTCCATAATACAGCATTTGCCGTATGTTGATCGAAGGCTGCTTCTGGTGACAGGGCAGCCTTTATCAATTCAGTGCCATACGCATGGGGGGAATCGTCGTCCAAGGCCTTCAGATTAATCGGCTTTCGGTAACGAAATTTCGATAAGATTTTCTCACCGCACGCAAATTGATGGAAAGAGTCATGACCGAAGCAGCTATTTTTGTGATCTTCCCGTTATGTCTGGCTTTTGCAGCTTTCTCTGACCTGTTTACGATGACGATCCCAAATCGCATCTCGGCCATATTGCTGGGTGCCTTCGTAATTGTCGCGCCTTTCGCGGGTTTGAGCCCGACCCTGATTGGTATGCACCTTTTTGCCGGGCTAGTCGTATTTGGGGCGTGCTTCACGCTCTTTGCATTTAATATCATGGGTGGTGGCGATGCCAAGCTCTTGACGGCGAGTGCTGTCTGGTTTGGCTTTAACAGCTCACTCATTGAGTTCGTCACCTACGTATCGATCTTTGGCGGAGTGCTCACTCTTGCCATTCTTGTGATGCGTAAACAGGAAGATACGATCCTGATCTATGGGCTTCCGGTCCCACAGCTTCTGCTTACCGCGACAAAAGTTCCCTACGGCATCGCAATCGGCCTTGGCGCTTTCTTTGCTTATCCGTC
The DNA here is from genome assembly GCA_900468065.1 of Hyphomicrobiales bacterium. GTDB lineage: Bacteria > Pseudomonadota > Alphaproteobacteria > Rhizobiales > Rhizobiaceae > Pararhizobium. The sequence continues at coordinate 55,663 of UBTA01000024.1, read as the reverse complement.
TTCGCCTCTGATGCAGGCGGCGCTCTCGCAGCTGTATTAATATCTTCGTACCGTTGTGAACCAGTCCGCCTCGATACGAGGCTTCGCAGTCTTGCCGGATACGCAATTGTGAAGCGAACTGTTTATTAACCACAAATGTAAGTGCTCCGTTAACCATAATTACACCAATTACTGATCAATCTGCAGCCAGCATATTCTTGGGCTGCAGGGACATATCATGAAACCGGTGCGCGTTATTATTCTGTCAGTTGCTGTCGCATCGGCGGGGTTGGCTGGATTTCTGGCTCTCAGCCTGACCGGCGGGCAGACCGTCGTCACCAGTGCCGAGCCGGTCATCGAGCGAGAGCCGACCGTCAATGTTCTCGTCGCCAGCAAGAGCCTGCCGGTTGGTTCGCGGCTTGATCCCGATGCCGTCCACTGGGTCTCCTGGCCGAAGGATGGTATCGTCGAGGGGCTGATAACCGAGGAACTTCGCCCGAACGCCGTCACCGATCTTCAGGGCGTCGTTGTGCGCCTGCCAATCTTCAATGGCGAGCCAGTACGCCAGGAAAAGATTGCAGACTCCTCGAGCCGTATCATGTCGTCATTGCTCCCAGCCGGCAAACGCGCCGTGGCCACTGAAATCACCGTGGCAACCGGTGCTGGCGGCTTCATTCTTCCAAACGACCGCGTCGATGTCATCATGGTGCGCAAGGGTGAGGCGGACAGTTTCCTGACGGAGACGGTTCTCAGCAACGTTCGGGTGCTCGCGATCGATCAGCAGGTCGAGGAAAAGGATGACGGCTCCAAGTCGGTGGTCGGTACGACAGCGACGCTGGAACTGACGCCCGACCAGTCGAAAGTCATGGCGGTTGCCCAGCAGATGGCGGAGCGCCTGTCGCTGGCGTTGCGCAGTGTCGCAGATGCGCAGGAGCCGGATACCATCGGAGCCGACTACCTGCTGAGCGGGGATGGCCGCCCGTCCATTCAGGTCATCAAATCGGGTTCCATCGTCAAAGGCGATGGCAACTCGTCGATGATCCAAGCGAAATAATGTGAGCGGGAGCGGAACGTGAACCGGATCGGAAACAAACTTCGTAGCTCTGTCGCTGGTGGACTGGCCTTTTGTCTGGCTTTTTCAGGCATGCCCGCAGAGACCTTCATCGCTGAAGCTGCATCACAGTCTCTGGTCCGCATCGTCGACAGCGGTCCGGGCGTCAAGAAAACCATCAAGCTGGGGCTGAACAAGGCCGTCGTTATCGATCTTCCAGCAGATGCGCATGACATTCTCGTCGCCGATCCGATGCTGGCCGATGCCGTGACGCGAACGTCCCGCCGCATCTATCTTTTTGGCAAGATGGTCGGCCAGACGAACATCTTTGTGTTCGGTCCCGGGGGCGAGGAAATCGTCAGTCTTGATCTGGAGATCGAACGCGATATTTCCGGCCTCGAAGCCAACCTCCGCCGTTTCCTGCCCGATTCCGATATCAAGGTCGAGATCATCTCGGACAATATCGTCCTCACCGGCACAGTTCGCACGCCGCTGGATTCCACACGTGTTGAGGAACTTGCACAGGCCTTCATCAAGGGCGGCGAAGCGACCACCCGCAATATCACGGCACAGGGCAATAACGGCGACGCGTCCATCTTTGCTGAACGCCGCCAGGTTTCGCAGATCGTTAATCTGTTGAAGATTGACGGTGAAGACCAGGTCATGCTGAAGGTGACCGTGGCCGAAGTCTCGCGCCAGGTGGTAAAGCAACTCGGATTTAATGGATCAATATCCGACGGTACCAATGGCATACAGTTTCAAAACCCTGCCAATCTAGGTGCTGCTACCGCGTTGGGGGCATCACGAGTGTTGACCGGCACCATTGGCGGCCTCAACCTCGCCAGCTACGTCAACGCTATGGAGCAAGCGGGCGTTATGCGCACGCTTGCTGAGCCAAGCTTGACAGCCATTTCCGGCCAGGAGGCAAAGTTTTACGTTGGTGGTGAATTCCGGATTGCTGGGGTCCAGGAAGTCGAAGTTGACGACAAGACCGGTAGGCCTACCGTCACACGTGAGACAAATGATGTCGAATACGGCATTCGGCTGAATTTCAAACCTGTAGTCCTTGGGCCTGGCCGGATCAGTTTGAACATCAACACCGAAGTATCGGAGCCGACCTACGAGGGCTCGGCCGTAACAGGTAATGGCAGTATGGTCGGTATTCCGGGGGCGACATATATGTCAATTCGCCGCCGCGAAGCATCAACCAGCGTCGAACTCCCTTCGGGCGGGTCGATTGTGATTGCCGGTCTTGTTCAGGACAACATCCGCCAAGCCCTATCCGGATTTCCTGGGGTGTCCAAGATTCCTATCCTGGGTACTTTGTTCCGCAGCAAAGATTTCCAGCGCAACGAGACCGAACTCGTCATTATCGCGACACCCTATCTGGTACGTCCGGTGGCGCGCGGCGACCTGTCGCGCCCGGATGACAATTTCAATCCGACGGACGACCTGTCCAGCGCGTTTCTCGGCGAAGTCAATCGTATCTATGGCAACCGTCAGGCGGCCCCCACCGGGCAGTATCACGGCAATGTCGGGTTTATCTACAAATAGGCGGAGCTGGACATGACGACGACGATCATCCTGAACCGCAATATGAAAAGGCAGTCGACCATGCGGCCACACACCCCCACCGGTCCCGTCCGCTTCGCAAGGCTTCTTGCGATCGGCGCTCTGTTGGTTGCAGGCACAAGTCTAGCCAGCTGCGCCAACCGCGACGGTATATCGACGGGAGCCCTCCCGGACGATTACCGGACACGCCACCCGATCGTGATCGCAGAGGCGGAACATGCGATCGACGTGCCGGTCGCTGCCACCGACAGACATCTGACCAAAGGTGCGCGTGACGTGATCCGCGGTTTTGCGCAGGGTTACACCAATTCAGCGACGGGAACTGTCCAGATTCTGTTGCCGAGGGGGTCGGGCAATGCCTATGCCGCATCCGCACTCCGCAAGGAAATTCGCGGTGTGCTGGTGGGCTCAGGCATTCCGGCCAACCGGCTGGTTGAGGTAAGCTATCAGGCGAATTCCGGCGGCGACGCAGCGCCGGTAAGGCTCAGCTATACCGCGATCACGGCAAAGACGGCTCCGTGCGGCAACTGGCCGAAGGATCTCGTCTCCAACACGATCGAGAACAAGAATTACGAAAACTTCGGCTGTGCGAGCCAGTCCAACCTTGCCGCGCAAATTGCCAACCCGATGGATCTGCTTGGCCCACGCGCCATGTCGCCCATTGACGCCGTACAGCGCGGCAAGGTGATCAGCGACTACCGCGGCATTGATGACGGTGGCCCAACAATAATTATTGGTGGCAATTGACCATTCAAACGGTTTGACGGGATAGCACCATGAGCACGATTGACTACAAGATCGAGACCGCAAACGGCGATCCTGATGATATGCTGGATGCCGCCCGGCCAAGTGATGTTGATCATCTTCGGCCGCTTCCGCGGATATCCGTTCATGCCTTCTGTGAAACGGATGCGTTGCAACGGGTAATGGAACGTTGCGGCCAGGACCGGCGGATGAGCAAGGTCAGCTTCAAGATCAATAGCGGTTCGATCGCGGCCGCTGCCAACATGTTCTCGTCTGTGCCGACCCCAAACCTGATCATTTTGGAAACGGCGACCGAGCCGCGGCTGCTGATGCAGGAACTGGCGCCGCTCGCCGCCGTGTGCGATCCAAGCACCAAGGTGATCCTTATTGGCCGCTACAATGATATCCCGCTCTATCGCGACCTGATTCGTAACGGTATCTCCGAATACATGGTTGCCCCGGTCTCCATGCCCGACATACTCGGTGCAATCGCCACCATTTTCGTTGATCCGGAAGCCGAACCACTAGGCCGCAGCATCGCCTTTATCGGCGCCAAGGGCGGCGTCGGCTCTTCGACGCTGGCGCATAATTGCGCCTGGGGTATTTCCAATCTGTTTTCCACCGAAGTGGTGCTCGCCGACCTCGACTTGCCCTATGGTACTGCCAATATCAATTTCGATCAGGATCCGCCGCAGGGCATTTCCGAGGCTGTTTTTTCGCCGGAACGCCTCGATGAAGTCTTCCTGGATCGGCTTTTGACGAAGTGCTCCGAGCATCTTTCGTTGCTCGCAGCCCCCTCCATGCTCGACCGGCCCTATGATTTCGATGCAACGGCGTTCCAGCCACTCATGGAAATCCTGCTGCGCAATGCGCCGGTCTCCGTCCTCGACGTGCCTCATCTTTGGTCGGACTGGACCCGCACGGTGTTGGCTGAGGCGGACGAGGTGGTGGTGACGGCGGTACCGGACCTTGCCAATCTGCGCAATGCCAAGAACCTGTTCGATTCCATGAAGAAGATCCGGCCGAACGACAAGATGCCGCATCTGGTGTTGAATCAGGTCGGGTTGCCGAAAAGGCCGGAGATATCACCGGCTGATTTCTGTGATTCTCTTGAGGTCGAGCCGGTCGCGATTATTCCCTTCGATGTGGTTTTGTTTGGAAATGCCGCAAATAGCGGCCGGATGATTGCCGAGATCGACAAGAAGGCACCGACGGCAGAGACATTCTCACAGCTTGCCCATCTCCTGACGGGCCGCGCCACAGCCAAGAAAGCCAAGAAGGGCGGCCTTGGCAAGGTACTTGGGATGCTTGGCCGCAAGTAATTGACAGTCAAACGAAAACCGGATTGAGCGCATGTTTGGTAAACGAGGAAACGACGGCTTCGGCAAGGGGGGATCGATAAGTCCCCCAGTGCAACAGCTTGCCTCCGCCGCTGCGGTAGCCGTCGCCGAGCGGCCGGCTACACCCGTGCTTGCCGAACCTGTGCGCGAAGCGATGCCCGTTACGCGGGCGCAACCGCTACCGGTACCTGTTCGTAAAAAGGCCGCCCGCACCGAGGACTATTACGACACCAAGTCGCAGGTATTTTCGGCGCTGATCGACACGATCGATCTTTCACAGCTCGCCAAGCTCGATAACGAGAGCGCGCGCGAGGAAATCCGCGATATCGTCAATGACATCATCACGATCAAGAATTTCGCGATGTCGATCTCCGAGCAGGAAGAGTTGCTCGAGGATATCTGCAATGACGTGCTCGGTTACGGCCCGCTTGAGCCACTTCTCGCCCGCGACGATATCGCTGATATCATGGTCAATGGCGCCGGCCAGACGTTCATCGAAGTAAATGGCAAGACGATCGAATCCGAGGTGCGTTTCCGTGACAACGCGCAGCTTCTGTCGATCTGCCAGCGTATTGTCTCCCAAGTGGGACGCCGGGTCGATGAATCCTCTCCAATCTGCGACGCGCGTCTTCCCGACGGCTCCCGCGTCAACGTCATCGCCCCGCCGCTCGCCATCGACGGCACGGTCCTCACCATCCGCAAGTTCAAGAAGGACAAGCTGAAGCTCGATCAGCTGGTCAAATTTGGCGCCATCACGCCGGAAGGTGCAGTTCTCCTCCAGATCATCGGCCGGGTTCGATGCAATGTGGTTATTTCAGGCGGTACCGGTTCCGGTAAGACCACGCTGCTGAATTGCCTGACCGGCTATATCGATCTCGAAGAACGCGTCATCACCTGTGAGGATACGGCCGAACTGCAGCTGCAGCAGCCGCATGTCGTTCGTCTTGAAACCCGCCCGCCAAATATCGAAGGTGAGGGCGAGATCACCATGCGCGATCTCATCAAGAACTGCCTGCGTATGCGGCCCGAACGTATCATCGTCGGCGAAGTTCGCGGACCGGAGGTTTTTGACCTTTTGCAGGCCATGAACACCGGCCACGACGGCTCGATGGGCACCATCCATGCCAACACGCCACGCGAATGCCTGAGCCGTATGGAATCGATGATCGCCATGGGCGGCTACACGCTGCCAGCCAAGACGGTGCGTGAAATTATTGCCGGCTCCATCGACGTCATCATCCAGGCCGCGCGCCTGCGCGATGGTTCGCGCCGCATCACCCATATTACCGAAGTTATTGGCATGGAAGGCGATGTGATCATCACGCAGGACCTGATGCGCTACGAATTGGATGGCGAAGATGCCAATGGCAAGATCATCGGCCGCCACAAGTCGACAGGCATTGGCCGCCCGCATTTCTGGGATCGTGCCCGCTACTTCAATGAAGACAAGCGGCTGGCGGCGACGCTCGATGCGATGGAAAAGGACTGAGGGTCTTCATGTTCGGAATAGATATCACCATTCTGGCGATTGTCGGTCTCGTCGCACTTTCGACGGCCGGGCTTGCCTATGGCATTCTATTCACGCGCATCGAAACGGAGAAGAAGGCCGAGAGCCGCGTTCGCAAGGTTAAATCTGCTGAAGCCGACAGGGTTCAAGTCAAGGCGGCGCGCGACCGCATGAACGAAATGTCCAAACGGCGGAAATCCGTCCAGGATTCGCTCAAGGACCTTGAGAAGAAGCAGCAGGAAAAAACGGCCAAGGCCAAGCCAAATATGAAGGTTAGGCTCATCCAGGCCGGTCTCAAGATCACGATTCCGCAGTTTTACATTGCGAGTGTCGTCTTCGGTGCCGTTGCCAGCATGCTGGCGTTGATTGCCGGTTTGCAACTGCCCGTGATCGCCGGAATTTTTCTCATCGGTACAGCCGGGGTTCCGCGCTGGTTCCTTAGCTTCATGATCAAGCGTCGCAGCAACGCCTTTCTTAATGAATTCCCCAACGCGCTCGACGTTATGGTGCGATCGATCAAGTCTGGTTTGCCACTGAACGACGCCATCCGGTTGATTGCGGTAGACGGCCAGGAGCCTGTCAGGGCAGAATTCAAGCGGGTCATCGAAGCGCAGCAAGTTGGCCTGAATATTCCCGAGGCCTGCGCCCGGATGATCAACAGTATCCCCCTGCCGGAGGTCAATTTCTTCGCCATCGTCATCGCCATTCAGGCTCAGGCGGGCGGCAATCTTTCTGAAGCGCTTGGAAACCTCAGCAAGGTCCTGCGCGAGCGGAGGAAGATGAAAGCAAAGGTACAGGCGCTCTCCATGGAGGCAAAAGCGTCTGCGTGCATCATTGGCGCGCTGCCTTTCATCGTTTCATTCATGGTTTACATGACCTCGCCGGATTACATGATGATCCTGTTCACCGACCCGCGCGGGCATATCATTATGGGTGTTTCGGCAGTGTGGATGAGCATCGGCATCTGGGTCATGCGCAACATGATCAATTTTGACATCTAGGAGGAGACGGCATGATCAGTACCCTGACCAATCCGAACGTCATCGTCGCCTTCCTGGTGGTCGTGGCCGTGCTGGCGACATTTTATTCCCTGGCGGTACCGTTTCTGGAGCGGGGAAACCTGGAAAAGCGCATGAAGTCGGTTGCGACCGAACGCGACTTGATCCGCGCCCGCGAGCGCGCGCGCCTCAATGCCGAAATCAGTGGTGGTAAGGCGTCGTTGCGCGCTCAGAACAACACGTCGGCCCGTCAGATCGTCGAGCGGCTGAATCTGCGCAAGGCGCTCGTCGACGAGAACACTGTCAACCGGCTGAAATCGGCCGGTTACCGGTCACAGAACGCGCTCAACATGTTTCTGGTCGCGCGGCTGTGCCTGCCATTTTTATTTCTGGCCGTCGGCACCTTCTACATCTTCTTCCTTGGTTATCTCGGCGAAAAACCGTTTCCAATGCGGCTTCTGGCCGTTATTGGCATCGGATATCTCGGCTTCTATGCGCCGAACATCTTTATCTCCAACGCAGTGTCCAAGCGCCAGCATTCGATCCGCAGGGCGTGGCCGAATGCACTCGATTTGCTCTTGATCTGCGTGGAATCGGGTATTTCGACGGAACTCGCCATGCGTCGTGTGGCCGACGAAATCGCCGAACAGTCGGCACCTCTTGCCGAAGAACTGGTTCTGACGACGGCCGAGCTGTCATTTCTACCCGACCGGCGCGTCGCGCTGGAAAATCTCGGCATCCGGACCGGACTTGACGATGTGAAAGCGGTGATGCAAGCCCTGATCCAGGCCGACCGTTACGGTACGCCGATCGCTCAGGCCTTGCGTGTGCTTGCCCAGGAAAGCCGCGATCAGCGCATGAACGAGGCGGAAAAGAAAGCAGCGGCACTTCCACCGAAGCTGACTGTGCCGATGATCCTGTTCTTCCTTCCGGTACTGGTCGCCGTTATTCTCGGTCCTGCTGGTATCCAAGTTTCCGACAAGTTCTGATCTGGGTTTTGATAGGATTCAAAGCACGATAGGAAAAGCGCAATGCGCATCTTCCGTGCGGTCATTCTGCCATCGATTGAGTTGGGGCGGCGGGTCAGGCTGCCCGTAGCACGTCAGCCTCTGGCGTTATGAACGCGTGGCCGCACGGACGCTGGGTGCAGCGCTATTGTGTTGAGACGTAGCTGCTGTTTGCCGAAGGGCAATCGGCTACTTTCAGTTCGTACCCTTGTCGTCCTTAGCCAGCTTCTGCCAGGCGTTCTGCTGCGACATGATCGAGCGCAGATATTTGACATTGGCTTCGGCCTGATCCGGCGAAAGCTCCTGGCGTGCTATCTGTTCGGCCTCGGCAAACCGCCCCTGCAAACCGACGGCAAGCGCCAGGTTCTGCCGGACGCTGCTGTCGGCGCCAGGCTGGCTGACAGCAGATTTCAGATAGGTTTCCGCCGTCTTCAAATCCTTGTTGAGCAGGTAGGACATACCGAGATTGGACAATACCGTCGGTTCGTTCGGTTGAATATCCAGTGCCTCGCGGTAACGCTGGCGCGCTTCCCCGGCACGGCCGAGCTGATCGAGGATCGCGCCTTCGGCTGATTTCAGTTTCCAATCCGGGCGGTCAGGGGTCTGGGCGCGGGTAATCGTGGTGAGAGCCTGTTCCAGCTGGCCTGCGGCAGCTTGTGACTTTCCATAGGCGGCAAGAACCTCGCGGTCGGCCGGGAAATTGATCGCCACCTGTTGCATCACGGCCAGTGCCTGCGCGTTTCGGCCGGTCATGCGCAGCATGTTGGCATAGTTCAGTCCGGCGGCGCGATCCTTCGGATTGCGCTCATAGGCCTTGCCGATGCTTTCCGCCGCCGCCGAAAGTTCGGTGGCGTTCATCGACTGGACGGGCTTGGAAAAATTGGCGGAGGGGATGGAGCCTGTCGTCAGCTCCTTCTTCTGCGTACCGCAACTGGCCAGCGTCACCGCGAGGATCACCATCGCGGTTCCCCGCAGGAACCGGTTACTCGAAAAAGACGTCTGTCCGTTTGAATTCATCGCCAATGCCCCTAAGCATTTTCGCACCGGACCAAATCCCCAACATAACGGCGCAATCTTCACTCCAGCAATAATCTGTTAACCCTAACAGAGCGTTAATCGGGTGATTCTGCACCATTCCTTCCGAAGGGTTTCCATGGCTTCCTATCAATTCATCGACCGTCCATCGCCGTTCAATACCAGCGGTGGCAAAACCCTGCCGATCTTCGCGGTAACGCCGGCTCATATCGATATCGGCGCCATCGATCCGATCGCGCTCGACTGGGCCCGCAAGGCTGGTTTCAAGGCTGAGTCCGGCGCGGTCTTGCTGATCCCCTCGGAGGACGGTCATCTTGGCGGCGCGCTGTTCGGGCTCGGCGCCAATCCTTCGGAAGCGCCGTTCCTGACGGGTAAGCTGGCACGGACATTACCGGCCGGAAAATGGCATATCGAGACTGCGCCACTGACGGCAAACCGGTTGGCGCTGGGTTACGGCCTCGGCTCCTACCGCTTCGATCGCTACAAGGCTGCGGGTAAGGAAGCGCCGACATTGATGATCCCAGCCGATGCCGATGCCGCAGATATCAAACGGCAGATCGCCGGCGTCTTCCTCGCCCGCGACTTGATCAATATGCCGACTAACGACATGGGCCCGAATGCGCTGGAGGAGGCTTTCCGGGGGTTGGGAGAGCACTATAAGGCCAAGGTTTCGGTCGTTTCCGGCGATGATCTGCTCAAACAGAATTTCCCGCTGATCCACACGGTTGGCCGCGCCAGTGCCGAGGCGCCGCGCCTGCTTGAGTTACGCTGGGGCAAGAAAGGTCACCGCAAGGTGACCCTGGTCGGCAAGGGTGTCTGCTTCGATACCGGCGGTCTCGATATCAAACCGGCCGCTTCCATGCTGCTGATGAAGAAGGACATGGGCGGGGCTGCCAATGTCATGGGGCTCGCCCTGATGATCATGGACGCCAAGCTGAAGGTCGATTTGCGCGTGCTCGTGCCGGTGGTCGAGAATTCGATCTCCGCCAATGCCTTCCGCCCGGGCGACATCTACCGCAGCCGCAAGGGTCTGACGGTGCAGATCGACAACACTGATGCCGAGGGCAGGCTGATCCTAGCGGATGCCTTGGCTTACGCAGACGAGGAAGAGACCGATCTGTTGATCGACATGGCGACACTGACGGGTGCTGCCCGGGTTGCGCTTGGGCCTGACCTGCCGCCTTTCTACACTGACGACGAGGATCTGGCCCATGATCTGACGGAATCGAGCCTGACGGTCGATGATCCGATGTGGCGAATGCCGCTCTACAAGGGCTACGAGAAGGATATCTCGGCCCGCATCGCCGATCTCACCAACGCCCCCTCGGGCGGCATGGCCGGATCGATCACTGCGGCCCTGTTCCTCAAGCGTTTCGTCACCAATGCCAAGAGCTGGGCCCATTTCGATATTTTCGGCTGGGCACCGGCTGAGCGCCCGCATTCGCCCCTCGGCGGCGAGGCACAGGCCGTCCGCGCGCTGTATCATTTGATTGCCAACGGCAAGAAATGATCTTCGGCCAGTGCTCGATATGAGCATGGCCCCTGTCCGTCCGGACCAGGGGCCATGCTTCAACCAATATATCCGAAACCGGATGGCCTATTCGTTGATCAGCCGCTTCAACAGCTCGATCTCATGCGACAGCTTGGTGTCGCCGGTGATCAGGTCTTCGATCTTGCGCACGGCATGTAGCACGGTGGTGTGATCGCGCCCGCCAAAGCGGCGGCCGATTTCCGGGAAGGAGCGGGGTGTCAGGGTCTTGGCCAGATACATGGCGATCTGGCGCGGCTTGACGATGACGCGGGTGCGGCGGTTGGACACCAGTTCCTGGCGCGACACATTGTAGTGCTTGGCGACGACACGCTGGATGTCCTCGATGCGCACCCGGCGGGGCTCGCCGGCGTTGACCAGATGGCCGAGCAGTTCATCGACGCGTTCGATCGAAAGTGTCGGCTCAAACGAGAGGCGGAAGAGCAACTGGTTGAAGGCGCCTTCGAGTTCCCGGCCGCTCGCGGTGATGTTGCGGGCGACATGGCTGAGGATATTGGCGGGAATGTCGAGCGACGCATCGTCCAGACGAACGACCTCAAGGCGGCGCTTGAGGATTTCGAGACGCATCTCGTAATCCGGGCCTTCCATCTCGATGGCAACGCCGCCCTGCAGACGCGAGCGAACGCGCGGATCAAGCGATTCCAGCTCCCAAGGCGCGCGGTCGGCAGCAACGACAACCTGCTTGGCGCTGTCGAGCAGCATGTTGAGAAGGTGGCAGAATTCGTGCTGGATCGACTTGCCCTGCAGGAACTGCATGTCGTCGATGACCAGAAGATCGATGTTGCGCAGGGTTTCCTTCAAGGACAGCGCATCATTGTCGCGAATGGCGGTTGCAAAACGCCACATGAAATATTCCGCCGTCAGATAGACGACGCGGGGTGCGCGTGCACTCTGGATCGCGGCGGTCGCGATCGCCTGCAAAAGGTGGGTTTTGCCGAGACCGACCGTCGAGTGAATGAACAGCGGGTTGAAGCGTACGGCGCCGGCACCGGCTTCGGCGATCGTCTTTGCAGCGGCAAGGGCAACGCGGTTCGAGGAACCTTCGACGAAGCTCTCGAATGTGTAGCGTGAATCCAGCGGCGAACCGAACAGGGGACCTGCAACCGGCTGCATCTTTTGAAGATTGCCGACAGTGTTGGCAGCATGATGGGCAAGCGACTGCGGCACTGAGCGGCGCGACGATGTGGGCGTTGCCGTATCGCTGTGGTTTGCCTGCGCTACATCCTCTTGAAGCCCGGGCCGGGCGCTGCGCGTTGCACTGCGCACGACAATCTCCACCTTCAGAATCTCGGCGTCTTCCTGCTGGAAGATGTTGGTGATCTGGTCGAGGTAACGGTTGTTGATCCAGGACTTCAGAAAGGTCGTCGGAACAGAAAGCCGCACGACACTCTTGGAAACGGACTGCAGCTTCAGCCGGCCAAACCAGCTGGCGAAAACATCAGGACCGACCTGGGCCTTCAAACGCGCACTGACCCGCTCGAAAAGTGCGCTCTGCATGATGTCGCCCTTTTCCCCCGCCGTCCCGTCAGACTGTTTTACCGAAATCTGACGTGCATTCTCCCCATTCTCGAATACGATCGCCGCCGTCACTGAATTACCAAGCATATTGCCGCCTTCCAATATCATTCCGCGACGCCGACATTGCTGCCGGCGTCAGCCTTTATGTCTGTCTCGTGCGGCCCTTTTTCAAAGGCATGCCGCCCAATTCAAACGCTCTCCGTACCGCAAGAGGAATCCTCATCCTCCTCTCGTGGCCCGGTTTCGTGCAAAATCCATTTGGCTTAACCAAACGCATGTCCCGCTTGCACAATTCATTCCACTGTCCGGTCAGGCCTCGTGTCCTTTCCGGGTCCGTCCATTTCCTAACCGGCCGTCCCAACCCTCGTTACAAGAAGGGCAGGCCAGTTTGTCGATAATGCGTCCTCATCCGCATATCGGCGACCGTTCATGCAATAGGCAGCAAAAGCCGCGAAGTGCATTGTCCGGCGTATCAGGCAGCTTCAACCATTCACAACCAGAAGTCACAGAGTGTCATTCCGGGCAAACATATTGCACAGCTGAAAACGCTCTGTTCTGATTGATGGAACGTTGTGGAACCACCCCGTTACAAAAGGTTTAAGTGAAATGGCGCCGCCTATTGAAAGGCTGCCTTTTCATCTTGTCCACAGGTTTGTCCCGCGCCTTCTGTGGACGCATTTAGGCAGGATCGTGGCACAAGATCAATCGCGAATTTTAACACTTGGGAAGGCTCGGGCGTTGACTCTCATAGCGTGTCCTGCATGGACCATAGCCCGGCGGAAGAGAATCGCTTTTGAATCAAGGGCTTTGAATTTTCGCTCGGAAGTTAGCTGGCGAAAAACAAAAAAAATAAAAAATTTCTTGACTCGTTTGGAGCCCCAAAAGGCCTCGGCAGGAGGCGGGTGAGTCTGAGCATCCTCCCGCAACTGTTTGATTTTATTTAAAAACTTCTGTCATTGCGGTGACACAATAACTTGCACAAGGATTAACCATCAGTGTGCCGGAAGTCTGAATCTGAAAAGCCCGGTCATGGACCGGGCTAAATCATTGACGATATTTTAATAAGCCGGCTTAAGCCGAAAGCGACTTTACGCGGCTCGCAAGACGCGAAACCTTGCGCGATGCCGTATTGGCATGCAGCACACCCTTGGTGGCGGCGCGCATCAGTTCCGGCTGGGCTGCTTTCAGGGCTGCCTGGGCGAGAACCTGGTCGCCGGATGCGATGGCTTCTTCAACCTTGCGGATGAAGCCGCGAACGCGCGAACGGCGGGACTTGTTGACTTCCGTGCGGCGTGCGATCTTGCGGGTCGCTTTTTTCGCCGAAGTTGTATTGGCCATTTGGTGTCTCTCTTCGAAATCTGACAAAAACTCTCTACCGCCGTGCCGGGTCACTGCGACCTGTCGTCCAAGCAAGTAGGGAGCAATATCGGAAAACCTTGGAGCGGCTTTCCAAACTGTGGGCGGCATATAGCCTTAAACACTGCCTGCGTCAACGCGCTATTTTCGAAAACGCGGCTAGAGGGACTCCCCGGCCGGGTCCGCTATTTCTGGCATTTCGGGCAATAGAAGGTCGATCGGCCCGCCTGAACGACACGGGCGACGGTTCCGCCGCAGCCCGGTGTCCGGCAGGGCTCGCCTTCGCGATCGTAGACGGAGAACGAATGCTGGAAGTAGCCCAGCGTGCCGTCCGTCTGGATATGGTCGCGTAACGACGACCCGCCGGCCGCAATGGCATCGGCAATGACAGCGCGGATCGCCTCGGTGAGGAGCACAAGCGTAGTCTTCGGCTTTCCCTTCGCATCTACCAGCGTACCCGCAGCCCGCAGCGGTGACAGGCCGGAGCGCCAGAGTGCCTCGCAGACGTAGATATTGCCAAGGCCGGCAATGTTCTTCTGGTCGAGCAGCGCCGATTTCAGCGGCTGCGCCTTGCCGGCAAAACGCGCGGCCAGATAGGCGGCATCGAGCACGTTACCGGTCGGCTCTTCACCAAGCTCGCGGAAGAAGGCGTGGTTCGCCAGCACGTCGCGCCGGGCAAGGTCCATGAAACCGAAGCGGCGGGGGTCGTTGTAGATGACGCGGGCGGGGCCTTTTGCTCCCTCCAGATGAAAAATGACGTGATCGTGCTTTTCGCTTTTGCCGCGCGGTGTGTGAAAATCTCCGGGTGTCTCGGATGCCAGGCCGTCTTCCACCCGGAAGGACCCGGACATGCCAAGATGGGCGATAATCACGTCACCGCCCTCCAGGTCGATCAAAAGGTATTTTGCCCGCCGCCCCAGCGAGACGATGCGCCGTCCCGACNNGTCGGGACGCCGCAACTCCGCGCGCACCAGAAGTGCGCCCTCCATCGCGGGCGTCAGGCCGCGCCTGACGGTTTCCACCTCGGGAAGTTCCGGCATTCCTATCTCCTAACCATGCGCCAACTGACCGGGGTCATTTGGCAATTCCATTCGCAGCGCACATATCCTATAGCAGGCCGCCACGGGCGCGAATGCCGCAGGCTGCTATCTGCCGCAGAGATAGCGTGGATGAACCGAATTCGCTATGGTCGGCACAACAGCGATTGAACGGAGTAGACCTTGATGACTGGTGAGCGCACTTCTGCCGATGGCGGCATGGAAACCTCCTATGGTTTTCGCCAGGTTGGCCAGGGCGAGAAACAGGCGCTCGTCAACGATGTCTTCCATAAGGTCGCCAAGCGCTATGATATCATGAACGACGTCATGTCCATGGGCCTGCACCGCGCCTGGAAGGATGCGATGATCGCTTCGCTCAATCCGCGCCGCTCCGAGGATTACAAGGTTCTCGACGTTGCCGGCGGTACCGGCGACATTGCTTTTCGCATCGTCGAGGCATCAGACCGCAAGGCGCATGCAACGGTGCTCGATATCAACGGATCGATGCTCGGCGTCGGTGCCGAACGCGCGGAAAAGAAGGGCCTGTCGCCCAATCTGACGTTCGTCGAGGCCAATGCCGAGGAACTGCCGTTCGAGGCGAATTCCTTCGATGCCTATACGATCGCCTTCGGCATACGCAACGTGCCGCGCATCGACGTGGCGCTGTCGGAAGCCTACCGCGTCCTGAAGCGCGGCGGCCGGCTGCTGGTGCTGGAGTTCTCCGAGGTCGAGATGCCGTTGCTCGACAAGGTCTATGACGCCTGGTCGTTCAACGCGATCCCGAAATTCGGCCAGATGGTCACCGGCGAGGCCGAGCCCTACCAGTATCTGGTGGAATCCATCCGCAAGTTCCCCAACCAGCGCGATTTCGCCGCCATGATCACCAAGGCCGGCTTCTCGCGTGTCACCTATACCAATTACACCGCCGGCATTGCCGCGCTGCATTCCGGCTGGAAGATCTGACGCATGATATCCATTCTCGTGAAGCGCTCTGACGGGCTGCCCCGGCGCGGCGGCCAGCCGCTATGAGCACGCCAGGAGCCTATCTTCGCCTCATCCGCATCGGCTGGGTTCTGGTGCGCGAAGGCGTCATCTCGGCACTGCCCTCGGAAGACCTGCCGGCGCTGCCGAAGGCCGCGCAATCCTTTGCCGGCCTTTTCGCCCGCCGCCGTGCCAGGCATGAGGATCGCAGCGACCGGCTGGCCCGGGCGATCGAACGGCTTGGTCCATCCTACGTGAAAATCGGCCAGTTTCTCGCCACCCGTCCCGATGTCGTCGGCGCCGAGTTTGCCCAGGACCTGTCCTTCCTGCAGGATCGCATGGCGACGTTTCCGGTTGCGGAAGCGCGCGCCGCCATCGAGACCTCGCTTGGCCGTCCGGTTGCGGAACTCTATACCCATTTCGGCGACCCGATCGCCGCCGCCTCGATTGCCCAGGTGCACCCCGCAATGGTGCTCAAGGATGGCGTCGAACGGAAGGTTGCCGTCAAGGTCATCCGCCCCGGCGTGCGCCAGCGGTTTGCCCACGATCTGGAGGCGATGTTCCTCGTTGCCGGGCTGCAGGAGCGTTTCCTGCCCAATAGCCGCCGCCTCCGGCCGGTTGAGGTCACGAAGACACTGGAGCAGACCACCAAGATCGAGATGGATTTGCGGCTCGAGGCTGCTGCCCTGTCGGAGCTTGGCGAAAATGCGGCTGATGATCCGGGCTTCCGGGTGCCGAAGGTCGACTGGGAACGCACCGGCCGCGACGTCGTGACGATGGAATGGATCGACGGCACCAAGATGTCGGATGTCGAGGGCTTGCGCGCCGCCGGCCATGATCTCGATGCGCTCGCCGATACACTGATCCAGTCCTTCCTGCGCCACACGCTGCGCGACGGTTTCTTCCACGCCGACATGCACCAGGGCAATCTGTTCGTCGATCCGCAGGGCCTGATCGTCGCCGTCGATTTCGGCATTGTCGGACGGCTCGGCAAGAAGGAGCGCCGCTTCCTCGCCGAAATCCTCTATGGTTTCATCACCCGCGATTACCGCCGCGTCGCCGACGTGCATTTCGAGGCAGGCTACGTGCCGTCCCATCACGATGTCGCAAGCTTCGCCCAGGCGATCCGCGCGATCGGCGAGCCGATCCACGGCCAGCCGGCCGAAACCATCTCCATGGCCAAGCTTCTGACGCTGCTGTTCGAAGTCACCCAGCTGTTCGACATGGAAACGCGGCCGGAACTGGTCATGCTGCAAAAGACCATGGTCGTCGTTGAGGGTGTCGCCCGCACGCTCAATCCGCGCTTCAACATGTGGAAGGCCTCCGAACCCGTCGTCGGCGCCTGGATCCGTGACAATCTCGGCCCCAAGCGCATTCTGGGAGACGTCAAGGAAGCCCTCCACGCTGCCGTCAGGCTTGCCGAGGCAGCGCCAGAGATCGCTGCCAAGACGGAGAAGTTTTCGCGCGAGATCACGGCCATGGCCGAGAACGGCATGCGTTTCGACGCCCAGACCGCGGAAGCCATCGGTCGGGCCGAGGCCCGTCACAGCCGTTCGGGTCGTGTGGCGCTTTGGGTGATCGCGATTACGCTGATCGTTATCGCATGGCGGGTTTTTTGAGGTTTCGCGAGTCTGCGGCTATTCCTTGCCGGCCTTGATCGTGATGTCGCGAAATTCCACGTCCACGGTCTCGGCGTAGCGCTTCCCGTTCGTCTTGTCATGCCGCATGAATGCGGGCGGCTTGATGGTGACGCTCAGCGTATATTTGCCGTCGCCGGGAACCTTGATATTTCGGCCATAGTGGTAAAGCCCTGGATGCCAGATAAATGGCACCTCGAAAGGTCCGATTTTCCGGCCGCCATCTGCGGGTTTCAGGCTCGCCTTGATTTTCAGATAAGGGATGAAGCGGTGATCGCCGGCATCACTGACCGAGATTTCGATATGGCAGTTCTCCGTCTCAGGCTCCATCCATTCGAGCTTGCCTTCCGCCTTCAGCATATACATGCCCTCGGCGCGCTCCTGCGCGTAGCCGACGATATAGTCGCCGGCGCGTTGCGTGCCGCCGCTATCTGCAACCTCTTTGGCCATGTAACGCAAGGACGCCTGATAGGCGTCTCCCTCGGCGCGGGCCGTGTCGAGTTGCTTGCGGTCGGCTTCGTCGCTGGGTTTGGTCGGCGGGGTTCGCGTGCTCATGGATAGGGCTCCGGGCGTTTGGTGGATGCACGGGAACGTCGAGCTTGCCCGTGAGGTTCCAAATCCGAGGGCAGAACTGTCAGGCGAGTGGGTACTGGCGTCAACTGCCGCGTTGTTTTCAGTGTGAGCGGAAACATTGCGAAACGAAAAACGGGAAAGATTACAGAGATTTCATGCCGTTGGACTTCATTATGGCGTAGTTTCAATCTAGCTGTCTCGGGAGTGAAGACCCCGTATCCGAATGAAGTCGAAAGAGATGTGAATGGCGGATGCCACCTGGAAAATATCACCTGCGGTTGAAGTGCAGGACGCCGCTGCCGCACCGCCGATCCCGGCACGCAGCAAGCGCGGGCGCACGCGCAAGCGCTGGCTGATCCTTCCGGTCCTATTTCTCGCCGCCGTCGGCTGGTACGGCTGGTCGGTCTACGGCAAGCAGGAAGCTGCCTCAGCGGTCGTCACGGAAATGCCGGTGCGCGGCGATATCGAAAACAGCGTCACGGCGTCCGGTCTTTTGAGCCCGATCAAGGACGTCGATGTCGGCGCCCAGGTTTCCGGCCAGTTGAAGAGCCTCAAGGTTGAGATCGGCGATAGTGTCAAGGAGGGCCAGCTGATCGCCGAGATCGACAGCGCCTCCATCGAAACGCAGATCGAAATCGCCGAGGCCGAGCTTGCCAATCTCGAGGCGCAGATGATCGACAAATCGGCGCAGGTGGTTCTGGCCAGCGCCAACCTTACGCGCCAGCGCGCCCTTGTGGCGGGCAACAGCGCCGCCCAGTCGGCGCTGGACGAGGCGGTGGCGGCGCTTGCCGCGGCAGAGGCCAATGTCGATTCCTTGAAGGCCCAGGTCCGCAAGCAGCAGGCAACCCTCAAGGATGCCCGCATCAGCCTTGGCTATACCAAGATCTATGCGCCGCTGACAGGAACGATCATCAATACCTCGGCCAAGGAAGGCCAGACGCTGAATGCCAACCAGACGGCACCAACCATCGTCACCATCGGCAATCTCTCGACCATGACGGTCGAAGCCCAGGTGTCCGAAGCCGATGTCGGCAAGCTGAAAGTCGGCATGAACGCCTATTTCACCCTGCTTGGCCAGCCCGGAAAGCGTTACCCCGGCACGCTGCGGCAGATCAAGCCGACGCCGGCGACCGAAAACAACGTCGTGCTCTATTACGCCCTGTTCGATGTGCAAAATCCCGATGGCACATTGATGATGAACATGACGGCGCAGGTCTTCTTCGTCGAATCGTCGGCCGAAAACGTGCTGACCGTTCCGGTCGCCGCTGTCCATACCCGAGGAGAAGGAAAGCCCAGCGAAGTCACCGTCGTTACCGCTTCCGGTGCCCATGAGGCCCGCAAGGTCGAGACGGGTATCCGCAACCGCGTCCGGGTCGAGATCAAGCAGGGGCTCGGTGAAAACGATACCGTGGTTGTCAGCACCGGTTCCGGTGACAAAGCGTCCGGCCGTGGCAATTCGCGGCGCGGCATGCCGCCGATGTTCTGAGGGCGCTCCCGATGACCCCGCTCATTTCGCTCAAGGATATCCGCAAGACCTTCGTCAATGGCGATGTCGCCGTCGAGGTGCTGCGCGGCGTGTCGCTGGATATCCAGCCGGGCGAATTCGTCGCCATCGTCGGCGCCTCCGGTTCGGGCAAATCGACGCTGATGAACATTCTCGGCTGTCTCGATACGCCGACCGGAGGGCAATATCTGCTCGAAGGTGAGGACGTCTCGGATTTGAACGCCGACGAGCTTGCGGCCCGGCGGCGCCAGATGTTCGGCTTCGTCTTCCAGAGCTATAATCTGGTGGCGACCGCCACCGCGCAGGAAAATGTCGAGATTCCCGCCATCTATGCCGGCATGCCGTCGCGGCAGCGGGAGGAGCGTGCGAGCATGCTCTTACGCTCGCTGCGGCTCGGCGACCGGCTCGATCACCTGCCCAACCAGCTGTCCGGCGGCCAGCAGCAGCGTGTGTCGATCGCCCGCGCGTTGATGAACGGCGGCCAGATCATTCTCGCCGACGAGCCCACCGGCGCGCTCGATAGCCAGAGCGGCAAGGAAGTGATGGCGACGCTGCGGCAGATGAACGAGGACGGCCATACCGTCATCATCATCACCCACGCTCCGGAACTCGCCGAATCCGCCGATCGCGTCATCGAGATCAGCGACGGCCTGATTGTCGCCGACCGGATACCCGGCAATGTCAGGCGCATCGGCCGCCCCAAGCCGCCCCTTGCCGTCAAGAGCGTTGGCAGGGCCGCCATCGTCACCGATGTGGCCGAGGCCGTGCGCATGTCGTTCCGGGCGCTCCGGGCCAATCTGTTTCGCACCATCCTCACCCTGCTCGGCATCGTCATCGGCGTCAGTTCCGTCGTTGCCATGCTGGCGATCGGCACGGGCGCGCAGGATTCAGTACTGAGCCGCATTGCCGCCATGGGGTCCGATCTGCTGGTCGTGCGGCCCAATATGTCGAATTTCCGCGGTGGCGAAGGGGGCAGCATCGTCTCCTTGATCCCGTCCGATGCCGATGCCATTCTGGAGCTGCCCAACATCAGCTTCGCCGTGCCGGAAATGTCGAGCACGCTGACGGTCCGGGCCGGCAATCTCGATACGCAGACGACGGTCAACGGCACGGTGCCGCAATTCCCGGAGGCCAAAGCCTGGACGATCGAGGATGGCGCCTTCCTCGAAAAGGCCGACATGGATGCCTACGCCACCGTCGCTGTGCTGGGCAGGACCGTCGCCGATGCACTGTTTCCAGATGGGGCCGATCCGCTCGGCCAATATATTCTCATCAAGAACATCCCGTTCCAGGTGATCGGCGTGATGTCGAAAAAGGGCGCCAGTGCCGGCGGCAACGATCAGGACGATACCGTGCTCGTGCCGCTGTCCACCGGTAACCTGCGCCTGTTCGGGGCACGGAATGTCCGCTCCATCACCGTGCAGGTGAAGGATGGCGACGCCATCAACGTGACGCAGGATCAGATCCAGGCTCTGCTCGACGAACGCCACAAGCGCCAGGATACGCAGATCATCAACATGGCTGCAATCCGCGAAACCTTCACCGAAACCTCGAATATCCTGAAAGTCTTCCTCGGCTCGATCGCTGCGATTTCGCTGCTGGTCGGCGGCATCGGGGTGATGAATATCATGTTGGTATCGGTCACCGAGCGCACCCGCGAGATCGGCATCCGCATGGCGACCGGCGCCCGTGGCCGCGATATCCTCACCCAGTTCATCGTCGAGGCGCTGGTGGTTTCCGCCCTTGGCGGCCTGATCGGGGTGGGGCTGGGTCTCGGCATCGGTGCCGTGGCACAGGCGTTCGGTGTCGCGGTCAGCTTTGCGCCAGGCCCTGTGATCCTCGCCTTTGGCAGCGCCTTCCTCACCGGCCTGATCTTCGGCTATCTGCCCGCCTACAACGCCTCGCGCCTGCAGCCGGCGGTGGCGCTGGCATCCACCTGATCAGCCGGTCACACTCCACAGGTGACGCCGTTACCGGTTGACGCCACCCGCCTGATCGTTTCCACTGGTGCAAATGCACGAGGAGGAAACCATGTCCGACGCAGATCGCTTCATGACCCAGGCCATCGCGCTTGCCCGTGACAATGTCCGCAAGGGCGGGCGGCCTTTTGGCGCTGTGCTGGTGATCGACGGAGAGGTTGTGGCAACCGGCGTCAATGGTGTGATGGAAACCCATGATCCGACCGCCCATGCCGAGCTGGTCGCGGTTCGCGCGGCGGCCATCAAGCGCGGCACGGCCACGCTCAAGGGGGCTTCCGTCTATGCCAGCGGCCATCCATGCCCCATGTGCCTTGCCGCCATGCGGCTCGCCGGCATCACCGATATTTCCTACGCCTATTCGAATGAAGATGGCGCGCCTTATGGGCTGACATCGGCGCCGCTCTATGCAGAGCTGCGCAAGCCTTTCGCCGATCAGCAGATGACATTTTCCTATCGTCCGGTGCGGCCGGAAGGGGAGGTGGATATCTACGATTTCTGGCGGGAAATGCAGCAGGGCTGAGCCAGCACGTGTGGATCAGCGGTTGATTCAGCCAGAGGGGTGAAATGCAAAACTATCTGCTGCGCATGTGGGCGTCGCTGTCACTGCCGGGCTTGCTGATCGGCACCCTTTTCTTCGCGGTGTCGCTGACGCCAAGCCTCATCCCGCGGCCTTACGTGCTGCAGGGCGTGCTTTCCGGCTGCTCGCTGGCGGCGGGATACGGTCTCGGTGTGTTTGGTCGCTGGCTCTGGCTTTACTTGGAGCTTCCCGCCTTTCCGCCGAGGATCGAGCGCGCCGTCAAGACTTTGGCTGTTGCCGGATGTGCAGGAATAGCCATCGCCTTCCTCTGGCAGGCCGCCCGCTGGCAAAACTCCGTCCGCAGCCTGATGGGTATTGATCCGGTGGAAACGGCAGAGCCGCTGAAGCTCGCTCTGATCGCATTGCTCGTTTTCGTCGTCGTGATCGCGCTCGCCCGCCTTTTCAGGATCACGTTCGCCTTTCTGTCGCGCAAGTTCGAGCATGTCACGCCAAAGCCCATTGCCCGCCTGCTCGGCATTTTTCTGGCTCTCGCACTCTTCTGGTCGGTCGCCGACGGCCTGCTTCTCAAAGCCGGCTTGCGGCTGGCCGATTCGTCCTTCCGCGAGCTCGATGCCCTGATCGACAGCGATCTGGCACCGCCTGCAGACCCGCGCAAAACTGGCAGCGCTGCATCGTTGATTCCTTGGCACGATCTCGGATTTCGCGGCCGGGAATTCGTTACGTCCGGCCCAACGGCGGAAAAGATCGGTGCCTTCCTCCATCAGCCCGCACTGGAGCCGATCCGGGTCTATGTCGGCCTGAATGCGGCGGAAACGGCGAAGGACAGGGCGACCTTGGCGCTCGCCGAACTCAAGCGCACCGGTGCCTTCGAGCGTTCGACACTGATCGTCGTGGTCCCGACCGGCACCGGCTGGGTCGATCCGGCAGCGATGGATACGGTCGAATATCTGCACCACGGCGATGTGGCGAGCGTCGCCCTGCAATATTCATATCTCACCAGCTGGCTCTCGCTGCTGGTCGAGCCGAGTTATGGTGCAGAGGCCGGGGAAGCGCTGTTCAAGGCGGTCTATGGCTATTGGACGACGCTGCCGAAGGACAAGCGCCCGAAACTTTACCTGCATGGCCTCAGCCTCGGTTCCATGAATTCCGAGCGCTCCGCCGATCTCTTCGATGTGATCGCCGATCCCTTCCAGGGTGCGCTCTGGAGCGGCCCGCCCTTCGAAAGCGCCGGCTGGAAATCGGTGACCGCTGGACGCGAACCCGGGTCTCCGGCCTGGCTGCCGCGCTTTCGGGACAGTTCCGTGATCCGCTTCACCGCCCAGAAGAATGCGCTGGATATTCCGGGTGCGACATGGGGGCCGATGCGGATCGTCTATCTGCAATATGCCAGCGACCCCGTGACCTTTTTCGATCCCCATTCTTTTTACCGGGAGCCGGACTGGATGAAGCAGCCGCGTGGTCCCGATGTCTCGCCCTATCTCACTTGGTATCCGGTCGTCACCATGCTGCAGTTGGCGCTCGATATGGCGATGGCGACGACATCGCCGATGGGCTACGGCCATGTCTATGCGCCGGAACATTATATCGATGCCTGGGTGGCGGTGACCGATCCGCAGGGTCTGGCGCCCGGCGATGTCGAGCGCCTGAAGGAGATGGTGTCGAAGCGGGATTGAGGTTCCGGCGGCAATATGCGGCCGGAACCCTGGATGTCAGGCGCGGCCCACGGGTGCGAGCAGCCTCAGTGCATTGATCGTCACCAGCACGGTGGCACCGGTATCGGCCAGGATCGCTGGCCATAGCCCGGTGATGCCGGCAATGGTGGTGACCAGGAACACCGCCTTCAGCCCAAGAGCGATGGTGATGTTCTGGCGGATATTGCCCATCGTGCGTTTCGACAGATCGATCATTTCGGCGACATCCCCGACCCGGCCGTGCAGCACCGCGGCATCGGCGGTTTCGAGCGCCACATCGGTGCCGCCGCCCATGGCGATGCCGATATCGGCCGCAGCCAGTGCTGGCGCGTCGTTGATCCCGTCGCCCACCTTGGCGACGACAAAACCCTGCTGCTTCAGTTCGCCGACGATCCGCTGCTTGTCTTCCGGCATCAGCTCGGCGCGCACCTCTATGCCCAACTGCTTGCCGATCGCGGTTGCCGTGCGCTTGTTGTCGCCGGTCAGCATGACGATCTTTACGCCAGCATCGGTCAAAGCCTTAAGCCCGGATTTGGCGTCAGCGCGCGGCTCGTCGCGCATGGCGATCGCACCGGCCAGCGTGTCGCCGATGATCAGCACGGAGACAGTCTTGCCTTCGTCGTTCAGTGCGGTGATTGCCGCCGTCTGTTCTGCCGAGAGCGCCACGCGGTCGCCGGCTGATTGTGGCGAGCCGAGGAAGACTGCCTTGCCGTTGACCGTCGCCGTGACGCCCTTGCCGCCCAGCGCCTTGGCATCGGATACGGCTGGAATGGCCACCTTGTCGGATGCGGCCCGATCGAGGATGGCCTTGGCCAGTGGATGGCTCGAGCCGGTTTCAAGAGCCGCAGCAAAGGTCAGCACGTCGGCTTCGGAGTGACCAAAGGCGAGGATATCCGTGACCTTCGGTTTGCCCTCCGTCAGCGTCCCCGTCTTGTCCAGCGCAACGGCGGTAATGGTGCCCAATGTCTCCAGGACAGCGCCCCCTTTCAACAGCAGGCCGCGGCGGGCACCGGCGGAAAGCGAGGCGGCGATGGCTGCCGGTGTCGAGATGACGAGGGCGCAGGGGCAACCGATGAGCAGGATGGCAAGGCCTTTATAGACCCATTCGCCCCATGGACCGCCCATGAACAGCGGCGGAATGATCGCCACCAGTGCGGCAACAACCACGACACCGGGCGTATAATAGCGTGAAAAACGGTCGATGAAGCGCTCGGTCGGCGCCTTGGATTCCTGCGCCTCCTCAACCAGCTTGACGACGCGGGCAATGGTGTTGTCGGCGGCAGTCGCGGTCACCCGCACGCGCAATGCGGCATCGCCGTTGATCGTGCCGGCAAAGACCTTTTCATCGACGCCCTTGCGCACCGGCGTGCTTTCGCCGGTCACCGGTGCCTCGTCGATGGCGCTTTCGCCCGACAGGATCACACCATCAGCGGAGATACGGTCGCCGGGACGAACGAGAATGGTCGCGCCGACGGCAAGGCTTTCGGCGAGAACCGCACGCGTCTGGCCGTTTTTCTCCAGCAGCGCCTCCTTCGGCACCAGCGCCGCCAGCGACTGAATGCTCTGGCGCGCCTTTCCGGCGGCAACGCCTTCGAGAAGTTCGCCGACAAGGAACAGGAAGACCACGGCTGCCGCCTCTTCGCCGGCATCGATGATCACGGCGCCGATGGCCGCGATCGTCATCAGCATCTCGATCGAAAACGGCGTGCCAGCCATCGCCGCCATGATGGCGCGCCGGGCGATCGGGACGAGCCCGATCAGCATGGCGACGATGAAGGCATAGGATGCAATCGACGGCACGAGATGGCCGACCCCATAGGCAATCACCAGCGCAGCACCGGAAAAGATGGTCAGCCTGCCCTTCTTGCTTGCCCACCACGGACCATTTGTCGGCCCATGGTCATGCCCGTGCAGGCCTTCCATGGCGTCATTGGCTGCGGGCTTCGAGTGATCGTGCCCGGCATGGCTCGCATGATCGTGTCCGCTATGATCGTGATCCGCATGATCATGGTCGCCATGCTTGGCGTGATCGTGGCCCGCATGGCTGTGATTGCCGTGATCATGGCCGCAGCAGGCTTGATGGGGCTCTGCAACGGGCGCCGTCTTGCCTGCAATCTGCGAGACGGAATAACCAAGGCCGGTGACTTTCTTGGCAATGGCTGTGAGGTCACTGACCTCGTCATGTTTCACGGTCATCGTGCCCGCCGTCACAGAAACCGAAACGTCGGTGACACCCGGCATGCGCCGGACTGCGGTATCGATCTTGGCCGCGCAAGAGGCGCAATCCATGCCCTCCACCCGGTATCGTGTCTGTGTCGCCTCTGCCATTGTCCGCTTCCTGTGTACGTTCTTGTCAAACTCTGGCATCTTTCCTACATCCTCTAGCGACTAGAGGTGCAAGAGGGAAAATTATGAAAAAGATCACCATTGGCGAGGCTGCGCGCACCAGTGGCGTCAAGGTGCCGACGATCCGCTATTACGAGGGCATCGGCCTGCTGCGGCAGCCGAGCCGCAGCGAGGGCAACCAGCGTTCCTATGAACAATCCGATCTCAATCGCTTGACCTTCATCCGTCATGCCCGCGAGCTCGGTTTCGAGGTGGAGGCGATCCGCACCCTGCTGAGCCTGCAGGATAATCCTTTGCAGTCGTGTGCCTCCGCCGATGCGATTGCCAAGGCCAGGCTCGTCGAGGTGGAGCAGCGTATCCGCAGCCTGATGGCGCTGAAGGCGGAACTGGAAATGATGGTGGAAGGTTGCGGCCATGGCCGCGTCGATCAATGCCGGGTGATCGAAGTTCTCGCCGATCACGCCCAATGCATGCATCACGGCCATTAAGCCGGTCTTGTGGGAGGGCAGCAATTCTGCCGCTTAGGCCCCGAAAGAAATATTTCCAACTCCCTGGAACTTTTCGATCTTTCGTGGGTTTTATGCCTTATCGTTAGATGCACCCATGTAATTTTTGCGTATCCGGAAAATGTAAATGCCAGAACGGTCCCGCCGAGCCCAGTTGCGCGAAAGTACGTTGCAAGCCCATGCCTCGCTCGACCGGATGGTCGGCTCCTTCGATAATCCCGGCGCTTACAGAAACTATCTACGCGGAATTTCGACGTTCCGCGAGGCGGTGGAGCGCAAACCAGCATGACATCAACACGGCTGCGCCGGTCGATCTGACCAATTGCGACCGTGAGCCGATCCATATCCCCGGCAGCATTCAGCCGCATGGTTGCCTGATCGCGTGCGATGCGCGGGCTGTAACGGCTCTTCGCCATTCCGCCAATACCGGCGCTATGCTGGGCGTTGCGGGCGAGATCAACGGCTTGCCGCTTGAAACGCTCATCGGCGCCGAAGCGACGCACACATTGCGCAATGCTCTTGCGACGCTGGGCGAGGGCGTGCGCCCGGCCCTGCTGTCCGGGCTGAATGTGCGGGGTGGCGTCTTCGATGTCTCGATCCACATCTTCCACTCGACCGTCCTCATCGAGTTCGAACCGGCGTCACCTGGCCAGCCCCTGCAGCTTGCCCGTGGTCTGATCGGCCGCATCAGCGATATCGGCGATATCGATATCTTGGCACGCCAGTCGGCCCGGCTGATCCGCGGCATGCTGGAATATGACCGTGTAATGATCTATCGCTTCGAGCAGGATGGCTCCGGCAAGGTTGCCGCAGAAGCCAAGCGCGGCGATCTGGAGAGCTTTCTCGGCCAGTATTTTCCGGCCAGCGATATCCCCCAGCAGGCCCGTATCCTCTATCTGAAAAACACCATCCGCATCATCGGCGACGCCAGCGGCGAGCGCATCGCGCTGCTGCCGGTCTTCGACGCATCGGGCGAGGCGCTGGACCTTTCGCTTGCGCATCTGCGCAGCGTTTCCCCGATTCACTGCGAGTACCTGCGCAACATGGGGGTCGCAGCCTCCATGTCGATTTCCATCATCGTCGATGGCGCACTCTGGGGGCTGATTGCCTGCCACCATTACCAGCCGCGTATCCTGTCGATGGCGGAACGGGTTGCGGCTGAGATGTTCGGCGAATTCTTCTCCCTACATCTCACGTCTTTGAAGCAGAAATCCAGGCTTGCGGCAGCCAACCGCGCGCGCGCGTCGCTCGATCGTTTCCTGCGCCTTGCCTCTCATCACGCCGATATCGGCCATTTGCTGACGGAACACCTGCCGGATTTCCATGCGCTGATGCCGTGTGACGGGATCGGGCTTTGGATGAACGGCACCTGGAGTTCGCATGGTTCGGTACCGCCGGCTGCAGCCATTCCGGCACTGTCGCGGCTCATTGGTACGCTAGCCGAGGGGCGTGTCTGGGCGACACACGCATTGTCGCAGCGCATGCCGGAGGCGGAGGATTTTTGTGCGCAGGCGGCCGGCGTGCTCGCCATCCCTTTGACGCAGACAAAGCGGGATTATCTGTTCTTTTTCCGCAAGGAACTCGTTCAGAGCCTAAACTGGGCCGGTAATCCGGAAAAAACCTATTCAACCGGGCCTTTTGGTGATCGGCTGACGCCGCGCCAGAGTTTTGCCATCTGGAAGCAGACTGTCCATCAGCAGGCTCAACCATGGACTGAGGCGGACCGGGAAATCGCCGAAGTCACGCGGGCAGCCCTTGTTGAAGTTGGGTTGCGCCACAGCGAGCTGATGGCGGAAGAGCGCAGCCGCGCCGATGTGCGCCAGCGCATGCTCAACGAAGAGCTGAACCACCGCGTCAAGAACATTCTGGCTCTGATCAAGTCGCTGGTCGGCCAGCCGATACAGGAAGGCCGGGCGCTGACTGATTATGTTGCATCGCTGAAGGGTCGCATCCAGGCTCTGTCCTTTGCTCACGATCAGGTAGTCCGCGGTGATGGCGGCGGGCAGCTGATGGATCTGCTCAATGCCGAACTGACGCCCTATCGGCAACCAGCCATATCGATCGCCGTCAATGGCCCACCGGTCCTTTTGAACTCCCGCGCCTTCTCGGTGATGGCGCTCGTCCTGCATGAACTATCGACCAACGCTGCCAAATACGGTGCTCTGTCGCGGCCCGGTGGCCGGCTGGACGTGTCGTGGTCGTTGACCGTGCATGGTGACTGCGAAATCATCTGGCGTGAAACCGGCGGCCCTCTCGTCTCCCCGCCATCCCGCACCGGCTTCGGCACCGCGCTGATCGATCGCAGCGTGCCGTATGACCTCGACGGTCACAGTGACGTCTCCTATGCGCGCGAAGGTGTGGTGGCCCGGTTCCTGCTGCCGGCAAAGCATATTTCCCTGGCGGAACAACGGTCCCACGTGGTGGCCGGCCAACTCGCTGGCAATGAGCCGGTGAAGGGAACGCTGGCCGCGGATTTGAAGGTCATGCTGGTCGAAGACCAGATGCTGATCGCTCTCGACGTCGAAGGCATGCTCGGCGATCACGGCGTCTTCGATGTGATGACCTCCGCATCTGCCGCCGATGCGCTGAGCAGGCTCGTGGACTACACGCCGGATGTGGCGATCCTGGATGTCAATCTTGGCGCGGGGACCTCTCTTGCCGTGGCGCGCGAGTTGGCCGGGCGAAACATTCCCTTCCTGTTTGCCACCGGCTACGGAAACAGCGAGATGATCCCCCCTGATTTTTCATGGGTACCGGTCATTCGCAAACCGTATGACGGGACGTCGCTGATTGCGACGATTGCGGGGCTTTTGGAGAACAGGGACAGCCGGTAATTTTCTCCTGCGGCATGGTCTGATTGCCTCTCACCGGTCGGTCGGATAGGGTCCAGCCGAAAGGGCAGGGCACACCGGCCCGCCGAAACCGGAATTCGTCATGACGCTTCAGGGAAAACGCATCCTTCTCATCATTTCCGGCGGTATCGCGGCCTATAAGAGCCTCGATCTGATCCGCCGCCTGCGGGAGCGCGGTGCCTCCGTCCGCCCGGTGATGACGGCGGGCGCGCAGGCTTTCGTGACGCCGCTTGCCGTTGGGGTGCTCGCTGCCGACAACGTGTTCACAGAGCTGTTTTCCCGCGAGGACGAGCAGGATGTCGGTCATATCCGCCTGGCGCGCGATTGCGACCTGATCGTCATCGCGCCTGCAACAGCTGATCTGATGGCAAAGATGGCACACGGCCTTGCCGACGATCTGGCCTCGACCATCCTTCTGGCGGCGGACAAACCGGTGCTTGTCGCACCAGCGATGAACCCGAAAATGTGGTCGCACGCCGCCACCCGCNNCCCCCCCCCGCCGCAATCACGCAACGCTTGTTGCCGATGGAATCCGCTTCATCGGTCCAGCCTCCGGCGAAATGGCCGAAAGCGGCGAAAAAGGCGAGGGCCGCATGGCCGAACCGCTGGAGATCGCCGCTGCCGCAGAGGTGCTGCTCGATACAGGTCCGAAGCCCTTGGCTGGCAAGAAAGCCATCGTCACGTCCGGACCGACACATGAGCCGATCGATCCGGTGCGCTACATCGCCAACCGCTCGTCCGGCAAACAGGGCCATGCCATTGCCGCCGAACTCGCCCGGCTTGGCGCCGATGTGACGCTGGTCTCCGGGCCGGTAACGATCGCCGACCCGGAGGGCGTGAAGGTTATCCATGTCGAGCGGGCGGAAGAAATGCGCGACGCCGTCATTGGCTCATTGCCGGCCGATATCGCCGTGATGGTCGCCGCCGTCGCCGATTGGCGGGTGGCGAGCGCCTCCGGCAACAAGATCAAGAAGCAGCCCGGCGAAGCGCCGCCACCGCTGCTGCTGACTGAAAATCCGGATATCCTGAAGACCATCGGCCATCATGCCAAACGGCCGAAACTGGTGGTCGGATTTGCTGCGGAAACGCAGAACGTCGCCGAGAACGGCCGCTCGAAACTGGAGCGCAAGGGCGCCGATTACATCCTTGCCAACGATGTTTCACCCCATACCGGTATCATGGGCGGCGACCGCAACACGGTGAAGGTGATCGGCAAATTGGGCGACGAAGACTGGCCGGAGATGGACAAGCAGGCGGTTGCCGAGCGGCTCGGCAAACTGATCGCCTCACATTTTTCCTGAGGACATCCGTTCCATCCGGGACGTATCCGGGGCGGCACCTGCCGTTCCGAACAGGCGCACATCGACGCCATTTTCGCCGACGATGACGGCCGTTCCATCTGGGATTTCCACCCAGGCATTGTCGTCGTCGTTCAGCGGTTCGGAGACGAGGCAATAGCCGCCACTTGGTCCCATCGGTGCCGCATAAAGCGTCGGCGCCTTCCAGTCCGAGGCGTAGCGCACGGCATAGAGATCGTGACCATCGGAAAGAGCAGCGGTGAACCGCACCAGAACCTTGCGTTCCAGATGCTCGGCCAACCGTTCGACAAAGGCCAGGGTCTCGGCGATAGCGCCCAGCGGGTCCTGCTCCAGACCGAATTGCAGCGCCAGCAGGAATAGCAGTTCGCTATCGGTGGAGCCTGTGCGGGCCGTGTAGAGATCGTTGTCGAGCATCGCTTCCATCGGCCGGCGCAGATGCTCGAAATCGCCGATCTGGCCATTGTGCATGAAGGACCAGCGGCCGTGCACGAAGGGATGGCAATTGTCGCGCCGCGTCCCGCCGCCGGTCGCGGCCCGCACATGGGCGAGAAACAGCGGCGAGCGGATCTGCCGCGCGATGCTCTTCAGATTGCAGTCAGACCAGGCGGGCAGGATGTCGCGGTAGCGGCCGGGTTCCGGATGGTCACCGTACCAGGCAATGCCGAAACCGTCCCCGTTGGTCGCCGTCTTGGCGCGGGTGGCGCAATGGGATTGCTCGATCAGCGAGTGGGCCGGCGACGACACCAGTTCTTCCAGATAGAGCGGCTCTCCGCGATAGGCTGCCCAGCGGCACATGCAGGATACTCCGGATCGCGGGGATGGCCCGCCTTGATGGTTCGTTAACCATGATATTTGCCGATCATCCGGCCGAACATGGTAAAAATGCGTTAACGAACAGGGTCATTTCCGCATCTTGCCGTTCAATCTGCCATTTTTGGGCACTGGATCAGTTTTCTTCGGGCACGTTGTAGGGAAAGCTAGTCCTTCAGCCCAGCAGCGGCTGGTACAGACTTGTGTGGCCCGGGGAATCGCGAAACAGTAAGAAAAACGCGAATGTGGAATGTATGTTCTATTCTTGCAGAGAAAGTTTGCATAAGGTCCCGGTGACAGCACAGAGCAGGAAGAGACCCGGATCCATGGCCGAAATCGACAGCAGCATCGCCATTCCGCAGGATTTCGACAGTCTCAAGACAATCATTCTGGAGCGCAAGGCCCAGCTGCCGAAGCGGCTCCGTCAGGTGGCAGCTTACGCGCTCGACAATCCTGACGAGATCGCGTTCGGTACGGCGGCCAGCATCGCAACCTCCGCCGATGTCCAGCCTTCGACGCTGGTGCGCTTTGCTCAACATTTTGGCTTCGAAGGGTTTTCCAGCCTGCAGCAGATCTTTCGCGCACGTTTGCGCGAGCGCACACCGGGTTATGACGAACGCCTCAAGGCGCTGAGCGGCAACGATCATAGCAAGCTGGAAAGCGGCTCTATCTTCAACGGTTTCGTGGCCGCCGCCCATCGCTCGCTGGACAATATCGCCAGCTCCGTCGAACCCGAAGCCTTCGAGCGCGCCGTCAATATTCTGGCTGGTGCGGAAACCATCTATCTGGTCGCCAAGCGGCGCTCCTATCCGATCTCCGGCTACATGGCCTATGCCTTCGGCAAGCTGAAGGTCAAATACCAGATGGTCGGCACGGCGGCCGGGATCGATGATGACATTCTGGCGATGGCCGGTCCGAAGGATGCGGCATTCGCCGTCAGCTTCTCCCCCTATGCGTCCGAAAGCGTCAACCAGGCCAAGCTTCTTGCCAATCGCAAGGTCCCCGTCGTGTCCTTGACCGATTCGGCCTTCTCGCCGCTCGCAGAATCCTCGAAGGTCTGGTTCGAGTTGGTCGAGGCCGATCATGCCGGGTTTCGCTCGCTCTCGGCCAGCATGGCGTTCGCCATGGCGTTGACGGTGGCGGTTGCGGAAAAAAGGCGGCGGATCGGCGAAGATCATTTAATAGAATGAAAATTCCATATTGACTAAACGACGGAATTTATGTTTCATAAAGGCGACACCCACCAGCCAATAAAAATGTCGGCGCGACGCAAGCGCCCGCCGGGAGGAAGCAGTGAGCCAGATCACCGATACGCAGGCGGACAAGCCGCTCGACCTCATCACCATCGGCCGTGCCTCGGTCGATCTTTACGGCCAGCAGATCGGCACCCGGCTGGAAGACGTCGCCAGCTTCGCCAAGTCCGTCGGTGGCTGCCCCACCAATATCTCCGTCGGCACCGCACGTCTTGGCCTGAAATCGGCGCTTTTGACCCGCGTCGGTAAGGAGCAGATGGGCCGTTTCATCCGCGAGCAGCTGGAGCGCGAGGGCGTTGAGACCAAGGGTATCGTCACCGATCCCGAGCGGCTGACGGCACTGGCCATTCTGGCTGTCGAAAGCGACCATTCCTTCCCGCTTTTGTTCTACCGCGACAACTGCGCCGACAGCGCGCTGTGCGAGGACGATGTTTCCGAAGACTTCATCCGCTCGGCCCGCGCCATCCTCGTGACCGGCACACATTTTGCCAAGCCACACACCGATGCCGCCCAGCGCAAGGCGATCCGCATCGCCAAGCAAAGCGGCGCCAAGGTGGTGTTCGACATCGACTACCGCCCCAACCTCTGGGGCCTCGCCGGCCATGACGCCGGTGACAACCGCTATATCGCCTCCGAGAAGGTCTCCGCGCATCTGAAGACGGTGCTGGCTGATTGTGATCTGATCGTCGGCACCGAGGAAGAAGTGCTGATTGCATCCGGCGACGGCGACCTTTTGGCAGCGCTCAAAACCATCCGCGCCAATTCCAAGGCGACGATCGTACTGAAGCGCGGCCCGATGGGCTGCATCGTCTATGACGGCCCGATCTCCGACAATCTCGAAGACGGCATCATCGGCAAGGGTTTCCCGATCGAGGTCTACAACGTGCTCGGTGCCGGCGACGCCTTCATGTCCGGCTTCCTGCGCGGCTGGCTGAAGGGCGAGCCGCACGCGACGTCGGCCACCTGGGCCAATGCCTGTGGTGCCTTTGCCGTGTCGCGCCTGCTTTGCGCGCCGGAAATTCCCACCTGGACCGAGCTGCAATTCTTCCTCGAAAACGGCAGCAAGGAAAAGGCGCTGCGCAAGGACGAGGCGATCAACCATATTCATTGGGCAACCACGCGGCGCCGCGAAATTCCGCAGCTGATGGCGCTCGCCATCGATCACCGCAGCCAGCTGGAAGATCTGGCCGGGGACGATGCCGCGCTTTTGGCCCGCATCCCGGCCTTCAAGGTTCTCGCCGTCAAGGCGGCCGAGCGCATCGCCAACGGCCGTCCCGGCTTCGGCATGCTGATCGACGACAAGTACGGCCGCGACGCGCTCTATGCCGTCAACAAGAACTTCTGGATCGGCAAGCCGATTGAGCTGCCGGGCTCGCGGCCGCTGCAGTTCGAGTTCAGCCAGGATCTCGGTAGCCGGCTCATCGAATGGCCGGTCGATCACTGCATCAAGGTCCTGAGCTTCTTCCATCCGGATGATCCCGCCGATATGAAGGCCACCCAGATCGCCAAGCTGCGCTCCGCCTTCGAGGCTGCCCGCAAGGTCGGCCGCGAAATCCTGATCGAGATCATCGCCGGCAAACATGGCACGCTCGATGACAACACGATCCCGCGTGCGCTGGGCGAACTCTACGATGCTGGCCTGAAGCCGGATTGGTGGAAGCTCGAGCCGCAGGCAAGCCGTGCCGCCTGGGCCGCCATCGACGCCGTCATCGAAAAGCGCGACCCGCTTTGCCGCGGTGTCGTCCTGCTCGGGCTGGAAGCGCCCTATGAGGCGCTGAAGGAAGGCTTTGCCGCCGCCCGTACGTCGAAGACCGTCAAGGGTTTTGCCGTCGGCCGGACGATCTTTGCCGAGGCCAGCAAGGCTTGGCTGGCTGGCGAGATCAATGACGAACAGGCAATCGCCGATATGGCAGGCAGGTTCGAGGCTCTGGTCAATCTCTGGCTTGGGCTGGCGGAAACAAAGGCGGCTTGACCGGCCAACGGCGAGTCTACCTCCCCCTTGAGGGGGGAGGTCGCAGCGTAGCTGCGGGTGGGGGTGATCCGTTGGGTGCCGCGGGCGTCACCCCACCCCGGACCTGCGGTCCGACCCTCCCCCTCAAGGGGAGGGTGTGAAGTAGAAAACCGAGGCAATGTCCTCGTTCGAGGAGGAAACAATGAGCCAGAAGACCGTTCGCCTGACCATGGCGCAAGCCGTCGCGCGGTTTCTCACCCAGCAGATGACTGTGATCGACGGCGAGAAGACGCCGATCTTCGGCGGTGTCTTCGCGATTTTCGGCCATGGCAATGTCGCCGGTATCGGCGAGGCGCTGCATGGCGTCAAGGATACGCTGCCGACCTATCGCGCTCAGAACGAGCAGGGCATGGCCAATGCCGCGATTGCCTTTGCGAAGGCAAGCTTCCGCCGCCGCTTCATGGCCTGCACCACCTCGATTGGCCCCGGTGCGCTCAACATGGTGACATCGGCGGCGCTCGCCCATGTCAATCGCCTGCCGGTCCTGCTTCTGCCCGGCGATGTCTTCGCCAATCGCCGTCCTGATCCGGTCCTGCAGCAGATCGAGGACTTTGGCGATGGCACGATGACCGTCAACGACTGCTTCCGCCCCGTTTCGCGCTATTTCGATCGCATCACCCGTCCGGAACAGATCATTCCGGCCCTGCGCCGGGCCATGCAAGTGCTCACCGATCCCGCCGATTGCGGTCCTGTCACCCTGTCGCTCTGCCAGGATGTGCAGGCGGAAGCCTATGATTACCCGGAAAGCTTCTTCGACGAAAAGGTCTGGACGACCCGCCGCCTGCATCCGGATGCGGACGAACTGGCCCATGCGATCACGGTGCTGAAGGCTGCCAAGAAACCGGTGATCATCTCCGGCGGCGGCGTGCTCTATTCCGAAGCCAGCAAGACGCTCGCCGCCTTCGCGGAAAGGCATGGCATTCCCGTTGTCGAAACCCAGGCCGGAAAGTCGTCGTTGCCACACAGCCACCCGCTCAACATGGGCTCGGTCGGCGTCACCGGCACTTCGGCGTCCAACCAGATGGCCGAGGATGCGGATGTCGTCCTTGCCGTCGGCTCGCGCCTGCAGGATTTCACCACCGGCTCCTGGTCGTTGTTCAAGAACGACAACCTGAAGATCATCGGCCTCAACACCCAGGCCTTTGATGCCGCCAAGCATGAGGCGCTGCCGCTGGTCTCCGACGCCCGTGTCGGCCTCGATGCTTTGGGCGCCGGCCTCGGTTCGCACAAGGTCGACACCGCCTGGACGCAGAAGGCGACGGACGGCAAGGCCGAATGGCTGAAGGCCGCCGATAAGGCGACTGCGGCGACCAATGCAGCACTGCCATCGGACGCGCAGGTGATCGGCGCCGTCCAGCGTGCCCGCAAGGAAAACACCACGCTGGTCTGCGCCGCCGGTGGCTTGCCTGGCGAGTTGCACAAGCTCTGGCAGGCGGATGCGCCCGGCAGCTATCACATGGAATACGGCTTCTCGACCATGGGCTACGAAGTGGCGGGCGGTCTCGGCGTCAAGCTGGCCAAGCCCGATAGCGATGTCATCGTCATGGTCGGCGATGGCAGCTACATGATGTTGAATGCCGAGATCGCCTCGTCGATCATGCTCGGCGCCAAGATCACCATCGTGCTGCTCGACAATGCCGGCTACGGCTGCATCAACCGGCTGCAGATGGCAACCGGCGGTGCCAACTTCAACAACCTGTTGCGCGACACCCATCACGTCACGCTGCCGGCCATCGATTTTGCAGGTCATGCCGCTGCCATGGGCGCGCTCACCCGCAAGGTCGCCTCGATCAGCGAGCTGGAAATCGCACTGAAAGAAACCGCCGGCGAAAACCGCACCACCGTCATCGTCATCGATACCGATCCGCTGATCACCACGGATGAGGGTGGCAACTGGTGGGATGTCGCGGTCCCGGAAGTCTCCGCCCGGCCTGAGGTGAACGAGGCCCGCAAGGGCTACGAAAAGGCGCTCGCTTCCCAGCGTATCGGTTAATCATACACTCCGTCATCCCCGGGCTTCACCCGAGGATCCAACCGTGAGGCGCCGCCGGGGAATATGGATCCTCGGGTTCAAGCCCGAGGATGACGGGAATACTGGATGGACAAGGAAGGCCGACCGCCTTCTTCCCAAGGAGAATTTTCATGAAAGCCAAACTCGGCATGTCGCCCATCGCCTGGTGGAACGACGACCTTCCAGAGCTGAGCGACGACGTGTCGCTCGAAGAATGCCTGCGCCAGTCGCGCGGCGCCGGCTTCACCGGCATGGAGCAGGGGCGCCGCTTTCCCAACAATCCAAATGAGATGCTGCCGATCCTGCGCGCGGCCGACGTGACGCTCTGCGGCGGGTGGTTCTCCGGCACGCTGGTCGATGAGGAACTGTCAGCCAACAAGGATCGCATCGCGCCGATGATCGAACTGTTCAAGGCCGTCAATGCGCCTTGCATCGTCTATGGCGAAGTCGGCCGTTCGATCCAGGGCGACCGCGGGAAGCCGCTCGCCACCAAGCCCCGCCTTGGCGATGATGAGATGAAGGTCTATGCCCGGCGCGTCACCGAATTCGGCGAATGGTGCGCCGACCAGGGCATGCCGCTGTCCTACCATCACCACATGGCCGCTGTCGTGGAAACCGAGCCGGAACTCGACGCGTTCATGAAGAATTCGGGCGAAGGCATTCCGCTGCTTCTGGATGCCGGCCATCTGGCTTTCGCCGGCGGCGACGTGTTGCGCGCCATCGACAATCACCATGCCCGCATCAACCATGTGCATGTAAAGGACATCCGCCAGTCTGTCATCGACGGTCTGGATCGGAGCAAGCAATCCTTCCTTGATGCCGTGGCGCTCGGCGCCTTTACCGTTCCGGGCGACGGCTCGCTCGATTTCGGCGCCATCGTCCAGCGTTTCGCCGATTATGGCTACGAAGGCTGGTTCGTCGTCGAGGCCGAGCAGGACCCGCGCAAGTCGCCACCGCAGAAGATGGCTGAGGTCGGCTATGCCGAACTGATACGCGTCATGACCGCTGCAGGCTATACGGTCGAAACGGAAGGCTTTCCGAAGGGGTGACCCGTTGTTTGTCGCAGGAGATCAACCCACCCCGGCACTCCGTGCCGACCCTCCCCCTCAAGGGGAGGGTGGAAACTGAACAGGAGCCACACCATGCCAAATCTTCTCGTCAAGCCAAACGGCACCTCCGGCCTCGTCCACGACATCACGCCGCAGTCCGCCGGTTGGACCTATGTCGGCTTCGGCCTCAACCGGTTGGCTGCTGGCGAAAAGACGTCGGGGGAAAGTGCTGATCGCGAAACCTGCCTCGTGCTCGTCTCCGGCAAGGCAAAAATCTCCGTCGATGGCGAGGATTTCGGGGAGCTGGGCGAACGCATGACGCCGTTCGAAGGCCAGCCCTATGCTGTCTATGTGCCGAAGGGCAGCCGCTGGGAAGCCACCGCAACGACGGCGCTCGATCTTGCGATCTGCTCTGCCCCGGGCGGCGAAGGCTACAAGGCGCAGGTGATCGCGCCCGGCCGCCACCTTCAAATGACACGCGGCAAGAATACCAACACCCGTTATGTCACCAACATCATGCCGGAAGACGACAATGCGGCCCATTCGCTGCTGGTGGTCGAAGTAATCACGCCCGGCGGCCATACCTCGTCCTATCCTCCGCACAAGCACGACGAGGACAACCTGCCGGCCGAAAGTTTTCTGGAAGAAACCTATTATCACCGCCTGAACCCGTCCCAGGGCTTTGCCATGCAGCGGGTCTATACCGATGACCGCTCGCTGGACGAGACGATGGCGGTGGAGGATGGCGACGTGACGCTGGTGCCGAAGGGCTATCATCCGGTCGCGGCGATCCATGGCTACGATCTCTATTACCTCAATGTCATGGCCGGCCCTTCGCGCGTCTGGAAATTCAACAACGCCAAGGAACATGCCTGGCTGTTCACCGGCGTCTGATGCGCTAGGTTCTTCCTCCTGAACAGGGGAGGAACCGGCATGCATATCGATGGACGTTGCCATTGCGGCGCTATCCAGTATGAGGCGGAGATCGATCCGGACAAGGTCGGCATCTGCCACTGCACCGATTGCCAGCATCTGACCGGCTCGGCCTATCGGGTCACGGTGTCCGTGCCGAAAGCCGATTTCCGCATCACGGCGGGTGAACCGAAAACCTATACCAAGACCGGTGACAACGGCCGGACACGCTACCAGATGTTCTGTAGCAATTGCGGCTCGCCGATCTATACGACGGGAACCGATGAGGACGCTGAGGAGATCGGCATTCGCTGGGGCAATATCAGCCAGCGCCGCGATCTTGCGCCGAACCACCAGATCTGGTGTTCTTCAGCTGCGAACTGGTTTGGCGAGCGCGATGCGCTGCCGCGCCAAGAGCGTGACTAAGAAGCGTGACTGAGGAGCAGCGATGAAAACCGGTCAGTTCCGGATGCAGAAATGTGCGATCGAAGGTGTCGAGGCTGTGGAGGCCGACACGGCGCACAGCTTTGGCCGCCATACGCATGACCAGTTCGGCATCGGCGTCATCATCCGCGGCGCCCAGAAATCCGCCAGCGGCCGCGGCCCGGTCGAAGCCGGTCCCGGCGACATGATCACGGTCAATCCCGGCGAAGTGCATGACGGCCATCCGATCGGCGGCGAGCGGCGTTCGTGGCGGATGCTTTATTTCGATCCGAGCGTGATTGCCCAGGCGGTTTCGGATATCGGCGAAGGCCGCCCAAATGATTTTGTGTTTTCACAGCCGGTGATGAGCGACCGGAGCGCCGCCCAGAGACTCCTGCCGGTCTATGCGGCGATGACGCAGATGCGCGAAACGCTGGCGCCGGAAACCGGCTTTCTGCAGCTGGTGGCGTCCCTGATGGACCGCCAGCGTGCTTCCCGTTTCGTCCCGCCGTCTATCGCCCATGCAAAAGCCCTGTTGGATGATGACCCGGCCGCCGCCACGACCCTGACCGACCTTGCTGCCGCAAGCGGGCTCAGCCGCTTCCAGGTGGTGCGTGCCTTTTTTCAAGTCACCGGCATGACGCCGCACGCCTATCTGATCCAGCGCCGTATCCGGTCCGTTCGCCGGATGATCGCCAAGGGCACCCCGCTTGCAGACGCCGCTTTTGCCGGCGGCTTTGCCGATCAGAGCCACATGACCCGGGCTTTCGTTCGCGCCTATGGCCTGACGCCGGGAGATTACGCGCTGGGCCATAGCTGACGTCCTGCAATTTCGTTCAAGACCGATGGGCCGCCGATCCGTTTACTGCGGTTTTCCCCGTCGAACGGAGCGCGTCGTGACCCTCGAATATCTGCTGACATCCATCGTCGTCATCCTACTGCCCGGCACCGGTGTGCTCTACACGCTGGCAACGGGCCTCAATTCCGGTGCGCGCGCCAGCATCCTCGCCGCATTCGGCTGCACGCTCGGCATCCTGCCGCATATCATCGCCAGTATTGCCGGGCTGGCTGCCCTCTTGCACACCAGCGCGCTGGCCTTTGAAGTCATCAAATATCTTGGCGTCGCCTATCTGCTCTACATGGCCTGGAGCGTCCTGCGCGATGCCGACAGCCTGCAGGTGACGGAGGAAGCGCGGCCCATGCGGCCAGGCAAGATCATCGGAACGGCTATCCTGCTCAACAGCCTCAATCCAAAACTGTCGCTGTTCTTTCTGGCCTTCCTGCCGCAGTTCGTGCCGGATGCCACGCCGTCGCCCACCCTGTTCATGCTCTGGCTTGCCGCGGTGTTTATGGTACTCACCTTCATCGTCTTCGTGTTTTACGGCGTCTTTGCCGCAGCGGCGCGGCGCTATGTCATCTCCCGTCCGGGCGTTACCATCTGGCTGCGGCGCGGTTTTGCCGGCGCCTTCGGGCTGATGGGGTTGCGGCTGGCGCTTTCGGTGCGCTGAGGCTGGACAAGAAAGCACATCCGCACCGGTTGAAAGTCGATATCCGTTTGATCTTGAGGGGGAATCCCCTTATTCGAACGGGGTAAGCCGCACGGTCACAAGACAAGCGGCGACCTTCAAAGGAGCCAGCCCTCGTGTCTTCAGCGTCCTCGCCGGTGTTCGGCAAGAAATACTCCGCCTTCCTGTTCGACATGGATGGAACGCTTCTGAGTTCCATCGAAGCGGCCGAACGGGTCTGGGGAAAATGGGCTGAAAGCCACGGCCTCGATGTCGCGACCTTCCTGCCGACCATGCATGGCAAGCGCGGCGTCGATACGATCCGCCAGCTCGGCCTGCCGGGTGTGGATCCGGAAGCGGAATCGGCGATCATTTGCCAGGGCGAGATCGAGGATATCGACGGCGTCAAGCCGCTGCCGGGCGCGATCGAGTTCCTGAAAAGCCTGCCGCCGGAGCGTTGGGCCATCGTCACCTCGTCGCCGCGTGAACTGGCCAAGGTGCGCATCGCCGCTGCAGGCCTGCCCGAGCCAAAATTCATCGTCATCGCCGAGGATGTCTCGCGCGGCAAGCCGAGCCCTGAATGCTACCTGCTCGGCGCCAAGCGCGTCGGCTTCGATGCCAAGGATTGCCTCGTATTCGAAGACGTCGCGGCTGGCGTGATCGCTGGTGAATCGGCCGGTTCCGACGTGATGGTGATTACCGCCACCCACACGCATCCTTTCGAAACATCGCACCCGACGATCCCGGGCTATATCGGCATCGAAGTCTCGGTCGATGAAAACGGCGATCTCACCCTGACGGATCGCCGCTGATCAAACCTCGTCAACGTTATCCGTGCGAGAGAATGTTGACGATCGTGCCAAAGGGGTCGCGGACGTAGAAGCGCCGCACGCCCCAAGGCTCGTCGGTGATGTCGTAGATAATCTCCAGGCCCATCCGCTTGGCCTTCGCATGGATTTCATCGACATTGTCGACCTCGATCGATAGCTGCGGCACCGGCGTGCCGGAGCCGCCCTCACTGGCGATGGAAACCTGCGCCGGCGCCTGATTCCCGGATGCGAAGGTCAGGATCCAGCCGTGGTCCATAACGAGGTCGAGGCCGAGCAGCTCGCCATAGAAAGCCTGCCCTGCCTGCGGATCGGCTGCCTCTATGTTCGCGACGATGCGAAGCACGGTCATTTGTCAGGCCTCCGCCGCACGCGCCTTCGCCATCGACTCGTCGAGTTGCGAAATCAGCGACAAGAGGATGTCGTTCGCCGGTGTCGGCACATCGGCCATGCGCCCGAGCAACGTGATGGCGCGGGTCAGCGGCGTGATCTCCATC
This sequence comes from Hyphomicrobiales bacterium, assembly GCA_900468065.1. GTDB lineage: Bacteria > Pseudomonadota > Alphaproteobacteria > Rhizobiales > Rhizobiaceae > Pararhizobium. The sequence goes on along the minus strand of UBTA01000024.1, from coordinate 13,746 downwards.
GACCGGCCCTGCTCGAGATCCTGCAGCATCGAAGTCTTGGCATTGCCGAGACCCCGGCCATGTTCCATCTTCTCGTCCACCGTTTCGCGGACATGGCAGCCAAGGCGTCCGGCCACAGCGTGAACCTCCGTCATGACCTGCTTCACCAGGTCAACCGCCGGTCCATCCATGATCTCCGATATCCGTCCCCTAGTCAGCGCGCTGATCGGGTTGAAGGCCGCATTGCCGAGAAATTTCAGCCAGATTTCGTCGCGGATGCGGTCTGTCGTCTTGATCGTCCAGCCGCTGGCCCGCAGCAGATCGGCAATCGCCATAAGTTCCGTCGACATCGTGCCGGAGGGCGCGCCGAGATGCAGCAGGCCGCCGCTGGTCAGCCGGATATGGCCGGGCTCCAGCATTTGCGCGCCTTGATAGATCACACCTCCGATGACGCGCTGCGGGCCGATCCGCTGCCAGACCAGGCCCTCCGGATCGAGCGCCTCGACCTTTCGGCCTTCAAGGCCGCTCGCCGTATCGCCATGGAAATACCACCACGGAATACCGTTCTGGATCATCACCACCCGGCCGTCCGGCTTCAGCAGGCCGGCAATATCGGCGCTGGCCGAGGTCAACTGGTGCCCCTTCAGCGTGACGATGACGAGGTCTTGAGGGCCAAGATCACCCGCTTTGTCGGTGGCGGCGAATTTCGCGACCAGCGGCTCGGTCTTGCCCGGCTCATGCAGGTGCAAGCCATTGTCCCGGATCGCCTGCAGATGCGCCCCCCGGGCGATGGCCGTAATCGTGGTGCCCTTGAGGAGGGGAGAAGTGGCAAGCCGCGCCGCCAGCGCGCCGCCGATAGCCCCTGCGCCGAAGATGCAGATATTCTTGAATTGCGTCGTGTCTTGCATGGGATCTCCTTCGCGGCATTCATCGCAGGGTCCTTCGTAGCAATGCCACGACGGTGCGGCCAGACGTGAATTCCTCGGCCTGCCGAAAAGTGATTGGATCAGGCGCCAAGGATGGGCAGAACGCGCATCGGGAGGTCGCTGGTGGACATCGACACCATGCAAGCTCATCTCTAAGCTCTCGCAAAGCCTCCTCTTTTCAGCCGGAATGCCCATGCCCCAGAAACCCGCCTTCATCACCGAACCGGCTCGCCAGATCGATGTCATCCATGAAACCGACGTGCTGGTGGTCGGCTCCGGCCCCGGCGGGCTAGCCGCAGCGCTGGCTGCTGCACGGGCCGGTGTTTCCGTTGCGCTGGTCGAGCGCTTCGGCTGTTTCGGCGGCAATATCACCGTGGTCGGCGTCGAAGGCTTCGCCTGGTACCGGCATGAGGCGACGGTCGAGGCCGGCGGCATCGGTTGGGAATTCGAAGAGCGCGCAAAGGCGATGGGAGCAGCTGTACCCGAAAGCCAGTCGCTCAGTTATGAGCTGGATTCGGAAGGCTTCAAGCTGGTCGCCGACCGGCTGGTCGAAGAGGCCGGCATCCACGCGATGCTGCACCGTCAGTTCGTCGCGCCGATCATGAATGGCAATGCGATCAAGGGTATCATCGTCGAATCTAAGGCCGGACGGGAAGCCATTCTCGCCGCCCGGGTGATCGACGCGACAGGTGATGCCGACGTCGCCCATCGCGCCGGTGCGCCGACCTTCAAAACATCGGTGGAAGAAATGCAGGCAGCATCTGTGATGTTTCACCTGGCAGGGGTCGACAAGAAGGCCTTCATGGCTGGCGTCCGTTCCGATCCGCAAACTTATAGTGACTGGTCGACCGGCGAATGGCAGATCGAAACCTCCGGCAAGGAAGACCAGATGTTCTCGCCGTTCCTCGGCAAGCCCTTCGCCCAGGCGATCCGCGACGGTATCATTCCGGCGCATCTGAACACGATTTCAGGCACCTGGGGCGCGCTGCATGACACCGGCGAGCTGACCTATATGAACCTCATCCATCTCGCCGGTTGCGATGGCACCGACCCCGACAGTATGACCCGGTTCGAGATCGAAGGCCGCCGCCAATCCATGCTGGCGATCGAGGCCCTGCGTCGTTATACGCCCGGCTGCGAAGGTGCCCGTCTGCGCAATTTCGGCATGAGCATCGGCATCCGCGATACCCGCAAGGTCGATGCGGCCTACAACATGACCGAGAGCGACGTGCGCAACGAAGGCCGGTTCGACGATACGATCGGCATCTATCCGGAATTCATCGACGGCTACGGCGTGCTGATCCTGCCGACCACCGGACGCTACATGCACATTCCATACCGGTCGCTTTTGCCGAAGGGCATCGAAAACCTGTTGGTCGCCGGCCGGGCAATCGGCGGCGACCGCATCGCCCATGCAGCGACCCGCAACATGGCGTGTTGCGCGGTGGCGGGGCAGGGGGCCGGGGTGGCAGCGGCACTGTCGGTCAAGAGCGGGAGGGCTTTCGGACAAATCGATCTATCCACCGTCCAAACCGAGCTTGAACGACAGGGCGTGCGGATCAGGTAGAGTGAATGGGATTGCGGGAGCATACAAAGATCTCCCTCTTCTCCCCAGCGGGGAGAAGTGCCGAATGCAATGAGGGGGCGGTGCGGCAGGTTTAGAACCTGTGGTTCCCCCTCATCCGGCCCTTCGGGCCACCTTCTCCCCGCTGGGGAGAAGAGGAGATCGCGCCCAATCACGCCGCCTTGGCGACGTGATATTCCTTGATGGCGATCATCTTGATAGCCGGATAACGCTCCGCCTCATACCGCAGCGAGAACGCATCCTGCGCCAGGAACACTGGGTCGCCATCGAGATCGCGGGCGATGTCGCCGCGCCGCGCGGTGATGAACTTGTCGAGGTCCGCCGGCTGGTCGGCCGAAATCCAGCGGCAGACGGAGAAGCGGGCGATGTCGAACGATACCGGCAGGCCGTATTCCGATTGCAGCCTTTCCTTCAGCACGTCCAGCTGCAGCGCGCCAACGACGCCGACAATGGCAGGCGACCCGTCTTCCGGTGAAAACAGCTGCACGACGCCTTCTTCGGCCATCTGCTGCAGTGCTTCCTTCAGCTTCTTTGCCTTCATCGCATCTTCCAGCCGCACGCGGCGCAGGATTTCCGGCGAGAAGTTCGGCACGCCCTGGAACACCAGCTGCTCGCCTTCGGTCAGCGTATCGCCGATTCTCAGCGTGCCATGGTTGGGGATGCCGACCACATCGCCGGCATAGGCCGTGTCAGCCAGCTGCCGCTGCGAGGCAAAGAAGAACTGTGGCGCGGTCAGGCCGAGCTGCTTGCCGGTACGCGCCAGCCGCGCCTTCATGCCGCGCTCCAGCTTGCCGGAGCAGACGCGGGCAAAGGCGATACGGTCGCGATGGTTCGGGTCCATGTTGGCCTGGATCTTGAAGACGAAGGCCGTCATTTTCTCGTCGGTCGCGTGCACGGTGCGGATATCAGCCACCTGGTCGCGCGGTGGTGGGGCAATTTCCCCGAGCGCGTTGATCAGGTCGCGCACGCCGAAGTTCCTCAGCGCCGAGCCGAAGAACACCGGCGTCAGATGGCCTTCGAGGAAAGCTTTCCTGTCGAACGGCTTGCAGGCTTCGATGGCGAGCGAGGTTTCATCGATGAAGGCCTCGCGCTCGTTTTCCGGCAGGCGGTGGGCGACCATTTCCGGGCCGTTGACCTTGGTGGGGATTTCCTGCGTGTCGGCTCCGCGAACGGTATTGTCGGCCAGATGATAGGAGCCGCAGAATGTTTTCGAACGCCCGATCGGCCAGGTCACCGGCGCGCAGTCGAGCGCCAGCTTCTCTTCGATTTCATCGAGAACTTCAAAGGGGTCGCGGCTTTCGCGGTCCATCTTGTTGATGAAGGTGATGATCGGGATGTCGCGCATGCGGCAGACTTCGAACAGTTTTAGCGTCCGTGGCTCGATACCCTTGGCAGCATCGATGACCATCACGGCTGCATCGACGGCGGTCAGCGTGCGATAGGTGTCGTCGGCGAAGTCTTCGTGGCCGGGCGTATCGAGAATATTGAAGACATTGCCGTGATATTCGAAGGTCATCACCGAGGTGACAACGGAAATGCCACGTTCGCGCTCGATCTTCATCCAGTCAGAGCGCGTCTGGATACGGTCTTTCTTCGCCTTCACTTCACCGGCAAGCTGGATCGCGCCGCCGAACAGCAGAAGCTTTTCGGTGAGCGTCGTTTTACCAGCGTCCGGGTGTGCGATAATAGCAAAGGTGCGACGGCGGGAAACCGCCTCGGCGATACTTTCGGCCATGATGTGAATCCTGTGAATTGCCGCGTATGTAGCGGAGCCGTGGATAACTTGCAATTCGCATTGACTGCGCTGCGCCCGGAATTGCTAAGGAGAGATATGACCAATCAATCGCAGACACTCCCAAACCTCAGCCTCGTCCGCCTGCAAAACGGCGAGGGCATCGATCTTCCCGCCTACGAGACTGCAGGTGCTGCCGGCATGGACCTTCGCGCCGCCGTTGAAGCGGACCGGCCGTTGTTTCTCGGTCCGGGCAAGCGGGCGCTTGTGCCGACCGGCTTCATCTTCGAAATTCCGGCAGGCTATGAGGCGCAGATCCGCCCGCGTTCGGGGCTGGCTTTCAAGCACGGCATCACCTGCCTCAATACGCCCGGCACGATCGACAGCGATTATCGCGGTGAAGTGAAGGTTCTGCTGATCAATCTTGGCGACGAAGATTTCCTCATCGAGCGCGGCATGCGCATCGCCCAGATGGTCATCGCTCCCGTCACGCAAGTCTCCGTTGGCGAAGTGTCCGGCGCCAGCGAAACCGCACGCGGTGCCGGGGGCTTTGGCTCCACCGGCATTTGATGGCCACTGTCCTCGGCAGCCACGGCCTGACCTTCCGGCAAGATTATTTCGGCGATCCGCCAGCCTGGACCGCACTGGTGGCGTTGCTGGAGGATACGTTCGGCATCGATGTCAGCATTCAGGATCGCTTTGGCGGGCCGGATCCGACCAGCATGCCGTTTGGCTATTTCGATGAAAACGGCGTTTGCGCCGCCAATTTCAGCGTCTTTTCCATGCCGATGATGATCGATGGCCGCCTCGTAAAAGCCGCCGGTTTCCAGTCCGGCGCGGTGCGGCCGCAATGGCGGGGCCGGGGGCTCTATCGCGAGCTGATGAACCGCGCGTTTGGCTGGTGTGACCAACAAGGATTTGAGCTCGGTATTCTCCTCACGGACAAGCCGGCGATGTATGAGCCCTATGGCTTTAAGGTCCTGCCGCAGCAGCGGTTCCTGGGGGCTCCTCCGCCGGCGGAAACGAGGTTTGTGGGCACAGTGCGCGAACTCTCACTCGATAATGCCGGTGACATCGCCCTGGTCCGGCGGGTATTGCGCGAAAGAACACCCGTTTCCTCCTTTTTCGCCGTCATGGCACAGGCGGAAATGTTCCTGCTCAACGGCTTCTTTGATCCAGATGTCAGGCTCACCTATCTTGATCAGTTCGAGGCCGTCGTCGCTTGGAAAGAGGATGAAACGTCTTTTCAGCTTCTCGATATTGCCGGAAAAACGATCCCGCCGCTCTCCGCCTTTTTCGGAGCGCTTGATCAGCGTCCGGATCGCGTCGAGGTTTGCTTCCCGCCAGACCGGCTGGATTGGCGGGGCAAGCCGGAGCCGTTTCCTTCCGATATCAGCCTGATGGTTCGGGGCAGCGCTGTCGGCCTGTCCGGCCCCGTCACGCTGTCGCCCATGGCCGAGTTCTGACGCCTATTTGCCGCTGCTGAGCGGCGGCAGGCGGCGTTTGACCGGCGACGATTTGACGATCGACGTGTTGGTCTGGGATCGTTCGGCGATCCGGTCGAGGATCGTATCCAGCTGCTCCATGTCGCGCACCAGAAGCTTGGCGATGAAACAGTCATCGCCCGTCACCTTGTCGCACTCGACGAATTCCGGCGTCTCCTGGATCATCTTCTCGACGATATGCAGCATGCCCGGCATGGGGCGAACACGCACGATCGCCTGCAGCGCATAACCAAGCGCCACCGGATTGATGGAAATGGTAAAGCCGGTAATGACGCCGCGATCCTCCAGCCGCCGCAGCCGGTCTGCGGTGCTCGGCGAAGAAAGCCCTGCTTCCTGCGCCAGTTCTTTCAGCGAGATCCGGGCATTGAGGGAGAGGATGTCGAGCAGGCGCCGGTCGAGATCGTCAAGCATCGGAAACTCCATAAGGCAAAATCATCAGCATGCCTTTCATGATAAGGCATGATGCACAAATCGCCTTCCGAAATCCATATATTCCAGTCCCGTCGCATCATAATCTTTTGCTTCGTTCAATGGAGTGAATATGATGGAAAAGGATATCAAAACCGGCAGTATCGAAATGACGGCGGCCATGCTGATTTCAGGCACGATCGGCTGGTTCGTGCTGATGTCCGGCCAGCCGGTGATCGATGTGGTGTTTTGGCGCTGCCTGTTCGGGGCGCTGACGCTGCTGGCGATCTGCGCCATGCTCGGCCATTTCCGCTCCGGCATCCTGACATGGCGGCTGTTTGCACTTGCCGTCTTCGGCGGCGTCGCCATCGTCATCAACTGGCTGCTGCTGTTCGGCGCCTATTCGCGCTCATCGATCTCGATCGCCACCATGGTCTACAACACTCAGCCCTTCATGCTTCTGGCGATCGGCGGTTTGGTTTTCCGGGAAAAGATCACCGCCACGAAGGTCGGCTGGCTCGCGGTCGCCTTTGCCGGCATGGTCGCGATCGTTCAGGCAAAACCGGCCGGTGGTTTTTCGGGCAGCGATTACCTGACGGGGATTGCCATGGCTTTGGCGGCCGCGTTTTTCTATGCGTTGGCGGCCCTCGTCGCCAAGCGGCTGAAGGGAACACCGCCGCATCTGATTGCCCTCATCCAGGTCGTCACCGGTCTTTTGATGCTCGCTCCGTTCGCCGGTGCTTCCGGCCTGCCGGCGCAGGCCTATCAATGGGCGCTGCTGGTGGCGATGGGCGCTGTTCATACCGGGCTGATGTATGTGCTGCTCTATGGTGCGATCCAGAAGCTGCCCACGCATCTGACCGGCGCGCTGTCCTTCATCTATCCCGTTGCGGCGCTCGCTGTTGATCGCGTCGCTTTCGGGCATCAATTGCAGCCGGCCCAGCTTCTCGGCTCGGCTGCGATCCTGATTGCGGCTGCCGGCATGACATTCGGCTGGACATGGCCACGCCGGATGCGGCATCAGGCAAGCTGAGTTCACCCATGGAGGCCCGCATGATCACCTGTTACCTGCGTTATACGATCGATCCCTACAAGCTTGCCGAATTCGAGGAATACGCCAAGCTCTGGATTCCGCTGGTCAACCGTCTCGGCGGCACCCATCACGGCTATTTCATGCCGCATGAGGGGACGAACAACATCGCGCTCGCCCTGTTCAGCTTTCCCAGTCTCGCTGCCTATGAAGACTACCGCGAGAAAATGGCCGTGGACGCCGAATGCCTCTCAGCTTTTGCGTTGGCGGAAAAGACCCGCTGCATCGTCAGCTACGAGCGCAGCTTCATGCGGCCGGTCTTTTGAACACGCTCAGAAGGTGATTTCGCCCGACGGGCGAAGCTCGATCGCGTGCCCTCCGGCATTGAAGCCGCCGAGCACGCGATTGTGGTGGGCGATGATCTGCGAATAGGTCAGTTCGCCCATGTCGCCGGTCGTGTGACCATCCGACAAAAGCGTGACATCGTAGCCCAACGTGACTGCGCGGCGGGCCGTGGTGTCGATGCAGAACTGCGTCTGACAGCCGCCGATGACCACATGGGTGACCGACAATTTCGCAAGCGCTTCCTCAAGATTGGTCTGGAAGAAGCTGTCGCAGCTCATCTTGTGGATGACGGTCTCGCCGAGAATCGGCGCGATCTCGTGGCGCAGTCCCCAGCCATTGGAAGAGCGCGCCAGCGGATCGCCTTGGCCGCCATCGTGCTGCACGAAAATGACCGGGATGTGCGCGGCCCGGGCGCGGGCCTGGATCGACTGCAGGCGGCCGACGGTCTCGGCGTACGCGGCATCGATAGCCGGCTGGCGCTCGGGTGTGCCTTCACCGTCGAGAACGGCGTTTTGAACGTCGATGATGAGAAGTGCTGTTGTCATGGGTATGCTCTGTTCTTGTTGTCGAAAAAGGATGGGGCTCAGCGCTGGCTGTCCATCGCCATCCGCAAGGCAAGCGCACCGAGCACGCCGCCCATCAGCCAACGTTGCATGGAAAGCCAGGCCGGACGGCCCGCGAGGAAGGTGGCGATGGAGCCTGCCGTCAGCACGAAGAGTGAATTGACGGAGACGCTGGTGACGATCTGGATCGTTCCGAAGGCGACGGACTGCAGGAAGATATGGCCGAGCGCCGGATCGATGAACTGCGGCAGCAGCGACAGATAGAGCACGGCGACCTTCGGATTGAGCAGACTGGTCGCAAAGCCCATCAGAAACAGGCGCTTGGGTGAATCCTTTGGCAAATCGCGAACTTCGAAGGCCGATCGCCCGCCGGGACGCACTGCCTGCCAGGCGAGGTAGAGCAGGTAGAGCGCGCCGCCGATCCGCAGGGCATCATAGGCGTAAGGCACGGCAAACAGCAGCGCGGTGATGCCAAAAGCGGCCGACAGCATGTAGACGAGAAATCCGAGCGCAACCCCAATCAGCGAGATCAGTCCCGCCACCGGCCCCTGACAGAGCGAGCGGGAAATCAGGTAGATCATGTTCGGGCCTGGCGTCAGCACCATGCCGAGCGCGATGAGGGCAAAGGCTGCAAGGCTTGCTGCTTCGGGCATGAATAGCATCTCCACTGAAGAGCGTATGAGGTGGGAATCTCGGTATGTGCTTTGGTATTGCATTAGCGGGAACGTATGCTTCGAGCAATGCCGCGCAAATTGCCAGCTTGAAGAAAACCGGCTAGATACTCCCTTCGCATATTGACGGAGCCAATGATGAGCCTCACCACGCTTTTCGCCTATTGCACCGCGCTTTTCATCGCTGCCGCGATCCCGGGACCCGGCATGACGGCGATCGTGGCGCGGGCGCTGGGCTCGGGCTTCCGCGAGACCTTCTTCATGGGGCTTGGCCTTGCGCTCGGTGATCTCGTCTACCTGACGGCCGTGATCCTCGGGCTCGCGCTTGTTGCGCAGACTTTCACCACGACCTTCATGGTCATCAAGATCCTTGGCGCCCTCTATCTCGTCTACATCGCCTACAAGCTGTGGACTGCCGGGCTTTTGCCGCAGGATATTCAGGCGAAGAAAAGCACCAGCATGGGTTTGTCCTTCCTGTCCGGCCTCTTGGTGACGTTTGGCAATCCGAAGACCATGCTGTTCTACGTCGCGCTGGTGCCGACATTGATCGATGTGCACAGGATCGGCCTCAACGAATATGCTGTTCTTGTGGTTGCGACCTTCACGGTGCTGATGGCGGTGCTTATCCCTTACATCCTGCTGGCTTCGCGGGCGCGGCTGCTTCTCAAGCAACCCCGGGCGTTGAAGTCGTTGAACCGCATCGCCGCTGGAATTATCGGAACCACAGCCGCCTATATCGCCACACGCGCCGCCTGAAAAAATCATTCCGTAACAGGCAGTTCCGCAATAGTTTTTTCCAATCGAAACAAAGTGCTGGAGAATGACACTCTGGCAAGCGGACGGCTTTGCCCCTATTCTCCCTGCAACTGATGAAAAAAGGGAGAGCACCATGTCAGAACAGCGCAAGCCCGGCCGCGGCCGCGTCTATTCCTCGATCACCGAGTCCATCGGCGATACGCCGATCGTGCGCCTCGACAAGCTGGCCAAGGAAAACGGCGTCAAGGCCAATCTCCTGGCCAAACTCGAGTTCTTCAACCCGATCGCCTCCGTCAAGGACCGTATCGGCGTCGCCATGATCGAAGCGCTGGAAGCGCAGGGCAAGATCACCCCCGGCAAGACGACGCTGGTGGAACCGACCTCGGGCAATACCGGCATCGCGCTGGCCTTCGCCGCCGCTGCCAAGGGGTACAAGCTGATCCTCACCATGCCGGAAACCATGTCGATCGAGCGCCGCAAGATGCTGGCGCTGCTCGGCGCCGAACTGGTGCTGACCGAAGGCCCGAAGGGTATGAAGGGCGCCATCGCCAAGGCGGAAGAGCTTGCCGCGACCCTGCCTGACGCGATCATTCCGCAGCAGTTTGAAAACCCGGCCAACCCGGAAATCCACCGCAGGACGACGGCGGAAGAAATCTGGAACGATACCGATGGCGGCGTCGATATCCTCGTTTCCGGCATCGGCACCGGCGGCACCATCACCGGCGTCGGCCAGGTGCTGAAGGGCAAAAAGCCATCGATCAAGGTCATCGCTGTCGAGCCGGCCGAATCGCCTGTTCTGTCCGGCGGCGCGCCCGGCCCGCACAAGATTCAAGGCATCGGCGCCGGTTTCGCGCCGGCCATTCTCGATACGAAGATTTATGACGAGATCGTCACCGTTTCCAGCGCCGACGCGATCGAGACCGCCCGCCACGTGGCGCGTCTTGAAGGCGTCCCGGTCGGCATCTCGTCGGGTGCCGCCCTGAAGGCCGCCATCACGATCGGCCAGCGCCCGGAAAACGAAGGCAAGACGATTGTCGTGATCATCCCGTCCTTTGCGGAGCGCTATCTGTCGACGGCGCTGTTTGAAGGCCTCGGCGGCTGATTGCAGGTCTGATCCTGCAAAACTTCGAAAGGCCGCCTCCGAAAGGGGCGGCCTTTTCAATTCAGACTACGCGGCGGCATTCAAACGTTCTCCGGCGATCCGATAGGAAATCGCTTCGGCCAGATGAATCCGCCCGACCGTGATCTTTTCATCGAGATCGGCAAGCGTGCGGGCAACTTTCAGCACCCGGTGATAGCCGCGCGCCGAAAACTTCATCTTTTCTGCCGCGTCGCGCAGCAATTGCAGCCCACTAGCATCCGGTTCGGCCATCTTTTCAATCATTGCTGTCGAGCAGCGGGCGTTGGAGAGGATGTGCGGCATGCCGAAGGCGATGAAGCGGTCCATCTGGATGTCACGGGCGCGCGCCACCCGCCGGGCAACAACGCTTGAGGGTTCGGCCGGTGCCGGGCGGATCAGGTCGGCGGCTGTGACCGAAGGCACGTCGATGCGGATATCGATCCGGTCCATCAGCGGCCCGGAGATGCGGCCCTGATAATCGGAGACGCAGCGCGGTCCCCGCGCGCAGCTATGGCCGGGCTCTCCCGCCATGCCGCAGCGGCAGGGGTTCATCGCGGCGACCAGCTGGATCGCCGCCGGATAGGTGACCCGGTGATTGGCGCGGGCGATGATGCATTCGGCGGTTTCGAGCGGCTGGCGCAGCGCATCGAGCACTTGCGGCGTGAACTCCGGAAATTCGTCGAGGAACAATACGCCGTTATGCGCCAGCGACGCCTCGCCCGGCTTTGCCCGCAGGCCGCCGCCGATCATCGCCGCCATGGTGGCGGAATGATGCGGGGTGCGGAACGGCCGCCGATCCGACAGCTTGCCGCCTGCCAGTTGCCCGGCAATGGAGTGGATCATCGAGACTTCGAGCAATTCGGGTGGCGACAGCGGCGGCAGGATCGACGGGAGGCGGGCGGCGAGCATCGACTTGCCGGAGCCGGGCGGGCCGACCATCAGCAGATTATGGTTTCCAGCGGCGGCCACTTCCAGCGCCCGCTTGGCGCTTTCCTGGCCCTTGATATCGGCCAGATCCGGCATGTTGGCGGGGCTGGCCCGCACCGCCGGTTCGGGACGCGACAGGACCTGGGTGCCGCGAAAATGATTGGCGAGCGCAATCAGGCTGCGCGGCGCCAATATGTCGATTTCCGACCCGGCCCAGGCGGCTTCCGCACCGCTATCGGATGGGCAGATCAGGCCCTTGCCGAGGCCGTTGGCGCCAATGGCCGCAGGGAGGGCTCCGGCAACGGCTGCGATCGTGCCATCGAGATTGAGTTCGCCGATCACCACATAGCCATCCAGCGCATCGCCGGGGATGGCGCCGAGGGCGGCCATCAGGCCAAGTGCGATCGGAAGGTCGAAGTGACTGCCTTCCTTGGGAAGATCGGCCGGGGCGAGATTGATGGTGACCTTCTTGGCCGGAAGCGACAGGCCGGATGCGTGCAGTGCCGCCTGAACCCGCTCGCGGCTTTCGGCCACCGCCTTGTCCGGCAGGCCGACGATCTGCATGCCGACCTTGCCCGGTGCAACCATCACCTGAACATCGACAGGCACGCCCTCTATGCCCTGAAATGCAACCGTACTGACACGCGCGACCATGATTGCCCCTCTTGCCGCGAGGCAGGCTGACAACCCGCCACCACAACCTCCATCGGTTGTGGTGTAAAATCTTGCACGAATAACGGAATAAAACAAGAACAATTATCGAACGGATTCGCCGTGTGCAATCGTCCAGGTTGTGGTTCGGTTGTAGATCGCGAACGGAGTGGAACAACCGTGAACATCCGTGGGATGAAAACGGGCCGGGGAAGCGCCGGGACGCGTATCGGCACCGGCCTTTTCAAAACACCGTCAGGCGCGCTTGCGCTCGATCGCGTCCCAGAGCAGGGCGGCGATATCGGCGCCGCCGAATTTCTGCACTTCGCGGATGCCGGTGGGGGAGGTGACGTTGATCTCGGTCATCACGTCGCCGATCACGTCGATGCCGACGAGCAGGAAGCCGCGTTCCCGAAGTGCTGGTCCGATGCGGGCGCAGATTTCCTTTTCCCGCACCGTCAGTTCCGTCGGCATCGGCGTGCCCCCGGCATGCATGTTGGAACGCGCATCGTGTTCGGCCGGTACCCGGTTGATCGCGCCGACAGGCTCGCCATCCACGAGAATGATGCGCTTGTCGCCCTTGCGCACCGCCGGCAGGTATTCCTGCGCGATGAAGGGTTCGCGGAACATCTGGCCGAACATCTCCAAGAGTGACGACATGTTGCGGTCGTCGCGTGTCGAATGGAAAACGCCAGCGCCGCCATTGCCGTAGAGCGGCTTCAGGATGATGTCGCCCATTTCGGCGCGGAAGCTGGCGATTTCGGCGGGATCGCGGGTGATCAGCGTCTTCGGCATCAGATCGGGAAACTCGGTGACGAAGATCTTTTCCGGCGAATTGCGCACCCAGGCCGGATCGTTGACCACGAGCGTCTTCGGGTGGATGCGCTCGAGCAGATGCGTCGAGGTGATATACGCCATGTCGAAGGGCGGGTCCTGGCGCAAGAGCACCACGTCCATGCTCGACAGGTCGATGCGCTCAGGATCGCCCAGCGTATAGTGGTCGCCCTTGACGTCGCGAAGGGTCATAGGCTCTACGGTGGCGATCACCTTGCCGTCGCGCAGCGACAGCTGGTTGGGCGTATAATGGAAGAGCTTGTAGCCGCGCGCCTGCGCCTCAAGGCTCATCGCGAAGGTGCTGTCGCCAGCGATATTGATGCCCGAGACATGATCCATCTGGATCGCGACATTTACGATTTTCGCCATGAGACATTCCCTGTTGATCGTCGGCATCGTTGAGAGAGCCTGTCTATATCAAATGGCATCCTGGACGCCATACAGATTTCTGCCATCGTCTGCATCGAGCATGCCTTCCCGTTCACGCGGCGGCTTTTTCGCCCGTGGTTTGCTTCATCTGCAGGTTCGCCTGGCTTTTGCCTGGCGGAATTGGCCGGGGCACATCGGGTGCCGCAGTAGGTAGTAGTAGGTGACACACGATGTGCCCCGTTTCAGTGTCTTTTGCCGCGCTTCTCAGGTTCTTCTGCGCTTTCCTCTCTGACAGGAAAGCCTCCAATGCCCCGGCCCGGCCGCTTATCCGCCAGGCCTTTCAAT
>UBTA01000160.1 GCA_900468065.1 Hyphomicrobiales bacterium | reverse complement strand
ATCGAGGCGACGATGCCGGCGCCGACGGTGCGGCCGCCTTCGCGGATGGCGAAGCGCAGCTTTTCTTCCATCGCGATCGGAACGATCAGCTCGACGGAAACCGTGACGTTGTCGCCAGGCATAACCATTTCCGTGCCTTCAGGAAGCGACACGATGCCGGTCACGTCCGTCGTGCGGAAGTAGAACTGCGGACGATAGTTGGTGAAGAACGGTGTATGACGGCCGCCCTCTTCCTTCGTCAGGATGTAGGCTTCAGCCATGAACTTCTTGTGCGGCTTGACCGAACCCGGCTTGCACAGGATCTGACCACGCTCGACGCCGTCACGGGTAACGCCGCGAACCAGTGCACCGATGTTGTCGCCGGCCTGGCCCTGATCGAGCAGCTTGCGGAACATTTCAACGCCGGTCACCGTCGTCTTGGTGGTCGGACGGATGCCGACGATTTCGACTTCTTCGCCAACCTTGACGATGCCACGCTCGACGCGGCCGGTCACAACCGTACCACGGCCGGAGATCGAGAACACGTCTTCGATCGGCAGCAGGAACGGCAGGTTGATCGGACGCTCAGGCGTCGGGATGTAGGCGTCAACAGCAGCCATCAGCTCGCGGATCGCGTCTTCGCCGATCTTCTTGTCGCTGTCTTCAAGAGCAGCCAGAGCCGAACCCTTGATGATCGGAATGTCGTCGCCCGGGAAGTCGTACATCGACAGAAGTTCGCGCACTTCCAGCTCGACGAGCTCGAGAAGTTCAGCGTCGTCAACCTGGTCGACCTTGTTGAGGAACACGACGATCGCCGGAACGCCAACCTGACGGGCAAGCAGGATGTGCTCGCGGGTCTGTGGCATCGGGCCGTCGGCAGCCGAGCAAACCAGGATCGCGCCGTCCATCTGGGCAGCACCGGTGATCATGTTCTTGACGTAGTCGGCGTGGCCGGGGCAGTCAACGTGGGCGTAGTGACGGGCAGGCGTTTCATATTCGACGTGTGCCGTCGAAATGGTGATGCCGCGGGCCTTTTCTTCCGGCGCTGCGTCGATCTGGTCATACGCCTTGTATTCGCCGAAATACTTCGTGATCGCTGCCGTCAGCGACGTCTTGCCATGGTCGACGTGGCCGATCGTGCCAATGTTAACGTGCGGCTTATTGCGCTCAAATTTGCTCTTTGCCAT
>UBTA01000147.1 GCA_900468065.1 Hyphomicrobiales bacterium | reverse complement strand
ACCTCGAATGAAGGCCGCGACTACCTCTCGGTCAAGCTCGACGACCCGAGCTTCCCGGCCCCGATCTACGCAACCCTGATCGAGGTCGCAGGCGAGGAAGGCCTCTCCCTCATCTGGTCCCGGCCGAGCCGGGACTAACAGCAACGAAGGCCCCGCCGAAAGGCGGGGCTCTCCCTTTTTGGATCACTTGTTCAGTGCATCCTTTAGCGCCTTTGCAGGCGCAAATGTGAGCTTCTTCGAAGCCGCGATTTTCACGGTCGCGCCGGTAGACGGGTTGCGGCCTTCGCGTTCCGGCGATGCCTTCACTTTGAATTTTCCAAAGCCCGGGATTGAGGTTTCAGCGTTGGTGCTCGCGGCGTTGGCGATCGCCTGGAAAACGGCCTCGACGATGCCCTTGGCCTGGACCTTTGTCAGGCTGTTGTCAGCTGCGATCTTGTCGGCAATCTCGTTGGTGGTTGTCATGGAATTCCCTCGTATCGTTTAAGAACACCAAATCCCTGTCAGCTTGCGACGGCCTTGTCATTGACGCGCTGCGGTAGAGAATTCCATATGCCCTCGATTTCCACAGGTGGTTTTGGTTTGTAGCCTCGATTTCGCTTTTCGCAGAGAAGTTCGAGGAAGAGCGCGATGGCGCGCTTTTCGTCGTCGAAGACATGGGCCTTTCGCTGACCGTGTGTCCCGATCCTTCCCCAGCTGCGAACCAGCGCCACCTCGCCGAACAGGGTCGGCTGGACGGCGAGAAGGGGCTTCCGATATCGAGGAGTGCCTGTACGCGATCCCGCGCAAGCATCTTGCCCTTCGCGATATGGCGTGCGGTGGCTTTTTCTCCGCCGCCGCAGCCGGTGCCTAAAAGCTTGTCTGCCAGCTCCCGGGCCTGCGCAAGATTGAGTGCGCGATTCTCCGAGTATGTCACTCCGGAAGTGTCGAGTGCCGATTTCAAAACGGTCATGAGTTCAGCAGCTCCCTGCCAATGAGGTATCTGCGGATCTCGTTGGTACCTGCGCCGATGTCGTAGAGCTTGGCATCTCGGACATAGCGTTCGACCGGCCATTCCTTCGTGTAACCCGCCCCGCCGAGCGCCTGGACCGCTTCGAGCGAAACGTTCACCGCGTTCTGGCTTGCGAGAAGAATGGCGGCTGCAGCATCGACGCGTGTCGTGCGGCCCTCGTCGCAGGCTTTTGCAACCGAATAGACGTAGGATCGTGCCGAATTCAAAGCGACATGCATGTCAGCCACTTTGGCCTGCATGAGCTGGAAGTCGCCAATCGGCCTACCGAATTGCTTCCGTTGGCGAACATAGGGAAGTACGACATCGAGGCAGGCCTGCATGATCCCGAGGGGCCCGCCAGCGAGCACGGCTCGCTCGTAGTCAAGGCCCGACATCAGGATTTTAACGCCTTCGCCTTCGTTCCCCATCAGTTGCTCGACAGGTATCTCGCAGTTCTGAAAGACGAGCTCGGCAGTGTCGCTTCCACGCATGCCCATCTTTTCGAGCTTTTTTGAAACGGAAAAACCGGGGGTGCCCTTTTCGATGAGGAAGGCGGAAATGCCTTTTGGACCCGAGTCCGGGTCTGTCTTTGCATAAACGACCAGCACATCGGCCTGGGGGGCATTGGTGATCCAGAACTTGGTCCCGTCGAGCACATAGCGATCGCCCTTGCGCACAGCCTTAAGACGCATCGAGACGACGTCGGAACCCGCCTCGGCTTCTGACATGGCAAGGGAACCGACGTGCTGGCCGGTGATCAGCTTGGGCAAATACTTGCGCTTCTGTTCGGGCGTCGCCCAACGCCGGATCTGGTTCACGCACAGGTTGGAATGCGCGCCGTAGCTAAGCCCCACCGAAGCCGACGCGCGGGACACTTCTTCCATCGCGATGGTGAAGATACCCCATCCCGGAGCCGCCGAACTCCTCCTCTACTGTGATCCCGTGCAGATCCAGCGCGCCCATCTCGGGCCAAAGCTGCCGCGGAAACGTATTGGTCTCGTCGATTTCGGCCGCGATCGGCGCGATGAGTTCCGGAGGCGAACCTCGCTGTCATCTCACGCATCGTGTCTGCGGTGTCTCCCAAAGAAAAGTCGAACATCCTTTGTTGAATTTCAGCAGGATCTGATCCGCTTTTCCGTTTCGCGTTGGCCCACTAAATCCGTCTTAGTCAATTGTCTGGAAACGGCTTTTCCCCGCCCCGTTAGATCAAAGTTAGCCGGAAAATTGGCTCTAATTTATGCGAAAATCAACACCAGGTTCCCGATCTCTCAAACGGGCCGATATCGCACCACTGCGACAGATCGGGCAACTGCCGACAACCGTATTTTCATTCGCTATCGGACAGGCTGAGGTTCAAGTTCAATGGGTGAGGGGAGGGACTGCGGAGGGCCGAATCGAATGCCGCCGGCTGTCCTTCTAGCGTTCTGCATTCCTTGAAGCGGCACCAAGTGACAGATCTCGCGAACGAGCTTAGAGACGCAAAGAAGGTGGCAGGCGCATAAGATTACGTACCTATGTCGGCCGCGCACTAGCCTGACGGCATGCAGCCAGGCCGAACCCTGTCTGCGCCCATGCGGGCCGCTTTGCAGCCGAAAAGGCCGAAGGCATTGTCTCCTCCCGTCGGGGAAAGGAAGCTCGCCCCCTCTCCCTGCAAGTGCAAAAGCCGGTCTCCTCATCCTTCCCCCAGCGGGGGGGCATGGATGTGGCTGGCCGCGGCCATGACCAATTCACCCACGCACAGCGCGAGGCCGTTATCGCCGCCCCCTTTTCCCGAGAAACCTACTGACGCCTTCTGTCAGGGGATGAAGCACCGGCCCGACAGCTTTCGGAACTTTCAACGATAACGTCCTGGCGTACAAAGATCCTTACTTTCGGCGGATTGATATGTGCAGCATCATCCTTGCTTCGAACTAGAATAGCTGAACTAATTCGGCCGAACAGGCTGTGCTTGATGCCGAAGTTCATACGACGATAGGAAAGACACTATCCACGGTCCGACCTGCACTCTTGAATTAAAATGGCGCGGAAATCATTGACGTTAGTGCCCGTTGGGCCGGTGACGAGCAGGTCGTCGATCGCGTGAAACGCCGTCCACGCGTTGTTTTGCATCAGCATGGACTTGGCATCCACGCCGGCCTTTCGCATGCGCTCTACGGTATGACCATCGGCAAAGGCGCCAGCATTGTCGTCGGAACCATCGATGCCATCGGTATCAGCGGCAACGGCATGAATGCCCGCGACACCGTTGATGCCGAGCGCGAAGGAGAGGAGGAACTCGCTGTTGCGGCCACCCTTGCCCTTTGCGCGCAGCGTCACGGTCGTTTCACCGCCGGAAAGCAAAAGGACGGGCGTGGCGAAAGGTCTGTTGCGCGTCGCAATCTCGCGGGCGATGGCCGCATGCACGCTCGCCACGTCGCGGGCTTCTCCTTCGATCGAATCCGAAAGGATCACTGCTTCGATCCCGTGCCTGCGGGCTTCTTCAGCCGCAGCTTCGAGCGAGACGGCAGCAGACGCGATGACATGGACCTCGTCCTTCGTAAACCGCGGATCGCTCGGCTCCAGGCCATCCGCGGCAGACGATTTGAGGTGCGCCATGACCGCATCGGGAAGGCTCATCCGATAGGCGTCGATCAGGGCGAGCGCATCCTGTCTGTTCCCTATGTCGGGCACTGTGGGGCCGGATGCGACGAGCGCGGGGTTGTCGCCGGGAATATCGGAGACGACGAAGGAGACGACTTTGGCTGGATGGGCGGTAGCCGCAAGGCGTCCGCCCTTGATGGTGGAGATGTGCTTGCGGATGGTGTTCATCGCAGAAATTGGTGCACCCGAGGCCAACAGCGCCTGGTTGACGGCGATCTCATCGGCAAGGTTCAAGCCCGCCGCCGGAGAGGGCAGGAGGGCGGAGCCGCCACCCGAGATGAGCGCAATGACGAGATCGTCCGCCGTCAAGCCTCCTACGGCCTGCAACAAGCGGCGAGATGCCGCAAGGCCGGCCTCGTCTGGAACGGGGTGGGATGCCTCGATGACCTCGATATGCTTACAGAGCGCTGAAAAACCGTAACGGGTTACTACTACGCCCACCATCGGCCCTTGCCACAGCGTTTCAAGTGCTGCTGCCATTTGTGCCGACGCTTTTCCAGCGCCGACGACGATTGTGCGGCCCTTCGGCTTTTCGGGCAGGTGTTGGCGAATGCCGTGGATGGGGTCTGCGGCCATGACCGCGGCATCGAAGGTCTGCCGCAGGAAGCTGCGGGGATCGAAGGTTTGCATAAGCAGTTTTTCCCCTTGGTTCAGTTCCCGGCCCGAATGAGATCGGCTGCCTTTTCGGCGATCATGATCGTCGCCGCATTGGTGTTGGAGGAAATAAGCCGCGGCATGACGGAGCTGTCGCAGACACGTAGCCCCTCGATGCCACGGACGCGCAATTGCGGATCGACCACGGCATTCGCATTGTCGCCTGATCCCATGCGGCAGGTGCCGACCGGATGATAAGCCGAGCGGCCATGTTCTCGGGCAAAGGCCATGGCCTGCTGCCGGTTGCTGACCTGCGAACCAGGAAGGTGCTCGCGCTTTATGTACGGCCTAAAGGCGGGTTGGGCCAGGATGTCGCGGCTGATGAGGATACCGTCGGCGGCCCGTTCGAGGTCGTAGGGTTCGGCATAGGGGTTCGGATCGATGATTGGTGCGTCAGCGGCATGGGCGGTCCGCAGCGTCACGCTGCCGCGCGAGCGTGGACGCACAGGATAGGAATTGAGCGTGCAGCCGTTGCCGCCAGGCACCGAGCCGATCCCCTCCTCAACGCCTGCGCCGGGAAGAAAGTGAAACTGGATATCGGGTGTTTTTTCCGTTTTGTCGCCCCACCAGAAGGCGCCCGCTTCGACGATGTTGGACGCGACGGGGCCTTTGCCGAACAGCACGTATTCGAGCCCGGCCATCGCCTGCCAATGCAGCTTCTTGTAGCGGTCGATGCCGTAGGAGCCCGACAGTTCGGCGAGAACATCGACATCCATATGGTCCTGCAGGTTCTGGCCGACCCCGCTCAGGTGGTGCAGCGTGTCGATGCCGACGGACCGCAGATGGTCGGCGGGACCGATGCCCGACAGCATCAGCAGTTTCGGCGAGCCGACGGCGCCGGAAGTGACGATGACTTCGCGTTCCGCCCGCACGGTGACGGGCCGTCCGTTTTCGATGATTTCGACGCCTATGGCCTTGCCATTCTCGATGACGATCCGGTTGACCATCACATCGGTGCGCAGCAAGAGGTTCTTGCGGGCGAGCGCAGGCTTCAGGTATCCGGTGGCGGTACTGCTGCGTTTGCCGTTCTTCGTCGTTGCCTGGTAAAAGCCGGCGCCCTGCTGGTTACCGCCATTGAAGTCCCCGTTGTAGGGAAGCCCAGATTCCTGCGCTGCGCGTACGAACACGCGGGTGAGCGGATGCGGCGTCGTTGACGTGACGCCGAGTGGGCCTTCAGTGCCGTGATGCGGGCCGCCAAGCGAATCGTTTCCTTCCGAGCGGCGGAAATAGGGTAGCACATCCTTGTAGGACCAGCCGTCGCAGCCCTCTTCTGCAGCCCAGGCGTCATAGTCTTCCGGGCATCCGCGGGTGAAGACCTGAGCATTGATTGAACTTCCGCCGCCAAGTACTCGAGCCTGCGGATAGACCATCCGGCGCCCGCCGATTTCTCGTCCGGGTGCGGTTTCATAGCCCCAGATCAGCGGCCCTGCCGTCATTTTGAAGAAGCCGACCGGCAGGTGGATGTAGAAGTTGGTGTCGCGCGGTCCCGCCTCGAGCAGCGTGACAGTGATTTCTGGATCTTCAGTCAATCGCGCTGCGAGAACGCATCCCGCAGAGCCGCCACCGACGATGATATAATCGGGCATTTCCTTCCTCCGCTTGAGATTTTCTGCCGGTTTTTCATCGGCTTTGCATCTCTTCGGCGCGCACCATCTCAAGTCCCTTGTGCGGCGTCAAGAGAAAGGGTATGGTTATCGTGTTGAAGGGTTGTCGTACAAATACGGAGGGCACGACGAACTTTCTGACCAGTTCCAGCATCCGCAAAAAGGCTGCTGAACCGCAGTCTACGAATTTCAAAGGGAGGATTGAGAATGAAAGACGGAAAGACTTCAATGAATTTCGGCGAGATCAGTCGCCGCACCCTGATGATCGGCGCATGGACCGGTCTTGCTGTTTCGGCCATGCCGAGGAGGCTGTTTGCGCAGGGCGCCCCGACGCTGGTGACGTCGATCCGCTCGCTGTCTAACCCCTATCACGCGGTCTGGAAGTCAGGCGCTGAAGCTTTCGCCAAATTCGCAGGACTGGAGCACGTGACGCTGGTGTCTGAAGGCAACAGCGAAAAGGGAATTGCCGACATCAAGGCAATGCTGGCCAAGACCGCCGGCAACATGGTTCTCAACTCCGACCCGAACGATACCCCGGATGCACGTCCGATTGTTGAGGCCTGCAAGGCGGCTGGCGCCTACGTCGTTACCCAGTGGAACAAGCCGGCCGACCTGCATCCGAAGGATTTCAACCCGAACTACGTTTCGCATATCGAGTTCGACGGTATCTCCAGCGGCAAGGCAATCGCCGAAATCCTGTTCAAGGCGATTGGTGGTTCCGGTGGAATTATCGCGCTTGGCGGCCAGATCTCCAACACAGCCGCGATCGAGCGAAAGAAGGGTCTCGAAGCAGCCCTGGCTGCCAACCCGAATATAAAGCTCCTCGATTTCCAGGTTGCCAACTGGAAGTCCACCGAAGCCTTCGACCTTACCGGCAACCTGCTCACGCGTTTTGGCGACGAAATCAAGGGCATCTGGGCTGCCAACGACGACATGGGGACGGGCGCGCTGGAAGCGCTTCGTGCGGAAGGCTTGGCCGGTAAGGTGCCGGTCGTCGGTATCGATGGCATCAAGGCCGCCGTTGACGCGGTTCGCACCGGCGAATTCGCTGCCACAATAACATCCGATCCGTTCTGGCAGGGCGGCGCCGGTCTGGCGCTTGGCTACAATGCGCTGATGAAGAAGTTCGACCCAGCCTCCGAGCCGCCGGAGCACCGCGAGTTCTACGGCAAAGTGGTGTCGATCACCAAAGACAATGTCGAGGAATATTACAAGACCAACATCGAAGCTCAGCCAACCCTTGACTGGAACGATCTGTGGGGCCGCGTCGTCGGCCAGATCAGAACGTAAGCATCTCACATCAGATGCCCGGCGCGGCGCGTGGCCGTTGCATGGCCGGCAGCGGAACGTTTCCGCTGCCGGCGTTTCAGCCCGGATGCGGAGTATATCTTTTGACGATCAATTCTGAAACCATGAAGCCCGTCACCAACCTGGAGCGGACATCAGCCATGGATGCTGTTTTTGCGCGGTTTTTTCGTGGCGAGGGCGCACGCCGCCTGCGCACGTTCGCACCGCTGATAGTGCTTGTCGTACTGTGTGTCCTGATCACCATCGCAAACCCGAATTTTATCGAGCTGCGCAATCTCATCCGCGTCGCCAATTCGGCTGCGGTGCCCCTGACGCTTGCGATGGGCATGACCTTCATCATCTTGATGGGCAGCATCGACCTGTCCGTGGAAGGCGCGCTTTCAGTCGCCGCCATGGTGCTGGTGCTGCTCGCAACCAATGACGCCAACGGCAATGACTATGGTTGGCTCGCCGTTGTGGCGGCGATCGCCGCCAGCACGGCTATGGGGCTGTTGAACGGTATCATCCAGACGGTCCTGCGGATTCCGTCATTCATGGCGACGCTTGGCATCTGGTTCATCGGCCTTGGCCTTTCGGTGTTCATGCTCGGCGGCTCGGCCATTCGGCTGATGGATAATTCCATCCGCTCGCTGGCCCTGGAGCGCTTTCTCGGCCTGCCACTCGCCGTCTGGGTCGCAACCGCAGCCTTCCTGCTGGCGATCGTCATTCAATATCATACCCGGCTCGGCCGCCATATCCTGGCGATCGGCGGCGGCGAAGATGTCGCGGAACTGTCCGGCGTTAATATCCAACGTGTCCGCATCACCGCTTTTGGCGTCGCCGGCTTTTTCTTCGGCATCGCCGGGGTTCTGGCCGCCGCACAGCTTGGCCAGTCGAACGCGGTGATCGCCGATGGACGCTTGTTTGCGGCCGTCACGGCGGTCGTAGTTGGCGGCACAGCGTTGACCGGCGGCGAGGGTGGCGTGCTCAATACGCTGGTCGGCGTGCTGATCGTCACCGTCCTTGCCAATGGCATGGTGTTGCTGGGCATCTCGCCTTATGTGCAGCAGACCGTGCAGGGCCTGATGATTATCGCCGCCGTGGCGCTGTCGCTCGATCGTCTCCGTCTCAAGATCGTGAAGTGAACCGCCATGCTGTCAGTCAACGGAATCTCGAAATCCTTCATGGGCGTCAAGGCGCTGAAGCATGTCTCTCTGGAAATCCGCCCAAATGAAGTGATCGGCCTGATCGGCGAGAATGGCGCCGGCAAGTCGACGCTCATGCGCACGCTGGCCGGTACGCTGCAACCGGACTCCGGCACGATTACGCTCGATGGCGAGCTTCTGCGGCTGCGCAGCACGCGCGATGCCGCCGTTCACGGGATCGGCATGGTATTCCAGGAGCAGTCGCTGCTTCTCAACATGTCGGTGGCCGAAAACATCTATCTCGGTCAGGAGCACCAGTTCACACGGCTCGGCATTGTCAACTGGAAAGCCATGCGACGCGCCGCCAAGCGTCAGCTCGGAAAGATCGGCGTCGACATCGACGTGACGACACGTACCTCCGAATTGACTTTCGCGGCCCGCCAGATGGTTGAACTGGCCAAGGCATTGACGTTGGAAGAAAGCGTCTCGCGGCCGCTTGTCATTCTGCTTGACGAGCCCACATCGGTTCTCAACGCATCGGATATTGACGTCCTGTTCGAGCGCATCCGCTCCTTGAAAAAGCGGGCCAGTTTCGTTTTCGTCTCGCATCGCCTTGATGAGGTCCTGCGAATTTCCGACCGGGTCTACACGATGAAGGACGGCGAAGTTGTCGCCGAGCATCCGGCAAGCCAGGTGACGGGGCCGGAATTGCACGAGATCATGGTCGGCCGCGGTCTGCAGACCGAATACTATAAGGAGCCACGCCAGATGGCGCCGGGTCCGGAAGTCATTCTGGAAGCTAATGGCCTTAGTGTTAAGGGCGCATTCCATCGTGTCGACTTCAAGATTCACGCGGGCGAAATCGTCGGTATTGCCGGCGTTGTCGGCTCCGGCCGCGAGGAGATCACCCGCACGCTCGGCGGCTTCCTGCCTCAGACGGAGGGTTCCCTGAAGATACGGGGCGAGTCTGTGCGGTTCACCTCGCCTGAACAGGCCGTGCGCAAGAGCATTGGCTATGTGCCACGCGAACGCCGTCTTGAGGGGCTGGTGATGTTCCTGTCGATCGCCGAAAACATTACGCTTGCCGATCTCTCCTGCGTCATGAAGAACGGCAAGATCAATTATGGGATGGAGCGGAAGCTCGCCACCGACTGGATCCGCAAGCTGCGGATCAAGGCGCCGGGTCCCGACATTGCTTGCCGCAAGCTGTCAGGCGGCAATCAGCAGAAGGTGGTGCTGGCCCGCTGGATGACGGCAGGCTCCCGCGTGCTCATTCTCGATCATCCGACCCGTGGCCTTGATGTCGGCGCCAAGGAGGAGGTCTACGAACTCGTCCGCGAGCTCTCCGCACAGGGCATCGCCATCCTGCTGCTGTCCGATACGCTGGAGGAAACCATCGGGCTTTCCCACAGGGTTCTCGTCATGCGCGATGGTGAGGTGACGGCTCGTTTCGATGCTGCTGCCGGCAACAAGCCGGACCAGGTCGATCTTGTCCGGGAAATGGTGTGAGGAAACGGCCATGAAGAAACTCTCAGATTTTTTTGCAACTGGATGGGTTCAGGGCGCCATTCCTCCAGTCCTGCTGGTGCTGCTCGTCGCCATCGTCGAGATCGGTTCGCCGGGTTTTCTGACGGGCGAGACGCTGGGGCTTCTGCTCGGCAACACTGCCGTACTCTTCATCCTTGCGACCGGCGTCACCTTCGTCATCCTGATCGGCGGCATCGACCTCTCGATCCAGGCGGTGGCGTCGCTGGCGAGTGTCATTCTCGCGCAGTTGTTGCCCTCGATCGGTGCTCTTGCTTTCCCCGTGGCAATCGGGGCAGGGCTCATCTTCGGTATTCTCAGCGGTATCGTCCATGTGCGGCTGCGGGTTCCGTCCTTCGTCGCGACCCTTGCGACCGGCGGTGTCGTTGCCGGCATGGCACTCTGGTTTGCGCAAGGGCGGGCGATCACCATCGAGGAGGGCGGCCGCCTCAGCACCACATGGATCAATGGCGCCGTCGCCGGCGTACCGGTCGTTGCCATCCTGGCCGCCATCGTCGGCATCATCAGCTTCATGGTGCTGCGCTACACGCGCTTTGGCCGTTATAGCCTGGCTGTCGGCGCCGGTGAACCGGCAGCATTGGCGGCCGGCGTCAATGTTGATCGCACCAAGATCATCGCCTTTGCTATTTCCGGCACATTGGCGGCGATTGCGGGCGTTATTCTGGCCGCAAGGCTTTCAAGCGGCTCGCCGAGCCTCGCCAACCAACTGCTTCTGCCAGCGATTGCTGCGGTCATCGTCGGCGGCACGGCCATCACCGGCGGGCTCGGCGGAGTGGCACGCACGGCAGTCGGCGCGCTGATCATCTCGATCGTACGCATCGGCATGACCTTCATCGGCGTCAACATCTTTGCGGAGAACGTGGTCTTCGGCGCCGTCCTGATCATTGCGGTGGCCATCACCATCGACCGCAGCAAGATCCCGGTCATCAAATGAGAACGGTGTTTCATCCCAGGAAAGTTTGCGAAGGTCGGAAATGGAACCGCGCCTTGAGGCGCGGTTCCCGAAACCTTCGCACGTTACATCGTGTCGAGGCCGATCAGCTCGATCTTGTAGCCATCGGGATCCTCAATGAAGGCGATATGCGTTGTACCGTGCAACATCGGGCCGGGCGGGCGGGGGATGCTGGCACCCTGTTTCTCCACTTCGGCGCAGACGGCATAGATGTCCTGGACACCCAGCGCCAGATGTCCAAAGCCGGTTCCGAGGTCGTAACGTTCCTCACGGCCCCAGTTGTAGGTCAGTTCGATGACCGTATCGGTCTCCTCAGGGCCATAGCCGACAAAAGCATTGGTGAATTTACCGCCCGGATAGTCGTCGCGGCGCAAAAGGGTCATGCCGAGAAGCTCGGTGTAGAATTTGATCGAGGCGTCCAGGTCCAAAACCCGGATCATCGTGTGCATATTGCGAAAGCCGCTTGGAGCGCTCATCGTCTTCTTCCTCCAATAAGATATGGTTTTCATTCTGATTTTCGACATAAGAGCTGTGCGCAAACGCTCGCCACCCTTGATGTGCATTATCAGTGTTGTATGATAACCATGCAACTGGCGTCATTGTCCAGTTGTTTTCGACCTGACGTGGAGACTGCTTGATGCACGCCGTTACCGAACCACGCGAGACCTTGCTGGCTGCGCTCAAGGCGGCGCTACCGGACGGCATTCTGCTCAGTGCCGAGAACGACATCGAACGCTATACCCATGACTGGTCCGGCGATCATTTCGGCACGCCGCTTGCTGTCGTGCGGCCCCGTTCGGTTGATGAGGTCTCACTGATAATGCGCTGTTGCAGTGCCAACAATATTCCAGTCGTGCCGCAGGGCGGGCTGACGGGCCTCGTCGGTGCGGCGGTTGCGGCGCCTGGCGGCGGCGAGGTGGTCATCTCGCTGGAGCGGCTGAACAAGCTGCGCTCCATCAGCGCCATCGATTTTGCCATGGTGGTCGAGGCCGGCTGCGTTCTCGAAGAGGCTAAACGCCACGCGGAGGCCGAGGACTGCATCCTGCCGATCACGTTTGGTGCGCAGGGCAGCTGCCGTGTCGGCGGAAATGTCGCTACCAATGCCGGGGGCTTCAATGTGCTGCGCTACGGCATGACCCGCGATCTTGTACTTGGGCTCGAAGTGGTTCTTGCGGACGGAAGGGTCTGGAACGGCCTGAAGCTTCTGCGCAAAGACAATCGCGGCTACGACCTGAAGCAACTTTTTATCGGCAGCGAGGGCACGCTTGGTATCGTCACCGCCGTGTCGCTGAAGCTCTTCCCGAAACCGACGCAGGTGGAGACAGCGCTGGTCGGCCTTGGCTCGGTCGAGGACGCGATGGCGCTCTATGCCCGCGCTCGGCGCGAATGCAGCGACCTTTTGACGGCTTTCGAACTGATCCTGCGCGGCGGTATCGATATCGCGCTCGGCGCACGTCCCGGCCTGCGGGATCCATTGTCGGAAGTTTGCCCCGTCTATGTGCTGATCGAGGCTTCCGCCGGCGGCCGTGTCGATTTGCGCGCCATCCTGCAGGACTTTCTCATGAGTGCCGACGATCTCATCATCGACGGCGTGGTCGCGGCCAGCCGAGCACAGGGCGACCAGCTTTGGCTTCTACGAGAGCTGATGGTCGAAGCCCAGGGGCGCGGCGGCCGCTATCTGCGCACCGATGTATCCGTGCCTATCTCGATGCTGGCCGGCTTCGTCGAAGACACGTTGAGCGCGCTCTTAAAGAGCCATCCGCATGCGCTGGCGGTGACCTATGGTCATGTCGGCGACGGCAATATCCATCTCAACGTCGTGCCGCCGGTCGGCATGGATGCGGACGAGATCGCAACGCTCTTTCATGAAACCGAAGACGTGATTTTCGATATCGTGGACCGCTACGGTGGTTCGCTGAGCGCCGAGCACGGCATCGGCAGGGTCAAGCAGGAAGCTTTCCTGAAGCGCATCGACGAGGTTTCGCTTGATCTTGCAGGCCGGATCAAGGATGCGATAGACCCAAAGGATATCATGAGCCGGGGAAGAATTTTTCTGCCGCGTTCGTACATTCTGGAAGCAGGTGAGCGATGACGTTGAAACTCGACAAGGTCAATCGCGGCCCGCATCTCTCCACACTTGTCGCCAGCTCGATCTCGCGCGAAATAGCGCAAGGTCGGCTGAGCCCGGGCGATCAACTGCCCACCGAGCAGGCCTTGGCGCAAACCTTCGGCGTCAGCCGAAACGTGGTGCGTGAAGCGATTGCGCGCCTGCGCTCGGAAGGGCGCATCTGGTCGCAGCAGGGCAGGGGGGCCTTCGTTGCTGACGTCCCGAACTCCACCGTGCTGACCATCGATCACGATTCCCTGCAGCAGGCCGACGCCTTCCGGAATCTATTTGAGATCCGTGGCATCCTGGAAGTCCAGGTCGCCGCACTGGCAGCCCAGCGCCGCACGGAAGGCGATCTTGCCGCCATGCGCGAAGCCCTGGCGACAATGGCGGCAGCGCCCTACGGCAGCGTGACCTGGCTGAAGACGGATCTGGAGTTTCACATGACCGTCGCTGCGGCAACGCAGAACGCCTACATGGTGCCATTTTTGATGTTTGCCTCCGAGCGGGTTCGCGACAGCATTCTCGCTTCCGGCAACCAACGGCGCTCCGACGATCTCGCCAGCATCACGCTGGGCGAACACCAGCGGATCCTCGATGCCATCGAGGCGGGTGATCCGGACGCCGCGCAACGGGCCATGCATCTGCATCTGGCGGGTGCAGCACAGCGCGTCGGTCTGTCGCTGGCTGCCGATCCGGCAGATATCGAACCGGGCTCTCTGAGCGCGGCCATTCAGAAAACGTCCAAGGATATCCAGAAATGACAGGCAGACTTGAAGGAAAGACAGCGGTCGTCACGGCCGCAGGCCAGGGCATGGGCCGTGCGGCCGTTCTTGCCTTTTCACGCGAAGGCGCAACGACAATCGCCACCGATATCGACGCAGCGAAATTGCAGTCACTGGAAGGTTTGCCCGGCGTCACGACACGGGCGCTTGACGTCCTGAACCCCAATGCGATCACGACGTTCGCCGGTGATATCAGGGCGCCCGAGATCCTCTTCAATTGCGCCGGCTACGTCCACAACGGCTCGATCCTGGAGTGCGACGAGGATGCCTTCGATTTCTCGGTGAACCTCAACGTGCGCGCCATGTACCGCATGATCAGCGCCTTTCTTCCGGGTATGATCGACAATGGCGGCGCCTCCATCGTCAATATGGCCTCGGTTGCCTCGACGGTGATCGCCGCGCCCAACCGCTTCATCTACGGCACCACCAAGGCGGCGGTCATCGGCATGACCAAGTCGGTTGCGCTCGATTATGTCGGCAAGGGCATCCGCGCTAATGCGATCTGCCCCGGCACCGTCGAAAGCCCGTCGTTGCAGGACCGCATGCGCGATACCGGCGATTACGATGCCGCTCGCGCATCGTTCATCGGCCGGCAGCCGATGGGCCGGCTGGGTTCGGCTGAGGAAGTCGCGGAACTTGTCGTCTTCCTCGCCAGCAATGAATCGGCCTTCATGACCGGCAATGCCATTGTCGTCGACGGTGGCTGGTCGAACGCCTGATCGTCATTTCATCTTTTACAGGATACCATCATGAAACTTCTTCGTTACGGCCAGCCGGGCGCCGAAAAGCCCGCACGTCTCGATGCAGACGGCAAGGTGCGCGATCTCTCCGGCCACGTGCAGGATATTGGTGGCGCGGTGCTAACACGTGCCGGCCTTGCCGCGATCGAGGCGCTCGACCCCGAGAGCCTGCCGCTGGTCGAAAATCCCGGCCGCCTTGGTCCCTGCGTGTCACGTGTCGGCAAGTTCATCTGCGTCGGCCTTAACTATGCCGACCATGCCGCCGAGACCGCCGCAAAGATTCCGGACGAGCCGATCCTGTTCATGAAGGCGACGAGCGCCATCACCGGCCCGAACGACAATGTCATCATCCCGCGCAATTCCAAGAAGACCGATTGGGAAGTCGAACTCGGCGTCATTATCGGCGACGAGGCGCGCTATGTGACAGAAGCCGACGCCATGAACCACGTTGCCGGCTATTGCCTGATCAACGACGTATCAGAGCGCGCATTCCAGTCGGAGCGTGGCGGCCAATGGACGAAGGGCAAATCGGCCGACAGTTTCGGCCCGATCGGCCCCTGGGTGGTGACACGGGACGAGATCGCCGATCCGCAGAACCTGAAGATGTGGCTGACCGTCGATGGCGTATCGCGCCAGAACGGGTCGAGCAAGACGATGATCTTCACCGTGCCGTTCCTGGTCCATTACATCTCGCAGTTCATGAGCCTCCAGCCGGGCGACATCATTTCCACCGGCACGCCTCCGGGCGTCGGCCTCGGCATCAAACCGGACCCGATCTTCCTGAATGCCGGACAGACGATCAAGCTCGGCATCGAGGGGCTGGGCGAACAGCAGCAGCTGACGGTCGATGCAGCCTGAGCTAACCCTTCGTATGGTCGGCCTTAAGCCAGCCATTCACCGCTTTGGCGAATAGCTAAGGTGATCGATCCTCGGCTCAGGGGCCGAGGATGGCGCAGTGACAGAAAATCGCGTGGCAGAATAGCGATCTCGCGAGCGGCGGCGCAATTCAAACCATATCGCGCATCTTCGCGGCGCTCGCCAAAATGCGCAGGGCGGCGCAGGCGGCACCATAGCCGTTGTCGATATTGCAGACGGTGATGCCTGGCGCGCAGCTGACCAGCATGGCGTTGAGCGCCGTGCGCCCGCCCTCCGCGGCACCATAGCCGACCGAGGTCGGAACGCAGATCATCGCCGACGAGACAAGTCCGCCGAGCACGCTTGCCAAGGCCGCATCCATGCCGGCGACGGCAATCACCACCGGATGGCGACGGATGTCGTCCAGCCTCTCCGTCAGTCGCCAGAGCGCCGCCACGCCGACATCGACGATCAATGAGGCTTCTATGCCCGCATGGCGCAGGGTGCGCACTGCCTCCCGGGCGACCGAAGCATCGGATGTTCCTGCCGCGACGATGGCGACGGCGCCGCGTGATGTCACACGTCGCAGAGCGCCGAAAAATGCCGTCTGCGAGATCGGGCAATAGTCGATCTGCTCCCGATGTGCAGGTAAAAGCGCTGCCAGCTTGTCCGCGTCGAGACGCGTCAGAAGCAAACCGGCACTTTTTTTCAATGCGCCGTCGAGAATGGCGTCGATTTGCGCTGGGGATTTCATCTGGCAGTAGACCGCCTCATCGAGGCCTATCCGCTCGGCACGACCGAAATCGAAGACGATGTCGCTCACGGCTTGGCTCCGACAAATGCGCTACCGTTGCGATAGGCGGCAAAATCGATGGACTGATCGGCGAGCGTGTTCGGTAGGAGTTTCGCGATCGACGCGGCGAGTGCCGAACGTTCTGACGGGCTTGCGGCATCGAGGCTCGGGGCATCGAGTTCGACGACGATACCCGCTTGCCGTACGCGGCAGCGCACGGTGCGGGGGGAAAGCCAATCGGTGACAAGCAGTTCTACCGCATGGATCGCCTTCAGCGTTTCCGGCTCAATGCGGATCAGCGTTTCCACCCGGCTTGAAAGGCAGGGCGATGCGGGCAGGTCTGATAGATCGCCGAGGCCGAGACTGCGGGCAAGCGCCCGCACGGCGCTCTTGTCTATCCGGGCCTCGAGGTAGGGATGGCGGACGGAATATTGGCGGGGGGNNGAATATTGGCGGGCGGCATCGAGCCCCGGCCGGTATTCGCCGAGGTCGTCCGTGTTGGCGCCGGAAACAATTTGCCGGTCCGTCAGGTCGGCGATCGTGCCGTAGAGATTGCCCTTGCAGAAAAAGCAGCGATTGAGCGGATTGCTGCGATACTTCTCGTCCGCCAGTTCCCTGGCATCGATCACGCGCAAATCCCAGCCTTCGACGGCAGCCCAATGCCTGACGCGCTGCGTCGCCTCGCGCGGAACGGCAGCGGACGCGGCATGCATCATCGTCGCCCGATCGCGGCCAAGTGTCCGGTTTGCGAGAACCGCGAGTGTCATCGAATCCACGCCGCCGCTAACGGCGACCGTTGCCGGACCGATATCCCGGAGAATGTCGAGCAGACCGTCCGTCATCCTGCGTCCTTCGCCTTGTCTGCCATCTCGACCGTCCTGCGGATCGTATCACGCGCGCCTTTGCCTGCAATATCGGCGAGATCGTCGGCTTCGATTTTCGTGGTTGCGCCGCCGGGCCGCATCGCCGTCTTGGTGCGAAACAACCGGCCGCCATCTTGAGTTTCCCCGGCCTCGCGCGGCAGCGTCAGGCGCTGAACCAGCGAATGTCGGATCCCGATCGTGCTGGTTTCCGAGAAAACCCGTTGCGCTGTAGCCATCAGTGTGTCCGGCCGGCCGAGAATGCGCACATGCGCCATCATGCGGCCCTTCTTGCCGAACACCGGCGCTTGCACCACGTCGAGCACGCCGTCCAGCGCCCGCAGGTTATCGATCGCATGGGCAAGATCTTCCCCGGTCTGGTCGTCGGTCTCAAACTCGATCACGGCGATGGTTTCCGTTGCTGCAACATTATCCGCCGTATCGAAGCAAAGAATGCGCAGGCAGTTGCTTATGCCGGGCAGCGTGCGTGTCCCAAAGCCTTGGCCCGAGGCGATCAGTGTGCGTGGCGACGGTGATACGGGTTCGCTGCACAGATAGCGCAGGATCGCCGCACCTGTCGGCGTGATCCGCTCGCCGCCGATGCCGTCATCGATGGTCGCGAACCCCTGCATCAACAGGGCCGTTGCGGGCGCGGGGACGGGCAGTAGTCCATGGGCGGCCCGCACGCGGCCTGAGCCAAGTGGCAGGGGACCGACCGTCCATGTCGCAGCACCCAGTTGCGCGATCAGATAGGCCGCGCCGACAATGTCGGCAATCGAGTCCCAGGCGCCCACCTCATGAAAGCTGATTTCGCCGGGCGTGGTTCCGTGCACCTTCGCTTCGGCCTCGGCCAGCAGTGTGAAGATCCCGATCGCATGCCGGATGACGGTGGGATCAAGCCGCGAACCATCCAGCGCCGACCGGATGTCCCGCCAGGCGACGTGATCATGCGCGTGCCGGTGCGCGTCCTCTTCTGCGTGGTCGTGGTGGCTATGATCGTGATGATGCCCGTCGGCATGGTGATGCACCACAGTTGGCCGCAGATCATCGGGGAGATCCACAAGAAACCGCCGCCCGGTCAGCACGCCGTCATTGTGTTTGACAACGGCAACAGAAACGTCTGCGATAAGCGGGCAGTGCGACAGTGTTTCGCGAAGGCCGGCTTCGAGGTCAGGCTGCACGTCGAGGATCGAGGCAACGAACATGTCGCCTCCAATGCCGCCGAGTGGATCGAGGTGAAACGACTTCATTTGTCGTTTGCCTGTCTTAGCGCACGTGCCGAAATAGGATTTGTCAGTGACACACCGTTCAGCCCGGCAATCACGTCCGAAAGTGCCGGAACGAAAGCCTCGCCATGACCAGTTGCGACGGCGGTTGCGAAGCTGTTGCGGACCGCCGCGCCCATCGGGTTTGCGACACCTGCCGACTGCGCGAAGGATGCGAGGTAGGACATATCTTTTAATGCGTTGACCATGGCAAAGCGCTGGGCGTTCTCGTTGCGATTCAGTACGAAATCGAAGAAGGCCTGATAGAAGGAGCAGTCCATGCGGCTGCCGCGGATGACGCTATCGAACACCTGCGGCGTCAGCCCTGCCTTGACGCCGAGCATCAGCGCTTCGGAGTAGATGGCGGAATAACCCATCGAGATGAAGTTGTTCAAAAGCTTCATCGTATGGCCGCTGCCAGTCGGGCCGGTGTGAATGACGCGTGCAGCAAAAGCATCTAGAACCGGTTTCGCGCGCGCGAAATCCTCCGGCGCTCCGCCCGACATTACGTCGAGCGTGCCTTCGGCGGCTTCCTTCGGCGTGCGGGCCAAGGGCGCGTCGATCAGGGTAATGCCGTTTGCCGCCAGATCGGCTGCCAGGGTGACGGTTATCGAGGGATTGGATGTCGAACAGTCGATGATCAGCAGCGGCTTGCCGGCGGTAGCAAGGCCCTCCGGTCCCTTGATAGCCTGCTCCACCTGCGGCGAGCCGGTGACACAGAGCACGACGATGTCGCTTGCCAGCGCCAGATCCCGCCCGGTCTTGGCTTCTGTGGCACCCTTGGCGACCAAATCGTCGATTTTGTCACGGCGGCGATGGGCAAGCACGGTCAGCGCAAACCCCTTGGCTAGCAGGTTGGTCGCCATTCCGGAACCCATGGCGCCGAGGCCGATAAATCCGATCCGTTCTTTCATGATGTCTTCTCCTGGTTGGTTCGCCCCGGCTTTTGCAGGCCTGTTTTGCTTTTTTTGCTGCCATCGGATAGCAGGAGTGAAATGGATTTTGCGGAAAGGGCTCGCGTGAAAGGGTCTCTGAGACGATGACGGAAAAGGAAGGGGCGTTGTTCAACGCCATCCAGCATACGCCGAACCTGCGCAGCGGTCTGGTCGATACGCTGATCGCACAGATCGAGTCCGGTGATCTTGCACCCGGACAGCGCCTGCCGACCGAACAAGCGATCATGGCGGCGACCGGCGTCAGCCGCACGGTGGTACGCGAGGCGTTGGCGTCGTTGCGTGCCAAGGGATTGATCACGACGCGCCAGGGCCTTGGCGCCTTCGTGGCCAACGATCCGAC
Source organism: Hyphomicrobiales bacterium (assembly GCA_900468065.1). Lineage (GTDB taxonomy): Bacteria > Pseudomonadota > Alphaproteobacteria > Rhizobiales > Rhizobiaceae > Pararhizobium. The sequence goes on along the minus strand of UBTA01000147.1, from coordinate 20,483 downwards.
CCCCCGGTCCTTTTCCATCGTTCCAAACGACCTCGAATCGATTGAGGAAGTCATCAGTGTGCTGGAATTGCGGATCGGCATCGAGGTCGAGGCGGCAGGTTTTGCGGCGCTGAGGCGCACGGACGAGGACCTTGAGCGCATGAAAGCAAGGCTCGATGCCCTCGATGCCTCCATACTCGGCGGCGGTTCCGGTGCTGCCGAGGATTTCGCCTTTCACCGGTCGATCCTGGTGGCGACGCAGAACTCCTACTATGCCCGGCTGTTCGATACGTTCGGCAACCTGATGATTCCGCGGCAATGGGCACGTTTCGATACGATGGGCCCGGCTGAGCGGCAAACGCACATGGCCCGCATGCGCCGCGAACACGGTGCGATCTTTGCGGCGATCCGCGATCGCGACGAGAATGCCGCCAGAAAGACACTGCGCAGCCATCTCACCCGAAGTGCCGCGCGGTTCGCAGAATTGCGCGATCAGACCGGCCAGATGACGTCCTGAACGGTCAAGCCGAGTATTGCGGAATGACATACGGCCCCTCCGGGATGACGGCCACCTGGCGGTCGCCGGTGCGCTGCATGCTTCTTGCGATCGCCTGGGTGAGGTCGCCGATCATGGTCACGCCTGTCAGGTCCCGGTCCGCGCCGGCAAGACCCGTCGTGTAGAGTTCGATGCGGCCGACCCGCATTGGCTTCAACTGCATCTCCGTCTGCCATTCGTCGATCTCGGCGAGCGACTTGGCGGTCAGGGTCGCCAAGAACCGTTCAGGACCGAGTTCGACCAGGCGCGCCTGCGCTTCGCGAAATTCATGTGAACCGAAGCCTTCCGAGCACTCGGAGACCATGATCAGCGTGCCGCCGGGTTCCAGGATGTCGAGCGGCGTCACCATGCCCTTGATCGTCTGGTAATAGGTCTTGTCGAGCGGGTAGCCCGCAGACGAGGTGACGACGGTGCCGTATTTTCGCGACAGGCCGATGCGCGTTGCGTCGCTGACGAAATCGACGGCTGCGGCATGACTGGCGTTGATTTCGCCGAAGGTGACGCAGACCAGGTCGCGCTCCTCGTCGAGAACAGTATTCAGCGCGTAGACCTCGCCAAGTAGCTTGACGATTTCGAGCTGTTCCTCATGAAGGGGATTGCCGATCAGATTGCACTGAACGGCCAGCGGATCTTCCATGAAGCGGGCGGAATGAAAGGTGCGGATGGTTTCGTGGTGGGCGACGCCGGGGGCGATGACCTTGCGTCCGCCCGACCAGCCGGCCATGAAATGCGGCTCGACAAGCCCGGTGGCGATGCGAAGATCGGCCTCGACGAAAAGCTTGTCGAGCTTGACCGGCGTATGCCGTGTCGGCGTGAAACCGAGGTCAATATGGTCTTCTTCTTTGCGAGCGTCGTGATTTTCGACGCGCACGGTCGCGAGCACCCACGGGTCGCCGACGAGTTCGGCGAGCTCCTCGCCGAGATTGGGACGATGCAGGCCGGTTGCGATCAGCACGGAGATGTTTTCGCGCGGGATACCGCCGGCCAGCATGGTCTCGATCATCGGGCGCAGGAAAAGATGGTTTGGAACGGGCCGGGTAATGTCGCAGATCAGGATGCAGGCGCTGTTGCGGCCCTTGACCAGCTGCGACAGCGTCGCAGACGCGATCGGGCTTTCGAGCGCCTCGATCACGGCCGCCTTCGGCTCGGAGATCTTCGGCAGCGGTTGCTTGCGAATGACCGTCGGTTCTGCGCCCTTGGGCATCCGCACGGTCAGGTGGCCGCGCCCATAGGAAACCGCAATCGTTTCGTCTCGCATCAGGCTGTCTCCTTGATCCCGCCGAGATAGAGTTCGCGCATCAGCGACATATCCCTCAACTCTTCGATAGGCCCGGAGATCGCGATGCGGCCATTCTGCATCAGATACCCGCGGGCAGCAACGGAAAGGGCAAGCCCGGCATTCTGCTCGACGAGCAGCACTGAAGCGCCGAAGCGCTCGCCGATATTGAGGATGATCGCCTTGATTTCCTTGACGAGAAGGGGCGAAAGGCCGAGCGAGGGCTCGTCCAGAAGGAGCACCTTCGGCCTTGCCATCAGGCCGCGGGCGATCGCCAGCATCTGCTGCTGGCCGCCACTCAGCGACCCGCCCTTGTCATTGCGTTTCGCGGCAAGGATCGGAAAGAAGGATTCCATCGTCTTCACATCGGCGTTGATGCCGTCTGCATCGCGCCGGGTATAGGCGCCGAGACGCAGGTTCTCTTCTACCGTCATGTCCACAAAGATGCGCCGACCTTCCGGGACCAGCACCACGCCGCGCTTGGCCATCACGTCCGGCGGCTGGCCAGTCACGGTCTCACCATCGAAAATGATCTGCCCGGCACGCGGCTTGACGAGCCCTGCGATGGTACGCAGCAGCGTCGATTTGCCGGCACCATTGGGGCCAAGAATGGTGACGATCTCGGTCTTGCCAAGGGTGAGCGACGCGTCGCGGTTGACGACGGTCGGACCATAGCCGGTGGTGACGTTGGAGACGGAGAGCAGGGTCACAGTTCACCTCCGAGGTAGACTTCGAGAACCTTCTTGTCATGCAGCACATCCGCCGTCGGCCCATCGGCGATCTTTGCGCCGAAATCGAGGACGGCGAGACGCTTGCAGAGCATCTGCATCAACTTCATGTCGTGGTCGATGACGCAGACGCTGATGCCGTGCGCTGGAAACTGCTGGACGAGACCCACCAGTGCCGCCGTTTCGCGATCGTTGAGGCCTGCTGCGGGTTCATCAAGCAGCAGCAGCGAAGGGCGTGTCGCAAGCGCAAGAGCCAGGCCAAGCAGGCGAAGGCTTCCGAAGGGGAGGATACCGGCTTTCTCCCTGGCAAGGCCCGATATGCCGACGAAGTCAAGGAGCGCGGCCGGTGTCGGCCAGGCGAAGTCCGTGCGGGTGGATGCGGCGGAATGCTCGGTGGCGATCTGGACGTTTTCCAGCACTGTCAATCCGGGAAAGGCCATGGCCTGCTGGAATGTATAGCCGATGCCGTTGCCCGAAATCTGGTTGGCGGGGATGCCAGTAATGTCCTTGCCCTTCCAGGTCACAGTGCCGGCGGTCGGCTTATGAACGCCGGTGACGACGTTGAATAGCGTCGTCTTGCCGGAACCGTTCGGGCCAACGACGCCCAGAATCTCACCTTCGTTGATCGCGAGATCGACGCCTGACAGTGCGGTGACGCCGCCGAAGTGCTTGCGCAGGCCCTTGATGTCGAGAATGGCATTCATCGGCCGACCTCCGAAACATTGCCCGCCGCCGGCCTGCGCTTCGACATCCTGACGAGCCAGGTCCAGCCATCGGCAATGCCGGCGATCACGCCATTGGGCAGGAACAGGATGACCGCAATCAGGCAGGCGCCATATAGAATGCGGGACTGGACAGGATCGAGGTTGAGGACTTCCGGCAGGAAGGAGACAAGGATGCCGCCGGCGAGTGGTCCAAGAAGCAGGCGTGCTCCGCCGATCATGACCATCAGCGCCAGATAGATGCTCGGGAAGGAGGCAAACTGGCCGGGCGAGATGTGCCGCAGGAAATAGGCGAGCAGCACACCGGAAACGCCGGCAAACACCCCGCTGACGATGAAGGCGCCGATCTTGTGGCGGCCGACATCGATGCCGAGTGCCGCTGCCAGCTTCTCGTTTTCACGGATGGCGCGCAGGGTGCGGCCATAGGACGAATGGATGATCGCCCAGCTTGCCACTGCGCTGACCGTCACGAACGCGACGACGAGCAGGTAGAAGCGCGGCAGGGCATCGAGGTCGGCGCCGAACATCGTCACGGGTTTTCCCATGTCGAGGCCGCTGGCTGCGCCGGTAAAATCGCCGCCGTTGGTCAGGATGATCGTCAGCAATTGCCCAAACGCGAAGGTCATGATGACGAAATGGTGGCCGCTGACCCGCAGCGACGGAATGCCGATGATCGCCGCGACGATGGCGGCCATGATGCCGGCGACCGGAATGGATACCCAGAAACCGATATCGAAATCCCGGGCAAGAAGTGCTGCCGTATAGGCACCGACGCCGACCAGAGCCGCATGGCCCATCGACAGGATGCCCGTCTGCCCGAACAGCACGGAAAGGCCATAGAGCGCGATGATGTTGATGCCGGCCGAAATGGCAAGCGAGAGGAAGCGATTGCTTGGCGAGAATAGCGGAACGAGCGCCAGTAACAGCAATACGATAAGAACCGGTGCGAGCGAGCGCAGCGAGGAGACGGATTTGATCATTGTGTTTGACCGATCATGTTCATAAACCTCCATCACGCCATTTTCGGGCCGCTGGTCCCGCCAAAGAGACCATGCGGACGGAAAAGCAGGACGAGGATCATCAGGCCAAAGGAATAGGCATCGGTCCATTCGGAGAAGCCGTAACCGGCACTGAGACCCTCGACGATGCCGAGGATGAGCCCGGCTGCGACGGCGCCCGACAGATTGCCGAGGCCCCCGATCAGCGCGACGGCAAAGCCCTTCATCACCATGGTGCCGCCGGTGAACGGCGTTATCGGGAAAAGAGCAATCAGCAGGCCGCCGCCTAATCCGGCGAGCGCGCTGCCGAGCACGAAAACGCCGGTGATGTACCGACGCACCGGGATGCCCATCAGGGCGGCGGTGTCGCGATCCTCAACGCTGGCGCGGAGCGCCCGGCCGTAGCGGCTACGGGTGATCATAACATAGGTCATCGCGACGACCGCGATTGTCATCAGGATGACCATCACCCGGACGGACGCGATGCGCACGCCGCCGATTTCCCAGACGGTGGTCAGGGGACGCGGAATGCTCTTCTGGTTGGCGTTCCAGAACAGGATGACGACGTGCTGCAGAACGACGATCAGGCCAAGCGAGACGATGAAGCCGTTCGTCGGTCGCTCCAGCGTGAAGCGGAAGATTGCGCGCTCCAGCACGAAGCCCATCAGGGCGACGGCGAGCACGCCGAGAATGAGCGCCAGCGGAAATGCGATGCCGTTGCTGACCGCAAGCCAGGTGACGATGCTGCCGACCATCAGGAATTCGCCATGGGCGAAATTGATGATGCCGGTCAGACCGAAGATGAGAGTGACGCCGACTGCGATCAACGTGATGACGCTGGCGATCGACAACCCGTTGAGGATCTGTTGAAGAAGAATGTCCACGGTTGTTCTTCCGTCATTTTCCCATGCCGCTCCCGAAAGCTGCACGGCCTTTGTTGGAGATGATTGTCTGCCGGACGCGGACGTCCGGCAGACGGAAGGCGGCGCTAAAGGAGTATCGCCGCCTTCTCTGGGAGAGACCTTATTGCGGAGCCTTTTCTGGAGGCTGCTGCATTGAGCAGGTGATGTCGCCGCCCGGGGCCGCGGCGCAGACTTCGGTCGCATGGGTAACCTGGTGCGTCTCGTTGAAGGCAAGCGTGTCGGAAACGACGCCCGAATATTTCATCGACATTAGCGCATCGACCGTCTTGTCTGGATCGAAGGAACCAGCCTTCTCCCACGCCTTGGCGAGGAAATGCACGTAGTCGTGATAGAGTAGCGATACCGACGAAGTGACGCCATGCGGGGCGCCAGCTGCGAAATAGGCGTCGAAATACGGCTTCGAACCCGGGTTGGACGATGCGCCCCAGCAGATCGGTACGCAGCTCATGGCCACCGGAACGTCGGCGGTCAGGCCGCGTTCCTTCCAGATGCCGGGGTCTACGCCGAACATGAAGTAGCTCTTGGCCGCTCCGAGTTCGAGAGCCTGCGGCAGCGCCGTTAGCGTTGAATCGCCATTATACCAGAAGTGGATGATGTCCGGATCGTAGCTCTTGGCCTTGGTCAGGAATGGCGAGAAATCCGTCGTTTCCGGCGGGTAGAAAATGATGTCCGGAACGTCCTGGCCTTCCGCCTTCAGTGCGGTAATGTAGAAGGACGACAGGAACTGGCCGGTTGCATCATTGCCGGCAATGACGACCGATTTCTTCGGCTTGGCGCCGAGCAGCGGCTCGAGCAGGCTGAGCACGCCGCGCGCTGTCGATCCCGAACGCTGGAATTCCTGTGGTTCTGACTGGAAGAGGTAGTGGTTTTCGCCGCCGCCCTTGACGGCTTCCGGCGTCAGGACCTTGCCGAGCGTCGAGTTGCCGGCGAAGTGCATGACCTTGGCAGGCTGGGTGATCTTCGCCATGGCCAAGGTGAAGTCGTGCGATTCCGATCCGAAGATCGCCGCGACCCTTTCGTCGCGCACCAGTTCCTGCGTCGCCGCTATCGCCGTTGCGATATCCGTGCGGTCGTCGCGCTTGACCATTTCGAGCTTGTAATTCTTTCCGCCGACATTGATGCCGCCGGCATCGTTGATCTGCTTGACGGCCAGGCCGACGCCGGCCGGAAGTGTATGGCCGGCCGATACGAATGCGCCGGATTCGGCGGCGACGACGCCGATCTTGATTGTATTTCCTGCATCCTGGGCAAGCGCCGGAAGTCCAGACGCGCCGAGGCACAGCGCCATTGTGGCGCTCCTCAATAGATTGATTTCCACTGTTTCATCCTCCCGATGAAAATATTGCAGTCTTACCGGGTTGTCGTACAACCCTGTTCTCTGATAATCTTGGCAACTGCGGATGTCAAGCGACTGCAGCTTGCGTCCGGTCCGGCAGAACGCCGGCTTGAGCAGCTAGGGAGAACACCATGCGATCCAGACCATTTGGCCGGACAGGCCGTAACGTCAGCGAAATCGGCTTCGGCGCCTGGGCGATTGGCGCCGCTTGGGGCGAGGTCAATGACGACGATGCCATAAAGGCCCTGCATGCCGCGCTGGACAGCGGCGTAACCTTCATCGATACGGCCGATGTCTATGGTGACGGCCATTCCGAGCGGCTGATCGCCAAGGCAATGAAGGAGCGCGGCGGCGAGCGGCCATTCATTTCAACAAAGGCCGGGCGCCGTTTACCGGAACAGACTGTTGCCGGCTACAGCGCCGAAAATCTCACCGCCTATGTCGAGCGCAGCCTGAAGAATCTCGAAACCGATACGCTCGATCTGGTGCAACTGCACTGCCCGCTGACAGACCTCTATTACCATCCGGAAGTGTTCGAGCGCCTGGACCGGCTTGTTGAACAGGGCAAGATTCGCAACTACGGCGTCAGCGTCGAACGCGTCGAGGAAGCGCTGAAGGCGATCGAATATCCCGGCGTCGTCAGCGTGCAGATCATCTTCAACGCCTTCCGCCAGCGTCCCGCCGAGCGGTTCTTTTCCCTTGCGCAGGAAAAGAATGTCGCGATCATTGCCCGTGTGCCGCTGGCTAGTGGCCTGCTCTCCGGCAAGTTCAAGCGCGACACTAAGTTCGAAAAGACGGACCACCGCCTTTTCAACCGCAACGGCGAAGCCTTCGATGTCGGCGAAACCTTCTCGGGCGTGCCCTATGAAGTCGGCCTTGATGCTGTGGAGCGTATACGTCCGCTGGTCGCCGGCGATACGACCATGGCCAAGTTCGCCCTACGCTGGATCCTGATGTTCGATGCCGTCACCGTCGCCATTCCCGGAGCCCGCAATCCGGCGCAGGCCCGCTCCAACGCCGAAGCGGCAGCCCTGCCGGCGCTGTCGAAGGACGTGATGGATAAGATCGTTCGGATTTACGACGAGGATATCCGCAAGCATGTCCATCAGAAATGGTGACCACGCTCCCTTCGAACACCTGAAAACAAACGGATATGTCCATGGCCACACCCATCATTGATTCACATCACCACTTCTGGGACCCGAAGAGCGGCGGCGACTATGGCTGGCTGAGCGGTCCCTTCGAGCCGATCAACCGCGTCTTCGCGCCCGCTGATCTCACGCCCTCGCTGGAAGCCAACAGGGTTTCCGGAACCGTGCTGGTCCAGACCTGGAACGATCTCGGCGAAACCTGGGATTTCATCCGCACGGCTGAGGCAACGGACTTCGTCGCCGGCGTCGTCGGCTGGGTCGACCTCACCGATCCGAATGTCGCGGAAACGCTGGCAGCGCTTCAGGCCAGTCCCGAAGGCAAATGGCTGGTCGGTATCCGCCATCTCATCCAGACGGAAAGCGACCCGAATTGGTTGTTGCGGGCCGATGCACGCCACGGCCTTCAGGCCATCGAGGCGGCGGGACTGGTCTATGACCTCGTACCGAATCTGCCCCAGCTTGCCTCCTGCGTGCGCACCGTCGAAGCGTTTCCGAAGATGCGCTTCGTGCTAGATCACATTTCCAAGCCGAATATTCGCAAACGGGATTTCGACGATTGGTCGCGACGCATGCAGGGTTTTCGCGCCGAGCGGGATCACGTCTGGTGCAAGCTGTCTGGCATGGTCACGGAAGCGGACTGGCAGAACTGGACGACGGAAGACCTCAAGCCCTATGTCCTCGAGGTGCTGGACATCTTTGGTGCCGATCGCTGCATGTTCGGCACCGATTGGCCGGTCTGCCTAGTTGCGGGAAGCTACGACCGTGTAGTTGACGCCCTGCGCGAGTGCTTGAAGGACCTTGGCGAAAGCGATCTCGACAAAATCTTTGGCGGAAATGCCATCAGGGCTTATCGGCTGCCGGGATTCTCATCCCCGGTCGGGCGGGTGATCGATCATGACCAATGATACAAACGGTCATCGCCGCATCGGCTTTGCATCCCGGTTGGGTTTCGGGGCGAGCGGCATCGGCACGCTCTATCGTGATGTCTCCGAGACGGCGGCACGGGAGGTTCTGGCGACGGCCTATGATGCGGGCCTGCGCTATTTCGATACCGCACCGCTCTATGGTCACGGCCTGAGCGAACTCCGGCTCGGCCAGTATCTGCGCACCGTGCCGCGCGACAGCATCACCGTCTCTACGAAAGTTGGCCGGTACATGGTGCCGCCGGGCGGAGAAAGCGTGGATTACGGGCTCTGGGCCTCTCCGCTGCGGCTAAAGCCCATATTTGACTACAGCTATGACGGAACGATGCGGTCGCTGGAGCAGTCGGCCAACCGCCTCGGCTTTCCGGATTTCGATCTCGTCTATATCCACGATGTCGATCGGTTCACGCATGGCGACGCCTATGAACGCCGGTTCGGCGAAGCCATGGAAGGCTCCTACCGGGCGCTCGATGATCTGCGCAGGGCAGGCCATGTCAAGGCGATTGGCGTCGGCGTCAATGAAGGCGATGTTGCAACGCGCTTTGTAGAGGAGGGCCAGTTCGATGCCGTGATGATCGCCGGGCGTTACACATTGCTGGATCACAGCGCCGCCGATGACCTCTTTCCTGCCGCGGAAAAGGCCGGCACCGAGATCGTCGTGGCCGGCGTCTTCAATTCCGGCATCCTGGCGACGGGATCGGACAAGAGTGCCGCGACCTACGACTATGGCGTGCCGCCGGCGGAGATCACGGCACAGGCGCAGCGGATCGAACGGATCTGTGAACAGCACGGCGTGCCGCTCCAGGCTGCCGCCATCCAGTTTCCGTTCCGCAACAGGCTCGTCTCGGCCGCGGTGCTCGGGATGAGTCGGCCGGAAAGGATCGCGCAGAACCTGGAATGGTCGAAATACGCGATACCGGGAGCGTTCTGGACCGACATCGACGGTCTTCGCTAAATCCAGTTTGCCTTTAATGACACCCCGCCCGATTTCCGTCCGGCGGGGTGTTGTCGTCTCAGGCAGCAGCGCCCAAAGGCAGGGGCGAGCCGGACTCCACCAGCCCTTCGGCCATCAGGTCGTTCCAAAGCGCGGCCGGGATTTTGACCCGCATGTAACCCAGATTCTGGGTCAGTTCGGCGACCGAGCGGGCGCCTGGAATGACGCTGACGACGGCGGGGTGGCCGAGCGGAAACTGCAGCGCTGCGGCAGGCAGCGGAACGCCGTGGCGGTCGCACACGGCTTCAATCCGCCGGACGCGATCGAGCACATGGGCCGGAGCAGAACGCGTGTTGAACGTAGCGCCGTCCCGGGCGCCGGTCGCGAGAATTCCGGAATTATAGGGGCCGCCGATGACGATCTTGGTCCCGCGCTCTTCGCAGACCGGGAAGAGAACCGATAGCGGCTCCTGTTCCAGAAGGGTGTAGCGCCCGGCCAGCAGGAAATAGTCGAAATGTCCGGCAACGACGAAATCCGACAGCATCTGCCATTGGTTGATGCCGACGCCCACCGCTTTGATGACGCCCTGCGACCTAAGTTCGTCCAGCACCGCATAGGCGCCGTCCATCGCCTCGCGAAAACGGCTGCGGGCATAGGGGTCTTCGCCGGGTGCGAAATGAATGGCTTCGTCCGGGTCGTGGATTGCCAGCATGTCGACATAGTCGGTGCCGAGCCGTTTCAGCGTGCTTTCGATCGACCGTAGCACTCCGTCGCGGGAATAATCGAAATCCGCCCGGAACGGCGGCGCGTCGTCCCACAGTTGCGGTGTCATCTGCGATGGCGGAATGGGAACGAGATCGTAGCCGACCTTGGACGAAATGACGATTTCGTGGCGCGGCAGCGACTTGATCGCCTCGCCGAGGCGGCTCTCCGCCAGGCCGAAACCATAGACCGGCGCCGTATCGAAATAGCGGATGCCGTTCTCATAGGCCGCATGCACGGTGGCGTAGGCATCCTGCGGATCGGTGGAGCGATACATGTTGCCGAGCCCGGTTCCGCCCAGCCCCATCGTGGTGACGCTCAAGCCATCCGTCACAGCTCTAGACAGAAGTTTCTTCATTTCCACTCCCTTTAACCTCGTTCCCGCGCACCGCCCTATCGACCGATCCCGCAGTGCGGTCTTGTGCCGAACCGCATAAAGAGATTGACATAAAACTTGTCGTACAACAAGGTAAGAGGATGATAGAAGGCGGCGGTGCGCGTGCAGCGCTGTCCGCAGCCTCGCCTATCAAACGGGCGGCCGGGATCTCCAAGCGGATCGCCTTGATAAAAAGGGATGGAAACGATGAAAATTGACGTACGGCACGCCTCGCACCCGGAGGCGGTCCGGGCCTTCGATACCGAAAAGCTCAGGGAACAGTTTCTCGTCGAAACGATCTTCGAGCCGGGTGAAATCGTCCTCATTTATTCCCATTATGATCGCATGGTGCTCGGCGGCGCTATGCCGCTTGCTACGCCTCTGGCCCTGTCCGCGCCAAAACCTCTCGGTCAGGATACCTTCCTTGCGGAACGGGAGCTCGGTGCGCTCAACGTCGGCGGCCCGGGCCGCATTCGGCTCGATGGAACAACCTATGATCTGGCCCGGCTCGATTGCCTCTATATCGGCAAGGGCATCGTAGAGGTCCTGTTCGAAAGTGCCGATCTGGAACATCCGGCAAAGTTTTACCTTGTCTCCGCGCCCGCCCATGCGGTCCACCCGACCGTGCACCTGACGCCCGAAAAGGCCCGCCAGATGAGGGTCGGGGCGCTGGAGACGGCCAACAAGCGTTCGATCTTCCAGTTCATCCATCCGGAGGTCTGCCAGTCCTGCCAGCTGACCATGGGATTCACGATGCTGGAACCGGGCAGCATCTGGAACACCATGCCCTCGCATACGCATGACCGGCGTATGGAAGCCTATCTCTATTTCGATATTCCCGCCGATCAGCGGATTTTCCACTTCATGGGCGAACCGACGCAGACGCGGCATCTTTTGGTGAGCAACGAGCAGGCGGTCATCTCGCCGCCCTGGTCGATCCATTCCGGCGCCGGTACCAGCAATTACAGCTTCATCTGGGCGATGGCCGGCGACAACAAGAATTTCACCGACATGGATCACGTCGCAATCGGCGAGTTGAGGTAACCGGCATGGCAAACCCTTTCGATCTTTCCGGCCGCATCGCCATCGTGACCGGCGCCAATACCGGCATCGGCCAGGGCATCGCCGTGGCGCTGGCGCAGGCCGGGGCGACGATCGTCGCCGTCGGTCGCTCATCGATGGTGAAAACCGAAGCGCTTGTCCGCGAGGCCGGCGCCGGGTTTCATGCGATCGCTGCCGATCTCGGCTCCATCGATCCGGTCAAGCCGATCGTCGCCGAAACCCTCGAGACCTTCGGAAGCATCGATATCCTGGTCAACAATGCCGGCATCGTCCGTCGCGCCGACGCAATCGATTTTACCGAGGAGGACTGGGACGCGGTGATGAACATCAACCTGAAGACCGCGTTTTTCCTGACTCAGGCCGCCGCGCATCACATGCTTGAAAAGGGCAGGGGCAAGGTCATCAACATCGCCTCGATGCTGTCCTTCCAGGGCGGCATCCGGATTCCGTCCTATACGGCATCGAAGAGCGGCATTGCCGGGCTGACCAAACTCCTTGCCTGCGAATGGGCGGCCAAGGGCGTCAACGTCAATGCCATCGCCCCCGGTTATTTCGTCACCAACAACACGACGGCTTTGCGCGAAGATCCGGATCGCAGCAGCAGCATCCTTGCCCGTATCCCGGCCGGCCGCTGGGGAAATCCGGCCGATATCGGTGGTGCCGCCGTCTTCCTGTCCTCTTCCGCGTCAGACTACGTGCATGGTACCGTGCTGCCGGTGGACGGCGGCTGGCTGGCACGGTGAGCAAGGTCTTCAGGCGCCGCCAGCCGGAACACCGCCATCGGCCGCATATTCAAAATCAAGGGCAAATAGGATGCATGTGTTGATCATTGGGGCGGCCGGGATGATCGGGCGCAAGCTCGCGGCCCGTATTGCCGCGGATGGTACGCTGTCCGGCCAGCCGGTCGACAAACTCACCCTGACCGATATCTTTCCACCAAGCAGTCCCGCCGGATTTTCCGGCGAGGTCACGACCGAGATCGCCGATCTTTCCGAAGCCGGGCGTGCCAGAAATCTGATCGCGCAACGGCCCGATGTCATTTTCCATCTGGCGGCCATCGTTTCGGGTGAGGCAGAGGTCGATTTTGCCAAGGGCTACCGGATCAATCTCGACGGAAGCCGCCTTCTGTTCGACGCCATCCGCGCCGAGAGCGAGGCCAATGGCTACTTCCCTCGGCTGGTCTTCTGCTCGTCGCTTGCCGTTTTCGGCCCGCCGTTCGCATCGCCGATCACTGACGATTTTCTGACGGCACCGACCACAAGCTATGGGACGCAGAAAGCCATCACGGAGATGCTCCTTGCCGACTTTAGCCGCCGCAGAATTTTCGATGGCGTTGGCATACGCCTGCCGACAATCTGCATTCGGGCCGGAAAGCCCAATGCGGCAGCATCGGGGTTCTTCTCCAATATCCTGCGGGAGCCCCTTGTGGGACAGGAGGCGATTCTGCCGGTCCAGGATACGGTTCGCCATTGGTTTGCAAGTCCGCGTTCGGCCATTGGCTTTCTTCTGCATGGCGCATCCATCGATCTGTCCGGCCTTGGCATGCGGCGAAACCTGATCATGCCCGGCCTCTCGGCAACGGTTGGCGACCAGATCGAAGCGCTTCGGAATGTGGCGGGTGAAAATGCCGTCAAGCTGATCCGCCGCGTCCCTGACGAGCGCATCAAGACGATCGTCGATGGCTGGGCTTTTGATTACGAGCCGGCACTGGCGCTATCGCTGGGTTTCCGGGCGGAAAGCACAATGGCGGAAATAGTCCGCGCACACGTGGAGGATGAACTCGGAGGTAGAATTCTATAGCAAGACGGGAATAGGAAACGTTCTCATGTTCGGTTTTTGAGAGGGCCAAGTCAGCCTGAAATGTGACGGCCGTCTTTTTTGGGCAATGCCTAAGATGCTAAAGCGCGTCGATTGCGCGAAGAGGATGAACGATGACATTCCGCCTTCAGACTTGCCTGCCTATGATTGACACGTTCGCATTTGCGCCGTCGATTGCTGTTGCCCATACCGGTCCATGTCGTTCGAAAGGATCTGACAACTGATCGCCCCTTCCTTCAATTCGACAATGTGGCTGCTGCAGCATCATGATTCCGGGATGATCGGTACGTGCAATGCCATGAGCCAACTTGTGTGTCGCGCCGTCCGCTTTTTCGTTAGATCGCTGTCAACGCCTGTCGCTTGAGAAAGAAACATGAAAGCAATCGTAATCCACGGCGCAAAGGATTTGCGCATCGAGGAACATCCAATCGGCACCCTGGGGCCGGGGCAGGTCGATATTGCGATCGAGGCTGGCGGAATCTGCGGATCGGACCTGCATTACTACAATCATGGCGGCTTCGGTGCGATCCGCCTACGCGAGCCGATGATCCTCGGCCATGAAGTCGCCGGTACAATAAAGAGATTGGGCGCAGGCGTTTCCCGGCTTGGAGTTGGTGATCGTGTGGTGGTGTCGCCGAGCCGCCCCTGCAATGTTTGCGACTATTGCTTGGTGGGGCAGCAGAACCATTGCCTGAATATGCGCTTCTACGGTAGTGCGATGCCCATGCCACACATTCAGGGCGCTTTCCGCCAAAGTTTGATTGCCGACGAGTGGCAGTGCCATAAAGTCGCTGACGGGGTTTCGATCAACGAGGCGGCCTTTGCTGAGCCGTTCGCGGTAACCCTGCACGCTGTCGCAAGAGCCGGCTCGCTGCTTGGCAAGCGTGTGCTGGTCACTGGCTGTGGCCCCATAGGGGCGCTGGCGATTATTGCGGCGCGCGCCCATGGCGCCCGTGAAATCGTTGTAACAGATGTGATGGATGCCGTGCTGGAAAAGGCCCGCACGATCGGCGCCGACCGCACGATCAACGTCCTCATGGATCGGGATGCTTTATCGGTCTATGCCGCTAACAAGGGATACTTCGATGTTCACTTCGAAGCCTCCGGCAATGGCCAGGCGGTGCGATCTGGGCTCGAGGTTCTGAAGCCCCGCTCGGTGCTGGTTCAACTTGGGCTGGGCGGCGACGTGTCGATCCCACAGAACATGGTGGTGGCAAAAGAGATCGAGATGAAAGGTACCTTCCGCTTCCATGAAGAGTTCGGGCTGGCGGTCGATCTGATCAATGCGGGCAGGGTAGATATGAAGCCGCTTCTCACCGGGATATATGGCATCGATGAAGCCATTGCCGCTTTCGAAGCGGCAGGTGACCGCAGCAAGTCCATGAAGGTCCAACTGTCGTTCTAGCTGTCTGTCCTTGCCGTGGCGTTTTGCGAACAAGCTATGGAGGCCCTCGTGTTTCTCGACTGGTTCGTTTTAGTATCCTTTCACATCGTCATTTATGTCAAACGGTCATCGAGTGACATCGGACTTCTCCGTTTTAGGGGGATCCATGGTCTGAGCCCCCGCCGCACCCAGCCGTCCTTTTCTCTCCATTGTTGCAGCACGCACAGCGGCAGTCCGAGTAGCGGGGCTATCTCGTCCATCATGGAGGTCGCACCCGAAGACTTCCTTGACTCGCTCGACTGCTAGTCCATCGCCGATTTGCTGCCGGGGAGCGTGTTTAATCCCTCTGGGCTTCCTTGTCGCACCTGACCGCGCAAATCCGGCACGTGGGTCATCGGTTCGAATTGCTTCAAGGCGTGGCAGTGCCTGATTTGCGTCCGTCTTCGCGCCCCACGACATCAGGGTGGCAGCTCCACCGGATAGCACTTTTCTGCAAGCCGACGCTCCCGTGGAAGCGGCGATCTCGCCGAAATACGACAGAGGTCGCTCCACTGCTTGTTGAATTTCAGCAGGATCTGATCCGCTTTTCCGTTTCGCGTTGGCCCACTAAATCCGTCTTAGTCGATTGTCTGGAAACGGCTTTTCCCGCCCCGTTGGATCACAGTTAGCCGGAAAATTGGCTCTAATTTATGCGAAAATCAACACGTTGCAAAACTCAGGCGCGAAATTCCAACTTTTGTTGGGAATTTTGCGAATCTGTCAGGCGGCGGCTTTCAGCAGCCAAGCGTCGTGGTGCGTGAGAAATACCTTGAGCCTGTCGCCATAGTCGTCGGTGACGGCCTCGCACACGCTCTGGCGGGCAGCGAGGGCGTTACGCCATGCTGTCACGCGAGGCAATCCGTCGGATACGCCGGCCGGTGCGATGGTGTCGAACACGTCGAAATACCGGAAGATTGGCGCAAAGACCGCATCGACCAAGCTGAACGTCTCGCCGGAGAAGAATGGACCATTGCCTAGTTCGACCTCGACACGGCCGAACTTGTCGATCAGGGCTTTGCGCTTGGTCTCATAAGTTCTGGCATCCTTGGCCGTCTCGAAGCCCCATAGGTCCGAGAGGATAGAGGAACCGAACTCGATCCAGCCCCGATGCCGCGCCCGCGTCAGCGGATCGGCAGGATGGAGAGCAGCACCGGGCTGCGTTTCTTCAAGGTATTCGCAGATAACCGCGCTCTCGAACAACACGGCTTCCGTGCCATCATCCTGTTTGACGATCAGCAGGGGCACCTTGCCGAGCGGAGAAATGGCGAGGAACCAATCCGGCTTTGCGGCCAGATCAACATAGCGACGCTCGAACGTCACGCCCTTTTCGGAAAGGGCGATTGCGGCCCGCTGGACGTAAGGGCAAAGATGATGGCTGATGAGGGTTAGCTTTGTGTCGGACATGATGAAATCTCCTTGGGCAGATCAGTGAATGGTGGCGGAGGGGCGGAGCGCATAGCGACCCTCGCCAAACAGGAGTTGGGCGAGCGACAGGACGATGAGGTAGAGTGGATATTCCCAACCGCCGTTCGGCGCGTTGAACACCCACCCGTTGCCGCCATGCGCCCAGATGATCGCGCCGAGAAGCGCCGGAATCAGTGCTAAGGCTACCCACGGGCATAGATGCCCAGAACCAGCATCGCGCCGCCCACGGCTTCAGCCGCAAAAGTCACATAGGCCAGCCATCCGGGCAGGCCGATGGACTCGAAATAGCCCGCCGTACCGGCAAGGCCGAAGGGAACAGTTCGAGCAGGATGGAGTGGGCGAGATACATCACGCCGAGGCTGACGCGCAGCAGCGTCACCCCGTATTCCGTTAGTCGCTCCTGGGTCATGGGAAAGGATCTCCGATTATAGATGCACCTGCATCTATAAGGAGGCTTGCCTTGTCGGTCAATATAGATGTAACTGCATTTATGCTGCGTTGTTCAGAAACCGAAGCCTCGCAACCCTCCCTGTCTGTAACACGCGCATGGGTCCGCCTCATGCGTGCCCAGCAGCTCGTGCTCGGCGCGATAGAACAGGATTTGAAGGCGGCCGATCTTCCGCCGCTTGGCTGGTATGACGTGCTGCTAGAGCTGTCGCGGGTTGAAGGCGGCCGCTTACGGCCCTACGAGATCGAGGAACGCACGCTGCTGGCGCAGCATAACCTTTCTCGACTGCTCGACCGGATGGACAAGGCCGGGCTCGTTCAGCGTGAAGTGTTTTCCGAGGACGGCCGGGGCCGGTGGGTCATCATCACCGAGGACGGCCGGGCCATGCAGGCGCGCATTTGGAATGTCTATGCAGCGGCGATTCAACGGCATCTAGGCAACAAGCTGAACAACGGGCAGGCTGATCAACTGGCTGACCTGTTGGCCGTGTTGTCGCAGAAATCCTGACTTTTCACTGGAAATATCGGGAGCTGGAATCGCGCTCAAATTCGTGTCGCAATTGTCGTTCGCAAAAGTCCGCCGGAAGTGGGGGGCTTTTGCGAAAGCGTTTTGCCCAGCATTACCTCTGGGTACGCCCTAAAGAGACGTAAGATGTGACGTGGGCGGAATGTAACAAAAGGGTGGATTTTCGTTCAAGTGACGTTACACAATCGAGACCACCCTAATGTGACAGATTGCATGGCCCGCATCGGATACGCCCGCGTCAGCACCACAGATCAGGTCCTCGATATTCAGAACGAGCGCCTGAAAGCCGCTGGTTGCGAAATCATCCGCTCGGAAACCGGATCAGGGGCGTCCCGAAAGGGGCGGTCGGAACTGAGGACCATAATGCAGTTTTTGCACGCGGGCGACGAACTGGTGGTTCTACGGCTTGATCGGCTCGGCCGTTCCACACGCGACGTTCTCAATCTCGTTCATGAGCTTGACGAAAAGGGTGCGTCACTCCGCATTCTTGAGCCCGAAGTCACAACAGCCGGAAGCATGGGGCGAATGGTCATCACCATCCTCGGTATGGTCGCCGACATGGAACTCAGTTCATCAAAGACAGGCAACGAGCGGGCATCGACGCGGCAAAAGCTGACGGCATCTACAAGGGCAGGGAAAAAGAATGTCGATGATGCCGAAATCCGTAGGCGTATCACTGCTGGCGCAACGAAAGCGGCCGTTGCCCGTGACCTGAACATTTCCAGGATGACTGTCTACCGCGCCTTGGAAGGTCAAGGTTCGCAGTCAGCTTCTACATGATCACACGTTCTCTATCCGTTCTTTGAGTTGGCCAAAATCGCAGCTTCGGGCCGAATGGGCCGACAATACCCGCAAAGCGTACACACTAAGGATGTAAATTTGTCGATTATCGAGTATAGTACATCCACGTACACACAAGGATAAGCGCAATGCACACTACCAAAGCTTTCAAGAATGGAAATTCGCAGGCCGTGCGCATCCCGGCCGAACTGGCGTTTGACCGGACCGATGTCGAGTTGGAAATCGAGCGCGTCGGCGACGAAATTCGCATCCGTCCTGTGCATCGCTCCCTGGCCGGCGTTCTGGATGTATTCGCCCGCTTCTCTCCGGATTTTATGCGTGACGGAAGAGAGACCCATGAGCAAGACGAGCGGGATAAGATCTGATGGCGCGCTACATGCTCGATACGAACATGTGTATCTACCTCATGAAAAACCAGCCGGAGCAGGTCGCCCGCCGCTTTGCCAGTTGCTATGTGGGAGACGTGGTCATGTCCGCCATCACCTTCGCCGAACTCGAGTATGGTGTATCCGCATCTGATGATCCCGCACGGGAACTTGATAATCTCGCAGCCCTGGCCGAACTGATCACGGTAGAACCGTTTGGGATTGCAGCAGCGCGTGCCTATGGTCCGGTTCGAATGGCGACAAGAGACCGGAAGAAAGATCATCTCGATAAACTGATCGCGTCGCATGCAATCGCCCTCAACACGGTGTTGGTGACCAACAACACGCGCGACTTCCTGGCGTATACCGGACTGAAGCTCGAAAACTGGCTGGACGCGTAACGCAGCGAAACCAATTAACCAGTCCCAGCGGCTATGCCGTGAGGGGCGGGCAGGGAGGGGGACCTTGCCGGCGTTCGTGCCGGTGAGAGTGCCAGCGAGCAAGGCACGATCAGCCAAAAAATGAAGAGTATCGGAGAAATCAGCATAGCGCCGCTCCCAGCGGGATTTCGGGAATTCTCGACGCGCAGGGAGCGGAAGAAGGGAGCCGCAGGAGCCTCAACATGGTGGCCCGAAGGGGAGGCGGGACCGACTGCCGCCGCGCGCTGCGCTCCGTTTAGAGAGAGCAGAGACGGAAAAAATCTTACACGCCAAAAAACGACCGTTTTCCACCAAGCTCCGGAAAACTCTACAGCGCTATGTGGGAGCGCAGGTTTCCTCCCGCGCTGGTTATACTGTTTTTGAAAAACAGTATAACCAGGAGTCGAGCTATTGAAATCCATCGACCTCATGTACCAGACAATGCTCGCCGAGCTCGGCCAGCGTTCGCTCGACGCCGCGTGGACTGCCGCCTTCCCTCCGGAAGGCCGGTTCACCCCTGCGAACATCAAGGGGCGCAAGTATTGGTACTTCGATATCCCGGATGGACATGGCGGTACGAGACGTCGCTACGTCGGTCCTGCTGACGATCCGGATATCGCGCAGCGCGTAGCTGATCATAAGCGGGAAAAGGACGATCTCCGCGCTCGCAGGCGCATGGTTAACACCCTGACCCGCGAAGGCGGGATGGTCGCTCCTGATGCCATGTCAGGCGACATCGTCGAGGCTCTAGCCGATGGCGGTCTCTTCCGGCTCCGGGGTATTCTCATCGGCACGGTCGCCTTTCAGTGCTATTCAGGACTGCTGGGCGTCCGCCTTCCCATGGCTGCGATCCTGACCGGCGATGCGGACATCGCCCAGGACTATGCCATCAGCCGGGAGGTTGAAGACAGCCTGCCTCCGATCGTTGAGTTACTGCAGGGCGTTGACGCCAGCTTCCGGCCGGTCCCCCATCGATCTGGATCCGCGGCCTCGTCAGCGTTTCAGAATGCCGACGGCTACCGGGTTGAATTCCTGACGTCGAACCGTGGTTCGGATGACTACATCGACCAGCCGGCGAAGATGCCCGCCCTCGGCGGCGCCAGCGCGGACCCACTACGCTTTCTCGACTTCCTCATCAGGGAGCCAGTTAGAACAATGCTCCTCCACCGAAGCGGGGTCCCAGTCGTCGTCCCCGATCCGTCCCGGTACGCGGTCCACAAGCTAATCGTCGCCAGCCGCAGACACACTGATGGGCAGGGGACCGCGAAGCGAGAGAAGGACGTTCGCCAAGCCGCGCTGCTTTTCGAAGCCCTGCAGCAGACGAGGCGATCAGCCGATCTGGCGCTCGTTTACAACGAGGCGTGGGAGCGCGGAATTGCGTGGCAGGAAGCCGTTCGAACCGGGGCAGGGATGCTGCCTACACAAGATGCCGAGCTATTCAAGACGGTTCTGATCGAGGGGGCTAGGAAAAACCGGGAAGACATCGAGCTACCGTTCGGAGACTAGGGTATCCTCTCTCCAGAAGCCAAGTAG
>UBTA01000053.1 GCA_900468065.1 Hyphomicrobiales bacterium | reverse complement strand
GCACTCCATCCCAGTAGGACGATGCCGGCTACAATGAAGCGCGTTGCCGCAAACAGCATTGGCGGCACGGTGTTGACGCCGACCTTGACAGCGATCCAGGTCAGTCCCCAGACGAGACACAGGACGAGGAATTTGGTGAGGTTGCGCGCCGACGACATCAGACTTATCCTGTTCTGTAACGGTTTATACCTGCTATTCCCGTTACAAACTAAGCGACAACCAAACTTGTTCCGAAGATGATATGACCACGTCAACAACCGATATGCCGCTGAGCGGCGGCCACCCCGCCCTAGATTTTGCCAACACGGTCGACAGCCGGCGGGGACGATGGGGACCTGATCTCCTGAAATCGTACGTTGACGTCATCCTCCTGGCACAACGAATTGGCCTCATAAACGAGGAACAAGCGGGCGATCTTGTTGCGCTATGCAAAGGCCATCCGCGGAAAGCCGCGGCCGCGTTGAAGGAAGCGGTGCAACTCCGGGAGTCGATCTACGCGTTTTTCTTGTCGGAAGACGCACGGCAGCCGTACCCGACCGAGTCATTCGAAGTCATCCATGACTTCGCGAAACGGGGTCGTGTTCGCCAGGTCCTTTCTAAAGCAAACGATGGCTTCAAATGGTTGCAGCCGCTCACAGAACTGACCGATCTTGTTGACCTCTTCGCCGGGGCAGCGACCGAGTTGATCACCAGCCGTCACGACCGCCGCCTGATCCGAGAATGCAAAGGCGACAATTGCGGCTGGTTATTTCTTGATACATCCAGGAGCGGACAGCGCCTTTGGTGTTCGGAGGCCACCTGCGGCACCAACGAACGCGTCAAAAGGTTCCGAAAGACGCAACGAAAACCCCTGAGCTGACGGCATCACCCAGCAAGTCGATCCAAGAGAGCACGACGACGGAAGCTGCACGTCGTTGTGTCGGCTGAATTGCCGCCCTCTCGACCACGTGGTCGCCACACCACGGATTGCGACCTGCCGCCCGTTGACGATACGCCGAGTGTGCCGCTCAATATAAACTAGAGATCATTGCCTTCGCTGTGCTGCCGGATCAATTCATGACCCTCCGAGTGGATAAAGGCGAGATCGCGCTCGGCGAGCGCGATCCGGTCAGGTGGAGTGGCGGGGGAACCGGATCTCAACGGGCACCTCGTCATGCAGGGATTATAACCAGCGGTGGGGCGTCAGAGACGCGCCCAGGTGAGGCGACCTGGTGGCCGACGCTGATTCAACGGGGCCACCGTCACCGATGGCATGCCAGCACGCGACGGCTCATCCTAATTCCTTCTGTCAGTCTCTTTTATCAAAGACGGTTGGCAATGCGACCTTCACCCGCCGTGAGGCGGCAACCATTGGGAGGCCAAACGGCCTCCCAATGGTTGCCGCCCTCTTTACCCGCTTCGGCTGCCCGCTCTGGATCGTTCTTGAGTTGCCGCCGGACGCTTCGGACGCAAAACCGCGTTTTGACAAATCGCCTGATTGCTTGGACTATTCGTCGTTCGCGACGATGCCATCCTTGGTTGCCTATCCCGCAACAATCGGGAGCGAGACCAACCCTTCGCCATCCGGAACGCATACAGTCAAGACAGTCGTCGTGAACCCTGACTATACGTACAATCCCAAGGTGAACTTTCAAGGGGGACAACGACACGGTCCTGACCCTTCCGCCCGGCCCGAATGGCCCAGTCGGAACCGTGTGAATCGACCTGTCCGAACCGACATTTGGAATCCACGGCACCCCGGAGCCGAACCGCGGCACGTCTGGCAGTAGCAAAGACGCTCGACAACGTGGTGACCAGGAACGAGCCCGTCGCGCGCCGTCGTCATCCGATGTTCACGAGCGATCCGATAATGATCGAGCATGCGGGATTGTGAGGTGTGGCGGGTGGTGACGAGGAGATCGTGGCGGCCGCCGTGGACGAGGCCACACTCAAACCCAGCAATGGTCGAGCTTTGAAAGAGCTGTTTGGCTTGAAAAGGAAGGGACTGCTGCAGCGACGTAGTACCTTGCGTGACCTCATTTTCCGAGGTGGGAGTGATCAAGATTTCAACATAACTCCACGGCACAAACAAGCTGGTGGCTAATCGAAGACACGATGTATCGCTGATCAAATGAGGCAAGGTCAATGAAATCTGCTCTCCGTGTTAGGTCTGTCTGGTTTTCCTCAGCCCCATTCCGGCATTGGTGGCTTGCTCCGCAGGCTCTGAAGTTCCAAGTAGTAGGTGCGATCCCGCAGCCGCACGGGCACTGGTCGGGCAACCAAGGCCGACCGACGAGGAAGCCAAGCAACGCACTGGCGCGCCCCTCGTACGCCAGATAGCGCCTGGTCAGCCCGTCACCCATGATTTCCGAGATAACAGGGTGACCACGGAGACCGATGCCGCCTCCGGCCGCGTGGTGAGGGCAATCTGCGGGTAAGCTCGCGGCGGACAGTTACCTCTGTCACCGCAATGGTGTTTTGGATGGCCCAGCGTGTAAATCCGCTGCGGAACGGACCTGGGATCGAAAGATTTGCCAACAAGTTGCGACGGGGCGGAGTGGTTCTTGATACTGGATGTGGATCCGGTGAGCCTGTCGCCGGTTACCTGGCAGGTAGGGCCAGAGATTGTTGGCGTGGACCTGATCTGATTGCCCTATGCCGGGCCATTCTACCGGGCGGACGCCTACTATGGCCGCTCTTGCATGTTATGTCCGACGCGATCCAGAGCCGGTAGCTGGATCACCAGAGAGAGCCCGTCATCGCGCCACTCGCGGGACATGCTACCTCCAAGCTGCTTTTCGACAATGGCGCCGAGAACCACGTTACCAAAGCCCCGCCCCGGCTCTTTTGCTTGTTTTGGGCCGCCGCGCTCGATCCAGTTGAGCGTCAAACCGGAACTATTTGATACCCAGCTGATTCCCAAACGCCCTCGCCCTTGTGAGAGCGCACCGTGAACGGCCGCGTTCGCGGCAAGTTCATGGACGACGAGCCCGATAGGCTGGGCGGAAGGTGCCGGGATCATAACAGGGGGACCTTCGATCTCAATGTTACCGCTGCCAAAGACTTGGACCTGCGCTCGGATGATGTCGGCCAGCTCCACCTCCTGCCAACCATTTTCGGCAAGAAGCATATGGGTGCGCGACAACGCCTGGACACGCTGCTGGACGGATGCTGCATAACTCGCGGCGTTGTCGGACCGGGAAAGGCGGACGATGCTATCGACGATTGCCAGAACATTCTTCGTCCGGTGATCGACTTCAAGAAGCAGACGGTGCTCGGCTTCTTCGAGCGTCTGAACGCGCCGATAGTCGGTGACGTCAATTTGCGACGCGAAATAGTAAGCGAGCTTTCCATGGTCATCGTGAATGGGGCTCAGATGCAGCTGGTTCCAGAAAGGCGTACCATCCTTTTTATAGTTCAGGATTTCGATCGTGGCCTCGCGCTGTTGAGCAACGGCGGCGCGGATCTGCGCAACCGCTGTCTTCGAGGTCGCTTCTCCCTGCAGGAGGCGGCAGTTCCTGCCGAGAACATCCTCGGCGGTGTAACCGGTTAGACTGAGGAAGGCATCGTTCGCAAGTACGATGGGATAATCAGGTTGCCGCGCGTCGGAGACAACCATTGGCATTCTCGTGCGCTGAAACGCGAAGGCGGAAAGCTCTTTTCGATCAGCCATCCCTTGGTTTGTCGCTGCAGCGGGGAGATCTCCATGAATGTCGGATGGCACTGGATTGGACACGTTTGACCTCGAAAATTGCTCAAGGTCCAAAACGCAGACAGGGGCGAATAGTTTCTCATCCCGCGTACAGATGTCGACAATCTCGCTGATAAAGCGCCGATCGCCTCCTGCGATGTAGGTCTCGACGGCGGCTACCGAGATACGGCCGCAGCGGCAAGAGCGTTATTCAACTGGTCCTGCGTAAACGGCTTGGATAACCGCGCCAGCCCGGCACCCTCTCCTCCTGGCAGTTCAGCGTAGCCGGTGGCCAGGATCACGTGGAGATCAGGGTGGCGCTCGATCGCCTGCTTGGCAAGCTCCGCACCGGTCATTTGGGGCATGGCGTGATCGGTGATCAGAATGTCCGGTAGCGGCCCCTGTTCGAGACGCCGAAGCGCGTCCTTCCCTGAATTGGCCTCGATCACCGTATGTCCAAGGTCTTCCAACATCAGGACCGTGTTCATCAATACCAGGCTGTCGTCGTCGACCGCCATGACGGTCAGCGGAGGTACCGGAGCGGACGAAGGTATCTCCGCGGCAGGCTCGGGCATAGCGCTAATGTCTGCAACAGGAAGCCATAGCTCGGCTGTGGTGCCCTGACCCGGATTAGACTTCATGATCAGGCGGCTGCCAGACTGGGCCATCAACCCCTGCACCATCGGCAACCCAAGCCCGGTCCCTTTCCCGACGCCCTTCGTGGTGAAGAACGGCGTGGTCGCCTTCTCCAGTGTTTCTGCGTCCATGCCTCCGCCCTCGTCTTTGACGGACAGGCAGACGTATTCGCCAGCGGCAAGGTCCGGGACCTGTTTGTTTTTCAGCATGTGTTTGCGAGCCGAGATCGAGATCATCCCCCCGCCCGGCATGGCGTCCCGGGCGTTGACCACCAGATTGAGCAGCGCGCTTTCGAGTTGGTTCGGGTCGGACAACACGGGTGGCAGGGAAAGCGGGAACGTGGTGCTAATCTCTATGGACGGACCGATAGACCGCTGGAGCAACTCGGCCATTTCTCTGACGAGGGCGGGCGCGTCAACCACCTCAAGCTTGAGGTCCTGCTTGCGGGAAAATGCCAACAGCCTCTGCGTAAGCGATGCGCCCCGCTTTGCGCCGATGATCGCGTTATCAATCAAGTCGACGACGTTCTGCCCTTCCACCGCGCGTTTGCGCGATCTCGAGGCTGCCAAGGATTGCCATGAGAAGGTTGTTGAAGTCGTGGGCAATACCACCGGTCAACTGCCCGACAGCTTCCATCTTCTGTGCCTGAAACAGCTCCAGCTGCGCCTGTTCGAGCGCTTGCTGAGCCTGCCGTTTCTCGGTGATGTCTCGAGTGATCTTGGCGAAGCCTATCAGCTTGCCGTCATCGAGGTGGATGGCGTCGATGATGACATTTGCCCAGAACCGCGTGCCGTCCTTGCGAAGTCGCCACCCTCCTTCTCGAAGCGGCCTTCCCTGGCGGCGATCTCAAGCGCTTTTCGCGGCAGGTCTTGCGCCTTGTCCTCGTCGGTATAGAAGCTGGAGAAATGCTGCCCGATGATTTCCGCCGGCTCATAGCCCTTGATACGCTTTGCGCCCGCGTTCCAGCTCGAGACGTTGCCTTCCGGATCTAGCATATAGATCGCGTAGTCGGTGACGCCCTGGATCAGCAGCCGGAATTGTTCCTCGCTGCGCTTCAAGACCTCCTCGGCCGCCTTCCGCTCTGATAGGTCGCGGGTAATCTTGGCGAAGCCAAGCAGTTGGCCGTGCTGATCGCGGATCGCATCGATGACGACATGCGCCCAAAAACGTTCCCCGTCCTTCCGGACACGCCACCCCTCTGCCTCGAACCGTCCCTCTGCTTCAGCCGTCGAAAGCGCCTTGGCAGGGATGCCGGCGACGAGATCTTCCGGCGTATAGAAGCGGGAGAAGTGCTCTCCAAGGATTTCCTGCTCGGTATAGCCCTTGAAGCGCTGAGCGCCTGCATTCCAGCTCGAAATCCGCCCTTCGGTATCGAGCATATAGATGGCGTAGTCGGTTATGGCGTCCACGAGCAGGCGATACCGCCCCTCCATGGAGGCGGCCTGAAGCGTGGTGACATGTGCGGTCATTCGTTTCTTCCTGGAGATTTGGTTCTATCATACCACATGTAGACCGCATTCGCCCTCAGGCAATAACCTGGCTGGTTGGGGCCTTTGCAGGGACTTTACCGCTTGCTTCGTTCATTATACGCGCATGAAAAAAGGGCCGGAGACATTGTCTCACGGCCCAAGTTTTTTCCTTCGACTGCGGAGGGAGGAGAACCGCGTCGAGATTACAAATTTACTGGACCATGGTTAACGAAGCTTTAACACCGTTCTCGATGGTACGCTTTGGACGACCGAGCTTGCATCTTCTGGACTAGGCGACTTTCCGCTCATAACGCCTGGCCGGCCGAAGAGGAAGCCCTGCAACTGGTCAGGCGCTTTATTTACAAGACACGCGCGCTGTGCTTCCGTCTCGACGCCCTCGATGACCACTTTCATTCCAATAGCTTTCCCCAGCGCCAGAGTGCTGTCGATGAAGACTTCAGCTACCGGGTCGTTTCCAAGCGCAGCAACGAAGCTGCGGTCTATCTTCAGCTTGTGAAAAGGGTAGCGTTTGAGGTTGGTCATGGAGGAATACCCGCTACCATAATCGTCGATGACGAGTTTTACGCCCAACGCCGCGAGGGCCTCCAGGCGGCCGGCAACGTCGGCGCGGTCTTCGATGAGGGATGTCTCCGTGATCTCCAGCTCCAGTCCGTGTGGAGCAAGTTGGCTGACTTCGAGCGCCGCCGTCACATGATCAATCAATTCCGCTGAATGCAATTGGCGCGCCGAGACGTTGACGGCGAGGAAAACGTTGTCCTCCCACAATGCTGCCTGCCTGCACGCCTCGGCTAGAACCCACTTCCCGATTTCTACGATGCTGCCGCTTTGCTCTGCGGCTTCCATGAACACCGCGGGAGAAAGAACGCCGTAGATCGGGTGACGCCAGCGCAAAAGTGCCTCGTAGCCTTTCGTCTCTCCCGACATCGCCTCAACGATCGGCTGGTACAGCAAGAACATTTGTCCGGCTTCTGTCGCAGCTCGCAGCTCTTCTTCAAGCCGTCGGCGCGTGCGCAACTGTTGGTCAAGGAAGCCGTCGAACGCGCATATCCTGCCCTTGCCATGAGACTTTGCACGATAAAGCGCGGCGTCGGCGTTTCCCTGCAACTGCGTGAGACCGTGTCCATGTTCAGGAAAGGTGGCCACTCCGACACTTACGCCCAAGGAGCCTGCCTTGTCGTGCCCACCAAACACTGAGTTGAACTGGATCATAAAAATCGATGCGCATCGGTGCGCTTCAAATGTCCCATGGCCCGGCAGGAGAACGGAGAACTCATCTCCGCCTATTCTCGCCAGGATTGCTGGATCGCCGAAAGACGAGTGGAGAACCTCAGCGACTTGCTGCAAAACCTGATCGCCTTCCGCGTGGCCATGGACGTCATTGATGGATTTGAAGCGGTCAAGATCGAGTGTGAGCAGTGACAGATCCGTTTCACCTACCATCGCCTCAGCGATCGCCTTTTCTGATTGGCGGTCGAATGCGCGCCGGTTCAAAAGCCCCGTTAATGGATCATGGGAGGCATGATGAGCCAGCTGTCGGTTTGCCTCCAGGCGTTCACTGATATCACGCAGGCCGAATACGGAGGTTTCGCGGCCACGGTATTCAATGACGCCTTCGACGATTTCGACAGGGAGCGGCCCATCTGACGATTGCAGGACGCCGTGGGGTCCTTCCCGTTCGACCAGGAAATTGGAAAGAGGTAGGGATCTGAGTTCCGCAGCCGGCCGGCCCATCAACGCAGCAAAGCGCTCGTTGACGTGGACGATGTACCCGGCCCGCGCCAGTACCACGGCTTCAAAGTTCGCATTTGCGAGGCCTTTGACATCAGTCAGATGTCGGTCGAAGAAAAGTGCGGCGACGCCGGTGGCAATCAAGAGACTCGACACGATGCAAACGCTGATCGCGATGCCGACGCGATCGACAAACCTGAGGGCGTCGGCTGCACCCGGGTATAACGGTGTCAAGGTGAGGCCACTCATGGAAACGAGGTGGTGGCTGCAGACTGCCATGACAATGAGACAACCAGCGGCAACCAATCCTATTGCGGTCATTCGACGGGAGAGGACCAGCATTGCACCGACCGCAAACACACCACCCAGCCCCCATGCCGCAATGGCCGTGATCGCATCGGCTTCCATCATTGCAGAACCGCTGATGGCGCCAAGCCCGATAGCATGCATTGTGCCGATTGCCAGTCCCAAAAGAATTCCTGCCGCGACAGCACCCTGCCTACCTGCGAGGTATATGGATGAAAATGTGGCAAGGCAGGATATCGCGATTGCTGCCAGGATGGAAAAGCCTGTTTCCGCCACCTGATAAGATACCGGAATGTTGTATGCCAGCATGGCGATGAAGTGGGTTGCCCAGATCGTTCCCCCCAGCATGATCCCCGCCACTGAAAGCCAGAGGTTCCTGTGCGCCTTGACGCATTGTTGGGCACGCGACAGCATGAAGACGGCCGCAAGACTGCCGGCAGCGCAAACACAGATCGCGACAGACAAAAGAAGCCAATTGTGCTGTTCGCTAATACAGGAAACCAGTCGGAACATCGACACCTCCGATGGCATCCTTCCACGCGAGGTCTGACCCTGCGATTAGGGAAGTCGCTACAGTTTTAACGAATACCCACATTCGCAGTGAAAACGCCGCGAGCGAACCGGATCGCCGGAACCCAGTGATTTCTTGCACTCCCTCCTCTAGCAGTTTGAGCAACGTGCGTATAATTTCGTATGAAACTGGGCCTGGGGTTTTGAGCTCCCCGCGTCCCGCTCCCTGGAGAGAACCAGGTCCGAGCAAACGTCCCTCAGGGATATTTCAGAAGAAACCTGGCGGGAGGTTGAGAGCATTTGCCACGACATCAGCTATCGAAGCGCTCTCCCAGCTTCGCGCGTGAGCACGTCATGTGCCGTCGATAATGCCTGCAGACGCCCCTCAAGCGCATCGCGGATGGCTGGACGCAAGCGGTCCTCGATCTTCCTTCGTTCCGTGATGTCGATGGAGATGCCGGCGCCCCGGCCAGTTGCGTCCCGCATTGCTCGCTCGAGGCCGACGGACAGGTTCTGCGCCGTCTGCTCCGCCGCAACGCGTTGGCTTTTCCGCATGTCCTGGCGAAGCCAGACACCACCCGACGCTAGGGTCAGGACTATCAAGGCGATCGTTATGATCACACGTTTCGATATTTTCGCTTGGTACGTCTGATCTTGCGACTCCAGAAAGCCATTAATCGCGTTCATGCTGCGGGCTGCGATTCTTTCCGCTGGCTACGGTCGATCATATCCGCGAGTTGGTGCTGGGAGAACGGTTTGGGTATCAAAGGCAGCGCAGGGTTTGCTCCGAACGGAAGTTTCGCATATCCCGTTGCTAAGACGATCGGCAAAGAAGGACGGATGTTCCATGCAATATCAGCGAACTCGGAACCGCTCATGAGCGGCATCGCATAGTCGGTCAGAACCAGATCGATATGGGAATCATTCCCGACGAGAAAAAGCGCCTCTTCTCCTGACGTTGCGGTCATGACGGTATGGCCGAGGGCCTTGAGCATCAGCACGGTGTTGCGGAGAACCAGCTCGTCATCGTCTACCGCGAGAATGCGGTATCCACGCAAACTTGCATCAGATTCGCAATTTTCTATCACCGCCGACGGAGCCGCTTCCTCGGCTTCCGCAACCGGAAGCCAGAGCTCGACGAGGGTTCCGGCTCCTGACGCGGAACGCAGCACGAGCTTGCCGCCCGAATGCTCAAGAAGCGTGGCCACCATTGCCAAACCGAGCCCAGTTCCCTTGCCGGTTGATTTGGTCGTGAAGAATGGCTGTGTTGCGCACGCCAGCGTCTCGGCGCTCATTCCGGATCCAGTGTCCCAGACGCTCAAACAAACATAGTTTCCCTCCGGCAAACCCGGCTTTTCCCCTTCGAGGACCTGATGTTCGTCCGCCGCAATAGGGAGGGAGCCGCCATTGGGCATAGCGTCGCGTGCGTTGACAGCCAGATTGAGAAGCGCGCTCGACAACTGATTTTTGTCGCTACGCACGTTTGGTAGGACAGTCGGGAATTTGATTTCCAGTCGGATCATCGGCCCGATCGATCTGGCCATGAGATCCGCCATGCCATTGACGAGGTTGGTAGCGTCAGTCGCCTCGAGGTGTGTTTGCTCTTGGCGGGAGAAAGCGAGCATCCTCTCGATAAGGGCGGTTCCGCGTTTCCCGCTTTGGATGGCATTGTCGAGAAGCTGCGTCACCTCCGGCGACGGCGGAATGCGGTTCTCCAGCATTTGCACGCTGCCCAGCATGACCATGAGCAGATTGTTGAAATCATGCGCGAAGCCACCTGTCAGCTGGCCAACGATCTCCAGTTTTTGGGACTGGAAAAGCTCGTTCTGTTTGACGTCGAGAGCTGTCTGGGCCGCAATTTACTCGGTGATGTCGCGTGTTACCTTGGCAAAGCCTACGAGTGTGCCAGTATCTTCGTGCATAGCGTCGATGATGACATTGGCCCAATACCGTGTGCCGTTTTTTCTGACCTGCCAGCCTTCCTTTTCGAAGCGGCCATCCCTTGTCGCTGTCGCAAGAGCATGCGTGTTCCCCCCTGAGGCAAGATCATCGGCCGTAAAGAAACGCGAGAAATTCTCACCGATGATTTCATCCGAGGTGTAACCGTTGATCCGTTCCGCTCCGGCGTTCCAGGTGGTGACGTATCCCTGGGGATTGAGTACATAGATGGCGTAGTCCGTGACACTTTGAACGATAAGCTGAAACTGCGCCTCGCTCGAGGCCAGTTCGGCTTCAGCGAGTTTGCGCTCGGTCAGGTCCCTTGCAACCTTGGCAAAGCCGATAAGTTCGTGTTGATCGTTGAAGATCGGGTCAATGAGAACATGGGCCCAGAACTTCGTTCGATCCTTGCGAAGCCGCCATCCCTCCGCTTCGAATCTTCCGGCAATAGCCGCTGTCTGCAACGCGATTTCGGGCAACCCCGCCGCTCTGTCTTCCTCGCAGTAAAAAACGGAATAATGTTCGCCTAGAATCTCGTCTTCAGTGTAGCCTTGCAGCGTTGCGCTCCGGTATTCCAGGACGTGACGTATCCGCCGGAATCGAGCATGTAGATGGCGTAATCCGTGATCGCATCAACGAGCATACGGTAGCGTGCCTCGATCATCGTGCTCTGACGATCGTGGAGGCGTACGATATCATTCATATGAACCGCCCTGCAGGCCTAGACCTTGGATGCCGTCCCGCTGCGCATTAGCCTGCGCATTAAGAGAAGTGGACCCGAATGCCTGCCGAATCACTATACACGTATTAGGGGAAGAATGCGCAATTATTACTACCTGGAGGACCAGCTGGATGCTGTGTCAAGGTTCAGGTGCGATTTAGTCGCTTTGATCGGACGATACGCCTTGGCAGCCGTCCTGCCAGAATGAAGCTGCTCGGCCACCGCAACTTTGTTGGATAACCAAGCCGCAATTTAGGCGGCTTTTGTAACCAGGGATTGCGCCGATACCGGAACGGCCAATCGTTCAAAACTTGGTTTGGCCAGGAGATAACCCTGGATAAGCGAGACGCCAAGATCGGTTAAAGCCTGCAACTCTCCTATGGTCTCAACGCCTTCACACAGCGGCGCAATCTCAAGCTCTTCGAGCATCCGCAAAGTATGCTTGACGACCGTGCGCTTGACGCGATCGGTGTCGATTCCTCTGATTAAGTCCATGTCAAGTTTGACGATGTCTGGCTGAAAATGGGCAAGAAGTCCTAAACCGGAATGGCCCGCTCCAAAGTCATCGATTGCCGTCTTGAATCCCATATCCCGATAGGTTCGAAGGATGTTAAGAACATGTTTTGTGTCCAGCTGTTCGTTTTCGGTAAACTCGAAGATGATACGGTCGAGCGGAAACCCGGTTTTCATGGCCGTTGCGAGCGTTAAGCGGATACAAGCGCGCGGCTCATAAACGGCTTCGGCATAAAGTTGATCGATAGCCTTACGCCCCCGTTAGGATCGTAGAGCTGAGCCGCGAGTTCGATCGCCTTGACCCGACATTGTTGATCAAATGCGTAACGATTATGGGCCTGGACCTGAGACAGGACAGACACGGCTCCTTCGCCGTTTGGACCACGCACCAACGCTTCGTGGGCAAAGATCTTTCCCGTTCGAATGTCGACGATAGGTTGGAACGCCATCGAAAAAGGTAGTTCAAACGCCGCACCGTCGCGGCAACCGTTGCATTGAGTCGACATCGTTAAGCGGTCTCCTTTGTTCGGAGAACTTACGGACAAGCCATTAAACTTCCCTTGCTACTCTAGCGGCAATCAGAGAAACGATGTTTCGTCGGTCAAAAAAGGCGAAGGTCAATGAAATCTGCTCTGCGTGTAATGAGAAGTGTTTTCTCTCCGCTGCAAACGACAAGTCCTTAATGTTGTTCCTTGGCGAAGTGGCCTGTACGGAAGCGCACGGAAGACCACAATTCTGGCATAAGGCCCAACTTGCGGGCTTTACGGAAGGAACTTTGACGGGCGAGAGGTCGTTTTCTTTGCTTCATCGAAGCAAGAGGAGTTGTTCCATGCCGCAGGGCGACAAATCCGCATACACCGACAAGCAGAAGCGTAAGGCCGAGCATATCGAGGAAGGCTACGAGGACCGTGGAGTTTCCGAGAAGGAAGCTGAACGCCGTGCTTGGGCCACTGTCAACAAGGAAAGTGGTGGTGGCAAGAAGTCAGGCTCAGGCCGAGGCCATGCCGAAAACCACGCGTCTTCCGAAAAGGGCGGGCGCAATGGCGGCGCAACTGCTGCGTCGCGCACCAAGGAAGAACGCTCGGCCTCAGCGAAAAAGGCTGCAGTCACTCGCAAGCGTAACGAACACCATATGCATCATTGACAGGATGCGGCGTCACGACAGTGGTACCGTGTCTTCTATGGAGGAACCCTCATGTCGAAGAAGAAATCCAAGCAAAAGTGGTCGCAGGATGTGACCGAGAAAAGCGATGCAATGGATCTGAAGGGCGGTGTCTTCAAAAAGCGCAGCGCGAAGAAGATCGCAGACTCGCTTAAAGCCTCGGCCGAACATAGCGACCGTCGCAAGGCCAGCCCGTTCCGGTCCGCCATGTCGATGCTGAACTTTTATATCAACCGCGCTGGCAAGCAATTGTCGAAGTCGAGGGTGGCGACGCTGGACAGGGCTAAGGACGAGTTGCGCAAGGATTTTGGCAAGGAGCCAAAACGCTGAGTATCCAGTGCAATGGCAGCCGCGGCAAAGAAAGGCATCAGAAACTTGTCTGGCTCCGGATGACGGTGCCAGTAAATCGGTGTTACCGCCCCAAATCGTAAGATTTCAACCCGCCTTTGTCTCACGCCTGTCGAGCTGGTCGATGTGCTCCTTAATCTGGCCGCATCCGAATTTCGTGACGCTGAGCCTTCCGCCCTGTGGCGTGTGAGACCGCTCTCGCAATCTCCGCCGAGGCAGGTAGATGGTATCATAAGCTGGCGCAGCCCTATTAGCTGTGTAGTAGGTCTTTGAATGCCAGAGTGAAAAGCAGACCACCGCACTCATCACATACCTCAAACACTTGATCAGTAACGGGCATACCGAGGGCGATTTCTTCAATCATCATCTCCCTCGCGGCCCGTACCGCTTCACGGTGGGCTGACACTACGTCCGGTAGATCGACACCATCAGTGTCCTCCTCAAAAGAGTTAGCTTCGCGAACGTTGAAGTAGAAGTGGGTCATGGGAGCGTCCTTTCCGGACAATCCATCGAGCAACACAAAGGCTTAAGATTCCTCTGTACGCTATCGTACCATCTTTCCGCATTGCGGTCAAAACTGGGAAGCTAAGCTCGCGTCGGCCGTCGCGTCAAAAAGCCCTGCTTGTGGAAACCATCGCCGACGTCATCAAGCGGTCCAAACCCTACAAACGCCAGAATTACTTCCAGGCTGCTGGGTTTGGTAATGGGAAATTGCTCTTATCGGGCTGGAAAAGCTTCCGGTCATTCTCGCAAGCGTCCCATGATTAATCACCGCCAACGGGCGGCGTGTGAAACATTGGTGTGTTCGTCCACGATCGCGCCTCTTTGAGGTGCCTCGATGTTCGGTTTCGTACGAAACACATTTGACTCTGGACAGAATACAAGCTCTCGGTAATTTAGTAGGCGCGCAATCTCAGAGATACTCATTCAGTAGGTCAAAAAGAATCCAACGGTATGCGCGGGAGGAGAAATCAATGTTCCATTCGATCGTATCCGATAAGAAAACCAGCAGTCCTCTTCGTCACAATGATTTTCGGGAAGAGTGCGCCGAAGACCCGGATTTTCGCATTAAAAAGACCGCCGGGCCTCTCTGGGAGATCAAGGCCTTGTCCCTGACTGCGGCAACTTGGCTGAGGTCCAATTTCGATGGACCGGCAGAGTTTGGCAACAACGAAATCAGGACAGATCTTGCCGGCGCAAACCGTTTTATGCTGAAAGCCCGTGGCCAGTGTTATCGGATAGAATATATTGGACCGCTTGGCATCAACATCTTTTAGCCGTCAGCAAGCATCCCAGCCCTCTGACGGATATTGCACCGCAGCGCGCCGAAGCGCTGCGGTGGGCAGTCGATATCAATTTGGACGCGTCTCCGCGGCTCACATGTGCTGGGTCAAGAGCCTTTAATCATCCACGGCATGTTTCCTTTCGTGTTCCTTCGATATCCACGTCCGAGCCCTTTCGCGTGAACGGGCCTGTTTCCATTGCCGGTTCCAACTCACATACGGTCGCCGTTTGAGGGCTGCACCATGATCCCGCTTGCGTTGCGGCAAAGGCTCAGGAAGACGCAACCATTCTTACTGCCGGCGTTTGAAGCCATATCGCGGATCGGTTCGGCCACCTGGATCCGCCAGGAATAATCGTTCCTGGTAGATTACAAAAATCTGGTTGCGCTTCTATCAAACCGCCTTGAGAACAGCTCCTTCAATGACGACGCCTAAGTTCACGTATTTCCACAAAGCAATCAGCAGCTTTCGCGCGAGCACCACGATCGCGCACTTCTTCATCCGGCCACCGTTGGATTGCACCTTAGCTGTGAACCAAAGGCTGAGAGCTGATTTTGGCTGATGTCGCAACCAGAGCCAGGATAGCTGGACCATTGTGGTTCGTAGTCGCGGATTGCCAGCCTTCGATACGCCTTGCTCGCGATCGATCGTTCCGCTTTGCCAAGGTGTCGGTGCCAACCCTGCATAAGCAGCAACCTGTCGTCGGTTATCAAAGTGTCGGAATAGGCGTTCTGTCCAAAGGACGGCCGCGAATTCTGAGCCAATACCTGTTATGTTGCAAGCATCGCCGCTTCCGTATCTAATGTGATCGTGCCATGCGTCTCCATCGCCAGCAGCTTATCCCGCTCCTCCTCCACCGCTGTAATTTGCGCCAGCAACAGTTCGAGGCGATCAAGTTCACGGCCTATTTGAGCTTTCATATGGGCTGGTAAAAGGCGGCCATCACCCGTCTGAAGTTCGGTCAGTCGGGTGCGACGGTTTTTGCGTAGCGGCTCGTAACCGCTGATGCCCTGGGAAAAGAATAGACCTTTAATGCGATTGACGTGTTTGACGCGCTCCGCAATCAGGATCTTGCGCTCTCGGCAGACCCGACGGCAATCCTCTTCCTCAGGGCTGGGTGCTTTGACCATTGCGCACACGCGTGGCTCTCCACGCTTGAAAGCCGACAACGCTCGGACCAAGGCCTCACCGTCCAGTCTGTCGGTCTTCGCTCGCCGCCGCCTGCGCGAGGTCGCAATTGAAGCTGGATCGACACCATAGCTTTCTATTCCGTTCGCCTTCAGCACTCGATCGATCCAGAAGCCGTCAAGTCCGGCCCTCCTGAATTGTGACGATCGGAAACTGATTGCCGGTCCGGGATTTTACCTTTGCCTGGAGCTGGGCAAAATGTGCCAGCAATGCGGGCACATCGCCGCCACTTACCGTGTGCTTCGACATCTTCTCGCCATTGCCCGGCGACAAAGATGTGATCAGCCAGGCACGGCTGAGTTCCAATGAAATGAAAATTCCACCAAGATCATTGCGGATAGCGGCTGCGTATGCGGTTGGGAAGTTACAGCGTCCATGGCAGCGTCTCCTAAAGGGTGGGTGCGTTATTGCAGCCTCACTTTGCCAGAGGGACGGCCGCTATTCACTCCCCATGGGATCTTACTGCAAATCACTCTGCTGGAGGGACCCGCCCCGATCGTTCTGACCTCTATGCGCGTCCGCCTTGGACTTCAGCGCATAGAAATTGCTGGCATACAGCCATCCATCATTCCACGCGCGATATTCGTCGCTCGCCGGTGAGTAAGGATTGAGACCCTCCGAAAGCCAGACCCGCGGATCGCTCTTGAACGCTTCCAGCGCCAGATTGAACGCTTCCTGATATTGTTTCGACGTCAGCATTAACTCCTCATTGCTTCTTTCGCGACGGCAGCCGGCTTCTAACTCATCGGTTTTGATTCAGGTCGACGACCACGCGTAGACCCTTCAATTGCGCACCAGCACAACGAGGTCCCGTTCATCGGTCATTCTGATGGCCTTTTCATCTCACGGAGTTTTCCAGCGAAATCATACTCCGACCGCAACCGGTCTGCTTACTCTGTGCGGTTTCGGACGATGGGCGCCGGAATAAAAAATCTGAATGTCAAAACGCGATTTTCGTGGGATGGTTAGAGGATCCAATCGCTGGCAGTCGATCGGAATCTGAGGAAAGATATTGGGCTCTCCTCCCCCGGAGAGGCCTTTTTGTATCTACGCCTCCGACAAGGCAGCCGCTGCTCCCATCCGAACAGCTGAACCCGTGCCAAAGTACGCTAACGTACAGCGGACCCTGTTTGCGCTTGGAGGCAGCGGGGCGTATGGTGAATTATTGTCTTCGCTGATGTTTGGGTAGTGGACGATAGAGAGACGCAGACAGTGCTCCCGCCCGTAAGAGGCGAAGCCATGTTCGGATCCAATTCCCCGCAGAACTTACTGATAGCCGCGATGCGCGACGAGGATGTCCGCGCGCTGCTGGAACAATCTGAAACCGTTGAACTTTCGGTGAACGACAACATCGAACAGCCTAACGTTCCGTTCGAGCACGTGTATTTCCCAGCTGGCGGCGTGGTATCCGTCGTTGTTTCCGCCCCGGATGGCAAACGCATTGAAGCCGGCGTGATCGGTCGGGAGGGCATGACCGGTTTTTCGGCCGTCCAGGCTGCCGACCAGTCGCCGCACCAGACGTTCGTCCAGATGAAGGGGGCCGCGACACGCGTCAAAGTCGGAACGTTTCGTCGTGCACTGGATCATAGTTCGCACCTTCGACAGCTTATCGGGCGCTATGGCCACACCTTCAACACCCAGATTGCCTACACCGCTTTGGCCAACGGAAAAGCGACCGTCGAGGAGCGGCTCGGACGTTGGCTGCTGATGTGTCAGGATCGCATTGGCAAACCTGACCTGGCGTTGACACACGAGTTTCTCGCCTTGATGCTCGGGACCCGGCGTCCGGGCGTTACCGACGCCCTTCACATGCTTGAGGGAAAACACCTTATCAAATCGACACGGGGGATCTGCCTCGTGACCGATCGACAGGGGCTCATCGACCTTGTCGGCGGGATATACGGCGTGCCCGAGGCAGAATATGACCGGCTTATCGGAACGGAGTTTGATCAGGCCGTGGTGAATACTCGTTCCGACCAGGTCGTAGTGGCAAGGATCGACCGATCACCCATTTGATCATCGGATCGGGGAATATTGCTAAACCGTGGTATTGTCGGCGAGGAACGCAATGCCCGCAGCCGTCAGGCGATAGGTGCGAAACCGAATCTCTCCCCGAGAGACAACCAGTCCCATTTCTTCCGCAATGATACCGGTCTTGAGACCCACATTCGCAGGTGTCTTTCGCCACCGCGACGGCCTGAGGTGGGCCAGCAGCAACAGCAAGCGGACCTGTCCGCCCGGGCCGGTCACAAGGCACCTATAAGGCGGTTTTATTCGCGCTCGGGCGTGCCGTAACATCCGCCAGCCATCTCCAGCAATTTCGCGCGATCGCGAATACGGATCGCGCCCCGCGTGGCCTTGATCGCCAGCGCACCTTCAAGAATGTGCAGATGATCGGTCACCCCCGACCGACGCACACCCAACATCAGCGCCAGAAATTCGTGCGTCAGGGGCATGTCATCTACGCGCAGACGATCGTGGCACATGAGTAGCCAGCGAGCGAGGCGCTCACCGATGTTATATCGGTCATTTGCCAAGGCGGAGTGCGCAAGCTGCAGTTCGCAGCAATGGACGTAATGGAGGAAAAGATCGCGGGAGGGGCTGTGTTCATCCATAAGACGGTGAAGCGCGGCCACGGGTGTTCGAATGCCCTCTCCTCTCACCTGCATGAAGGTTTGATTTGGTGTGGTGTCGAGCCGGAGAATGCAATGCGCGCCATTTAAGCCTTCGAAGCCGACATGACCTATCTCAATGGCTTCATCATCGTCGGTTCTTGCGACGACAGACCCCAGACCGCTCTCAAGAAAATAGACGTGACTGGTCTTTTGATCCGCTTCCACTTGAAACGACCGCAGTGGAAGATCGACCCGCTCCAACGTTGGCTGGAGCATCTCAAACGCCTCGGAGCGGAGCGCCCTCAGAAGGCGGTTTTGTACCGCTCCCTGGTCAATCGATGCCATGCGAGGCTTCCGTTCGGGAAGGAGCCCGTTCTCAACGATCATCGGAGAGACAATTGCATTCGAAGTTTATGCGCTGGAATTCCTGATTTTGATACGGGTCGACGCTACTCTGTGCGGTTTCGACCGACCAGCTGATTTGTCCCGCGAACCGAGACAACCAGGTACCAATCGATAAAGTAAAGGGTGAGGCCAATCCCACACGAGAGAGCTTGCAAGGGGCGGAACTGATCGCACATTCCGAGACTTCTCCGCGGAACAAGTGCTGGTGCTGTTGGTTGACATGCTCCGTAGAGAGGAGACCAACATGGAGGCTCTACCGCTCCTCGTCGTGAGCGCACTACCTTTAGTCGCTGCCGTCGTTCTTTTGTGGAATGGTCCCCCGAGGCACAATCGACCCGGGC
This sequence comes from Hyphomicrobiales bacterium, assembly GCA_900468065.1. GTDB lineage: Bacteria > Pseudomonadota > Alphaproteobacteria > Rhizobiales > Rhizobiaceae > Pararhizobium. The sequence goes on along the minus strand of UBTA01000053.1, from coordinate 14,080 downwards.
CGCCGGGGTACCGGTAGTGATGCCCTTCGTCTATTTTCACCACGGGCGTCACCGCACTAGTCCGCATCAACAGACCAACCAGCAGCCGAGAGAAAGAGCCATCTGGGCACTGTACCCGGCACCATTTGGAGGCACGGGAAGGGACCGAAAGTCCGAGCGGCCTCACCAGTGCTAGCTGTCGCCAGAGGCGCTCGTTATCAGACGTGTGCCCAAGACAGGCGATGAGCCAATCGGCGATGTTGCAGTGCTTGTGTCGTCACCGCTGGCATGCCTGCCTCGAGACATGCAGCTACAAACGCCTCGCGGGCCAACTCAGTCGGTGCCACACCTTTAGGCCTTGCCGACAGGTCAACACGGCAGGTCATAGCGTTCGCGACGCTTCTGCGGCCATTCGTTTTCCAGGAAATCCAGTGCCTTAAATACTACCAAATGTTCGATCCATCCCAGCGCGAAGTGTGACCTTCAGCGGCTGGATCCAGGGAATATCGCGCGTGCTCATCGTCGCTCCTCCTGTCAAACTATCTTCTCGCAAGTTGAACTCCGGCTACCAGGGTAAACCGGCGCGACGCAGCCATGGGGAGGCCAAGCGGCCTCCCATATTTGACCGTGAGCATAGTTACGACCGGCCGCCCCGTTCGCTGCCACCATTACCGCCACTCGAGGACTGTCCGCCCTTTTTGCCGGCTCCGGCTGCGCGCTCAGGATCGTTCTTGAAGTTGCCGCCTGACGCTTCGCCGCCCTTCGAGGCGATTTCGCGCTGCTTATCGTCATCCATCGACGCAAAGCCGCGTTTTGACGTATCGCTAGATTGCTGGCCTTTGTTGCCTTGGCCCTGCTGGCCACGGCTTCCCGATTGCTGGTTAGGCATTTCATTCTTCTCCTGTTTCGAAATCCGTCGTTCGAGACGACGCGGTATCAACTTTGATTTCCAGAAGTGGTTCCCGCGAACCGCATTATTTATCGGAGTGTCTGAAATCGGACAGAACCGGCCTGAGTTTGCATTTTTAATAGTCAGACCAAGCCGTCGGCGTAATTTATGGATTGAACCTGAAACCTGTCTGCAACGGTGATGAATACCGGAGGATAGATCGTGGAAAAAATGGGAAATAAACGGCGCGCCCGAGGGGCCTCGCCGCGGGGCTGTTTTGAGCAAAGCAAGCAAGAGGCCCAGTTGATCATCGACTCTGAACGGGAACAACGACGCAAGAAAAGTGAGGCGCTCAAGATCCTTCGCGTGACAAATTCCGCGAGGGCTGCCCCAGACTCTGAATAAAGCCCGCTGGAAGCGGTCCCATGGGCCAGAGTCGGAATTACAATCGGGTCGGTGTTGTTTCCGCTTTCGACCGAAACCAATTGTTCCTTGAGAGCCAGCCGATGCGTTCCTCAGGCGCGTGTAGGTCTCGAACCGCGGCACTGAGCGTTGGGCATGGCCGCCGCCATTCGTCAAATGACCAGGATCGTGCGTCGATGACCGCTTGTAACGGGTTTTCGAAACGGTCCCGGCGCTCATTTCGCGCGCTCACGCGGGACGACAATTTGCCGCCTCACTACACCTTGAGTCTTAGGTGCACCCCCGCGATACTGACGCTTCGATTTGGCTAACTTCATCTTCGATGAGAAGGGAAATCGTCGGCCTGCAACGCCCGGCTGGACCTCTTGCAAAATCGACCTAAAGGAACCCGGCCTTCCATGTACTCAGCGCAGTCGGCTCGACCGCATTGACGACGGGTCGCTAGCTACCCAACATCAAGCGTACATTCGAAGGGGTGGTCGAAGGAGATACCAACGTACTCCGAACCTCACTGTTATGTTGCGCGCTGCCTTGGCACTTCTCCGCGCCGGTGTATCGAGCGATCAACGTCAACAGCGAGACGCAGGCATCCAGTATGTAAGCAGATGCAGCGTTTGCAACAGCTCAGGAATGCCGACCATACGATGCCTGACCAGAGTGGTCACCGGCAAGATTAAATCTCACGCCACCCGGGCGGTCAGGGTTGCTTCAAAGTGCCCATACGTTTGGCGCTTAGGTAATTGAGACAATCAATTAATTCGTCCACCTCTTCGAGGTCGAGACAGTTCAATTCGATATCGGCGAACCATGCTGGTTGTCCGGTGAAGATATCGATCACCGACCAGAACTCGTCGCGGCGGTTCTTCCTTACCAGATACCTGACCATGGTTGCGTCCCATCCATCGGCATCAATGAGTTTTCTCTAACGTACGCCGTGAGCTTTTGTTCCTGTACTGGACTCTAATCGGTAGACCGCTCTCAAAAGTCCCCGCTCGAGGGCACGGAAACAAAATTGGCAAAATCTAGAAAGGGATCGAACCTCGACACCAACGTTGGACGCCGTGGCGCGTCAGATCGACCGTATCATATCCAAAAGGGTGTCATGCCCAACGACGCCAAGGTGGTAGAGCTCGTAAACCTCAGTACGGGCTTGCTCTGCCTTCGGATCGGAGATCGCCAACCGTCGTTCTTCGCACCACGAAGCAACCACATCTTGAAGCATTCGAAGGTCGGCGGGCGAGATCGGCTGTACAGGGGAAGCGGTGCAGGTCATATTCCTCTCTTCGGTGACGGGGTACTCGCAACAAGGGCGACCATTCGGCCAACGGACGCGACAACGCCTTCAATACATCCTTGTCTTTGAGGTTGATCACTTCGTAGCCGCCACATCGGCTGCAGCGCTGCGTGCGCATCGTGTAAAGCTCCTAAGCTCGGCGGAGCATTTCGATCAACTGATCGGGAAAGCGCAGGCCGAACTGAAACCACTCAATCAGCTCGACGGCCGCTTCCTCTGTCCGGGGGTCGCTGATGTCGACTCGCTCCTCGCAAGACTGGGTGCCAAAGACATGTCTGGCAAGAATAAAAGAGTATCTTACTGTCGCCGCAGCATTTCGATCAGCTGGTCGGGAGACTTTATGCCGAACTGAAACCAGTCGATCAACTCGATCGCGCCCTGCTCAGCTCGCTTCGATGTCAGATCGATCCCCTGCTCACGACACCAACACCTCAAAGTTGATTGAAGCATCTCCAGTTCGTCGCTGGATATCGCGGCGCTTTGAAACGCATAAACGTGCTGCATGTTCATGCCTCCATCTCTGGATTTATCTGAACACCGGGTCGCAGTATCTTGACCGCAGCGGTGCTCGGTATAAACGATTTTTGGACACTACTGCGCCGGAATCAAACGGATTCTTATTCTGTACGGTTGCCGACATTTTAGGCCTGCGTGGCGAAGCCTTCGTTCCGAAATTGCTATCTATTTGCCAGGAAGAAGCGCACAGTCTTTTGGGTCGCCCGCAGGCGACCTTGTCCCGCGAACGGTCGAAACCGTACAGAACCGCGAGGAATATGGCGCTGGGCGCCGCTTTGTCCCATAAAACCTGTCATGAAGTCATGGCGTTTGGTGTGAGGCCGAGCTCCAACTCGATTGGAGAATCGAATGCCGCATCCTTTGCAATCCGAAGTCCGTAACAGGCTTCTCAAAGTGATCCCTCAGGAAGCCTTCGAAAGCTTGCGACCATATCTGGAACTCATCGATCTTGCTTTAAAACAGTCCTTGGTTGAGCCAAACGTGCCAAATGACGCCGTTTATTTCCTGGAAAGTGGTCTAGGGTCAGTCGTAGCCCAGTCTTCTGACGGGGAAACTGTGGAGGTCGGGCATGTCGGTCGTGAAGGAATGGCTGGATACCACGTCCTGTTGATGACGCCGACCAGCACACACAGGACTTTCATGCAGTCGATGGGATCGGCATTCAAGGTTTCGGTAGACCCGTTCATGGCGGCGTTGGAAAAGCACCCGCAGATGCGTAACCTGCTCCTGCGCTATGTCCATTCCTGCGAGGTTCAACTCGGCCATTCGGCGCTCGCTAACGCCCGTTACAATATGCATGAGCGGTTGGCCCGTTGGCTTCTAATGTGCCATGATCGCCTGGAAGGTGACGATCTTGCGCTGACGCACGAATTCCTCTCCCTGATGCTGGGTGTGCGCCGCTCTGGCGTGACAGAGCAGCTCCACATTCTGGAAGGGCTGCATGCCATCAAAGCAACGCGGGGAAACATCCGGATCGTCGATCGCGCGAAACTCGAAGACGTGGCGGGCGGTTGCTACGGCGCGCCGGAGGCGGAGTACAAGCGACTGATCGAAAACCAGGATGCGCGCAGTATCGGCCAGTTCCAGGTCTAGTCGAAAGCCTTCACTGCTTCCGAAAACGGCAGTACAGCAAGAACCTCCCCTGCCTCGTTGCAGATCGAGATGCTTCTGCCGAAAATGGTGTGCCCCTGCTTTATAGCAGTGCTCATCAGGGAACGGGCGTCGGCAATCGCCTCCGATTGCGCGTGGTCTAGATCGCGAAGTTCGGTGCCTTCGGGGTCAAGGATCGAGCCATTGGCCGTGATAACGTTGAAGTAGTACCTCGGCACGCTGCCTCTCCACACTCCGTCCGGCCCGGTCGCGCGGCAGAGGTATTGTACCAAGGATCCATGGCTTGCGGCAACCCTCCAATAAGCGAACCTGTCAGGATTCGAACTCACGCAACGTACGCAAAGCGAAGGCACGGTCTAAGAGCCTGACCGAAAAAGAGTTGAGTGAAATCAGCCAGTTGTGATTCCTTCGGATTTGCTTAGGATTCGATGGAGACCGCAATGGGCTGGACTGATTTCACCCGTCGCCAATATGGCCGACGGACAGGGCGTTACGCAAGTGATCTGACGGACAGGGAGTGGTTGGTGATCGCTCCATTTATGCCGATGCCACGCAAGCTCGGCCGACCGCGCCAGACGGAATTGCGCGATGTTTTGAATGCGTTGCTTTATATCGCATCGACCGGTTGCCAATGGCGGATGTTGCCGAAGGATTTTCCACCCTATTCAACTGTTCAGGGTTACTTCTACGAGTGGCGGGCGACTGGCTTGTGGCTGCGGATCAACCATCATCTGGTTATGGAGGCGCGAGAACTGGAAGGAAAGGAAGCGTCACCGACGGCAGGTGTGATCGACAGTCAGAGCGTCAAAACGACCGAAAGCGGTGGGATTGCAGGCTATGACGCGGGTAAGAAAATTAAGGGCCGCAAGCGCCATATTGTCGTCGATACGCTCGCCTTGATGGTGGGACTGGTCGTTCACAGCGCAGACATTCAGGACCGCGATGGTGCAGCGGCGGCTCTCAAAACCGTCCTCAGACGCTGGCCGTGGCTCAGGCATATCTTTGCTGACGGCGGCTATGCCGGTCCGAAACTGCGGACCGCATTGCGAAAGGTCGCGAAGTTCACGTTGCAGATCGTCAAGCGCACAGACAAGGTAAAGGGCTTTGAAGTGCTGCCGCGACGCTGGGTGGTGGAGCGAACATTCGCCTGGCTTGGTAGATGCCGGCGACTGGCCAAGGATTGGGAGAAATCAAAGGCCTCCGCTGAAGCATGGATGCTCATCGCTCACATCCGCATCTCACTCGGAGGCTTGCAAGGTACCGTGTCTATTGAATTCTTTTCGAGTCAGGCTCTAAGGGTTTGGGAATGAAACGTGCGCCTTTAGGTAGCACCCCGCCGAGCGGTATGACTGCACCCGACACGACGAGGATTTTGACATGTGGCCAGCGCTCTCCGACATGGCGGGCGAGCGCGACCCCGTCCATTGTTCCCGGCATCTGGATATCCGTTACGAGGAGGTCGAAAACCGCGTGTGTTTCGAGATATGCCAGTACTTGATCTGCGGTGGTTGCCTCAACGACCTGATAGCCGGCATCCGTGACGATCTCAGATGTGTCCAACAGGATGAGAGGCTCATCGTCGACGACGAGAGCGATTGGCCGGGCAGGATCTGCGACGCTCTCTTGGGTCATATCCTACAATTCCCAGCCGCACGTTTCGTTCCGTTCATTTCTCAGTTTTCTGTACGGTATCGTACGTTTTTATATTACGTCATTCCGGCGACTGTCAGGCCGACGAGCCCGGACTCGATAGAGGCTCCGAATATCGAAGCCGGAGCCCCTCCAAGATCAACGCAATGCCGCCCAACCCGCGGCGGCATTACCCTCCAGTCCACATCAACGCGTTCTGGGAGTCCATGATGAAGACAGTTTCGAGCCGTAGCTTCACTTCGCTTACCGCAACCATCCTGCTCGCTGGATGTCTTTGCCATGCTGCAAGCGCCGCAGATGCGACAGCACCAGACGAACAAACGGCTCGACAAGACACGGTCGACGAAGCAGTCCCGCTGATCGCCATTGAGGGCAGCAGCGAATTGCAGATGGATGCCGGCATCGGCAACAATGGCACCACGTCCTTCTATGCGACGGTTGACCGGAAATCACGGTCAACCTTTCCGACGCATTTCGCTTGTTCGGCCATTTCATCTTCGAACCGGTCCTTGATCCGATCCGAGGGACAGACGAATGTCCTCCGATCACAGCGCTTTTATGCGGAAGAGCTTTATGCCGGACTGACCGCCGCGCAGGTTAAGGTCGCTCTCGGCAAGATCAATCCGGTCTTCGGCGCAGCCACTGACGATGCACCAGGCATCTATCCTCGACTTCGCCGGCAGTTACGACTTCAAAGGCGCACTGGGACTGGGGACAAAATTCTTTCTCACCGAGGACACCATCGGGAGCGGCGAAGGTGCCCTGACGGTGAAGCAGACAATCGACGCCCGTGTTCACGGCCGATCCGAGCGTGTTCAGCCGCTCGCTGTTTACGGATCGTGGTCAGTTCAATTGGCAGGACGCTCGCGTCGGTAGCACGATCGTTGATCCTGCTTCGGCCCTTAAAGGGGTGGCTCGTGTGCTCGCAGTATTTTCATAAGGCCGAACAGGGTACGCTCGACCGCGACTGGCATGCCCCTGCTGCGCATGACGGAGACCGCGACTGACTCTCTTTAAATACGAATTGGGTCCCTGTCCTTAAATATGCAAGGCCGGCACCGTTCGTCGCCATTTTGCGAATCCTGAGCCCTTCTTGATTCCACGCTTACAAAACCTTAAACGAAATCCATACCGTTTTTTTGAAGTGGGCAGTCATGAACGAGTCAGAACCGCTACGCCGACCCTCCTCGCGTGAGCGGTTCCTTGAAGCTATCGTTCAGAGTGCGATCGACTATGCGATCATCTCTCTTGACCTCGATGGCTTGGTCACGAGCTGGAACGAAGGCGCTTTCCGGATTTTAGGGTGGAGCGCCGAAGAGATGATCGGGATGCCCGCGACATCTTTCTTTACCGAGGAAGACCGGGCAAATGGCGTTCCTCAACGCGAAATGACCGCGGCACTTGACGAAGGTCACGGAAACGATGAGCGGTGGCACCTGCGCAAGGATGGGACTTGCTTCTGGGCTTCCGGCGAAATGATGCCTCTTAGAGACGAAAACGAGGCCGTCGTGGGGTTCATCAAGATCTTGCGGGACCGCACGGAACAGCGCGAGCAGGCCGACCGCCAGCGGCTTCTCATGCACGAACTTGGTCATCGGATGAAGAACACGCTCTCGGTCGTCCAATCAATCGCGACCCAGTCGTTGCGCAACGCCAAATCAGTGGAAGAGGCTGCCTCGACGTTAACCGCGCGCATCGCGGCCTATTCTAAAGCCCATGATTTATTATTGCAGCGAGACTGGGTAAGCGCCACCCTATCCGACATCATCGAAGGGTCGAAGGTGAACATCGGATTAGAAGGCAGCGAAAGGATAGTTGCTATTGGGCCGCCAGTGAAGCTAGGGCCGCAAGCGGCGCTTTCGTTCTCGCTCGTACTCCACGAACTTTTGACAAACGCATCCAAATACGGTGCCTTGTCGAATGATGACGGCCTGGTCGCCGTTCGTTGGAGTGTCGAGAGGGGCGCGGAGGGCGACGTTCTTCGTGCCGACTGGCGTGAGACGGGCGGTCCCATCGTAGCGGCCATCCCGGATCGCGTCGGCTTCGGCACCAAGTTGATCACGTCGACCCTCAGGGCCTTCGGCGAGGCTGAACTGAGATATGCTCCTGAAGGGCTTGTGCTGGAAATAACGATGTCCTTAGCCAGAATACAACACGCTAACGAATTCCGAGACAATTAACCGTATGTTAACCATGTGGCTGTAAAGTTAAGGTACTTGGTTCTGACGCGATCTGATCAAGTACTCATCGCACCTCATGGACCTCGCGCCAAGGGAGATGATCCGCGCACAACAACATCTCCTGGTCGTAGGAAGGCAGAGTGCCCTGGAGAAAGTGGCCGTGTTCTTGGNNGCATCCGTTGGCGATTACCCGAAAAACTGCGCTTGTCGGTAATCGTCTTTGAAGTTCGGCACCTCGACCCCACAAGTGCCGCCTCTCCACCTTCTTTGATGGGACCGCAGGCTCTTCGCCCGTAATGACAAGGTTGCGGGCTACCCGAGGTCCCAGAATCTCAAGCCACGCATTGCAGCGGACTTTCCTTCTCGGTGACAGCGACAACGAGATGATTGGTGAACCCGGCACATCCTTTGACGATCTTTGCAAACTGGCCGGCTTGCTCGCTATCCTCGTGACATCCCACGTGCCCTGTCAGGGGCACCCATCGGTCCTCGACCCGAACACGAACGTCCTTCTCCTTCGAGATGTTCCATTCAATCATCCCGATCAGACGACCGGCAATCTCTTCGTCGGTTTCCAGGAACTCTACGTCTGCGAACACATGGATTTTCTGGGTGTGTTTAAGCAAGGAACTTTGCCCCCTTTCGGCGTCGAAGGTTGACCCCGGCGGACCTACGCTAACATTCAGAAACGACTAGCGACTTTCGCGATCGGCCGGGGTTAACCTTCGACGCCTGGGGTGGGGTCAAAGCCGACGCCGAAACACACGTTTTACAACGATTGGATGAAAAGGACCGGTGATTTCGAGGCCGCAGTCGGCTTAAGCTCCAAATTTATAGAGCGGAAACGGGATATCTCCCAGTACACTATGCTTTGGGCCTTGCACTGGCCAATGAGCCGATTGTTCATGACCGATTGCTCCCCGACCTGATCTCGCTACGGACAGTGTGACCGCCCTGATCGCCGGAACAGGGCTGTCAACCGAAGCGTCGGCGCTACGCCAGCTCGCCGATTCCGACCGCCGGCAGCTGCATTACGACCTGGTCCTGATGGATTGGCGCATGCCCGGCCAGAACGGGGTCGAAACAATGCAGCGACTGCAGGAAAGCGGTCTGACGTCGGTATCAGCGGTGATCATGGTCACCGCCTGGGGCTACGAGGAGGCGATGGATGACGCGCAACAGCGAGGCGTGCGGCTCGATGCTGTGCTGACCAAGCCGGTGGCGTCGTCGACGCTACTCGAGACGATCGGCGCGGTGCTCGGCCGTGGCATCGTCACCGAGACCCGCGCCGAGCAGAAGGCTATTGATCAGGTCGACGCGATGCAGCGCCTTCGCGGCGCTCGCCTTTTGCTGGTCGAGGACAACGAGTTGAACCAGGAACTCGCGTGCGAGCTGCTCGAGCAGGCTGACATCCGCGTGGTGGTCGCCGGAAACGGCCAGGAGGCGCTGGACATCCTCGCCGCCGACCGCGAGTTCGACGGCGTGCTGATGGACTGCCATATGCCAGTCATTGACGGCTATACGGCAGCCCGGGCGTTCCGCAGCGACGCCACCCTCGCAGGCTTGCCGGTGATCGCAATGACGGCGAACGTGATGGCGGGCGACCGTGAGAAGGTGCTGGCCGCCGGCATGAACGAGCACATCCCGAAACCGTTGCGAGTCGCGGAAATGTTCACGACGATTGCGCGCTGGGCGGCGCCACGCGGTCCCGGCACGGCGGTGACGACGGCGGCGGCAGCAAATGAGTGCGTCGATCTCAGGCCCTTGCCTGGCATCGACACCCGCATCGGGCTGGCCACGACTTCTGGCAGCTCCGCGCTCTACCACCGGCTCCTGCGTCGTTTTCGCGAGGGCAATGGCGGCTTCGAGGCACAGTTCCGCAATGCTCACGTCGATTCGGATCCCGCCGCCACGACCCGCGCAGCACATACCTTGAAGAGTACGGCTGGCACGATCGGCGCTCTAGCCGTGCAGGCGGCTGCCGCAACTCTGGAACATGCCTGCGCGAACGTGCAGGTCGACGCCATAGAGTCGGCGTTACAGGCTGTACTGACGGCGCTTGAGCCAGTGCTTTGCGGACTGGCGTCCCTTGTCGATACGGAAGCACATGGCATCGCGACCTTGCCCAATGGTGCGCAAGAAGACGCGACGCCGGCAATGGCTGATCTCGCACCGGCGTTGCTGTGCCTGAAAGAGCTCCTGGCCGACGCCGACGCCGACGCACCTGATGTACTCGAGGAAATACGCCGGCAGGCGCGTGGAAGCCCGCTCGCCGTGGCACTGGCGACCGTCGCTCACGACCTGGAGCGGTTCCAGTTTGAGGATGCGTTGGCGAAGGCGGAGTGGATCATGCTCGGCACAACGATTTGACGGTTCGGCCGGGACCTAGGTTTTTGGTCCATGGACCGTTCTCAGCGGCTACGTCTCTAGGGCAGCGCAGTCGGTTAACGAGCCTTTGAATGTTCCGGTTTCCACGACCGCAGAACCTATCTTTCAGTTTGAATTGTAGGCTATAGCCTGGTCAGCGGCCAATGAGCGCGCTTGATGACCCGCCACTGCAAATTTCCTGCAAGTATGTTGGATTTTAATTCGGCAAATTTGACACGTTTTGCCTATATCTAGCAAATCCCGTCTCACATCTTGACCCACTCGAACCCGTAGCCTCGGATGTGTCGTGGCAAAAGCTCGGGACTGTCTCCCCATACTACCGCTATCACGAGCGGGTCGGGTTCGTTCCCTATGCGGACAGGCACCAATCGAGCCAGCGTGACTATGATGCATCAATCCTTGTCTGGGTTCAGCTAACTGCGGTCCGCAAACGACTGGAATGCCGATCCGGGCAATGCTGCACTATGCTGCCCTACGGGCGCGCGGCGTCGGCACGGGGGAGTGTTCGCGCCTAGCAAGCCTACCATCTCGTCCTCGACACCAAAGATCTCCGGATATGGAGACAGCAACAGCACGTCCAGACGCTGACGAAAGGCGGCTAGAACGCGGCAAGCGAGCTCCGGGTGAAATCGACGGTTGATGCCAGTCGGCGAATCAGCCGTTCTCGCTGCTAACGTGGCCTGCGTGCAGAAGCGCCATCACCTCTTCTCGTGCGATTGGGCGCGACATCAGGAACCCTTGAATGTTATCGCAGCCTAACGACTTCAGCGCATCTCTCTGCTGGTTGGTTTCGACCCCTTCGGCCGTTGTCTGTAGCCCTTGCGCCCGTGCCATGTTGATGATCGCTTCGACGATCGCGCTGTTCCGGCCTTCGAGAATCCCGGCTATAAACGACTTGTCGATTTTGAGCCTATCGACAGTCACATTCTGAACCCTCGAGAACGAAGAGTATCCGGTGCCAAAGTCGTCAATGGCAAACCTCACACCTGCGGTTCGAAGCGTTAGGATGTTTCGTTCTGTTTCCTCGTCGCCATTGATGGCCAAGCTCTCTGTGATCTCGATTTCCAGTCGAGTGGGTTCGACTGCCCACTTAGCAAGCGTAGAAAGAACGCGCCGCGGGTAGCCGGGGGAAGCAAGTTCCGCGGCAGAGGCATTCACGGCGACACTCATCGATGGTAACTTAGCGATCAGGCTACACGCGTTCTCCAGCACAAGAGCGCCGATCTTGTGGATGACTCCTATTTCTTCTGCGAGCGGAATGAACACATCGGGAACAATAGGGCCTAACTCTGGGTGTTTCCACCGCGCCAGTGCCTCGACTGAGCAAGGTCCCGAGCTGTCGGCGAAGTAGACCGGCTGGTAAACAACCTCAATTTGCGTCCCCGCTGCCAACGCCTCGCGCAGGTCACGCTCCAGTTTTCGGCGGGTGCGGAGAAGTTCGTCCATATGATCGCCGAACACGGCATAAGCATTCCGGCCTGCGGCCTTCGCATGATAAAGCGCAATGTCAGCCTGCCTTGTCAGTTCATCGGCATCGGCGTTCGTACCTGTCGCAATCGCTACACCGACGCTCGCTCCAATCGAAACATATACCCCTCCGATATCAAAGGGCTCACGCAGGCACACCACGATCTTTTGTGCGATCGTCGCGACTTCGTCGGCTTTGATCCTCTCGAGCAAGGCTGTGAACTCGTCGCCCCCGATCCGCCCAATTAGAGCGTCGGGGAGAATTTCCCTTATTCGCTCTGCAACGAGAGAGAGCAGTCTGTCACCTGTTGGATGTCCATAGGTATCATTGACCGCCTTGAACCGGTCTAGATCAATATAGAGCACGCTGCAGCAATCATGAGACCGTGCTTGTTGCAGACGTACCGCCAGCTCGCTCTTGAAATGTGCCCTGTTTGCCAAGCCCGTCAACGGGTCACGCAGCGCCAGATGCTGAAGCTCCTGGCGATTAGAATTGAGCTTGACCGAGCGTCTCCAGATTGTACGGCCGGCAAGGCTGGCGGCAATGAATATGCCAAGAACGGAAAGGCCGACGACCGGGAGCGTCGCCTGCAACACGCTCGTTCCGGGCTCAAAAGGATGCCAATTGAAATAACCCATCACCTGACCGGATTTCGAGGTGAGGGCGATTTGCGAGTGGCGCTGGTCGGCGGGCATCGTGGTCGTGAACTGCATTTCCGCAAACTGGTATTCGTTACCTATTTCGGTTGGGAAGTCTCGATCCAGAAACCGTACCGCGACATGCAGGTTCTCCTCGCCCGCCTGCTGTTCGATCTCGCCCGTGTCAGACGTAATAGGTTTGACACTGACCACCGCGGGTCGTTCTCCAACATGGGTCAGATCACTTTCGCCGATTGAGAGGACCTTGTCCGACATGCCTTCCTGGTCTCCAGCGACAAGCCGTTCACGCAGCCGTTTGGCTAGCGGACTATAGGCCAGGCGAAGTTCTTCAGGTGAGGCCGAACCGGCTGACTTTGCGATAAACTGGTAGATCGGCAGTCCATCTGCCGAAAGCACAACCGCGGCATCATGGCCGAAGTAGGTGTTCATCCATTGGCCAAGGTTTACGTCAAGCCAATCGTGATCACGCTCCTTCGCCTTGGTGACCGCGTCGTCCCACACCGTGGCGCTCTCTTGATCATGAGCGACCGAGGACTGAATTTTTGAAACGATCAGGGCGACGAGATCCTTCTGCCGCTCCGCGGCAACCTCGTCAGTTCTGGCGGCAGCCCAGTGGAGGGTGCCGAGAAGGATCGCTCCGACCAAAGCCGACACGCTTGCTGGAAGCACCCATTTCAAGAACCATTGTGACTGCTTAATCATGCGCCGTCTGCCTTTTCATTAGGCGAAATCATAGACGACCTAGGTTAAGTCAGAGGGAATCGACACGGTTAATGCTTCTCTTCTCACGTTAATGAGGACAGCGTTAGTTGGTCGCGCGATTTCAGCGTAGCTGGAGTATCTGAAGCGCCTTTCCCCAATGGGTCGCGCATCGAGCTACGCCGAATTAGTTCCCATACCTAGAATCATTCAAAGCCGATTTCTTGTTCGTCGTTATCCTGCTTCTCAATCTCTCGCGCTGCCTTTTGGGGGCATGATCGCTTATCGGTACAATGATCTGCGCGCGTGGTTTTGGCTTGCCGGCAGCGCCGCAGCCGTCGCCGGTGGTCTTGCTCTTTCGCTTCAGGGGGAGCGGCCTCATCATCCATACCGTCGCCGGCAATGGTTTTGTCATTCTCGGCTTCTATCTGAGCTGGTGCGGCGCTCGAGAGTTTCCCGGATGACGCAGCCGCCGCTAGACTTCGATCCCGGTGAGCAAAGGCAATGCCGGCGCCATGCCGCTATCGGCCGGCTGGGTCTTGGGCCTGCGCACGGAGGACTTACTCTTCCTCGCTTTCGACGGCGGGTCGTCAGGCGCTGTCAGTTCGAGTTGCTCGATGCCCGGAGACAAGGTCTCGGCAGCCGAGTGCAGCCTGTCGGTGTTAAGAGATGTGGGCGCCGGCTCCGTCGCGGCGTGCTCCGTTGACATGACCACGGTCCGTGGTTTCGGGCTCGGGGATTTGAAACTGTCCGTTGCTGCGGGACGTCGGGCTCGCCATAGCGGGAATAGCGAATCATCAGCGGTAAGCCTCCATAATGTTCACT
>UBTA01000090.1 GCA_900468065.1 Hyphomicrobiales bacterium | reverse complement strand
AGTTAAGGCGACGCTACCAGTAGAACTTATGTTTGGGTTGATCGGAGAAGTCAAACCGAGGACGTTGTGAGCAGTTCTTTCGCTACACATGAGGTCGATACAATGCTGCAAAAACTCGAGGTTTCGGAAGTCGCTACCACAATGGTGGATGCGCTGAACGGTGCATTTGGTCGCCATCCCCATAAGCGCGCTTCCCATGCAAAGGGGATATTCGCCACTGGAAAATTCACTCCCGCTGCGACGGCTTCAAGCCTCGGCCTGAGCGCGCTTTTTGCTGGAGAACATTCGGCCGCTGTCCGGTTCTCCATCGCTGGCGGCAATCCTTCGGTATCCGACAAAGCTAACGCGGCACGCGGGATGTCGATCGACATCAGCCTTGGAAACGGAGAGCACCTTGTCTTGGTGATGATAAGCGCGCCCGTTTTCTTTGCGGCGACACCTGAGACGTTCATCTCTTTTCTTGCTGCGAGGCGCGTCGATCCGACAACAGGTAAGCCTGACGCGGACGCGATCGCCTTGTCTAACAAGGTGCATACCGACAGCGAAGCGCAGAGACGATGGCTCGCTGCAACTCCGCCATCTTCAAGCTTCGCGACTGCGCCTTACTTTGCCGTCCATACCTATCTCTTTGACCGTCCAGACGGAACGAAGCTCGCCGCAAGGTGGATATTCGAACCAGTAGCTGGACGCGTCGGGCTATCAACGGAAGATCTCACGGGGCTTACGGATAATTTCCTGAACGATGAGTTGAACGATCGTGTGTCACACGGATCGGCTGAGTGGCGCGTTCTTCTCCAAATCCCTGAACTCACAGATCCTCTTCGCAATCCCACTGTGGCATGGCCCGAGACGCGCCAGACGGTGGAAGTTGGACGTTTCTCCGTCGACGCGATCCTGCCATCGGTCGATGGCGACGTTCGTGACAAAACCGTTTTCGACCCTGAGCTTCTTCCAGCGGGAATTTCCGCGGCCGGTGACCCGATATACGACAGTCGAAGCGCAGCCTACTCCGTTTCCGTCGCTCGTAGGAACTCAACAACAGTGTAGCCTGAGCAAGCGGCATCGGCAAACTTCGGTCGATCCGACCTTTCAGCTGAGGTTTAAATAAGTTTCCTTACGGTCTACGGCGGCCTGATCAGCTCGCTTCCTCAGATCAAAATGCATAAAGCATAATCGACATTCGGCAATGGCTGGCGGGCCAAGTACGACAAATCGCCCGTCAGAGTGCAGCACAGACGTGCTTAGCCGATAGTCGGGAACCAAGAGAGAAACCGACATGCAACCAGTACAAGTAACTCGAAGAGTTGGCGGCCAGGTCACGCTCCTTTCCACGGTGATTGCGTTCGTGTCGGCTGATCCCGCGCACGCGCACGTGAAGTGGTTCGCGCCGTACATTGTTGGCGCGCCTCCGCAGCCAGTCGGCGTTACGTTGGCTGACGGTTGGTTCTGGCTCGGAATATCCTTGGTCCTGGTGTTCTTCCTCCTGTTCGGGGTGCTCGAAAGGCGACCGATTGGCCTTCGGATACTGGATATCCTCGACATGGCAACTGGCTTTCTCTGGGTCCGGATCGATGACTACGTCCGAGCCATTGTCGGTGCCTTCTTCATCTCGATTTTCTCGGTTGGCGGCATCTATCTGACACCCGATCTCAAGACCCCGGCCGAGTGGGTGTCATGGGTGCAATTGGTGATCGCCTGGTGTGTTTTCTGGACATGGACCATGCCATTGGCAGGAGCGGGAATTATCTTCCTCTGGCTGCTGGCGTTGCGTGACTACGATCTCTTCCACTTACTCGATTACCTCGCCCTTGGTCTGGGCGTCGCGGCCTACCTGTTCCTAGCTGCATCCAAAAATCCGAAATGGTCGAGCCATCGACTGGAGGCATTGCGCTGGGGGCTTGCTATTGCGCTAATGTGGTCCAGCCTGGAAAAATTCGCTTATCCGGAATGGTTCTACCCCTTGGTTATCGAGAAACCCTTCCTGACGTTCGGCCTTCCGCGGGACGCATTTATTCCAATGGCGGGCGTCGCCGAGTTCACAATGGGGTTCGGCTTGCTGTGGACGCCTTTGATCAGAAGGCTTTCCGCGATCGCGCTCTTCGTCATTTTCACCGCAGCTGTCTGGCCTTTTGGTCGCATTGAGATCATCGGGCACGGCCTGATCATGGCGATTATCCTGGCGGTCGCTGCCGATCAGAGCCGAACCTCGCAGTTTCTCGCCAAGCTTAAAAACTTGCCGCGCAATATCCCGATCGGGCTCGCCGCTGCTCTCATGCTCTTCGTATCCGGTTATTGGGGACTTCACTCGGCATTTTACGGGTCAGACGGTTTTGCCGGCATTCCGCGGGCGGACCAGTCGACCCACTCTCATAACAAGGAGCACCCACACGGTCCGGAAGCCGAGGGCGGCATTGGGGCACCGCCCACTAAGTAGCGCCGCCACGACGAATTCAGCAACGCAAACGGCTTAAAGCGTTCAGCGTCGTGACCTCGTGCCTCGCTTCATGCTGATCAGAGATCGCTTTCAACGAGCAAGACCCACACCATTAAAGGATACTCGAATGTCAGAGAATAACGTTCCCAAGGCACCGGAACTCGCGATCAGCGAATGGTTTAACACCACAGCCCCCATTACGTTGGCCGGGCTTCGCGGTCGCCCTGTCTACTTGCATACCTTCCAGTTGCTTTGCCCAGGATGCCTGGCGAACGCGTTGCCCCAAGTCCAACGGATCGAACGGATATTCTCGCGCACGGATCTCCAGATCATCGGGGTGCACACCGTATTCGAACTGCATGACCAGATGACGCCAGTGATCCTGAAGGGCTTCATCGAAGAGAAAAAAATTCGTTATCCGGTGGGGGTGGACCTCGCCGATGGCAAATCCGACATACCCGTCACTATGGAAAGATACGGACTACGTGGCACCCCATCGTCAGTTCTCATCGGGCGTGACGGTGCCATCGTCCATCAGTTGTTTGGTGTCGAAGAGGACCTTATTGTCGGCGCGCGGATCGGAGTCGCCGTGGCATCCGGTGCTTGAGGAAGGCTCGACAGAACAAGGGCTGGAAGCGCAATTAAAAAGAGGCAGGAAAATTGAATTTCACAGATTTCCGGACCTCTGGTTATCGACCAGCTGGAACTGACCTTTCCGCCCCATGACTTGCTTGATCCGACGCGAAGGAGCTTCTTCCGGAGCATTTCTCCGCGACGCCTCCGCACCAAGGGAATGCAATCGGGATTGATGCTTTGGCTGGGTTGGTTGACCCGCTCCGGACGGATACCCTCGTTCAACTTGAAATTAGCGTGCCGGCGGGCCTAGTGGCTCGTCGCTGAGATGGCTGAGACTTTATATGCAGTCACCGTCAATCTGCCTTTCAGACGATCAAGTACGGCCCGCTATGCGAATTGGTCCCGATATGATGCGTGCAAGATTTAAGCGTTTTTTCGATCTTTCGCTGAATGATAGTGCGTTAAAGTTGGGCGTGTAACCGAGGTAAAGGCAGCCCCGCCCATGAAACTTTCGGTTTAAAATTATTCAACCAACGTGTGGGTGCACCAGCGCCAAGGTTCGATATCTCAACGCGCGGTGTCCCATTAAAAATGAGAAGCGAGGTGAGGGACACGAGGTTCCTCAGCTGAACGCATGAAGGTCGACACCTTCAAGTGCAATCGAGACGGTGCTACTCATGAGAACAATAATCGCTCTAGCTCTTTCATTGTCGGCCACTCAAAGCGCCTACGCTGTTACTCGGATCGCATCGACATCCGTCACATGCGAAGCCGCCAAGGCCTTGCTGCAGGATCGCAAAGCCATCATTTTCCGGTTTCCTTCGAAGGGCGTTGTTGGCATAACGCTTTACGATCGCTACGTCAGTGACGCTGGCCAGTGCGAATTACTAAGTTTTACGGTAAAGAAATTCATCCCCACCAAGGACAACGATCGTTGCCCTGTTCTGGCCTGCGAAATCAGGACAAGCAGAGGCCACAACTAGACAGGTGTGGGTGCAGCCTAAAGCTACCGTCGTTTTTTATATATGTTGACGCGTACAACACCCTCCCGGTAGCAGCCATGCGTTGTATAGCCGAGCAGGCTAAGTCGAAATATACAATCGTCATTCATGGCGCGTCGCAAGTCGTCATGGTGTCGAATGCGTATGCGGTGGCGAGCTCATTTATGAAGCCGTCGCCGCCTTTAAATAAATTGTTAGTTGAAGGAATGCTGTCTTTGCCGACGAGACTTCGCCCGGCCATTAGCCCAGCTTCGCGGTCTTGTACGACAGTCTATTTCCCCCAAAAACCTTTGAGTCCTGTGCGATCTAAACGTTAGGTTTAGATCGCACAAACCAACGCACAATAGATACGCCCTTGGACTTCAAGCAGTCTCAACCAAGAAATGTTGGATTTTTCTCAACCATCCAAGGAGCAGACTTGATGTTTAATCTCGATTCCGCGTCAACCGGCGTAAATTTGCGATATTGCAAGGCAGGCTACTAGACCGGGAAATTGATCGGCTCACTTTTGTCACCGAGGCCGAACGGTTGGGATTGCCACCCACGTTGATCGCGGAAGTCGCTGACAAATTCATGGCAATTGCTTCAAACCAAGCCGCCCGGCGGGCCGACATTAAATCAGCTTACGATTATATTGTCGTCGGCTCAGGGGCATCTGGGTCTGTAGTTGCAAGTCGGCTTGCAGAAAATTCAGATAAAACAGTATTGCTGCCTGAGGCAGGTGGTAACGATCTAAAGCCCGGCGTACTGATCACAGAGACCTGGTTTTTTAACCAGGGTGGCGAATTCGATTGGAATTTCGGTGCTGAGCGGAGTCCGAGCGTCAACAATCGTTCGATCGTTCAGGCCATGGGACGAGCACTCGGGGGAGGGACGAGTATCAATGGCATGGTCTGGGCGCGAGGGCATCGCAACGACTTCAATGGTTGGGCGAGCGAGACGGGCGGCGTCAATTGGGGGTACGACCATATCCTCGATATCTATAGACGCATCGAGGATTGGCATGGTGCTCCGGACGCGGAACGCCGTGGTAGCAACGGTAAGGTCTTCGTCCAGCCTGCGCCGAACCCAAGCGCGATTGCCCCAGCATTTTTGAAAGCCGCCGGTCGTCTTGGAATTCCGACGTTTGAAGATCAGAACGGAGTGATGCAGGAAGGCGCGGGCGGTGCAGCGATTACCAACGTGCGCATTCGGGACGGCCGTCGGCTTAATATTCCATCCGATTATCTCTATCCGGTAATGGATCGTCCCAATTTGACCGTTCTGACTGGCGCGTACGCCAATCCCCTCGCGTTGCCGACGGTGCTGTCAGTGGCGTCGAATTCGAGTGGAAAGGCAAACTGCATTCTGTCCGGGCGACAATCGAGGTCGTACTTTCTGCGGGTGTTCAGACACCGAAGTTGCTGATGTTGTCCGGCATCGGAGATCGCACTGAACTAGCGCGGTTTGGTATAGACACCGTGTCGCACTTGCCAGGCGTTGGCCAAAACTTTCAGGACCATCCAATCATTGGCGGTGGCCTCTGGGAAGCTCCGGGTCCGGTCACGGCGCATAATAATGTTGCCGAAGCGAACCTTTTTGTGAAAAGTCGGCCGGAACTTGACACGCCCGACCTTCATATTTGGCACGTTGAAGCTCCGTACCTCTCCGATATCACCGGCCAGTATGCCGTAGAAAACGTGTGGTCTATCAGCCCCGGCCTAGTGCGTCCGGAAAGCCGCGGCTTCCTTAGACTGAAGTCGGCGAATCCGCGCGACGATATGGAAATCCATGCCAACATGCTGAGCGACGAACGGGACATGGTCGCTCTACGCAGGGGTATGGAGATCACCCGGGAACTCGGAAACTCGGAGGCTATGAAACCTTTCGTCAAGCGAGAAATATTGCCGGGTGACCTTACTGGCAAAGCGTTGGATGACTTGATCCGCAACGGTGCGATGTCGATGCACCACCCCACTAGCACCGCGAAGATGGGGCTGGACGATCTTTCCGTCGCTGATGCTGAACTAAGGGTGTACGGGGTTAAAAACCTCCGGGTTGCCGACGCCTCCATTATGCCTTTGATCACCACGGGAAATACGCAAGCACCTTGTGTGATTATCGGCGAACGTCTCGCGGAAATCCTCTCCAATTGATTGTCGGCGCTCTGACGCGTTTTGTTGCAAGGCGCGTTGGAGCGTTCACGAAGGAAATTCTATGTCTCAGATTATCAACCTCGCGTTCTTTAGAGCGAAGCCTACTCAGAGTGAGGCGTTGGGTGTCGCGCTTCTCAACTTGGTCGAACCGACGCGTAACGAAGAAGGGTGCATTCAATATAAACTCCATCGTTCGCATGAAGATGCAGACGTATGGCTTGTTTATGAAAATTGGCTCTCGTCCAAGGGCCTGGCGGCTCACATGACCTCTCCGCACGTTTTGGCCTTTCTCAAAACTGCACCGGACCTTCTACTTGGCGACATCGATCTTCGCCAGTTCGACACCGTCTAAAAAGCAATCACCAACATCTTTTGAACAGCTCTCAATTTTGAAGCTGAAGGGAAGTCCAATGAGTATCGCTGGCCGAAATGTCGTCATTACAGGAGCTACGGGAGATATTGGGCTCGCGGTGACAAGCCGCCTGCTAGCGCAAGGTGCACACGTGTTCGCTGTTGACCTCAACAGCGAGACCCTCGAAAAACTCCGACACGACTCCTCTGGAAATGGCGTCCTGGAAACACACGTGGCCGATGTAACTGATGCGGCTCAAGTCCGGGAATATGCAAACCGAGCTTACAGTCTTTGGGGACCGATTGACGGATTTGTAAACAACGCCGGTATACAGACCCCGGTCCGCCCAATTGTGGAGTTCCCTGAGGACGACTTCGACCGTGTCATCGCCGTCAACGTGCGTGGCGTTTTCCTTGGTATGAAATACGTCTTGCCGCATATGCGAGACGGTGGGTCTGTCGTCAATATGTCGAGCGCGCTTGGCGTCGTTGGTGGCGCAGGCATCGTGGCATACGTTGCCTCCAAACACGCGATAATCGGGATGACCAAAACAGCAGCGCTGGAGCAGGGCTCCCGCGGGATCAGGGTTAATGCCGCCGCACCTGGACCGATCGCAGGCAAAATGACCTTTAAGCTGGCCGAGGAGGTCTTTGCCGGCACTTCCAAATCGTTTGCTGAAACCGTGCCGCTCGGCCGTCACGGCACGCCAGAGGATGTAGCGGGGCTCGTGATGTACCTTCTCTCGGACGACTCGAGTTATGCGACTGGAACAACGCATGCGGTGGATGGAGGTTTCACGACTGCCTAAAACAAACCGTATTCGGGCTGGCTGCTCGCTGGGAGCGGCCGGCTTGGTTCATTGTGGTCAGACAACCTTGATATTGGACTTGCTACCCTTTCTCCGTTTAGTTTGATCGACCTCGTCAAGTGATGGCAAGCAGCACCTTATTAACAAAAGTTATGACGCTCTCTCGTCGAAAGATCTGCGGGCGGCTTGGATCCCGGTCCAGCTCGCTTTCATCCAACAACCGTAGCTTCCCAAAGCGGCCAGCATCTCCAATCCCACACTCGTTAGCTCATACTCAACGCGCGGCGGGATGTCAGGATAGTAGTGGCGCATCACCAACCCATCTCGCTCAAGCGTTCGAAGTGTCGCGGTCAGCATACGCTGCGAAATGTCTGGTAGCCCCTCTTTCATACGTGAGAACCGTACAGGGTTTCGGTGGTTTGATAGAAATCCCATCGTCAGAATCGTCCACTTGTTGCCAAGCATAGTAAGCATTTCATGAGACGCGCAGGCCTCGATCGCACGCGTATCTAGTTTTTCTACCAAGGTCTTTTCCTCAAGGTCGGTTACCTCAACATAACTGAGGCTCAAAAAACTGCCGTCTTCCGCACTCGTGGGATATGGTTATCTATGCTCTCCGCTACAAACCGAAGCGGAGAGCATTATGACTTCATCACGAAAAATTTGGCTTATCACGGGCGCTGCGAGCGGACTGGGCCTTGCGATAACAGAGAGAGTGTTACTTGAAGGCGATATAGTTGTTGCCACAGCACGGAATGTCGAGCGCCTTTCTAAATTGCGTCAAACCTACGAAGGCTCACTCTACCTTGAGGAGCTAGACGTCGTCTCTGAAGCCGACGTGCAACGCGTCATTCGCAAAACTGTTCTTGAACTCGGTCGGATCGACGTGCTTGTAAATAATGCGGGCTATGGAACACTTCGTCCGTTTGAGCAGACATCTAGCTCATCGTTTCGGGCCGAAGTTGACGTCAATTTCTTCGGCACCGTCAACCTGATCCGCGCCACCCTTCCTTCAATGCGGGAAAAACGCTCCGGTGTTATCATCAACATCTCGTCGAGCGCAGGTCGTGTTGGAGCACCAGGAATGGCTGCCTATTGTGCTGCCAAGGCGGCAGTCGGGGTCTTCACAGAGTCGCTTGCAAAAGAAGCGAAGCCGTTTGGGGTAAGAGTTGTCGCAGTTGAACCCGGAAGTATCCGGACGGGTTGGGCAAGTCAGGCATTATCGGGCTTTCAGCCGTTGCTACCCGACTATCAAGAAACAGTTGGAGCATTGCTGGGTTACGCAAAGTCGATTGCGGGAAATGAGCCGGGAGATCCGGACAAATACGCGGATATCATATTTCGGCTAGCGCGGAACGTAGATTTGCCAGAGCATCTGCTACTCGGACCGGCGGCGATTCAGATGGTGAATGCCGCAGATAGGGCCAGGCAGTTGAGTGCTGCAGAGTGGGTGGAGACCAGCATTGCCACCGATTTTTAAACGCTACCGCGCACACATGTTGTTGATATGGAGACTACGCAGAAAATGACTACGCACGTGGGATGATGCAAATCAACGCCTAATGCGCGATATCCGGTTCGCTCAAAATGACACGAGGTCCGGCTTTTTGCCGGACCTCGCCAGATGCATTGAAGCTACCGTTTAGTAGTCCCAGTAGATCGGTACCCAACGAAACGCTTCGCCCGCGATCGCGACCCTACCGACGGACGGGAACGGCAGGTGGGTGGCCACCAGCAGCTCGCCCGTCGAGGCTAGCTTGCGCAAAAGATCAATTCGGACGCGAGCTGCCTCCTCCGGGTCGTGTTCGAAGCCGTTGAACCAATCCGGCTGGTCAAATCCCACCGAAAACACAGCGTCTCCTGCGAAGGTTAGCGCTTGGCCGCCGGATTCCATGCGGATCACGCAATGTCCGGGAGTATGGCCGCCGGTCCGACGTGCAACCACACCTGGGGCTACCTCGTATTCGTCGTCGAACGTCTTCAAGTGATTACCATATTCGCTCAAGAAACGTTTGGCTGTAGCTCGTAGCGCGTCCGGGAACCCTTGTGGCATGTTGGTGTGAGTGAAATCGGGCGCTTCCCAGAACTTGACCTCGGCGGCAGCGACGTGAATCTTCAAGTCGGGGCGCAGCCGTTCTTTCACGCCATCGACGAGAAGTCCGCCGATGTGGTCCATGTGCAAATGGGTCAGTACCACGTCGGTCACGGAACCAAGATCGATGTCGGCGTCTTCCAGACGCTTAACCAGCTGGCCGGCCCTCGGCAGGTGCAGGTCCGGATCCAGTCCAAGTCCTGCGTCGAGGAGTATGGTCTGGTTGCCGCTGCGAACGACGACAGCGTTAAGCGGCCAGTCGAACGCGTCCGGCGGCAAGAACTGGTTTTCGAGATAAGTCGCCCGGACTGCGGAATCTGCGTTGTGTCCCAGCATCAGGGTTGGCAACGGCAGTACGCCGTCACTTATGATCATGACATCAATGTCGCCGATCCGAAGTGCATAACGGGACGGGACCAATTCACCAGGACTTGGCTTGCCAGGATGAAAAGCGGTCTCCGAGGGGGTAACTGTCTGCTGCGTACCCGCAACACGGACCATTGTTTCTGACTGCGACATGACGCACTCCTGTTAGTTGAACGTTAGCCTCTCACCTTCCAACCGAAGAAAGGTCATAATCGCCGCTCTTCCCGGATTAGCAGAATGTTGCGGTTTTTGCGCACTTGATTGGGGGCGGCTGCACACGAACTTACAGTCGCCCTCCGGCTGAAGTAATCAAACTTAGGTTTGGTCCGTATCGAACCTATAGCAGCGTCGCGGCGGTGTGCGGGTTCGCGCCAAATCGACTTCTGTAGTCTCGTGGCGAGACTGCCAGGTGCCGATGAAACACGACCCTCATCTGTTCTTCATCCGTGAAACCGGAGGATCTGGCGATTTTGTCTATCGGGTCAGAGGTTTCTTCGAGCAAACGCCGGGAAGCCTCGAGCCTGAACATTTCTATCGCTTTCGCTGGCGTGCGCTTAGTCGTCGCCTTATAAACACGCGCGAAGTTGCGTGGGCTCATTCCAGCTTGGGAAGCCAGCATCTCGACATTCAATCCGGGTTTCGCGAGATTTCCCTGCAACCAGACGTGCAGTTTGTCAAAGGTGGTCGACTGCGCAGTTTGAGCGTTTAGAATCCCGCTGAACTGGGACTGTCCGCCTGGGCGTCTGATGTAGACCACCAATTGACGCGCGATGTCGATGGCAGCATCGCGGCCGTAATCGTTGTCTACGAGTGCCAACGCCAGGTCGATCCCGGCGCTTACCCCGGCGGACGTCCAGATCTTGCCGTCGTGCACAAATATGGAATCCGGTTGTACGCTTATGTTTTTGTGCCGCTCGGAGAGTTCTTCGCACATCGCCCAGTGTGTGACCGCCCGCCGTCCTTCAAGTAGTCCCGCTTCAGCCAGCACAAACGCTCCAGAACACACAGAAGCAACGCGCCTAGCGCGTGGCGCGAAATACCGGAGCCACTCGGTCAGGCGAACGTTGGTTATCATAGTGGTGACATCCATTGCTCCGGGAACAATGACCGTATCGATTTCCTTTTCTGCGAACTCGACTGCAGCCATCGTCTGAAGGACCACGCCCTCCGCGGTGGTGATCTCACCACCTGCGACGCTTCCTAAATGGGTGTTATAGCCGGGAGCGCTCGCGTTTTTCGTGTAAGCACCAGCCGCCCAGAATACGCTGAGCGGCCCGCTCAGATCGAGAAGTCCCATACCGTCAAAACAGAGAAAGAGGACTTCTTTTGGTCTCGGCATGGCACCCTCCACGCTTACAGAACGTCGCAACGCGCTTTCTGAGGCTTTCGACTATGTTATCGTTGGGTCCGGAGCATCCGGCTCTGTAATCGCCTCACGTCTGGCTGCAAATCCGGGTGCCCGGATACTGGTTCTTGAAGCTGGCGAAACGGACCTGGTAAAGTCAATTCTCGAGACGGAGATTTGGTTCCTTAACCAGGGAACGCAGGTCGACTGGGCCTTCCAGGCTGAACCCTCGGCTAGCGTAAACGGCCGCTCCATCGCACAGGCGATGGGCAAAGCGGTAGGCGGAAGCACAAGCATCAACGGTATGGTCTGGGCGCGTGGCCACAAGAACGATTTCGCTGAATGGGAAAAGCTAAACAGGTGACGCGAGGTGGGGCTATGCTTCCGTATTGGAAACGTACAAGCGGATGGAGGACTGGCATGGCCCATCGGACCCCGCTCGGCGAGGAACCGGTGGCAAAGTTTCCGTGCAGCCGTCGGTAGATCCGAACCCATTGGCTCCTGCCTTCCTTAGGGCTGTAAGCAATCTTGGTTTCCAGGTCTTCGACCAGCAGAACGGCGCGCTCCAAGAATCTGAAAAAGGTGGCGCGTCGATAGTCGAGGTGCGGATAAGAAATGGCCGACGCCTTAACTCGCCTGAAGCCTTCTTGTACCCGGTTCTCCATCAGTCGAACGTAACGCTCCTGACAGGGGCGCAGGTCAGCAAGATCCTGTTTGACGGCAAGACCGCTAGTGGCGTCGAATTCGAATGGCTAGGCTCCACCCATGTAGCGAAGGTGGCTAGTGAGGTTATCCTTGCATCCGGCGCTATCCAGACCCCCAAGCTTCTTTTGCTTTCGGGATTGGGTGATCGCGATCACCTTGAGAAGTTCGATATCGGCGTCGTCAACCACCTTCCGGGGGTAGGCCAGAACCTTCAAGATCACCCGATTGTCGGTGCAGGTCTTTGGCGCTCGAGCGGCCCCGTCGTTCCACACAACAACGCCGCCGAAGCAAGCCTGTTTGCCAAGTCCGATGAAACCCTGGATCGGCCGGACCTTCATATCTTCAATGTAGAGGCACCTTACCTCTCAGAGCGAACCTTTGCTTACGCGTCGGAGAACGTCTGGTCGATATCACCCGGCCTTGTTCGCCCGTTCAGCCGTGGCAGCATTCAGCTGAAGTCGCGTAATGCGAACGACGCCCCGGTCATCAACGCAAACATGCTCATCGACGAACGCGATCTGATCGCTCTCAGAAAAGGCATGGAGCTAACGAGGTCCATCGGAAACGACTCCGCCATGAAGGACTTCAACATGGAAGAGGTCCTACCTGGCAGGAGAGGCAGTCGCGAGCTCGATGACCTTATTCGGGACGGCGTCATGTCTATGCACCATGCGACCTGCACAGCTAAAATGGGCACTGATGATATGTCGGTCGTGGATTCTTCACTTCGAGTCCATGGTGTCGGGAATCTCCGCATCACTGATGGATCGGTGATGCCCACGGTCACCACAGGCAATACACAGGCCCCAATAATGATGATCGCCGAGAAACTTGGAGACATCATGGGTTTCTAACGATCCATCCGACACCCAGAAACATGGACTGCTTAGGATTGCTCGCCTGAGCGGTCTGACGCCTAAGCGATGACCAACCGCGTCAGATTGTCGACACCGAAGATCAAAGGAGACAACGATGGGTAAGCTGACAAATCTCGCGTTTTTCAAATCGAAAAAAGGCAGTGAGGGGTGATTTTCGCGGGGACCGAACAGAGTTTCGCGGATTCTGTCCCGCTGCGCCGTCATGGAGCGGCGGAGGATGTAGCGGGGCTGGTGTGCTATCTACTGTCCGATGAATCTTCCTATGCGACAGGGACCGCCCATTCTGTCGATGACGGGTTCACGGCAGCGTAAGCCTCTCTCGAACACCGGATCTAAAAAAGCCGCCCGGTTAAAAGCTGGGCGGCTTTCATCTTATCTTGTTGCTTTAGGAACGAGGCGGGTGGCGCGTCGTATCCTCGAACATGTTTCGCATGCCACACCTGCGTGGTAAGGCTCTAAAAACGTCGTCACGCTCCTCTTACGACTGAAAATGGCTCGCACAAACTGGCTGGTGCCAAAGTAGGGCATCAGTTTGCGGTGTCACTATCCTTCGACCAAATCCAGTAGTTCCGGGTGACGGGCCACGTAGCGGCCCATGAAACCGCATTTCACCAGGGCCTTCCGGTTGCTTTCCCTCAGTAGGTTAAAGACCCCGGCGGCCAACTTCTTGCCGAGACCCTCGCCTGCGTATTGGAATGGTACCTCTGTGTGGATCAACGCAACGTTACCGTCCTCAATCCGATAATAGGCGAGTGCGAACTCCTCCTCGTTGATCTGCAACTCGAAGCGATTGTGATCGCGGTTCTCCCGGACAATAGATTCCATTTCACTATCCCTATCCGACAGCAGCGCGACGAGGTGGGAAGGGCAAGCGCTGCCGGCCGTTCGCCTTTACGTTTGCCACTTAACCGGGGCATGCCATATCATGCGAAATGCCAGTTCAACTACATCAAAGGTTGGGGGCATGCGCGAAACCATTGCACTTTATGTCCTAGCAGGCAGCTGCTCTGCGGGGACATCGGTGGCGTTGTAGACTCTACTGAAGCTTTGAGTAAGTAGTGGGCGTCAGCAGGAGGTTTTCCCAATGCGAAAGAATTTGCCCGTTCGCTTCGCTCTTCGCTTTCCCGGTGATCCAGTCGGGATCGGAGTTCATCGCTTTCCACTTTCGTTCGCGGTCCCCAGCGTCTTCGAATGCCACGAGCCAGGTAATCGTTTGGTTGCTCGGCCCGACGTCGCTTTTCCAGAAACCGAGCGCGTTGATCTCGTGCCTATCAAGCAGTTCAAGCACGAGGTCCTTGAAACGGTCGTCCAGAGCAGGGAGCTTTCCAGGCATCGCGTGATAAATACGCAGTTCGTATATCATCGTCATTCTCCAGAAGATGGCCGCTTGCGATTTCGCTTCGTGTGCTCGGCATCAAGAAACAGTCAGGACGGTCGAGCCCACGGTACGTCGCTCTTCAAGGTCGCTGTGTGCTTGAACCAGTTGATCGAAAGAATAGACCCGGTCCGGCGTAGCGTTCACGGTGCCCGACCTGATCGCATTGAAAAGATCGGTTGCTGCTAGAACTAACTCGTTTCGGGTCGAGACGTACTGAGGAAGAATCGGCCATGCGAGCTGAAGGGCGCGTGGGGCAAGATCGAACGGATTCAAGTCCGGTAGGTCGCCGGAGGCTTTGCCAAATACAATCAGCATTCCTTTGATAGCCAAGGCTTTCAAAGACTGATGGAAAGTGTCCTTGCCAACGGAATCGAAGACCGCCCGTACACCCTGGCCGTCCGTGATTTCCAGGACACGATCGAGGAAGTTCTCAGTCCTGTAGTTGATTACGTGTGCGCAGCCGCTTTGCCGCGCGACCTCAGCCTTCAGATCGCTTGATACCGTGCCGATAACATTCAGGCCCAAGGCTTTGCCCCACTGCGCGAAGATCTGGCCGACACCTCCCGCTGCTGCATGGTACAGCACGGTGTCGCCAGCCTTCAGTAGTGTCACCTCTTTTAGAAGGTAGCGGGCCGTTAGTCCCTTCAGCATTACGGAGCAGGCTTCCTCGTCGGAAATGTCTGACGGCAACTTTATAAGACGGCTGGCTTCATAAAGACGAGCGGTGGTATATGACCCATTGATGTCGTCACAGTAACCGACACGGTCCCCAACCACGAAGTCGGACACACCTTTGCCCACAGCCAGGACCTCGCCGGCACCTTCATTGCCAATTATGTAGGGAAGCTCTGGAACCGGGAACGTTCCGCGCCTGTAATAGATATCGACGAAGTTCAGGCCGATGACGTTGTTTTTGACGACGACCTGTCCCGGACCGGGCTCGGCTACCTCAACGTTGTCGAATTCCAGAACGTCTGGGGGGCCATACTTGTGGATACGGGCGGCTCTGGCAGGGTATGTCATTGGATATCCTATTGTGAGAAGGTGTTGAGGAACGATGCCCGGCGCGTCCAGGGCCGATTGCACGTTCTGATCATGGCTTGGAAGTAGCAATGCGGGTCCAAACGGACTACGGCTGTAACGTTTGAAACGATGTGAAAAGAAACTGCATAATGAGAGTCGATGGCCTCGCCGCTTTGAGCGTTTTTGTCCGCGTGGTTGAGACCGGAGGCTTCAGCGCCGCGGCCGCTTCATTGGGTCTCTCGCCGTCAGCGGTGAGCTATTCCGTACGCCAACTGGAAAAACAGTCGGGTACGAAGCTGCTGAACAGAACCACCAGGAGTGTCGGTCTCACGGAAGCGGGCGAGCGATTTTTCAATCGCGTCCTTCCCCTGGTGGCCGAGATGCAGAGCGCGATCGCGGAGTTGTCGACCGCCGGATCCTCGCCCGCTGGCAATCTCCGGTTGACGATGTCCCGAAGTGCGTTCGAGATGTTTTTCGAACCGTTGTTGAAAGATTTCCTGCATTCGTTCCCGAATATCAACATCGACGTATCAATAAGTTCACTGCTTACAAATATCGTTAGCGGCGGCTTCGATGCGGGAATTCGGCACAGCGAATATCTCGAGCAAGACATGCTGGCGGTTCCGCTGACGCCCCAAGTGCGGATCGCATTAGTAGCATCTCCGGAGTATCTGGAGCGGAGGGGAGTGCCACTGCACCCACACGATCTCTTGACCCATGAGTGCATTCGATACCGGAGTGGCGTGACCGGAAAATTCCATACCTGGTCCCTTTCCAAAAATAGTGAAACGGTTCTGCTGGACGTGGACGGGCGGGTTTCCGGCGACGACGCGACGGTGATGCTAAAGGCTGCACTCTCGGGATGTGGGATTGCTTCCCTGTGGGACAGATACATCGAGTCCCACCTCAGGGAAGGAACCCTTGTTCGGGTTCTCGACGACTGGAGTCCCGTCGCGAGTTTTTCTCTTTTTTACTTCAACCGTGGTCACGTTCCGCAGAAACTAAGGGCGTTCATCGACTTCATGACGAAAAGGGGACGCAGTTCGACCGCCGATTGAATGTGGGGTATGAGGGGGCGGCGCGAAACCCCGTCCCCTCCGCCAAACCCGTCAGCTTGATTTTCCGGCAGCCAAGCGCCAGTCCGCGAACATGGTTCTGCCGATACGGGGGGCTGTCAGTGGCACCAACGATTCATCGTTCAGTTCCGCGCCGAAGTAGCGAGCATGGACGTCGGCCACAACAGGGCGGGGATCTTTTTCG
This sequence comes from Hyphomicrobiales bacterium, assembly GCA_900468065.1. Classification (GTDB taxonomy): domain Bacteria; phylum Pseudomonadota; class Alphaproteobacteria; order Rhizobiales; family Rhizobiaceae; genus Pararhizobium. Next base: position 29,398 of record UBTA01000090.1, on the reverse strand, counting down.
GCCTTGAAATACGAGCTGACAAGCTCGCTCAGCCGTACGCGCTCGGGACCAGCGATCTCGATCATGCCATTGAGCGGGTTACCCAGCGCGATGCTACTAACGATTTCAGCGACATCATCCGCAGCGATCGGCTGCACATACGCGGGCGACAATCGTACCACGCCATTAGCCTCCGCTGCGTCGCCTATGCCCTTGAGAAACTCGAAGAACTGTGTCGAGTGGACCAAGGTATAAGGAATTTTCGAGTTCTTCACAATTTCCTCTTGGGCGAGTTTCGCCTGGAAATATCCGTTCTCCTGCAGCCGTTCGGTGCCGACGATCGAGAGCGCCACGTGGTGCTTGACGCCCGCAACTTGCTCTGCGGCGGCAATGTTCGTCGCCGACGTCCGGAAGAAAGTCATCACTGCCACATCTTCGTACGAAGGCGAGTTCGCGAGATCGATGACGACCTGTGTATTGTCCATCGCGGCGGCCAAGCCAATTCCACTGATTGTATCAACGCCAGATTTCGGCGAGCCAACAACGACTTCATGGCCCAGGTCACGCAGTCGGGCTACGGTTTTGGAACCGATAAGCCCGGTTCCCCCAATGACGAGTATTTTCATATTGATCTCCTAAACTAGCGGGAGCCGGACAGCGGCGCGCGCTGGCCGCACCATCGAACAGAATGGTCGGCGGCACTTTGACGATTTATGTTTTGTCGAACTGTAGATACTGCACCGTTCAAGAGAACAGGCTCTCTGAGAGAGGAACGCGGCTATGCCGCGTACCTCTGGCAAATTATTTGTAGGGTAGTACCAGATCCTTCTCGTCGGTATCGACGACAAAAACGGCGAGCAAGCGTGCGGGTTTTGTCGCGCTGTCGTTGGCGCTTACGCCATGACGGTCGCCCGGATTTTCGGAGAAGTTCTCGCCCGCCTTGAAAACCTGGACGGGGCCATCGTTTACCTGACTGCGGATGGCACCTTCGAGCACTGTTGCGTAGATGAAAGCTGATGTCGGATGGGTATGGGCTTCAGAGGAGCCACCGGGACCGTATTCGACCAAAACGCCCTTCAGGCTTTTGCCTGGGACGTTGGGTAGCGGATGCTCGTACACTACAGTGACGGATCTCTTTGCCTCCCCCGCGAATGCGGCGGCGACTGAAAGAAAGAGCATGGTGGATGCGTGAAGTATCAATTTTGTCATTGCATTTTCCTTTACGAATTCAGGCGTTACTTCCGTTGAGCACGCGGATCCAGGCGCAGAAACACACTCTCCGCGGGCGATCTCTTTTTGTGAGCGATTGGTAGTTCAGCTCCCCGTAGAAGTTGCGGGTCACTGAGCCAAAAGAAAACCCCAACAAAAGTTAGGGGTAGATCAAATGTCCGTTGGATTATTTTCGATCAACTGCTCCTGTATCTTTTCCCTGGCAGGGGCGAACCGGGTGACAGCTATCGAAAGCTGTCTCCGCCCCGTATCGGACCCCGACTGATGGTGTCCGACTTCGTTCCTCCGGACTGGCCGCAAAGTTACGCGGTAATCAAACAATGTTAGATAGCCGGGAATGAGCTCATATGACTGTGGAATCGACGAGAACCAATTTAGCTGGGTACGGGGACGTTACTGTCGAGCTGAATGTCGCCGTGCCGATGCGGGACGGTGTAAGATTGTTTGCTGACATCTACAGGCCGGTCGGAGACGCAACATATCCGACCCTTGTGCTTAGAACGCCGTACAACAAGACGACGGCGCAGAGCGATATTGGTTTCGCTCATCCAGCTTGGTACGCTTCTCAGGGTTACATCGTGCTCGTACAAGATACCCGAGGCCGATGGGCTTCAGAAGGCGAATTTTACCCGTTTTTGAACGAGGGTGAGGACGGATATGACACAGTCCAGTTTGCTGCCGGTCTTCCCTTCGCCAACGGCGAGGTGGGGAGTTTCGGCTTTTCATATGCTGGCCTCAATCAACTATTGACTGCCGTTCTTCGCCCACCAAATCTCAAGGCCATCGCGCCAGCATTTACCAGTTCGTCACCCTATGAAAGCTGGACTTATCATCAAGGTGCGCCTGCAACGGCATTTTTGACTTTCTGGGCCGCGTTGCTCGGTTTGGGTGAGGCGAGCCGAAGCAAAAATGCCGATATGGTCGCGCGATTGAGTGGAGCGATGACAAGTGGGTCAGGAGCGTGGGCACTGCCGCTTGGAAGTGATCCGATTCTCACCGCAGACCAGGTGCCATTCTATCACGATTGGTTAAATCACCCTACATACGACGATTACTGGAGGCGGTGGACGTTGGACGAGGACTTTTCGCGTATAAACGTGCCGGGTCTTCATATGCTTGGCCAATGGGATCTATTTGCTAAAGGAACTTTGCGGACCTTTCTAGGCCTTCGTCAACATTCGGAGGCTGCGGAGGCACAAAAGCTGGTTGTCGTGCCGCTTCCGCACCTCCCTTGGAGCCCGCTCGACAAGGGAGTTGAAATCGGCGCGAACGTCGTTGACGACTGGCACATCCGGTTCTTCGACGAGCATTTAAAGGGGCAAAAAGCTGGGGTGCACAACTCAGCGGCTTCGGCTTACGTGATAGGCAAAGGGTGGCGGGAACTGTCGGATTGGCCGCCTTCGAAAGGCAAATTCTACTATTTCCGATCGAAGGGGCGCGCCAATACCGCTTGGGGTGATGGAAGCCTGGAGACTTCACCTGCCAAAGAGACCAATGGCGATATTTTCATTTACGACCCATCTCAACCCGTTTTGAGCGCCGGTGGGCACAGCACCGGGGTTGAGGGCGTGCAGCCAGTCGGACCAAAGGACCAGATTGTCGCCGAACGATCAAAGACGGTGCTGGTCTATACCGGTGAAATTCTTCAGCAGCCGATGACCCTGCTCGGAAACGTAACGGTATGGGTCTTTGCATCAACGACTGCCGTCGATACGGATTTCACCGCGAGATTGACGGTTGTCGACACCGACGGTGTGTCTCGAAATCTCTTGGAAGGGATTGTACGAGCTTCGCATCGCAGCGGGTTCTATAGCCCTTCGGAACTTGGAACCGGAGCCCATGAGTATCGGATCGACCTTGGTCCCATTGCGCGCGTGATTTCCGCAGGGGCACGGTTGAGGGTTGACGTGTCAAGTTCTGACTTCCCACAGTGGGGCCGGAATTCGAATCTTGCTGATGATCGAAATTCAAGCGCTGTGGTGGTAGCAACGCAAGTTGTCTTTCATGGTTCTGAGTTCCCGTCACGGCTGGAGTTGCCTGTGATGTGACGGGCAGGCCAGAGCGAGATTGCCAAAGCCTCCATGTTCGAAGGGCTTTGTGACGGCAATGGCGTCGGAGATGCTCTCCAAACGAGGGTGGGCGGACAAGTTCTTCCGAGTCGGGTTGCGCTCGGCTGGCCCAATCTCCAGCTTTATTGAGAGCAATCTTCAACAAAATGCAGGAGTCGACACCTAAGTATCATCGACGTTGGGATGGGTTGCATCTACTATGTCGGCGGGGGCTAAAAATTGCACTGATGCTCGGCCGAACTCCAAGTTTTGGATTTGCGGTCGCTCAGTCGTTCATCACGGAAATAAAATAGCGCGACAAGCAGCTTTATGGCTTGTTTGAGGACCTGAACTGAACTGGCAGTGCGCCGCCGCTGGCGTTGCGGCATTGAGCCTACTGGGAAGGTTACGAATGCAAGAGAAATTTGGTTATCAGTTGGAGGTTCTGCGCCAAGGCTCGGAATTTACGATGTTCAGGGGCTATGCGACCGGCAAGCCGCCTGTGTTAACTCTAGCGATCGCAGGACAACGCACACCTTTAAGTGCTTCTAAGAGGCTGTCCCATGAGTTCGGGTTGGCCAGTGAGCTCGATCCTGAATGGTCCGTCCGTCCGCTGAGCCTGACCCACCATGAAGGTAGGGACATGCTTGTGTTCGACGACCAAGGATTAGTCCCCCTCGACCTTATCGTCTCAAAGAACGGCGGCCGTCTGGACCGAGCAAAAGTCATCGAGATCGCGAGCAGTTTGGCTGCATCGATTGGTCTTATGCATCGAGCAGGGTTCATCCATAAGGATATCAAGCCATCAAACCTCTTCGTGGGCAATGAGGGACAGGTCCGCCTGACGGGCTTTGGCATCGCTTCCAGGGTGCGTAGCGAGCGACAAATTCCAGGCCCACCGGAGGTTATCGCCGGAACCTTTGCATACATGGCACCGGAACAGACGGGTCGAATGAACCGCTCGATCGACACGAGAAGCGATCTGTATTCGTTGGGCGTCACTCTTTATGAGTTGTTCACTGGCGAGTTGCCGTTCAGTGCAGAAAATCCGATGGAGTGGGTTCATTGCCATATCGCCCGCAAGCCTGTTCCCCCCATTGAGCGGGTACCAACTCTGCCTGCCTCTATTAACGCGATTATTTTGAAGCTTCTCGCTAAGAATCCCGAAGATCGGTATCAAACGGCCAAGGGAGTCGAGAGCGATCTTCGCCGATGTCTGGAGACATCGGATCGGCCGCCTGAGCTCGGCTTTTTCCGTCCCGGAGAACAAGACGTTTCGGATCGACTGACCATTCCGGAAAAGCTCTACGGACGCGACGAGGAAATCAACGTGCTGTTTTCGGCGGCGCAGAGAGCGCTAGCCGAGGGCGGCGCTGAAATGGTTGTTGTCTCTGGATATTCCGGAATCGGCAAATCGTCTATTGTCAACGAACTACACAAAGTACTGCTTCCGTCGTCCGCAATGTTCGCAAGCGGAAAGTTCGACCAGTACAAGCGCGATATCCCTTACGCTACACTTGCACAGGCGTTCCAGAGTCTCGTCCGCCAACTCCTCGGGAAAAGTGATCCTGAGCTTGCAGTTTGGCGCGATGAGCTTCTCAAGGCTTTGGGTCCCAATGGCCAGCTGATGGTCAATCTCATTCCGGAGCTTGTGCTCATTATCGGTGAGCAAGCTCCAAGTCCCGAGGTGGATCCGCAGAGTGCGCAGTCGCGCTTTCAGCTGGTATTTCGGAGTCTGATGTCGGTGTTCGCCAATGCTGAGCATCCTCTGATACTGTTTATTGATGATTTGCAGTGGCTGGACGCGGGAACGCTCGAGCTTCTGGAAATCGTACTATCCGATCCCGAAACGCGCCACTTGATGGTGATTGCGGCTTATCGAGACAACGAAATCGGTCCTAGCCATCCATTTCACCAGACGATGGCTACAATTCGAGCTTCCCCGAGCCGAGTTTCTGAAATCACTTTAGGTCCGCTTCAGCCGCAACACATTGCGCAGCTTTGCGCGGAAGCCTTGAATACAAACATACAGCGGACACAGCAGCTCGCAGAGCTGGTGTGTGAGAAAACCGCCGGGAACCCCTTTTTCGCGATCCAATTCATCACACAACTATCCGAAGATGGAATGATCACATTCCATCCCGAGACCACCACATGGGTTTGGGACATTGGCCGCATCAGGACGAAAGGTATAACTGACAATCTGGCGGACCTGATGTCGGTAAAGATGAACCGTCTATCCGCCGATACACAAGAGACTCTCGGCCAGCTCGCTTGCTTGGGGAGTGCGGCCAATATCGAAGTACTAGGCCTGGTGATGGGCTGCACGAAGGAATCACTTGAAAGAAGATTACGTTCGGCCGTCGAAGCAGGCATAATCATTCAGTCGGATGCGATCATCGCCTTCGTCCATGATCGCATGCAGGAGGCAAGCTATTCGCTGATTCCGTCCCACCAGCGAGCCGCCACCCATCTAGCAATCGGTAAAATGCTTCTATCCGTAGCGTCGCCGATCGAGCTTGACGAGGAAATTTTCGATGCTGCTAATCAATTCAATAGAGGCTCTTCGGCGATTGAAACTAGTTCCGATCGAGAATTGGTTGCGACACTCAACCTGTCGGCAGGTAGACGCGCCAAAGCTTCCGGTGCGTACGCGTCAGCTGAAGTATATTTTGCCGCCGGCCGCACGCTGCTCGGTGAGACGGGCTGGCAGTCTCGGTACGAACTCACCCTTAAACTAGAGCTGGAATGGGCGGAGTGTGAAATCGTCAACGGTGAACTCGGGGCGGCTGAGGGGCGCCTTTCCGGTCTTTTGGAACACGTGGTCGACCTAACGGACGAGGCAAGCGTGGTTTGTTTGTCAGTGCTGCTCTACTTCACGACGGGCCGAAACGAGCGAGCCGTCGAAGTAGCGCTCGCATATCTGGCGAAGGTGGGAATCGACTGGGCGACCCGTCCCACTGAACAGGAAGTCCGGCAAGAATACTTAGAAATGCGCCTAAGGCTAACACGCTCGCCAATCGAAGGTCTCATTGACTGGCCCGTTATGACGGACCCACGATATCTGTCAATAATGTCAGTGCTGACCGAGTTGTTTCCCGCGGCCTACGCTGTAGACAGGTACTTGCTAGAGCTAGTGCTTCTAAGAATGACAAACATTAGCTTAGAGCACGGAAATTGCGAGAGCTCCAGCGTTGCGTACTCGGCTTTGAATATGGCTCTGGGCTCGCATTTTTCCGATTACAGAACGGCTTTTGGCTTAGGTCAACTGGCTTGTCAACTCGTCGAGCGGCATGGTGCTAGCCGCTACAAAGCTCGCGTTTATTCGTGCTTTGCTGCATTTACGATGCCTTGGATGACGCATATTCCGCTTTGCCGGCCGATGATGAATCAAGCTTTCGTAATCGGAACTTCAATGGGCGATATGGCCTTCGCCGCATACAATACTCGAAACTTGATGACCCATTTAATTTTCGCTGGTCTGCCGCTTGGTCAGGTCCAGCGGGAAGTCGAACGGGCATTGAGCTTTGCGGGCAATGTCCAGCTTGGAATGCCGCCCGAGAGGTTCATAGGACAACTCGATCTCGTTAAAGGGCTTCGGGGGTTGGGCGGAGTAGCTTCGTCCGCCGACGATGAATGGGCAACTCAGAACGTCGACGGAAACCCCGGATTGGCGATGATGGTCTGTTACCATTGGGTATTCCGGCTGCAGGAGAGGTACTTTGCTACAGATTTTGAGGGGGCTCTTGAGGCAGCGCGCCACGTAGAAAACATCCGTTGGGCTATGCGATCGTCGATTGAGTTGGCAGACTACGATTTTTACGCCGCTCTTTCTTTTGCAGCAGCCAGCGAATATGCCACTGGTCAACCAAAGTTGGACTACCTGCGGGACTTGTCGAAGCATTATGAACGCATTTGCGTTTGGGCCGGGAACTGCCCGGAAAACTTCGAAAATCGCAAAGCCTTGGTGGGTGCTGAACTGGCCAGGCTCGAAGGTCGGGGTATCGACGCCCAAATTCTATATGAGGAAGCTGTTCGTTCGGCTCGCCGATATGGCTTCTTACATATCGAGGGGTTGGCCAACGAGATTGCCGGGCACTATTATGCGGGGTTGAACTTAGGCACCGTAGCAGAAACTTATCTGCGAAACGCGAGTGACTGCTTCGAGCGTTGGGGAGGCATAGGTAAAGTCAAACAGATTGACCTGAGGTATCCGCTACTCCGAAACAGGGCGAAAGCGCTGGCTTCGGCGGGCACGATCGACACTCCAGTCGCTCAGCTCGATGTCGAGGCGGTCGACAAAGCGTCACAAACGCTTTCGAGCGAGATGATGTTGCCTAGCTTGCTTGAGAAGCTCATGCGCCTGGCGGTGGAACATGCCGGTGCAGAACGAGGCGCTCTGGCGCTGCTCCAGCACGACACTGCATACATTGAGGCCAAGGCAAAGACTGGGAGAGGAAAGGTTGAAGTCGTCGTAGGTCGGTCTGCGATCACCCCATTCGATCTTCCCATAACGGCTCTTCAGTATGTGTTGCGGACTGGTGAACGATTGATCTTGGACGATGCTGGTGTGGAGGGACTTGATTTCGATGATCCGTACGTTCGCGGCAACCAGCCGCGCTCGGTCCTGTGCCTTCCAATCTTCAAAGAGGCAAAGGTTATCGGAGCATTGTACCTTGAGAACAACCTGACCTCTCGTGCATTCACAGCTGACAAGGTCGCGGTCCTTGAATTTCTGGCCTCGCAGGCGGCGATATGGCTGGAGAACGCGCGCCTCTACTCTGATTTGAGACGAAGTGAAGGATGGCTCAGAGAAGCGCAGCATTTAAGTTCGACAGGAAGCTTCTACTGGCGTGTGGAATCGGACATTGTAGAGTTCTCCGAGCAAATGTATCGCACGTACGAGCTTGACCCCAATCTGCCCGTAACGATTCAGACTATTGCCAGCAGAATCCATGAGGAGGACCTTCCTCTCATCCAAGAAATGGTCGACATTGCGCGCGGCCCGGCCACGGACTTGGACTATCTGTACCGGGCCCAGATGCCGGACCAGTCAGTAAAGTACCTTCATCTTGTCGCCCATGGAACTCGCGATAAGGACGACAATGTCGTCTACACGGGTGCTATACAGGATGTCACCCCTCGATATCATGCCGAAGAGGCGCTTGGGAGAGCTAGATCGGAGCTGGCCCATGTGACGAGAATTACGACGCTGGGCGTTTTAACGGCGTCGATCGCGCACGAGGTCAATCAGCCCCTTTTGGGTATCGTTACAAACGCGAGTACCTGCCTGAGAATGCTGGCGGCCGACCCCCCAAACTTAGAAGGAGCGCGAAGGACGGCTGAACGTTCAATTCGAGACGGTCATCGTGCTGCAGACGTCATAAAGCGCTTGCGCGCACTGTTCGGAAAGAAGGGGACCACGACTGAGTCCGTGGACCTGAATGACGCTGCGAGAGAGGTTATTGCGCTGTCTTCAAGCGAGCTTCAGAGAAGCAAAGTATCGCTCCAATCTGAGCTCGCTGGAGATTTGCCATTTGTGACGGGTGACCGCGTACAGCTTCAACAGGTGATCCTGAACCTTCTGCTCAACGCATCGGATGCGATGAACCAGATAGAGGATCGGCCAAGAAAACTGATCATCAGGACAGAACTGGACGAAGCGGAGAATGTACTCCTCGTGGTGCAAGACGTGGGTGTCGGCATTCCACCAGATTTTTCGGAAAAGCTTTTCGAAGCTTTCTACACAACGAAGGATGAGGGCATGGGAATGGGCCTGTCTGTGAGTCGTTTTATCATAGAAAGTCATCGCGGCCGCCTTTGGGCAACGTCAAACGATGGCCCTGGCGCAACCTTCTCGTTTTCAATTCCCCGCGCAGACGCCGGTTCCTCCCTGATCACACCCTAAGCCCGAGGCGATGCAAGTCTGCGACGCATACCGGACAATAACAAGGCATTACTATGAAGAAGCGTTCTCTTATTTCAATCGTCGACGATGACCAGTCGGTGCGTGAGTCGTTGCCCGAACTGCTCAATGAATTTGGTTTTTCAGTGCAGGTTTTCTCCTCCGCTGAAGCCTTTCTCGCGTCAGAATGGTTGGAACTTACTGAGTGCCTGATACTTGACATTGCCTTATTAGGAATGTCTGGCCCAGACCTCCATCAGGAGCTGAAGCGCCGGGGTTGTGATATTCCCGTCATATTCATCACGGCCCATGGCGATGAAATTGTCCGGCCACTGATGCTAAAGCGGGGAGCCGTCGAATGCCTATTTAAGCCGTTCAGCGCTACGGCGCTTCTTGAGGCTATCAATACTGCTTTAAAAGTTGTCTGACCGATGTCCGTATTGCACGATCAATTCAGTTATGACCCTAATGAAGTCGAACATAAATCAGGGTCTCCCCATATGAACAATGGCCTGCCAATAGTCTTCGTTGTTGACGACGACATATCCGTGCGGGAGTCGTTGGAGGACCTCATCAGCATTGAAGGCTGGCATCCCATCCTTTTTTCGTCCGCTCAGTCGTTCTTGGCTTATCCCCGCGTCCGGACTCCGAGCTGTCTCATCCTTGATGTAAATCTCCCAGACCTAAATGGTTTGGATCTTCAGAAGCTCGTCGCCGCAGATCGAGTTGAGATGCCAATCATATTTATCACTGGTTACGGTAATGTGCCGATGTCGGTTCAGGCGATGAAGGCTGGTGCTTTCGAGTTCTTGACCAAGCCATTTCGCGACGATGTTCTTTTAGCGGCCATCGGCGAAGCAATTTCGCGTAGCTCGGAGTCTCTTCGTGCCGATGTTGAGTTGCAGGACCTCCGAGGCTCATACGCGTCCCTCAGCCGACGTGAACAGGAAGTCATGGCTTTGGTCATCTCGGGCATGATAAATAGGCAGGTCGGGGCGGAGCTAGGCATTAGCGAGATCACGGTAAAGGCCCATCGGGGCAGGGTCATGCGGAAGATGAACGCGAACTCGTTGGCGGATCTCATCGGAATGGACCGTGCCCTGAAGTCAAAGCGGTGAAATAAAACGAATTATCCGTAGTGGGAGTAATTTTTAACGCCCATTTCGATCACAAATATCTGATGATAGGCGCGCTCAACACCTTCGTACAATAGCGCTTTGTCTTATCCTGTGGCTCTATCTCTTCAGTTCGAATAGTCAAGCACGGTGCGGGCTTGACAAGGGGTTAAGAGGCCAGGCTGAAGCTCTTCGGCAATCTCAACAACGTCCAAAAGGCATCATGCGAGCCGAGGTTAACCGCCTTGGCTATGCAACCGAGATGCTTGTCGATGCGCGGGTTCCAAAAGGAGACGACGATGGAGATAGCTGATTTTGCCACCGAGGGCGTCATCATCTACGATCTCGCTGGCACCGTGAAATACTGCAATCCGGCTTCTGAACTTTTGTTTGGCTGGCTTCGCACGGCCATGGTCGGGCGCTCTTTGAAAAGTCTGATCGGTTCGGGGCACTTCAGTGCTCCGCTATGGCCGCAACTCGTCCGCGCGGGTACATGGGCGGGAACCCTTAATCGTCGATCATTGTCGGGGACTGAGATTGCCGTGAATGTTCGGATAACTGTACGTCTTGATGACAACGGCAATGCACTTGATGTCGTAGAATACTCCGCCCTCGCCGTCGATGAAACTATTCCCCATTTCGATGCGCCGATCGTAGCTAGAAGCCCCCCCGGTAGAGCGGCTTGCTGGCAGTTTAATATATCTCAGGCAGAGGCCCTTTTACGTGTCTCCGAGCCTCGCGCTGACACCCAAACCGGGGAGGGTTTTGAGTGGCAGCAAAATTGGACAGATAAACTGCTGTCCGCCGTGGCCATCATGGATGTAAATGTCGAGGCTAAACGGCTTTTCAATCTCGATATCGACCAAAGAGTTGGAGCACGGCCGATCACAAGTCTCTGGCCGGAGCAAATTCATTCCGTCTTAGTGAATCTTCTTACGGCGATCGCACGCAAAGCTGACAGCGAACCCGAGGTCAGAACGCTCGAAGGTGTAGGGCGGCTCACTGATTTGACATTGACTGGCTGGCGTTCGGCAGAGGCAAGATGCCCCGATATCGTCTTCGTATACATCAGCGGGCATGAGAATGCGCCAAAAGCGGTCTTGGAGCTTGAAGCGAGTCAAGCACGTTACCGTAATATGTTCTCATCTCTCCCTGTCGCCGTATGGCATGTCGATATAAGAGCGATGAGCCGGGTTTTTGACCGACTCAAATCGAGCGGGGTCACCGATATGGCTGCATATTCGCTTGAACATCCGGAGATCGTCCAAGTCGCGCGCGAAATCGTCGTCGCATCGGACGCGAACAAAGAGGCCGTCGCACTTTTTGGAGCCAAAGACCGCTCTGAACTAATTGGTCCGGTCGACTATTTCTTTTCTGAATCACCTGCTGCTGGCCGGCGCGTCATGCTGGCGCATTTCGCCGGGATTCGGAACTATGTGGAAGAGCTCAAGGTCCGCACCAAAGACGGCCGTTTGATTGACATCCTATTACTGTGTACTTTTCCTGTTTCGGGCGAGCGTCTTGATACATCGATCATAATGGCGATCGACATCAACGCGAGGGTACAAGCCGAGGCGAAGCTTCGGCAGGTGGAATCCGATTTCACGCACGCTGCAAGGCTTTCGACATTGGGGGAGCTGACCGCATCTATCGCGCATGAGATAAAGCAGCCGCTGTCCGCGATTTTGATGAACGCACAGACGAGTTTACGCTATTTGTCGCGAGATGAGCCCAATATCGAAAAGGCCTGTCTTCTAATTTCTCGAGTGATTGAAAATTCGCAGCGTGCGAATGACATTATCGGGCGGATCAGGGAGATGGCAGGTAAACATCTGCCCACCAGGGAAGAGATTAGCCTGAATGATATCGTCAACGATTGCCTCTTGTTCCTCCGGCACGAGACCGACGACCATGCAGTAAACATCCAAGCCACTCTGGAGAGAGACCTGCCGATCGTCCTTGGTGACAAGGTTCAGCTACAGCAAATTGTCGTGAACCTCATCGTCAACAGCCTTCAAGCAATGAAAGAAGGTCCCCGAAATATTACAATTTCGACCTATTTCGACGAAATCGATGGGGTGGCTTTCTCAATCCAGGATTCCGGAGGAGGCCTCGCTGAGGACCATATCGGCCAAATATTTGATGGGTTCTTTACAACTAAGTCCGATGGTATCGGTATTGGGCTTGCAATTTGCCAATCAATAGTCAGGGCTCACGGTGGCGAAATCACTGCTTCGAATGCCGCAGAACGTGGAGCGCTATTTCGGTTTACGATTCCCGCCTACCTTGGAGAGATCGAGGATGTCCAAGCCCGTTCTATGGCCTGAGAATTGCGGCTGGTGAGGAATCGTCGATCCAAACTCCTGGCATAGAGTCGCCTCTTGTCGAGACTCACCAGCTCAGCGCTCGATGCTAGGCGAGCCGATAGCTGTTTCGAGAAATCCCAGCAGTTCGCTAATATCCACTGGTTTGCCGAGAAACGCCAAAGCGCCACTCCGCATCGCGGCAGACCTGATACGCAAGTCGGCAAACGAGGTCATGAATACGATTGGCGGTCTCGAGGGCTCCCTGTTCAAGACAGCTAGCATTTGAATGCCATCCATTCCGGGCATCTTGACGTCCGAAAGGATGCAGCCAAATGAGGCGTGATCGGGATCACTGAGGAACTCAAGCGCGGACGCGAAGGAAATGCCCTTGTACCCGCACGACTCTAGTAAGTCTTCCATGGCTCCACGGATGGCTTCGTCATCGTCCACGACGGCGATTGTTGATGTGTGTGGCAAAGTTCGGCCTACCTGCGCTAGAACGTCTAAGCCTCAGCTTGTAGCATCGACTTAATTGTTTGACCCTTAAACATTGGTTTGGGGCCATGCCCATTTAGCTTGGCTGGGCGCGCGCACCCGTCGGCCCCTACCTGCGACGACGAAGGCCTCAAGTCGCAGCAACTTACAAATGCCCTACAGTAAACCCTCAGCGGACATTGCGGCTTGTACAGCTGGACGAGCTCTGATTCGATCTCGCAGCTGGACGAGAGAGGTGGGCACCAGAATTTGAAACCTCTCTGCCCATAGTAGCATCACGAAAAGATAGAAATCCGCGACACTCGGCCGATCACCGAAAAGGTAGTCGGTCTTCAGGCCGTCGGAGAAGAACGCGAGGCGATTGGTGATCGTTTCGCTAGCCTTGGCTTTCTCCTCGGTGTTTTCCGAATGCCACATAGGCAAGAAGCTTCGGTGCAACTCCGTTGAGACATACGTCAACGCTTCCAGGACGCGAGTTCGGCCGAGCGGTCCAGCAATCCCGAGCTTTGGATGGCGCGATGCGATCCAATCGAGGACGGCGATGTTTTCCGTAAGGGTTTCCCCGGTCTCGAGCACTAAAGCTGGGACGTATCCTTTGGTCGTCACGGAATTGTAGTCGCGGCCAGATTCAGTGCGCTTGCTCTTTAGATCGACGCGTTCCCGCTCGAATTCTTGGCCAGTTTCGTGCAGAGCGATATGGTCGGCTAGGCTGCAGGCTAAAGGGCTGTAATAGAGCTTTATTGCCACGGTTATTTCCTTCGGTCATCGCTCGTATGCGGTCAAACGGGATGACAAAACGTCGGACCGACTGTTAGAGCCCGAATATGCGACGGCGAGCCATCCGCTGATATAAAACTTGCTGGGAGCGCACCTCATGCTTTGGTTTGGGGGCTTGGTAGCGAGATTCCCAAACCGTCGTGTCGGTAACCGATAGTCGCCGGTGGCACATCGAAAAACATCCTCGCCGGCAGGACAAGGGGCTCTACATTCGTGGAAGGGGTTTATACAGCTGCCGCCATTTGTGTGGCGTATATCCAGCATCGCGCCTGAAGACCCTTGAAAAATGTGCTTGGTCGGCAAACCCGCATTCCGCGGAAATATCGACCAATGCCTTTGATGTGCCCAAGAGCAAAAGCCGAGCCTGATAAAGGCGGCATCGCCTCACGTGCTCCTGCGGAGTGCAACCGAACGTCGCTTTGAACGCACGGGAAAAATAGTTGCTGCTAAGCCCCGCCTTTTCCGCGATTTCATCGGTTCCTATACGCCGATGTAAACTCTTCAATATGAAATTGGTAGCTGCGGCGTGTTGCCAGGGAGCGAGTTGCTTGACCGGCTGCTGGCCGCTCTCCTCGATGTGCTGTTCGCTATTTGCCAACCACTCAACCAATGCCAACTGGCGGGCGAGGTGGATAAGTGTCGGATCTTGAAGTTCGAATACGCCCTTTGTCATGCCCGCGACAAATGAGCGTTGTGTTTTGGGAATTAGTTCGCTTCTCGTTGGCGACAGATACGACATTGTTCCGGGTCCCGCTTCTGTGCGCTAGTGAGCGGATATTCGCATTGCGAGAGGTGCAAGCAGAAAATCAACTTCCAGGCGGTATTTCGTTAATTAGAGGGTGAACGGATTAGCCTGTCGTGGATAGCTACCCAATGGTTGGGGGTTAGCCCTGCCACAGAGCGAGTTTTGAGCGCATACACCCTGCGCGCACTGTTTGGAGTGGCATCAGAAATAGCCGCAGACGCGGAAGCTATCGCGACGCGAAGTTCGGACAACGGAGACATTCACAACGATGATCGCCGCCCATATCAATGGGCGGCGTGAGGTTCCTCACGTGGCTCGGCGAGATGTCGTCGCCGCATGAAGTCGTTTCGGAACTGAAGTCCCCGCCGAGTTCACTGCAAAGGTGCTCGATCCTGGATCACAACTGCGACCTCGCACCTTGAATCGAACTTGCCGATGGACCGGTACAAAGATCCGAAATTATGTAGCAGATGCCACCAAATGCACTCAGGCCCCGATCGGTCACTGATTTGAAAGGGGCAGTCGCTTTCGCTCGATCAATGCATCGATGCGGCTGCCCAATTCTGCCGTGGTTATAAGTGGCCCTTTCAAGCGACGCTCAAGCAATTCGCCAAGAGCTTTGCTTTGGGCAGCGTCAGCCTCATACTGGCCGCTACTCCCCAATGAACGGGCGAACAGATCCTGCTGGTCCGTCAGCGAGGTTGGCGATTTAACACTCATCCGCCAATCTTCGTGGAGCCGAGTTTGTTGCTCGCACGGTAATCCCCCCGCCAATTAACGGGCTTCAAAAGTAGAATTTTCTCGGCCTTAATGATCGAGGAGATTTTTGATGAAGACGAGCAGATTTAGCGAACCACAAATCCTTGCCATCCTGCGCCAGGCGGAGGGAGGTGTCCCTGTACCCGATCTTTGCCGGGAACATGGAATGAGCACGGCGTCCTTTTACAAATGGCGATCCAAATACGGCGGAATGGACGCGTCGATGATCAGCCAGATGAAGGCTTTGGAGGATGAGAACCGTCGGCTGAAGAAGATGTATGCCGAGATGAGCATGCAGGCCGAGCTTCTGAAGGAGGCTCTTGGAAAAAAATGATGCGGCCATCTCAACGCGGGGAGATGGCTGGGAAAGCAGTGGCGCTACGTGGGGTCAGCATTGCGTTGGCCTGCCGTACCTTCGATCTCAGCGAGACATGTTATCGTTATAGCGCCAAGCTGAACGACGAGAACGAGCAGATCGCCGATCTGCTCATCGGGCTGACGAGGGCGAAGAAGACCTGGGGCTTCGGCCTGTGCTTTCTTTACCTGCGCAATGTTCGGGGACATCGCTGGAACCACAAGCGCGTGTACCGCATCTACCGCGAGCTGGAATTGAACCTCAGGATAAAGCCACGCAAGCGTTTGAAGCGGGACAAACCCGATGCCTTGACTGTTCCGGATGCGCCGAACCTGGTCTGGTCAATGGATTTCATGGCGGATCGTTTGGAAGACGGTAGGCAATTCCGGCTGTTGAATGTCCTGGACGACTTCAACCGCGAGGGGTTGGGCATCGAGGTGGATTTTTCGCTGCCTGCTGAACGCGTCATCCGCAGTCTGAACCAGATCATCGAGTGGCGCGGCAAACCGTTCGCCATTCGTGTGGATAATGGACCTGAATATGTCAGTGGCAAATTGATGGGATGGGCCGAAACGCAAGGAATTGCCTTGAGCCACATCCAGCCCGGAAAGCCGCAACAGAATGCCTACGTCGAGCGCTACAACCGCACCGTCCGACATGAATGGCTCGACCAATACATCATCGAAAGCATCGAGGAGGCACAGGAATTCGCCACACAGTGGCTATGGACGTACAACAACGAACGGCCCAATATGGGCATCGGCGGCATAACGCCCGCACAGAAACTGAAAATGGCCGCGTGAATTCTACTGCGGAGCCCCGTTAAAAACGGGGGGATTACCGCACTATAATATCATATAGAGTCCGGCTTATCAGTTGTTTTCAAACGATAGCCTCGCCTTTCGCGGACGGTGATTACTCGCCACGCTTGTCGCTGAAGCGTTCATCGTCGCGGCGTGTAAGGTTGATGGCATCTGCTACATCATTCCGAAAAGACCAGGCGAGGGCTCTGACCTCCCCGGTAATGGCTGGTGCCAATTACAAGAGATCTATTCCTTGGCCGAAATCGCAGCGAGTTCTTGTAGATCAAGATCATGCTCGAGGCTATGCAAGGTCTCGTCATCGATCTTGTGGGTTCTATGGAGGCGAACCAGTTCTGCGCGTCCCGCATCCAC
The DNA here is from genome assembly GCA_900468065.1 of Hyphomicrobiales bacterium. GTDB lineage: Bacteria > Pseudomonadota > Alphaproteobacteria > Rhizobiales > Rhizobiaceae > Pararhizobium. The sequence continues at coordinate 12,509 of UBTA01000090.1, read as the reverse complement.
TGCCGCGATGATCAAATCGTAATGTGCTTGAATGTCCCGTTCCCGTTCGGTAGCGGTCCCACTGTAACTTTCAGCCACGGATGCACTCCGTGTGAACTGGTCCAGTAACCTTGGATGGACGATGTTCCCGTCGCCGTCGCGCGCGTGCTTTTCCACCGCCGTGAGTTGGGCTTGCGCCAGGGCTGCCTCCGCCGCCGGCATGTTCATGGGGGGCTCGTCTTCCTCTGTTTTACGGAGGCCCGCCCAGCGAATCACGAAACCGAGAGTCGAGCCCTGAATAACAACGGTGGCCAAGATCACGCCAAAGGCCGTAACCACCATAAAATCTCGACCTGGCATGGCTTCCGGCAATGTCAACGCCACGGCGAGGGTAACGACCCCTCGCATACCTGCCCAACTCACGACAGTGCCCGCTGATCGGCCGAGGGGTTGGTGTCTGCCAATTCCCGCCATGACCAGTGCCTGTAGCAGCAGGTCCGATCCAAATATCCATGCGAAGCGCGCCGCCGTCAATGAGACCACGATTACCAGAAGCGGCCACGCCATCTGTTCGAATACGATCTCGGGGCCACCCGCGCGCTCCATGATATCTCGGAGTGAAAAGCCGATCAGTACGAACACTGAAGCTTCGAGCAGGAACACGAGGACAATCCAGAACGCTGTCCCTCTCAGACGTACGGACGCCGACAAAACCGTGTGTTGATGCCATCCTAAGACTAGCCCAGCCGTTACCGTGGCAGTTACGCCGGAAACCTGAAACGCCTCACCAACCAGGTAAGATGCCCAGCTGACGAGCGGCGATATGACGATCAAGATCAATTCGTCGCGCACGGAGCGTGCTATTATCAACCATAAAAAGCTTATGGCGAGTCCGACAGCCAAGCCACCTATCGTGAGTATCACGAATTGACCAAGGGCAGCTCCTGCATCGAAGCCGCCGCCCACAGCTGCCGCGACCGCGAAGCGAAAGATCACCAGTCCGGTGGCATCGTTGAGAAGACTTTCGCCTTCCAGAAGCGTTGAGAGCCGTCGGGGAAGGCGGACCCGTTGGAGAACGGCCCTGGCAGACACTGCGTCAGGTGGTGACAAGATTGCTCCTAGAGCCGCGCATGCCGCCCACGGAAGTGAAGGCATCAGCCAATGCGTCACTGTTGCAACGACCAGTGTGGTGAACACGACCGCACCCACGGCGAGAGACAAAATGCCCACAAAATGTCGCTTGAATCGCGAGAGCGCCGTGTACCACGCCCCATCCATCAGCAACGGAGGTAGGAATATCACGAGAACCAATTCAGGATCTAGTTGGATTGTCGGAATGCCGGGGATAAAAGCCAGCGCACCGCCTCCGATTAACAAAGCGACTGATGGAGGCCAATGGAGGCGTTCAGCAATCCAATGCAATGCAAGAACGACGACTAGCATTCCAATTACAAGTTCAAAGAGTTCGACGGGATGCATTTTCTCTCCGGCTCAGATCGCAAAAGTTGCTAGTTTTATGAGTCTCTACCACGCCTATCAGGGATAGTTTCCAGTTCCGGCCATATGGTTTACTCGCCCGAGTTCCGCAGACGGCAAGGTGACGACTGCGGCGGCTCCGACTCTTAGCCCCCGTTCAAACTTTATATCTCCGCCGTATGCAGCGATTATCGAATGGCAGATGGAAAGCCCCATTCCTAAACCGTCGTCTTTTGTCGAAAAGAAGCCGTCGAATACGCGGTGTAGGTTTTCCGCTGCGATACCAGTACCGCTGTCTTGGATCGTCAGGGTTACCATTCCCGTTGTTACGTTCTCAGACGTGCCGACGCGGATTGTTCTGTCGCCTGCATGCTTGTCGTCAAATGCCTCAAGACTGTTGGTAAGCAAGTTCAGGAGAACCTGCTGGACGAGTATCCTATCGCCAAGAATGCGCGGGGAATTGGTAGAAAGGTTGGTCGTCACCTGAACGGACCTGTTCTCAATCTCTCCAGTTAGGAAAAGCAATACCTCTGTCACGATCGAATTTAGATCGACCTCGACATTGCCAGCGTCATGTTTGGTTATAATAACCCTTATCCGTCTTATCATCTCGCTGGCGCGCTTGGTTTCAGCGGCAATCTTTTCGATTCTGGCCTTCGCCTGCTCGGCTGCGGGTTCCTCACGAGAAAGCCATCTCGTCGCCGCCGCGGCATTCAGAGCGATCGCCCCAAGTGGTTGGTTCAGTTCATGCGCGATAGTTGCCACGAGTTCTCCGAGCATGGCCACCCTAGAAGAATGCGCGAAGTCGGCCTGTATTTTTTTTAACCGATTTTCGGTCGCCTTCACGGCGGTGATGTCAGTAATGCACAGAAGGCTCATCCCCATTCGATCCTCGGGAGGCGGAAACGCGATAGTGAACATGGCGTCGATCACGCGGCCATCTAGGGTGAGAATACGGGTCTCCTCCCCAAACTGAAGGTTTCCTTCATATCTGGCAACCAATGTGCGCTTGAACGTCTGCGGCGAGACGCTCCAAATGTGTTCCGCGCTGTCGTAAAGGTCCCCGCTTTCGTTTGCGCCGAGCGTGCTAACCGCCTTCTCGTTGGCGGCCGCGATCAACGCGCCGTTCATCGCCTCTTTCAGAAACAACGGATGTTCATCTAGGTAGGTGTTAAGATCCGCTATGCCACCCTCTTTCAATTTGCACAGAATCTGCCCGATACCTTGCGCGTCGGCGAGCATGAGGGCCACTGGCAACTTGTGAAACAGCGCCTGAAATCGCTCTTCTCGAACTTTCAGCTGGGAGACGCTCTCTTCAGCTTCGAGTGCCCTTCCGAACTCGATAACCGCATCGGGAAGTCCATTCTCATTTATCCTCAGTGTCCAGCGAACACTGACGTCTATATGCGCTCGTTCGGAGGTCTTGCGCTGGACTATCCCGCGCCATTTTTCTGTTTTGGCTAGTTGCTTCTGGACTTTGTCACCGAGAAGCTCTGAAGAGCAATCTAGCAAGGCAACGAGATCGCGGCCCATCACTTCATCGGCGGAAAATCGATAGAGCTCGCTGGCAGCCGGATTCCAATACTGAATAGCACCATCCAGCCCAAAAATTATGACCGCTTCCGAGGACAGGTCCGTCAACTCATCGCCAGTTCGAAACGCTGCATTTTGTGGTCTACGCACTGGTTCAACCCGATTCTGAGACAAACGCCGCGCTTGCCGCTTCGAAAGAGCATACCTGCACTGCTGCCGGTTTTATTGAATATTTCCAACAGCCGCGCGATAAGTTTTTCCCCTCATCTTTCACTTAGCGAACGAACTTAAAAAATTGCGTCGCCCCGCCCGTACTATGGCTCCGACTTTCAGATTCGTGCGGCGCGTGCCGTCCTGGCCTTGACGGCGGACCCAGATGTGCTTTGGCGGTGGCTACAAGCATGCCCGCATGCAGCTTTGCGGAAGGAGAGGACTGACTTGATCTTTTTATTGTTGGAATTGGGGTAATGTTTCCTTCAAGTCTGTCCCGAGTGCCCTCGACGCTGCTCTTGGGCTCGACAAAGCCCGATTGAAGTAGCTTATGGGCCTTGGAATCGAAGTCATCGATGCCAAAGTTTTCTTGCAGCGACTGATCAAAATCCAGAAATAGGTTGATTCCGGGATTTCCGGCATGTCTCAACCGCGATAATCGATTGGAGATAAAGACGTGAGCCCAGGCGAGATCACCGAAGCAGAATTGCGGGATGTTCTAGCCAAGTTTTACGAGGGTGTGAGAGCGCACCCGGTGCTAGGACCTGTGTTCAATGGGATCGTGGATGACTGGGATAGCCACATGCTTCGGCTTGAGGAGTTTTGGTCATCGTTGATTCTATCCAGTGGGCGGTACAAAGGAAATCCGGTGGCCATGCATATGATGCACGCTGCCGTTATCAAGTCTGAAATGTTCGAGCGCTGGCTGGAGCTTTGGAGGAAGACGACCGATGAAATATTATCGCCCGAGGCCGCGAGACTTTTGCAGGAAAGAGCAGACCGAATTGCTGTTCGTCTTCAGCTGTCGATGTTCGGTGATCGAGCCATCGGGGGGGCCCACACGAATACCCGGGTGAATGAGTGACAGTCATGCCAATCATTGCCATTGCGCCGAGCTGTGGAGCGAAGACCTTTCTCCGGCATGTTAAGGTGATCGGTTGAACTTACGGCTTCAACTTCTTCAGCTTTGTGTCCGAAAGATTACTCGCCCTATTTTCCCTGAGTTTCGCCGCGATCACCTCCGCTTTGAATTCCCCAGGATTTGCTGCCAGCGTAACATTCAAGAACGCGGCAAGTGAATCCCTCAACCGAGCGTGGTGTTATGCCCGTTAAACTATCACGGCCCGTGCGGTTTCCCCACGAGCTAGCTCAGCCGTAGCACGCTACGATTCCGGATGTACCGTCCGCGTCGTAGACGTAAAAAAGGAGACTTGGAGTTAAAGCCAGGAACGGACAACACCGCTTTCAAAACTGCATCGCGTACGGATCGGCAGCCAAAGTCCGTAGGGCTGACAAAGACGCCTGCGAGGTCTCTTCCACTTCAGCGAAAATCTGCGGATGTTCAGTGAGCCGCGGGATAAACATCTGGAACGTCGTGCCCGTCCCGACCTCCGACGACACCGTTACGTGGCCGCCCGACTGTCTCGCAAAAGACATTACCTGGCTGAGGCCAAGACCAGTGCCCTTGCCGATTGGTTTTGTCGTGAAGAATGGTTCGAATGATTTTGAAATTACTTCGTCAGGCATTCCGACCCCAGTGTCGGCCACGGTCACCAGCAAATATTCACCGGCTTCGATCTTCGGAGCAATCTGGTCCTCTTCACGCACCGTGTGATTTTCAGCTGAAATTGACAGCACGCCCCCTGAACTCATAGCGTCTCGGGCGTTGACCGCAAGATTAAGGATGACATTCTCGAACTGGCTGGCATCCACTCTCACTTGCCAGAGATCGTCCGCCAAAGAAGTTGCAATGGTAACGGGTCCCTCTATGGCGTGACCGATGAGTTCGATCAGTTCGGCAAGAAGCTCATTCGGGTCGATCTCGACAGCCTCTGTAGGTTTTTGCCTGGCAAGCGCCAGAAGACGTCGCGTAAGGCTCGCCGCCCGGGATGTAGCGTCCAGAATTCTAGTCACTACATCGCTTACGTCGGTGTCGCCCTTATCTAGCTTGCGTCGAAGAACATTCAGCCCGCTTACCACGACAGTCAGCACATTGTTGAAGTCATGGGCAATGCCTCCTGTCAATTGACCAACGAATTCGAGTTTCTGAGACTGCCGGAGTGCCTCTTCTATTTCGTTCCGGGCTAGGATCGCCTGCTCGCGCTCTTGGCAAAGTATTGCGGTGGCATCGAGCGTCTTGAGATGTTTAATTAGCCCAGCCAGGAGAATTGCGACCGCGATGAGGATTATGAATCCGGCCAGAATGAGGGCGGCGGCATCGCGTTTCCAGGCGGCCAAAACCGAACGCTTGTCCCGAGCTATCGTAACCTGGACGGGAAACTGCGGGGTTTTTGCTGAGGCTACAATTTTTGTCTGCTGGACGCCCTCCCGAGACGTAATCGTGTCTTCATATGTGCCTTCGACTTCTGGCTTTTCCTCCGAGGGTAAGAACCCGTGCAACGGTGTGTTGCTCGGCGATGGGGAGAGAGGATACTGTGTGAGCAGAATTCCGTCCTTTCTCCAGAGTGCCACAGAGTCGCTCTCTGGGAGATTCAGGGAGTCATAGAAGCGATCGAAGTGCCGCAACTGAACTGCCGCAAGGACGAGACCGATGAAATCTCCGTTCGGTGCGGAAAGCCTTCTTCCCAGATAGATCGTGGGTTTGAATGTCGCTCGGTCAATCAGCGTTTTACTAAGGTAGAGAAAGTCCTTGCCGCCGTCTCTAATCGATTTGAACCAATCGCGATCGGAAAGATCGTTATCGGCGACGGGCCATTTCCTCGAAAAATTGACGATAAAACCCTTTGTGTTGACGATCGTGACAGCATCAAGCTGAGGGACACCCGCGATTCTGGCGCGAAGATCCTCGTGAATTTCAAGGGTTGCCATTTTCGTGTTGAGCGTCTGTGAGTCAGCGATACCTTTGATATTAATCTGTTCGACGACACTATCCACCAGAAGGCGGACGCTCTGCAGAGAGCGGTCAGTCTCCTCAGCAAGAACGAGATCAAGTGTTCGGAGCTCTTTCCGTGTCGAGGAGAGGACGGCGTCGTGGCGGAAGGTGATCAGAATGACCGTTATGGCGACAACCATGAGCATAAATGCCGCGCCTAGCAAAGTAGCTACTCGGATGGGCGTCACAGGTTCGCACCTGAATTCTTCAAAACTGCTTCACGTGTGAGCACGCGCTGTCTCCCCTCTCGGGTTACCAAGGCGTTAATTGTCGAAAGCATCGCCGTCCCCCTTCCAATTGCGGTAAGTTCTTCTATTCCATTCAGTCGAAGCGGGGACGATAGCGCACTTGAAGCGCGCAATTGATCGAACTGAAGAGCAGGGAAGTTAGAGATTTGGTCTAGCGAAAGCCCAACCTTAGTTTGGGGGAGGCGGTCTCCGTTAAACGGATGTTACTGGATTATGGTGGTCAGGCTTCGTCCGTCGGGAAGGGCGGAATGAGGGGCTATCCGGATTGATGTGTAGAATCATCCTGGCGGTTTTCACCAAAATCCGAATAGCCGGTCGTTGTGTGAAGGTCCCAAAAAGAAGTTCTAAACTGATTATCCGATCAGTGCGACATGGTCTGATAAAGCCAGTCCTCAAAACGTATTTTGCCGACGATAGCTTCATGACCTGGTAGCAGAGTCCGCTCAGCCAGACCGACATCGAAATATCGCGCGGTCCTGTCCGTAAGGACGCCCCTGGTGTCTTCGCTTGCCGCAAGAAGAATTCTCGCGAGGTCGTCTAAACGAAAGTCCTCGGGCCCTGCCACTTCGACCGTACGATTTAATGGCGTTCCAAGCGCCACCTCTGTCAGAGCCGAAACCGTGTCGCCTGCGGCGATCGGGCGAACCATCGCACTCGATAACCGGAAAGAATTGCCTTCGGCAGCCATGTTGACAATGCCGCTGCAGAATTCGAAGAACTGTGTGGAACGCACGATGGTGAACGGTAGTCCCGAAGCTCGGATCAGATTTTCCTGGACCATTTTGGCGCGAAAGTAATCGCTTTCGACTAGTCGATCAGTCCCCACGACGGAGAGTGCGATATAATGGCTCACTCCGTTAGCGATGGCCGCCGATATTAGGTTGGTACCGGATTGGCGAAAAAAACCGAAGGCGTTGTGATCGCCAAACGCAGACGTATTCGTGACGTCGATCAAGACCTCAGCGCCTGCCAAAGCTCTTTCGAGACCTTCACCGGTGAAGGAATTAACACCTGAAGAAGGGGAGGCCGCGACGACGTTTTGCCCGTTGTCACTAAGGGCCGCGACCAATCTTGATCCAATCATGCCAGTTGCGCCTATTACAGCTACTCTCATTACAAAACCCTCTTAATCAAACCGCGCTTGAAACGAAATTTAACGAGAGCGATGGTGTTGGTCGATAAAACCAACGCTGAGATAAACTAAAACTATTGTTTGCCGACCGGCGCTCTAATCGGCATGCTCCTGCAGATGGCAATAGCGATTGCCGCTCTAATCATCGCTGCCTCTTTACGCTCGATAGCCCTATCTTACGGTGCTCAGTGTTGCGTCTGCAGCTACTGTGACCCTGTTCAGAAACTCTCGGCCTGCACTCCTGCGATCGCGAAAAGCTGCCTGAGACTGCTCTTCTTCCGCAAGAGGTCAGCCAATGTGTATTTATCAAATACCGCAATGAATGCGGCTGTCGCCTCGTTTAGGATAGAGGGAAGACCACAGGCTGGCGCGATAACACACCCCGAGCAGTCGAGCAGATCGGTCATCCTCTCGGTGTGTCGCAGGAGCCTCCCCAGATTTATGTTTTCGGGCAACGTCGCTAGTCGTACGCCACCGCGACGCCCGCGCACGGCCTCGACAAACCCCGCGTTTGACAGATCTTGAACTACTTTCATTAGATGGTTTTGGGAAATCTCAAAGGTTTCGGAGATCTCCCGGATCGACGAGAGATCACCGTTCTTGGACCCCGCATGGATCACCACGCGCATGGCGTAGTCAGTATAACGGGTCATTTTCATCGTGCTGCCTGCGTCAAATTCGCCGAGTTAAAAACATGCCTTTACTTCGCATGTTTCTCGCGATTTATAAAGATGCAATGCAGATGCATGTTTTAAGAACCCACTTGAATGACCATCCGAAAGGAAAATCGAAAATGCCAGAACCTTTGTCTGAGCAAACCATTGCTATCGTAAAGGCTACCGTTCCCGTGCTCGCGGAATACGGTACTGCGACAACCGCCGCTATGTACGCACGACTATTTAAAGACCCCAAAATCAGGGCTCTCTTCAACCATTCGAACCAAGGCGAAAGCGGCACGCAGGTGAATGCACTCGCAAACGCGATCCTCGCTTATGCCAAAAATATCGATAATCTTTCGGTCCTCTTGCCAGTCGTTGAGCGGATTTCCCAGAAACACATCGGCTATCACATTCTCGCCGAACATTATCCGTTTGTGGCAACAGCGCTGCTGGACGCGATCTCCGAGGTGCTTGGATCCGCCGCGACACCAGAAATCCTCGCTGCTTGGGGTGAAGCATACTGGTTCCTTGCGAACATCATGATAGAGCGCGAAGCCACCATCAGGCAGGAGATCGAGACCACTACTGGGGGCTGGAACGGATGGCGCAAGTTCTTGATCTGCTCCAAGGTTCCTGAAAGCGAAGTCGTGACCTCGTTTATTCTGAAGCCTTTAGATGGCGGAAGGGTCATCCCGCACCGGCCCGGCCAATACCTTACTTTCCGCTTCTCGCTGGCCGACGGAAGTGATCTCAAGCGGAACTACTCGATATCCAGCGCACCCAGCGACGAGTATTATCGCATCTCCGTAAAGCGCGAGGCGAAAGGAAATGGCGGTTCGCTATTCCTTCATGACATCTCGGCAGTTGGCGACACAGTCGAGGCCACCCCGCCAGCAGGCGATTTTTACCTGGATGAGACATCGACAAAGCCTGTCGTGCTCCTTTCAGGAGGAGTGGGTCTCACACCGATGGTCAGCATGCTGGAAGCGATCGCCGATCGACATCCGGACCGCGAAACTTATTTTGTTCATGGCGCGATGAACAGTTCGATGCACGCCATGGACCGTCACGTGAGGGATCTGGCGGATAACCACGGGAAGACGACAGTCAGGACGTTCTACAGCGAACCCCACTGGAGCGACGAAGCGGGCAGAACGCACGACCATGATGGCTTCATAAGTGTGGATTGGCTCAAGGTAAATACACCCTTCGAGACAGCCGACTTCTATCTCTGCGGCCCCAAGCCGTTTCTTCGAGCGCTTGTCCGTCAGCTTTACTCCGCCGGGGTGTCGGCGAGCCGAATTCACTTCGAGCTGTTCGGTCCGACCGACGAACTGATGGCCGCCTGACAGCCTATCGGAAGTCGCATCCAGCGTCGCTCTACTGCGGACGTTGGATGCGTCTAAAACGAGTGTTTAATGTTGGAAATCTGGCCCCGATGATACTCGGTAAGCAAGGCCGACAATAGTACCTGACGAACGATAGGGTGGTGGACGGCTTCCAGTAAAATTGGTGAGGAACCAAACAATGCAAGCACGACAACGCCCGTTATCTCGCGACGCAGAGCCGATGACTCTGCCACCCAGCGTCTTCAGTTTCACAACCGCATCGCCTCTGGCCGGCGGCGGCGTCAAGGTCGTAATCAGCGTATTTTGATATCCGGTAATCACGGCGTGCCTATCGCAAGCTGTCGCACGGGAAAGGTATTATGTCACAGAAGATAAATCCGTCGGTTCCGCCCTCCGGAGTTGGCTGCGTCGAATGCCTAACAACTGATGGTTGGTGGTATCACCTTCGTCGTTGCGCTGCATGCGGACACATCGGATGTTGCGACTCGTCACCGGGCGCGCATGCGACCGAACACGCAATAGGGCATGCACACGACGTCGCGCAGTCGTTCGAGCCAGGAGAGTACTGGTTCTGGGACTATAGGGAAAAGCGCGAGATAGTCGGCGAACCACTTGCGCCCCCGACGAGCCACCCCGCCGATCAGCCCGTACCCGGCCCCTTGGGCAAAGTACCATCATCCTGGACTACTCTTCTGAGATAGTCCCCGACATCGTCCGAGTTCTTGGACTTAGCGTCCTACTGGGGACTCCTTCTCCGGGCCTTGGGCAAATGTAATCTGCGTCAGTCTCGATATCCACTCGCTGCTGTTGGTCGCCAGAAGGTTGTCCAACAGCGCTCGCATGATCGCGCGCCAATTAAAGAGTTTTTGCCGGAGACCGAATGCGCACGCGTTCCGGTGACGATTGAACATATGCGAGCTCAAACCCAACCAACAAGGCCAAAAGTAATGACAAAACCAAAAGTGTTGATCGCCTTCTATTCCAGAAATGGTTCCACCGAGATTCTCGCAAACGCCATCGCCGAAGGCGCGATCGCAGACGGCGCAGAAGTAAGACTGCGTCGCGCGCGCGAATTCGTCAGCCAGGAGGTTATGGCAAATGCGCCGGGCTGGGCTGAAAAGTCCGCCGAGATGAACAGCAAGTATGAAGCTCCCACCGAGGCAGACGCAGAGTGGGCTGACGCGATCGTCTTTGGAACTCCGACACGCTTTGGCTCGATCGCAGCCGAACTGAAGGCTTATATCGACAGCTTGGGCGGCATCTGGTTCCAGGGCAAACTCAACGGCAAGGTCGGGTCCGTATTCGGCTCTACGTCTTCGAGGCACGGTGGCAACGAGTCCACGCTTCTCTCCATGTACACGCCTATGGCTCACCTTGGCCTTATCATTGTGCCGCTTGGATATGCCGATCCAGCGATGTTCAAGGCGGGAACTCCTTATGGTGCCACTCACGTGTCAGCAATGGATACACTCAAGCCCGATGCGGATCACTTGGCGGTCGCCCAGTTTCAGGGCAGGCGGGTAACATCAGTCGCGAAGGGCTTGAGAGGCGCACACATCGTTGGCGCGGCTTCCTAAGATGTCACGAGGACGGCGGGCTACCTCGCCGTCCTCAAATCATGTGAGCTCACATGGCCACACACCCCTTAAAGGACTGGATATGTCTGTTTCCCTTTCTACACCATTGCAACTTCCATGCGGCGCAACATTAAACAACCGAATTGCCAAAGCAGCGATGAGCGAAGGCTTGGCGGATGCAGCAGGCCATTCGACATCGCGCTTGGAAACTCTTTATGCCCAATGGGCGCGCTCGGGTGCCGGACTTTTGATATCCGGCAACTTTCAGGTGGATAGTCTGCACATTGAGCGAGCTGCGAATGTGGTGATCACAGATGAAGGCGGAGACTATCAGTTGAAACGACTGGCCGCAGCGGGAACCTCGAATGGAACACAGTTCTGGGTGCAATTGAGCCACACTGGCAGACAGGTGGATGCCTCGATTAACCCACGGCCACTAGCTCCGTCGGTCGTCGAAATTGAGGCGTTCCGCGGCGTGGGAGCTAACTTTAGCACCCCCGTAGCTATGACGGAACATCAGATTATCACGGCCATCAATCAGTTTTCTTACGCGGCCGACAGTGTTCAACGCGCAGGGTTCACGGGAATTGAACTTCAGGCTGCGCACGGTTACCTGATATCGCAGTTTCTCAGCCCTCGCACCAACCAACGGATGGACAACTGGGGCGGGTCGCTGGAGAACCGCGCCAAATTTCTTTTTGAAATCATCAAGGCTGTGCGCGCAAAGGTTGGGCCAAAGTTTCCGATCGGCATCAAGTTGAACGCTTCCGACTTCATTAAAGGGGGTTTCTCCCATGCAGGGTGCATTCAACTTGTAAAAATGTTAAACGACACGTCGGTTGACTTGATCGAACTCTCAGGAGGATCGCTGGAACAGCCAAAGGTGGTCGGCGTCTCTATTCGAGATGAAGGCGAACCAATTAATCTGTCGCAATTGAAGCGAGAGGCGTATTTCGTAGACTTCGCGCGCGCCATCCGCGAAACGTCAAAAATACCTATCATGGTAACGGGCGGCTTTCGTAACGTTGGTGAAATGACGGACGCACTCTCCCGTGGAGATCTTGATGTCATCGGGCTTGCGAGGCCGTTCGCGGCTGATCCGGAAATCCCACTCCGTATTTTATCTGGCGAAATTTCGCGGGTCCCCTCGCCGGAAACCACCATGGATGTCAGGCACACTCACCCTTGGAATGGCATTCAAATCGAACGCATGAGCACCGGCCTTTTACCGGACTTGAGAATTGCGGGCGAAACGGCTGTAACCAGTTTCCTGCAATCGGAAGCGGAAAAGCTGGAAGCGCTTGCCGCACATCGCCTCGTGGCGCGGGCTTAACTGTCGACCAGTCGGGCGGCAGAAGCTATCCTGCTGCTTCAACGAAAGTAGACCGATCAAGCTGCGATTGCGTGTGAGACGAAGCCCAACGTTGTGGGCGTCGAGATCGTGTCCCGGGAG
>UBTA01000033.1 GCA_900468065.1 Hyphomicrobiales bacterium | reverse complement strand
GAAGTCATAGCTGCCGTTGCCAACATCCGAGACCGAGGCGTAGAACACGACATTGCCCGAGCCCTCGCCCGTCACTGCCTGTGGAATATCCCCGCCGGTGTAGCCGACCAGAACGCCGTTGATCAGCACCGTCGAAACAGCCAGGCCAAGCGAGGTCAGCGTTGCGCCATCGGCGCCGGAGACAGTGACGCCAGTACCGCTGAAGGCAACAGAACGGTCGTTGGTACCGCCCAGATTGGCGTTGTCAGAACCCCAGTTGATGTTCAGCGAAACGCCGGTGACGGCAGCCGAGAAGTTATCGGCTTCGTTGTTGCCGCCGTTGACGGCTTCGTCCTCGACCGTCGAGGATGTGCCAGTGTTGGCAACCGGTGCATCATCGATGACATTGACGGTGAACGTATTGCTGCTGGTGTCGCCATCGCTGTCGGTGGCGGTGTAGTTGAAGGTCAGCGACAGGTTGTTCTCGCCATTGCCAGCGGCATGGTCGAGCGGCTTGACCAGCGTGAAGTCATAGCTGCCGTTGGCAATGTCGGAGACCGAAGCGAAGAACACCACGTTCGACGAACCTTCGCCGGTGACGGCCGTCGGAGCCGTTTCGCCGGTATAACCGACCAGGACGCCGTCGATCAGTTCGGTCTTGACCGCCAGGCCGAGCGAGGTCAGGGTTTCGCCATGGGCGCCGGAGACGGCAACCGTGGTGTTGGTGAAGGCAACCGAGCGGTCGTTCAGACCACCAGCATTGGCGTTATCAGAACCCCAGTTGATGTTCAGCGAAACGCCGGTGACGGCAGCCGAGAAAGTATCGTCCTCGTTGTTGCCGCCGTTGACGGCTTCGTCTTCGACCGTCGAGGATGTGCCAGTGTTGGCAACCGGTGCATCATCGATGACATTGACGGTGAACGTATTGCTGCTGGTGTCGCCATCGCTGTCGGTGGCGGTGTAGTTGAAGGTCAGCGACAGGTTGTTCTCGCCATTGCCAGCCGCGTGATCGAGCGGCTTGACCAGCGTGAAGTCATAGGTGCCGTTGGCAACATCCGAGACCGAAGCAAAGAACACGACATTGGACGAGCCTTCGCCGGTTGCGGCTGTCGGAGCCGTCTCACCGGTATAGCCCACCAGTGTGCCATCAGCCAGAACCGTCGTTGAAACGGCCAGGCCCAGCGAGGTCAGGGTTTCGCCATGGGCGCCGGAAACTGCGACCGTGGGGTTGGTGAAGGCAACCGAACGGTCGTTGAGACCGCCGGCATTGGCGCTGTCGGCACCCCAGTTGATGTTCAGCGAAACGCCGGAGACACCAGCTGAAAAATTGTCGGCTTCGTTGTTGCCGCCATTGACGGCTTCGTCCTCAACCGTCGAGCCCGTGCCCACGTTGGCAACCGGACCGTCATCGCGGATATCGATCGATGCGTTGCCGATGACGGTGTCGCCGTCCTTGTCGGTGACGGTGTAGGTAAATTGCAGGCGCAGGAGATCATCGGTGCCGCTCTGGCCCTGATCCGGATGATCGAGAGCGTGCAACTGCTGGAAGGTGAAGGCGCCGGTCGCCGTATTGGTGACCGTCAGGGTGAACACGACGGCGCCACCGGCAGTGCCGGTGAGTGTCAGGCCATCTGCCGAGACGGTGACGACGACGGGGACGCCGCCCGATGTCAGCGCGGCCGCGATTCCTGTCTGCGTGGGCTCATCGATATTCAGCGTGTTGACATAGGCAATCGACGCAATCTGGCCGGTATCGGCGCCGGGCACGAAACCGAAAATTCCGTCGATGGTCTGGTTTTCGAACGTACCATCGGCATTTGCCGTTTCGGTAACGAAGCTCAAAGCGGTTTCGGTGATGATCGGGGTGTCGTCGAACAGCAGACCATTGCCATCGCCGCTCGGATCACCGAATTCGGTGTTTGCCAAAAGATCGGCCAGAGGACCGGCCTCCTGGGTGCTCTGCTGCAGCGTATCCTCGAAATTGCCGCCTGAGCTCTGCGGGCCGGAGCTTGTGGCCGAATAGGAACCATCCGGACCGGCAGCGACGTTGACGCCATCCTGTTCGAGAACAGCAAGAAGAACCTGCTGGGGAACCTCGACCTCACCAATAAGGAATGTCGGGATGCGAAGCGCGCCGTTGATGATGGTCACTTCTGTACCATCTGCCTGCACCAAAATGAGATTGGCTCCATCGACGCGAATTTCATCGACCGTCACATTGGCCGGGAGACGCGCGATGTTGTTCTGATCCGGCACGATCTCCTTCGGCCGTTCGTCACCTGCGGCGGTTTCGGCAGGCAGCCGGTCCGACTTGGCGGATGCGCCATTATCCGTCGCCTGGGCCATTTCAATATCCATGGCTTGCCGGCCATCGTCCTGAAATTCCGACGAGAACTCGGTCACGGCCTGATCAGCATCGATGGCGGAAACATTCAGATCTTCAATAGACATAATGGCAAACCTCTCACAGAAACATGATCGCACTCAAATACCTGAGGCCCGCCGAACGCAATACTTCCTTAACTATGGAGACATATTCGGTTATGCACCTCCCCAAAAAAGGACAAGACTTGGTTAACTTTAGCGGCAGGAAAAACACCGTAGAACAGCTGCTGTATTCGGATGGCCGGCCATAGAAACGCCGATGCCGGGCAGGTCTTGCCGGGCCGGCACGCGGACGCTTTAGGGCGAGCGGACAGCAACAAGCGGCCTGCGGAACGATCCACAGGCCGGCAGCAGCGCATAGACGGCGCCAGATATGTTTGTTTGATATGCAGGCCTTATACGGCCGCGAAGCATGGCACGAGCGGCAGCGCGGCCGGTCAGTTCTTGACGGGAGCCGGTCCTGACATGCGTTCGAGCCTGCCATTGGTGATGACATACGGTGTCAGCTTGCGCTCGGCCTGACCAGCCGCAGTCAGGCGGAACAGGCCGGTTATGCCGGTAAAGCCGGCTTTTCGGGTCAGAAGTTCAGGCGTTAGCCCTGCCGGCCCCTTTGCCCGGATGATCCCGGATGCGAGTGCGACCGCATCATATCCGTAGGCTGCAGCCGCCGACAGCGGGCGGCCATAGCGGCGGTTATAACGCTCGGCGATCAAGGTGCGGTTTTCGCGATCGACCGAAACAATCATGACGCCCGTTACACCAGGGGCCGATAGAACCTCCTCGGGCCAGCCGCTGGTGCCGATGAACGCCATTTTTGGCGGCGCGCCGGATGTTTTTATGGCAGAGACCAGTCCGGCAACGGCGCTGGTATTGCCAAGCACGAGGACCGCATCGGCGCTTTTCACCACAGCCTGCGCACTCAGCGCCGCTTCGGATACACCGGCGCTGCTGGCGACGTACCGCGGCGATGCCAGAACCGTGCCGCCCGCAGCACTCGCGGCTGACAATATCCCGGCCTCATAGCCTGCCGGATAGTCCGACGGTACAAAGACGACAAACTTGCGGCGCCCACCTGCGGCCGCAGCCTTCACACCTGCAATTGCACTATCTACTTCATCGGAAGCGAAATTGAACACGCCGCCGGAAGCGCTCACCTGGCGTCCGACATTGATGAGCAACGGCCGCTGATCGGCTGGCATGGCCGCAATGGCGGATGTCACGCTGCTTGGCGCATAGCTGACGAGAACAACGGAACCGCGGGCCTTGGCGGCGGCCGCTTCCGAAACGGCGGTTGCAGCGCCCTTGGACACGTCGGCCACCCGGGCATGCACCATATCCTCGCCGAGTTCACCGATCGCAAGTGCCGCGCCATCGCGGACATCCCGCGCCTCACCCATGACGTATCCGGCCGGCGCCTTTGCCAGGATGAGCGTGATCTCGGCACCCTTGTCGCCGAAGGCTTCGGTAACGGACGTCGATGGCGGTGGCTTCAGGTCATTCTTTCCCTTGACGCCACCCAGACTATCGACCTCGGACTGACACGAGGCAAGCGCCAGTACCATACCCGAAGCCAGAACGAGATTGGAGATGCGGCCGCCGAGAGATTTCCGCAGGAGAGATAGAAAATCTGCCGGATCGGTGCGGATATCAGAAGCATTTCCAGACTGCGCCTTCAGGCAAGGACTCAGACGTCCGGCGCCCGGCAGGATGCCGGCGATCCACGATCCACGCATTTTCAGCAAAGCTCTCTCCCCAACGCATGCAATCATGTTTCGGTTTTACCGATTTTCTTTTCCGCAGAATAAAGCCGACTGCGAGCAACGCCGCTGATTGATAGAACATTAAAAATTTCTTTCAATGTCTTTTCTCATTCGACGTTTTATTTTTATCCAAGGTTATCTACGCCTCCTCACGGTAATTTTATCGATCCGTCCTAATGTTTCTCCAACCGCCGGAGAACGTGGACAAATGAAAAAACAAATCAAAAACTATATCGCCGCCCTTGCTTTCGCTACCGCTGCAATTCCGAGCTATTCCTTGGCAAATTCGACAAGCGTAGTTGAAAATAAAGAATTTGAACAAAATTTTACTTATTTCCCGTCGCTATCCTTGGTCCCGCAAGCGATCTTATATTCTGCCATTGCGTTAGAGCAGCAGATCACCACGCTGTATTTCGCACCGGCTGACGTGCGGACAACAACCGTGGACGCCAACATCCAGACCGGCGCGATCCCGGCCAAACTGGCCGATCCCGCAGCCGTTCGTTCCAAGGAAACCAAAGGCGCCAGCCCAACCGCGTCGAAAGCGGTGTTCGGCACGGTCGCTTTTCCATTGAAGCGCCTTGGCGCACTGAAGAAGTTTGCGCCGTCTTTGAGCCAGATAAAGGATGGTTCGGAATGGAATTGCGCGGCAGGAAACTGCAACGCCGCGGCGCTTGCGATCAAGGCCTCCTATTCCCGCGTCGCTCAGGCTTCCTTGCGCGATAAGTTGAACGATATCAATGCGACGGTAAACGGCTCGATCCGCTATAGCCGCGACGCTGATACCTACCAGACGACGGACAACTGGGCCAAACCCAGCGAGACGCTGAAGCGCCAGACCGGTGATTGCGAGGATTTTGCCATTCTGAAGATGGCGGCGTTACATGCCAGCGGCGTCAGCCTCGAAGATATGGCCATCGTCGTTCTCTACGATCAGAAACGCCGCTTCTACCACGCCATTCTCTCAGTTTCGGCTGGCGACAGATATTACATACTCGACAATATGCGTAACGCTGTCCTGACCGACGATCAACTGGTGGACTATGTGCCGCTCTATTCGATCCTCAATGGCCGCGGCTATTTTCATGGCCTGCCGGTATCGCGGTCGAAACAGATGGCGGGCAATGTGCTGCCATTCGAAAAAGTAGCGCCCGGGGAAGGCTCGCCTCTCTAAGCGTGTCACTGCGAACTAACGGGGTTTGTCCATTCATACTCTTGATTAAACAAAAAAGCCCGCCATCCGTTTGAGATGACGGGCTTGGACACCAAACATATATTGACCCTGAAAAGCCCCTCAATACAAAAAGTCAAAAACGCTTCCGCTTTAAAATGCTGTTCCGGTTTCGGCCAAGGTAACAGCATAACAAAATTAGCATCGCCTTAATAACAAGTCGAGTCACGTTTTTTGGACACATGAAAGGCGGCGTGAATGCTGGCGAGACGGGTCAAGCGATGTCCTGCTGGCCTGAGAAACACGCGCCAGTTACCCCGGCCCTTGTTGCCACCAGGCCTTTCCGAGACCTCTTCTGCCGCGATATGTTGCACGAGAGCCTGTTTGCAACAGAAAAAGACGGCTGTCGTTGAGGGGGCCGAGCGCCTGTGCGTCAAAACACTCACCTGCAGGCGAAAATTTTGGGTATCAATCGGCTGAAAAATCTGTCAAAGCCCCTCGTCCGCAAGGACCGGACGCGGCTGCTATTAACTTTAGAATAGGGCCGGGCGGGCAGATTGACGTCTCTCTCGCTGCCACGAAAAGACGTGGCCGTCCATTTTGCGGTCCGGCGGACCCGCCACGCACAAGGATCAGGGCCTATCGTATCCACTTCACCCTTCCACGGGTCACTTGGAATATGAGACATGGACGGGCAAGGACTTGCCGCCGCTAGGGCGGCATTCGAACGGGCAGACTATCTGGAAACCCTGGCGCTTGTCAGCCCGATGCTCGGTGCGAACGCAGATGCTGCGCCACTGATCCTTCTTGGCGAAGCGCTCGAAAAACTCGGACTTGCGGCTGATGCAGCCGAAGCTTTCGAACAGGCCGCGCAGCATGCCGGCAATGACTCCGCACTGTTGCTCAACCGCGCTGCAAACTTATATTTCGATGCCGGCGATGACGATCGCGCGCAACTGATCGGCATCCGGCTGCTGGACGTCATCCCGCACGACCGTACGCTTGCCTATATGTTGGCACGCTCATTCCGGCGCACCGGTGACATCGAACTCATCGATCTGGTCAAACAGAGCCTGGCAAACAGCGACGAGGCCGGCCATCTGAAACTTGCCGGTGAAATCCTCAACGGGGACGAGCGAAACCCGCTGGCCCTTCAGGTATTCGGCAAACTTGCGGCGCTCTTTCCCAGTGATCCCTTCACGCAATTCAAATTCATGTCCGTGGCGCGCGATTTCTGCGATTTTGCGGCCATCGAGAAACTGGAACTGACGCTGAGTGGCCAGATTGCCAGCGGCGACCTTTCAGCGCTGGAGGGCGAAACCGCCTATTCCAATCTTCTGCGCTGCGGCGACGAGCGGCTGAACCGGCTGGCCACGAACAATCCCGGCTTGATGGCTGCGCCCTCACCTGCCGCCAGCCGGCAAAGATGGATGCGGCAGCACTCCTGGGGCGAGCGGATACGCATCGGCTACCTCTCCAACGACTTCTGGAGCGAGCACGCGACCATGCGGCTCCTACAAAACGTGCTGGAAGCGCATGACGAAACCCGTTTCGATGTCACCCTCTTCTGCTACACACCGGAACGGCATATCTCCGCCGATGCCAATAACAGGGCGCGATGGGGCCGCATCGTCTCTCTGCTCGGCAAGACCGATGCGCAGGCCGCCGACATCATCCGGCAGCAGAACATCGATATCCTTGTAGACCTGAAGGGGCATACCGGCGGATCGCGCTCAAACATTCTCAACCAAATGGTTGCCCCGGTGCAGGTGGCCTGGCTCGGCTTTCCGGGCAGCAGTGTGAATATCGATTGCGACTATATCATCGGCGACCGGATCGTGCTGCCGAATGGCTCCCGGCTGAGCTATCACGAGAAAATCTGCCAGCTGCCGGAAAGCTACCAGCCGAACGACCCGGTGCAGCGGGCTTTGCCACCTGCAGCGGCGCGCCACGCGCTCGGCTTGCCGGCCGACCGCTTCGTCTTCGCCGCCTTCAATGCCGCGCGCAAGATCTCGCTTGACGCCCTCGACCGCTGGGCGGAGATCCTTCGCCGCTCCGGCCGTTCCATCCTCTGGGTGATGATCGATGGAGATCTGGCGCGCAGCAACTTTCTCGCGGCTTTCGCCAAACGCGGCGTCGCAGCAGACCGGATCATCTTCGCTTCGGCGACAGGCTATGACGCCCATATCGCCCGGCTGCAGGCGGCCGATATGGGGCTGGATACTTTTCCCTATAACGGTCACACCACCACGTCGGACAAACTCTGGGCGGGCCTGCCGGTCGTGACCGTCAAAGGGAGCAACTTCGCCTCCCGGGTTTCCGAGAGCCTGTTGACGGCACTTGGTCTGCCAGAGCTTGTGGCCGAAACGCCCAGCGCCTTTGTTGATCTTGCCGTCGAACTCTCGGAACATCCGCAGCGGGTTGGTGCGTTGAAACGAACCATCGCCCGCAACAGGTTCCTGGCACCGCTGTTTGATGCGGAACGGTTCTGCCGCCACCTGGAAAGCGGATACGAAATGATGGCCGAACGGGCCAAGGCGAAACTGCCGCCGGATCATCTCAAGGTTCCCGGACAGCCTGCGCGATCGGAACCATTTTCGGCGCGCACTACCGCAACTGTTCCGGCCTGAATGCCGATTGTGGGTACAGGATGCTGCAATAGATGCTACAGGCAATAACGGGATCAGCGACACGGCGCACTCGACCGCCAAGCTGAAGACCACCAAAAACCTGACACAACGGCCATCACCGGCTTTGCCGGCGCCAGTTCCTTGAAAGGGCCATGCATGGCCGCGAAATTTATCATTATCCCCTATCGCAAGGCGCGCGGCGGGATGGCCCCCGGCGAAATGCGCCAGGCATCCAGTGCCGCCAGCGCGGAGAAAATCGCCGCCGCCATGGCCGATCGATTTGCCGGTGTCGCAGCCTATGCCGTTGAGGTGGATGAGGAAACAGGCGACATGACCAGCCCGCGCCTGTTGGCAAAATTCGGGGAAATTGCGGAACTTCCCTCATCCTAGATCTCCACTGTGGCTGGTTTGGCGGCCATAACAGTCTTTTCGAGGAACATTCGTCCTGTAGCGACGTTTAGTGGGCAGTTGCCTTCAACGTTTGCTGGCACAGGCACCATTTCTCGAAAGGATATGAACGCCATGAATCAACGTTTTGACCCCAGTGAAAACCGCAACGTGAATCCTGCCGCATGGCCCGCCGAACAGGCAGGTCCGCGTATCGATCCGGTGACAGGAACGCCGGTGAACGATCCGTTGGCCAACCAGCGGCGTGTCGAAGAGATCGAACCGCGCAAGTCGCGCTCAAGCTGGCCGTTACTGCTCATTCTGCTCGCAGGTCTGGTTCTGGCCCTGCTCGTCTGGCTGCCGGCGGAAATGTCTTCCAATCAGCCAGCGGATACGGCAACGCCGCCCGCAACCACCGGTGAGACGGCAACGCCACCAGCCGATAATAGCATGACACCCGGTACAGCCACGCCGGAAACCAATGTTACTCCCGGCACGACGACGACGCCGAACGCAACACCGACAACCCCGAATACGCAGACCCCGGCTACGGGTACCGATACGCAGACACCGGCTACCGGCACTGCACCGCAGAACTAATCTGCACACCATCTTCAGAAGTGGCGGATCCGCTCACCGGGTCCGCCATTTTTCGTGTTCGCTTTCGCAAATGATGCGGATTGATCGGCGCGAATGAACCAAATGCCTCGTCATCCGTTTCTGTCGTGATCCTACCAGAACGAGGACAAGACGATGATCGACAAGACACCAAAGAGCACTGGACGCGAAGAAGACTACCGCGACTACGAGGAGCGCGACGTTGATGACGGCTGGCCCTATGCCGACGGCACTCCGGGATCGGAGAAGAAGGTGGGCAACAGCTCCTATGGGCAGGGGAGCGACAACTTCGATGAGGCGGGCAATCCAGGATTCCAACGCAGCAACAATCCCGCAATCGAGAGCGAGAACGGTCCCGACCTTTTCGGCGACGAAACGGAGGCGGATGTCGATGACGATGCCCTGGAAGATATAATTGCCAATGTTCTTGAAGACAGCGACATCGAAACCTCGGGCGTCGATATCAAGGCACGGCGTGGATCCGTCTGGCTGAAGGGCTCTGTCGATACGGCACACGAACGCCGCAAGATCGAAGTGCTTGTCTACTCGGTCCCCGGTGTCGTGAGCATTCGCAACGACCTGGAAACCAGTGGTGCCGATGGCGGCATCCCGGCGGATTGGGACGATTGATCCAGCGGTTTCCGCCTGATTACAGCCACGCGGACACCGTTCGCCCGGGTTCATGTTCGAGTGCACAATGAGGGGATTCATGCAAGTAGACGGCACCGCTGCGGCCACTAGCGGCGATGAAGCCACCCGGTCACCAGACGAGCCCGCTCCTGACACATTCCTGGTCGGCATGGGCCGCGGCGTTGCCGGCGCTCTTCTGTTTGCATTACCGATGCAGATGACCATGGAAATGTGGGAGCTCGGCATTACCATGGAGCGGTGGCGCCTTGCGCTGCTGATGGTGATCGCCATTCCGCTGCTGGTTGGTATTTCTCATCGGATCGGTTTCGAAGACACGTTTTCCTGGAAAGACGGGGCTCGCGATGCGATGATTGCCTATGGCATCGGCATTCTCACCAGTGCTGTCACGCTGACGCTGTTCAAATTGCTGATGACGGGTATGCCGGCGGAGGAGATCAGCGGCAAGATCGCCATCCAGGCCATTCCCGCCAGTATCGGCGCATTGCTAGGGCGCAGTCAGCTGGGCAGTGGCAAGGATGACGCAGAAGACGACCCTCAAGCGGGTTACGGCAGCGAACTGTTCATGATGGCAGTGGGCGCCCTGTTTCTCAATCTGAACATGGCGCCAACCGAGGAGATGATCCTGATCTCCTACAAAATGACGCCCTGGCACGCCCTTGCAACAATCTTACTCTCGATCACGCTGATGCACGCCTTCGTCTATGCCGTTTCCTTCAAGGGCGGCCATGAACTATCTAGCGATACCCCATGGTGGCACGCGCTTATCCGGTTCACGTTGCCCGGCTATGCGATCGCCCTGGTGATCAGCCTCTATTCGCTCTGGAGTTTCGAGCGGCTGGATGGCGTGTCTTTCACGCCAGCGATAACGGCGATGATCGTCCTTGCCTTTCCCGGCGCAATTGGCGCCGCCGCCGCACGGCTTATCCTGTGAGAAGCAAATTCAATGCCTGAAGCGACAAAGGACATAGCAAGCAGCCGCAGGGTCAAGCGTGGCGCGCACTGGATCGAATGGATGGTCGGCGGGCTTTGTACCCTGCTGGTTGCAGCATTGATCCTGTGGATCGCTTACCACGCCGTCATCAATTCCGACGGCGTTCCCGAACTGGATGTCAAGGTCACTCACCAGCAGGCCAACGCGGGCGGCAGCTACACAGTTTCCATTTTGGTCAGCAATAAAGGGACACGAACGGCAGCTGCAGTCCCGGTCACGGGCACGTTAAAGGCTGGGGATAAGGTCATCGAGACGCAGGAGATAACCTTCGACTATGTTCCCGCGCAATCGACGGCAACGGGCACATTGTTGTTCAAGGCCGATCCTGCCGCCTATCAGCTCGACATACAGGCGTCAGGTTATGTTGATCCGTGATCATCGTGCAGCCTTGCCTTCTGCTGGCCGACCGCGGGACGGAATGGGGGAAACCGCGTTCCAGCCAAATTGGCTCTGTGTCGGATCTCCCTTGCCCGGCACCCAGAAACTGGCTGGCGGCATCGCGCGCACTGCCGGCTTCGACAGAAGCGCAATCACCGCGCGCCTTGCTTCGGGTGCGCGGGAAAACAGCCGGCCATCAAGGCTCCAGACGGCATACTTGACGGCGATGAAGCGGAACCGGTCGCCATCGGGCATGAGTGCGCCCACGGCTTCGCCGTTGAATTCTATCACCTGTTTCTGCATGAAATTCCTCCCGCTACCGCTTGCCGCAGTAGTCTTTTCAATTTCTGCGCATAGCGCAGCTGACCGATCCCTCGCCTTCAGCCACCACAGTAACGGCGGAGTTTGACGTTTGTTCCGGCGTCGGAAAAATAATCGGGAAAAATGTTGGGAGCGGCCGGGCGCAGGAAAGCCCGCGCCCGTTCGGATCAAGTCAGATCAAGCCAGGAAACGGTCCGGCCGGAATGGCTTGATATCGATCACGGTCTTCTCGCCCGTCATCTTTTCGGCAAGGGCGCGGCCGGTGACCGGGCCAAGGGTCATGCCGTGATGGGCATGACCAAAGGCAAACCACAGGCCTTCATGACGCGGTGCTTTACCGATGATCGGCATCATGTCCGGCGTGCAAGGGCGCGCGCCCATCCACGGCTCCTCATCGCGGCGTTCAGCCAGCGGAAAGAATTCGCGGGCGACGCGCTCTGCCCTCGTCAGCTGAACGGGGGTCTTCGGCGCGTCACGATTGGCAAACTCGGCACCGGTGGTCAACCGAATACCGCGCAGCATCGGCGCCAGGAAGTACCCCTTTTCGGCATCGAGCACCCAATTGTTCAGCTGCGCGCCCTCCTCCATGCCATAGTGCATATGGTAGCCGCGCTTGACCGCCAGCGGGAAACGGTAACCGAGCTTTCGGGTCACGGTATCGGCCCAGGGGCCGAGCGCCACAACCACTTCCTTAGCCTCAAGCGGACCTTCCGGCGTCGCAACGCGCCAGCCTGCACCTTCGAGAATATGCTCAAGCGTCGCAGCGTCACCCGAGACCAGGCGGCCACCAAGGGACTGGAAATAACTGAGGTAAGCCTTGTTGAGGCTGTGCGGATCGCGGATCGACCAGGGGTCGGTCCAGCGAAGGCCGCCGGTGAGGTCCGCCCGGATCGACGGCTCCATCACCTTCAGCTCACTGCTCGATAGCTTCTGGTGATTGACACCGAAAGTCGACGAGAGCTTTTCCGCTTCCTTGTAAGCTGCGTCCCGCGCGCCCTCGGTGCGGAAGACCTTCATCCAGCCATCCTTGCGGATGAGATCGCCGGCACCGGATGCATTGATCAGGTCGGCATGTTCGGCGATCGAATTCTCGATCAGCGGCGCATACATCGAGGCGATGTTCTGGTGCTGGGTGAAGCCCGAATTCCACCAGTAGCGGATCAGGAACGGCACCAGGCCGGGCAAGGCGCGGAAATGATAGTGGGCGTCGATCGTGTTGTTCAGCGCGTAGCGGAACAGCGCGCCGAAATCATGTGGGAAACCATAGGGAAAGACGCCTTCGCGCTGGATCAGGCCCGCATTGCCATAGGAGGTTTCCTCTCCGGCGCCGCGACGATCGAGCAAAACTACGGACTTGCCCCGCCGCGCAAGGTGGATAGCTGTCGACAGGCCGACGATGCCCGCCCCCAAAACAACGACGTCTGTCTTCATATCCGGCACCCGCTCTGCTTTACGCTTATTTCTTCAGTCTGGTCATGATCTGCTCAAGGAACCCAAGCATCAGCGCGGAGACCACGAAAGCAATATGAATGATGGTCGCCCACATCAGCTGCTCGCTGGTGTAGTTCTGCACATTCAGGAAAATCTGCAGCAGATGGATGGATGAGATCGCCACGATCGACGACGCCACCTTGATCTTCAGACTGCCGGAATCAAGCTTGCCGAGGAAAGAGACTTCGGCATCGCCCTCGTCGAAACGGCTGACGAAGTTTTCGTAACCGGAAATCATCACCATGACGATGAGGCTGGCAACGAGAGCCGCATCGATAAGCCCGAGCATCGCAAGAATCATATCGGATTCATCATAGCTGAAGACCATGATGGCGATCTTGTAGAATTTGTAGACGAAGGATACCGCGTAGAGTGCCAGTGCCGCGACCAGCCCCAGGTAAAAGACCACCAGCAGCCAGCGGCTCGACAGGATGATTCTTTCAACGATGAGTTCCAGAGATTTCATGCTTCGCGCAGCTCCGGCATGTCCGATTGCAGTTGCGATCATGCATAGCCAAGCCAACCCTCTTCGGCAAGGTGCAAGCGGATGCCTGACATTGCCGCGTCCGCCGAACACGGAAAAGGGAGCGATGCTTTTGCATCGCTCCCTTCTTTCACGCTTTACCTGAGATGGGATCAGGTTCTGCGCATCAGGCCAGCCACCAGCGAGATGACTAGGAACGCCAGGAACAGGAAGAACAGAATCTGCGCGATACCTGCTGAAGCACCAGCAATACCGCCAAAACCCAGAACACCTGCGATGATGGCAACAACGAGGAAGACGAGAGCGTAGTAAAGCATCGAGAATTCTCCTTTGTTTAAACTTTCGCTGACTAAACGCTGGTGAGGAAATTTTGTTCCCAAGGGCAGCAATCCCGGCCCAGATTGCATCTAAACCATTGATTAACCATGGCAGGAAAGATTGCACCGATTTGACACGGATTGGCCACAGGTTTCGCGGAACATTCCTAACGCGGCTAACGTTGTGAAGGCATATACCTCATGCGAGATAGTAAAATGACCGTATCAAACACCAATATCTGGAAGTCAGCCGCGTCTGCGGTACGCCAACCGCGCGATTTTCGCGGAAACAACCTGCATATCGGTAAGACGCTACGCGATTTGTATTTCCCCGGGGATATGCCAAAGACCGACGGTACCTTTTCAGACCTTCTCTCTAAACTCGAAGCGTCAGAGAAAGCTTCCGGTGATAATGACCATTGAAGACGGCACCCTGCAACAGACAAAAATACAGCGGCGTCGTGCCGCTTTTTTTGTGCCTCCCAACGACCGGCAGTCGGATAAAAAAACCGGCGCCATGCAGACGCCGGTTTTCAGAAAGTTCTAGTTTGGGTTTGACAGGATAATGCCGCGCGGATTGGCCTTGTAGGCCTCTTCGTCATAGGCAGCCTGGCTCTCAAGTTGAGCCTTGGTAAAAGGGGAATAGATAGCCATCGCGCCGTTCGTGTCGGCCATGACCTGAACGCTTTCGCGGCTCATGGCGACCGATTTCTCTCCGATGCCGAGAAAGCCACCAACGTCGATGACATAGGCTTCGATTTTCCCGTCCTTGCCGACGATAACATCGCCGATTTCTCCGACCTTGGTGCCGTCAGCAACCTTGACCTCCGTGCCGACGAGTTTATCGGCGCCGATCAGAGCCGTATCCACCAGTTTCAATTCGTCCGATGGGGTGGAGGCCGTTGTATCCGGATCGACCGGCGGATTGAGATCAGGGTCCGTCATCTGAGGGGTCGTACCGGTCGCCGGCTGCGTCACCCCGGCACCTTCATCAGTGATAACCGGCGGCGCCGACGCTGCAGAGTTTTCCGGCAACGTCGCAGCTGCCCCTTCCATGATGGCTGCCCGCTGGAATTCGGGAGCGGCCTGAAGCTCTTCTTTCGTGGCGGCGACGACAATAATGCGCTGGCCATCCCTGTCAGACCAGGAGACACGGTCGAAGCCGATCGCCACGTCCTTTTCGCCGATACCGAGGAAACCGCCGACACCGATCACCATCGCCTCAGCCCCGCCATCGGCGTTGATAACGACATCGTTGACATCGCCAATCGCCTCACCTTGTTCATCGACGCCGGTATAAACGGTTTTACCGAGGACCGAGCTTGCGAGCACCTGCTCCGGCGCGGCGGTGAAATAGCCCGCCAAGCCCTGCTTGGCCTGGGTATTGGCGGTGGCGGCCTGAGCCGGATCGGCCTTGGTCGCAGCATCCTGCGCTAGCGCAACAGAGATTGAGGCGCCGGAGACCAGCAACGCGGCAAGCGCGGTCGTCGCCAGGAGAGTGCGGATCATGTTGTGCTCCTTCATGCAAATTTGAACATGCCAGCCGCGCACGCGGTGGCTGTCTACTGGCCGCTATGGCCTCTTGCAAAACGGCATCATCCAGATTTTGTTCCGTATTTTATCCCCGCTCGGGAGAAGTCGGATATGAAAACGGCACCCTGACGGATCGTCGGAGTGCCGTTTGATGATTAAACACGAACAGCCTCAGTGGCGTGAAGACCACTCATCGACCTGCCGCTCGGCTTCGTCCTTTTCGATGCCGTAGCGAACCTGAATCCGGCCCGCCAATTCCTTGCGGCGGCCGTTGATGACGTCCAGATCATCGTCGGTCAGCTTGCCCCACTGGGTCTGCGCCTTGCCGCGATATTCCTTCCACTTGCCTTCGATCATATCCCAATTCATGACAATCTCCTTCTTTCGCTGTTGAGAAACGGTGATTCCACTGCAATGTTCCGGCAGTTACGGCGATCAATTGCTCAAAATCGCCTTGCGCTCTGCTTTCTGTGCAACGACCATGGGGGGAGCGGGATCATCGAATGTCACCTGCACGTCCAGTTCGTTCGCCGGCGTGATGTCCCAGGTTATCATTGCATCCTCAAGGTATAGGGCGGGATCGATTTCAGCGCATTTGCCGTAGACAATCTTATATCTGCCCTGAACGTCTTTGATCGACGGCTGCAGCAGCTGCTGGCATTCTTCGGCAGTCTCAAAACCAACGGCCGGCGCGGGCAATTCCTTGCATTCGAGATTACCCTGGGTGCACCCGACAAGCATCATGATCGCTGCGATATGTTCCATCCTCGTGCTCCCTGCACAATGATTGATGTGTCAAATGAACGGGGACACGCGGCAAGAAGTTCCATTGCTCCGTTCCGGAACCTTTGACGCTGAATGCGTTCTGCCAACGCGTCAAACAATGCCTGGCGTGATTTGGTAAACCCGGATACCCGCGGTCTTCATGGCTGCGCCTGCCCCAGACACAACCAAACTCTGACGGGCGCGGTGCTGACGCGCATACTAAGGAATGCCGGCAATGTTGCGCGCCCCACCACCTCATTGGCTTTCTCAAGACCCAGGCATGAAAACGGTGCTCATCCATGGAATGGTGATGTCGCCAGCGTTCTGGAGCTGTTTTGCGCCTAGCATCGTGCGCGAAGGACAAGCTGTGGCCTATCCGCTTCCGGGCCATAGCCCGTGGACACTGGATGGATCTCCCCATGGCCTCGATACAGCGGATATCGTCCATGCCTATGCAGAGGCGATCGAGCGTGACTTTAACGGCGAACCGGTGACGCTGATTGGCCATTCAACCGGCGGCTTCATTTCGTTATTGCTCGCCCGCCACCGGCCGGACCTGGTCAGCAGCGTCATTCTCATGGGCGCTTTCGCATGCGGCCGTTTCGAAGGGCAGGAACGATTGGCATCCCGCATCCTGCGGCTGCCGCTCCTCGGCCGCCATCTCTTCATCCGGCTCTTTGCCCGCTGGATTGCGACGCGCGAAACCTTTCGGTGGGGATCGCTGGACTGTGTATTCGACAAGTCCGCAGACTGGGAAACGGAAGAGACAATCGCTGCAATGGAGCAGGTTCGCGAACATCTGCTGAAATCCGAGGCCAACGAAATCGCCAGTTTCGTTTCCTGGATGTCACGGACATCGGTCATCGACGGATTACCTTTCGTCGATGTGCCCGTCCTCAACATTATCGGCGCTCGTGATGCGATCGTGCCGCCACTGCATCAGATTCATCTCTCCGGCCGCCTGCCGCGGGTTCAAACCGTCATCCTCGACAAGGTCGGCCATCTGCCCATGGCGGAAGCGCGCGACAAGGTGGACCGCCTCATCAGCACCTTTCTGTTGTTCGGCCCTTTGACGCAACCCCGTAAACAAGCGCTTACCAATCGGGCGATATCGCACCCTCTTGTGAATGCCATGCCTGCCGGAATTAAATGAGAACCCGGCGCGGGAACAAAATTGTGTGACAGACGTTACCGCAGCATAATCCCCTCGACCCGAAGGGGCTTGAACCCAAAGAGGAAATATCATGCTCGGTACAATTCTCCTGATTGTCTTGGTGCTGTTGCTGATCGGTGCGCTCCCCAGCTGGGGCCACAGCCGCAACTGGGGCTATGGACCCTCGGGTGGCCTCGGGCTGGTTGTCGTAATTCTCCTCATCCTTGTGCTGATGGGCCGAATCTGATCGGCTGTCATGCTACCGTCCTTGTCCACCAACCCTTGTCCATCAACGCCTTCATAAGGAACCCATCCATGAAAAAGATCCTTCTCGCAGCCGTTCTCATCTTACCGCTGGCCGCTTGCTCCCAGACGGAAAAGGGCGCCGGCATCGGCGCTGCTTCCGGCGCCATCATCGGCGGCGTAGCAACGGGTAATGTTCGCGGTGCGGCAGTTGGCGCTGCGGTCGGTGGTGTCGCTGGCGCGCTGATTGGTAATGCCAATGAGCCTGGCCGCTGCGTCTACCGCGACCGTTACGGCCGCCGTTACACCGCATCCTGCTGATCGCACGGCTTGCAGCGCTTAAAACAGGAAAACGGGCCTCGGCCCGTTTTTCATGTGAATGCGAAGGGATGAAATCGGCTGGGCATCAGGCGGGCGCAGCACACGCCGTTACAATTGCGGCTTGTCAAGCCGTTCCGCCCTGTCAAGCTTCTCAAGTAGATCGAGAAACATGTCGGGGATGGGTTCCCGCTCGACAGAGCTATAAAGTGCTTTCAGCTTGTGGGCGATCTGGTTGTTGGGGTCCGCGATGTTACCACCTGCCCGCCGCTGATTTTCCGGGATGTCACTCATCGACCGTTTCACTCCTTACGCCGCAACGCCGATTGCCAGACTGCGACGCTGACACGCGTCCTTCTGATACACCGAAAACGTTGCGATATCGCAAATTTATTGGGGTTTGGTTTCTGCCGGTATCCGATCGGGTCCGTCTGGAAACTTCCCATAAACCACAAAACATGTTCAAACCAATGCCATGTTTCGACTCAATATAGCGTCGTACGACGGCAAATTCCGGCGCCATCATACTGAAGGAAGTCATAAATGTCACTTTCCATGCGGATCGCAGCCCATCTTCCTTATCTGCGGCGTTTCTCCCGCGCGGTCACGGGATCGCAAGCCTCCGGCGACGCCTACGTTGCCGCCGTCCTTGAGGCACTGATTGCCGACATCACGATCTTTCCGCAGGGTGCCAACGACCGTGTAAACATCTTCAAGCTGTTCTCCACGTTGTTCGACACGCTCAGCATCGATTTGCCGGAAACGGCTTCGCCCTTCGGCTGGGAAGCCAGGGCAGCAGCGAACCTCTCGCTTATTCCGCCAGCGGCCCGCAAAGCCTTCCTGCTGGTGTCAGTCGAAGGTTTTACACAGGCGGAAACAGCCGAAATTCTCGGCGTGAGCGAAGCGGAAACCGCGGCATTGCTGCGCGAGGCTTCGGAAGATATTTCCAGGCAGGTTGCCACCGAAATCCTGATCATCGAAGACGAACCGCTGATCGCGATGGATATCGAGGACATGGTCAGCAGCCTCGGACACAAGGTTTCGGGCGTAGCCAGAACCCATGGCGAAGCCATCACGCTGTTTGAAAAGACCGCGCCGAAGATGATCCTCGCCGACATCCAGCTTGCCGACGGAAGCTCGGGCATCGACGCCGTCAATGAGATCCTCAAGAGCGCCACGATTCCGGTAATCTTCATCACCGCCTTCCCGGAACGGCTGCTGACGGGAACGAAGCCCGAGCCTGCCTTCCTAGTGACCAAGCCGTTCAATCCGGAAATGGTCAAGGCGCTGATCAGCCAGGCTCTGTTCTTCGACGAGAACGCGCGCTCGGGCAAGCGCTAAGCTATCAGCCGGCAGGCGGCGGCCGGTCGATGGCGAAAGCGTCGAACCAGCTTTCCCTCCTGCCGGCACACAATTCGGCCAGCATCCGCGACGCCATGAAACTGAAGGTAATGCCATTGCCGCCATATCCATAGGCAGCAAGGATGCGGGGCATTCCGGGAACGGCGCCGATCAGCGGCAGTCCATCTTCCGTCTCGCCAAACGCACCGGACCAGCTGAAATCGACCACCGGGTTGGCAGCGGGCCAGAGCCTGACGAGACTTTCGACCAGTGCTGCCGTTTTCTGCGGCATCTTGCCGTCACGCACGGCCGGATCGATTGTGCCGTCGTCTTCGCCACCGATGATGATCCGCCCATCCGCCGTTGTCCGCGCATAATTGTAGGCCTGCGAAGCCTCCCAGATCAGCGCGCCATCCCGCCAAAGGCTGCCCGGAGCCTGCGGCACGGTTGCCAATGCCCAGCTCGATGCCGTTTGATGGATGCCGCAGCGGACGAAATCCGGCATGAGATATCCCGTGGCAAGAATGACATGCCGCGCTTCGATGACGAAAGGGCCGTCCGTTTCCACGGTTACCGAACCCGGCGCGTCGTGATACTCCGTCACCATCGCATCGAAAAGCCGCGCACCCCGCGCTTCGGCATCGTGCAACAGTCCCCAGGAGAGTAGCACGGGATCGGCCTCGGCAGATCCGGGCGACAGAATGGCGGCAGCCCGATCGATACCGAAGCCGGACAGGAGCTCTGCATGATCAAGCAGCGTGCCCGGCAAACCCGCGCGTTGCCGCAGTAGATGCTCGTCACGCAGGGCCGACGGACCCGCCTCGCCGGCCGAGAGATAGAGGGTTGATCGCGGCCGGAAAGAACAATCGATACTAAGCGCACCAACCAGACTCGACAAGCCGTGAACAGCACCAGCGCTGCGCTGATAAAGGGTTGCTGCCCGATCAAAACCGTAGAAGTTGGTCAGTTCGCCAAGCGTGCAGTCGATCTCCCATTGCAGCATCGCCGTACTTGCAGCGGTACTGCCGAGACCGGGTTGCTCGCGATCGACAATCACGACATCCACTCCCCGCGCCGCCAGATGCTGGGCCGCCAGTGATCCGGTAATACCGCCACCGACGACCAGCACCTCCGTCTTTATACTTTGCTTCAGGCTGCCATGCCGCGGCGGGCGAAGTCCCCTTCCCCATGGCGCCCTGCCTCCGTGAAGATCGGCCTGGGCAGTATCAAGGGCATCAAGCATTTGGGACATGCATCAGTCTTTCTGTTCGTGCATATGATCGCGGCAAGCTCCGCCAGCCGCCAGACTTCAACCCGGCAACTGCCGCTCCGGCGGTTGGGTGCGGACTTCATTGAAGATCGTCATTGCGATCAGGGAGAGCGGCAGGGCAAGCATGGCGCCGACAGCGCCCCACATCCAGGTCCAGAAGATGATCGCCAGGAAAATCAGAAATGGGTTGATCTCCAACCGGTGTCCAAGGATCGCCGGCGTTATCAGGTTTTCCATCACCAGATGCAAAAGAAAAAATGCAGCGGCCGGTGCAAGCGCCAGAAGCAGGGCATCATGGGTCATCAGGCCAGCGCAGAGAAGCGCAACCGTCATGATGGTGACGCCGAGATAGGGAATGAAGCTTGAAACGAAGGCGAACAGTCCCCAAAGCGGAGCCACCGTCAGTCCGCCGAGGAAGGCGATGGCCATCGTGATCAGCCCCAGCACCATGTAGATGATGCTGGCGGTCGAGAAATAGAACCCGACCGCATTTTCTGTCGCATTCATGATCCGGATCGCTGCCAGCCGCCGTTCGCGCGTAGCGAAGGCAAGGATGATCGTCTTGCGTAGATGCCCGCGCCCGACAAGGAACAACCCGAGTGCGGCCATGAAAATCATCGTCTGGATGAAGGCAGGCGTTACCCCCGAGGCGACAAGCCCGAGCATGGCGCCGGCATTCTGGATGGCCACATCCGTGACAGCCTTTTCATCCGTGCCGGCGATTGCGTTCTTTGCCCATTCAAAGCGCTGGATGAGGGGAAGAACGCGTTCGATCGCCCGCTCCAGAATGCCAGGCGCCTGTCCCGCCAGAGATGTCAGCGGGTCGATCAGCGCGTTGATCAGAAAGAACAGGCCGATGACGAAGACGATCGCCAGAAACAATCCGCCAAGCGCGGGTGGTACTCCGAATTTCGCGAGCCGGTCCGCAGCGAGCCCCAATACCATGCCGATGACAATGGCGAGGGTCACCGGCATCAGGATCGATTCCATCGTATAGATCACCCCGGAAGCAAAGATGATGAACGTTCCGATGATGCTCCAGGCGACGACCAGATCCAGCCCGGTTTTCGGCGACGGTTCCGGGTTGGCGGCCTCAGCCACCTGCGCCTCTATTTCTGCCTGTTTTCTTTTCTTGAAAACCCCACTCGCCGAGAAGGCAGCGTTCATTGTCCAATTCTCCAGGATGTCCGGTGCGGTACGGTTTCTGCCGGCGGACAAATGTGATCGATGTCAGGAAAACGCCGGCGCATAGGCTACACCGGCATGTTGGCCGTAAACTCGCGAGTAGCGGAAAAGTTCCGCGGCACCTTCCTTCGGCGAGAAGCTGCGTGCATTGCCGTTTTCCACTGCGCTTCAGAGTGGAAATGTGATGTGCGCGCGTGTTCCCGTGGAATAGCTGCGGTCGTAGGCGAGCTCCGCACCCATCGTTGCCGCCATGGCCCCCAGAATTTTGGTCCCGAGCCCCGTGCCTTTGGCCGGGGCGTCCAGATCAAAACCATCGCCATCATCTTCTACCACGAGCTCGATGATATCGCCGCTGCTGCGGGAGACGCTGACACGGATTTCGCCGGCATTGCCGTTGGCATAAGCGTATTTAAAGGCATTGGTGACGAGCTCACTGACGATCAGCCCCAGCGGCACGACCTTATCGGTTGGCAGCTGCACCGGCTCGATCAGACGGACAATCGTGTGCGGGCGTGCATCGTCATGCATCGATGACTGCAACTCGCCAAGAAGGCTCTCCAGATAATCGTCGAGATCGACCACACCTATCTGGTTTTTGGCATAGAGATGGCGGTGCACATTGCCGATCGCATGAATGCGGACCTGAGTTTCCTGAAGGGCACCAAGGGCGACGGGATCCGTAATCAACGACGCCTGCATGCGCACGAGGGAAGCGGCCAGACTGAGGCTGTTGGCGACCCTGTGATTGACTTCGCGCAACAGGAGTTCGGCACGATCGCGCGCTTTGCGCATCTCCTCCTGCGCCACGGCTGCTTCGCGGCGAAACCGAGCCCGTTCCAGGGACTGCCTGACGGCCGCCGTCAGAAGATCGAAGAACTCAGTCGAAACGCTTTTTGCCACATAGTCGTCAGCACCGCGTTTCAAGGCCTCAACTGCGATGCTCGCATCTCCGGCGCCCGTTACATAAATGACCGGCGGCCTATCTGCCAAGCTGACGATGGCGGGCAGAATGTCCAGACCCGTTTCGCCAAGCAGGTAATGGTCAAGGACGATGACATCGACCCCGCCGGCAGCCAGTTTCGAGAGGCCCGCCTGCCTGTCGAGCGCATTGACGACCGTAAACCCTCGGCGTGCAAGGTTCTTGCGCAAGAGAACACCGAGCGCCTCGTCATCGTCAATGTAGAGTATGGTGATGTCCGTCTCTGCACCGGGCACACCCAGGTTCATCATGATACCTCCGGTACGGTGACGACCAACAGGAACAAGCCGAGCTGCTGGATGGCATTGACGAATTTTTCGTATTCCATGGGCTTGGCGACATAGACATTCGCGCCGAGATCATAACAGCGATGCACCTCCACCGGATCATCAGTGGTCGTCAGTACGATCACCATGATGTGGTGAAGATGGGTGCTTTCACGAACTCGGGCCAGGATGTCCATTCCGGTCATATCCGGTAAATTGAGATCCAAAAGGATAAGAAGTGGCTTGCCCTCGTGAACCTTGCCGCTGCCGTCCGGGCCGAGAAGGTAGGAGAGTGCCGCAAGGCCTGTTTCAAACGGCACGATGTCGTTGGTTACGCCCGCTCGCCGAATATTCTTCTCGATCAGCCGGGCATGGCCCTGATCGTCCTCGATCATGATGATGACGACCGGATGTAGTCCTTGGTTCATGGTTCCCCCCTGTCTCTGGCTGACCGCACATCAGCTGCGAGGGTGACGACGAACGTCGTTCCTTCCCCCAGAACCGATTTCACGGCTACATCTCCCCCCAGACGGCGAACCAGCGCACGCACATGCGCGAGACCGATGCCGTCGCCTGGCCTGTCCTGTGGTCCGGAACGCCGGAAAAGTTCGAAAATCCGCTCCCGGTCCCGCTCCGCAATGCCGCGGCCATTGTCAGCGACGTCGATCACCGCAAACCCGTTGGCGATCGTTCCCGAGACATGAATCACTGCCCTGCGTGATGGATCGGCATACTTTACCGCGTTGTCCAGAAGGTTGCCAAAAATCTGCTGCAAGGCAAGCCGGTCCGAAACAACAGGCGGCAGGCCCGGCGAAAGCACGACGCTCGAACCCGTCTCATCCAGCCTGTGCTGTAGACTGGCGACGGTTTCTGAAAGAAGCTCTACAAGGTTTAACGGCTCGGCGTTCAACTGCCGGCTTCCGGCGCGCGCCAGCCTGAGTATCTCGTTGATCAGGTCATCCATCCGCTTCATGGAAGACCGGATAAATCCCAATGCTTCGGGAATGTCGCCATCAACAGCTTCGCGCGCGAGCTTTTCGGTAATGTCATCACGGGTGTCTGGCGATCTCTTCATATAATCGGCGAATATCGCCGCAGCCCGCTCAAGCTCTGACGTGAAGCCCATGATGTTGACGAGGGGAGCCCGCAGGTCATGGCCGACTATGTAGGAATAGCTTTGCAATTCCCGATTGGCGCGCTCCAGAAACTGGGTGCGCTGCTTTATTCTCACCTCTAACATGTCGTTCTGTTCGGCCAAGGCTTGGCGCGCTACCTCAAGTTGCCTTGCGTGGACGACGGCAAGAAAGATCGCGCCGCCAACCAGGATGACAAGCAACACCGCACCGCCAGTGATGGAAATCAGCAGCCACTTCGCCGCATTGGCCATCGTTTCCTCACGCTGAAACCCGATATTGCCCGTAATGGCATCGATCCTGGTCATGATCTCACGGATTTCATCCATCACCCGCTTGCCCGAATCGGTCTGGACAACAGCTATCGCTTCGGCATCCCGGCCAGCTTTCTTCAAGCCGATGGTATCGCGCATCTCCCCCAGCTTATCGTCGACCAGACGCTTAAGTCTTTCAACAGTCACGTGGCTGATCCCGGCCTTCATCATATCACCACTCACGCTGAGGAAATGAAGGGCAATGAGTGCTTGCGCACGCTTGAAGGGACCGAGATATTTCTCTTCGCCGGTGATCAGGTATCCACGCTGGCTGGTTTCTGCGTCCTGCACCAGGGTCAGCAGCTGCATCGCGCGATTGTTCAAGCGGGCAGCATCGAGAGCTTCATGCGAACTCTGCCGGGTCAGCGTGGCGAAACGGAGCGAGGCGAGCACAAGAGCCAGCAGCAGAACGGCGCCTGCGAACAGCAAGAGCGGCACAAATCGGGTAAATACAGATCTACCGATCAGCATTCCCGGGCACCACACAACGGTTTGATAGCACGTATCACGGCCAAGTTCTCCTCAACCGAGCCGCCTTCTCGCCACATCCTTGGCGAGAATGAAAACAATCATCAATCCTGAGAAGCAGCTCCCATTACGAACCTACAGCGTTCGCGGGAAAATAAAACTGTTTTGATAATGCGTCTCAACAGTACGCTTCAGTAGCGTTCCGGAGGAAAAACATGCAACGTCAGGGAGAACAGGCCGAGGCCCAAGATCACGACGATCAACGTATTGGCAATGTCTTCCGACGTTGCGGGCAGGATACCCAAGCCCACAATCGCAGCGGCAAGCAGGAACAGGCATAGCCTTGGCAACCAGTACAGCATGGCACATTCCTTTGTGTTGGAGAGCATTCCCTTGGAATACCGAGTTTAACGCAGCTCACGCCGATTGGTTCCATAGCCTTGCGTTGATCCAGGCGAAACATTTGGAGTAGGCCCTGCTCATCCAATTGCTGAGTGATCCGATTGCCAAGCGCAGCGTATCGAGTGCAATGCGATGGAGACTGCCATGCGGAAAATTGCAATCATCCTTCTGAGCGTCACGCTCTCCAGCCCTGCGGCGGCGGCGGAAGCCACGCAGTTGAAGGAAGCGGATATCCGCAGCCAGATCATCGGCAAGACGATCTATCTGGCGGCGCCGATGGGCGGCGAATTCCCGCTCAACTACCATCCTTCCGGCGAAGTCGATGGCAGCGGCAAGGCGCTGGGTCTCGGAAAATTCATTCAGCCGACCGACAAGGGCCGTTGGTGGATCCAGTCCGACAAGCTCTGCCAGCAATTCAAGGTCTGGTACGACGGATCGCCCATGTGTTTCGATCTGACGGAGACCAGTGAGGGCAAGGTCAAATGGGTGCGTGACAACGGCGAAACCGGCACGGCACGCATCGGAAACTGACCATCAGAAACGAAAGAGCCGGCCCCCTTCAAAGGCGCCGGCTCTTTCGCGATCAGTGGCAGATCTTAAAGAGCAGCGATGACGATGACTTCGACGAGATAGTCCGGGGTTGCGAGCTTGGCTTCGCCGGTCGCACGGGCCGGCGTGTTGCCCTGCGAGGCCCAGCCGTCCCAGACGGCGTTCATCTTCGGGAAATCAACCATGTCGGCCAGCCAGATGGTTGCCGACAGAATACGGGTCTTGTCGGTTCCAGCTTCAGCCAGCAGGCGATCGACCGAAGCGAGTGCCTGCTTGGTCTGCTCGGTCACATCAGAGCCGGCCTCGCCGACCTGGCCAGCGAGATAGACGGTACCATTGTGCACTACGGCCTGGCTCATGCGCGGACCGGTTTCGAAGCGTTTGATTTCCATCTTCATATTCCTCGTAAGATGCGGCGAGCCGCATATGAATTGAGTTGACGCAGGCGCTTTATCGCAGATTCCCGGTCAGTGGAACCGTGATTGCGCAAACCTGCAAACGATACGCCCTCTTCAGGCCGCGTTTTTACGGGCAAGCCGCGCCTTGATGCTTTCGACATCGGCGCGCGGCGTCGCGGCGAAAAGCGTCTTGGTGTAGTTGTGCTTGGGGTCGCTGAAGACCTCTTCACGGCTACCGTATTCGACTGCCTCGCCGTAATACATCACCATCACGTCGTCGGCGATGTAGCGCACCACCGACAGATCGTGGCTGATAAACACATAGGTCAGCTGGAATTCGTCCTGCAGGTCGGCGAGCAGGTTGAGAACCTGGGCCTGCACCGACAGATCGAGCGCCGAAACCGGCTCGTCCAGCACCAGAAGCCGTGGATTGAGCATCAGCGCACGGGCAATCGCCACACGCTGGCGCTGGCCGCCGGAGAACATGTGCGGATAGCGGCCGTAATGCTTTTCCTCAAGTCCGACCTTTTTCAGCATGGCCATCGCCTTGTCGCGGCGGTCGTCGGCCTTCATGTTGGTGTTGATGATCAGCGGTTCGGTGAGGATTTCGCCGATCTTCTTGCGCGGGTTCAGCGTGCCATAGGGGTTCTGGAAAACGATCTGCACCTTCTGGCGCATTTCGGGCGTCAGACGTTCCTTGGCGATATCGACCTTGTTACCATCGATCAGCATGTCGCCCGCCGTTGCCGGATCGATCATGGTAACAATACGGGCAAGCGTCGATTTTCCGCAGCCGCTTTCGCCGACGATCGCCAGCGTCTTGCCCTGGTCGACCGAAAAGCTGACGCCCTTGACGGCGTGAACGGTCTTGGCCTTTTTGAAAAGGCTGCCCGGGATGTGATAATCGCGGGTGAGGTTTCTGGCTTCGAGAACATGGGTCATCGAACAGCTCCTGCAAAGATCTGGTCGTCGCTGAGGAATTCCGCGATCGTCGGCAGCCGGTCGCCAGTGGCGTTGTCCGGCAGTGCCGACAGAAGCGCGCGCGTGTATTCGCTCTTGGGGGATTCAAACAGCGACAGTACGTCGGCTTCCTCGATCTTGCGGCCCTTGTACTGGACAATGACGCGATCGGCGGTTTCGGCCACCACACCCATGTTATGAGTGATGATGATCAGACCCATGCCATGTTCGGCCTGCAGCCGCATCAGGAGGTCGAGGATCTGCTTCTGGATGGTGACGTCGAGCGCCGTGGTCGGCTCATCGGCGATCAAAAGCTTTGGATTGCACGACAGCGCGATTGCGATCATCACGCGCTGGCACTGGCCACCCGACATCTGGTGCGGGAAATGCCCAAGCCGCTCGGCGGGATTGGGAATGCCGACCAGATCGAACAGTTCAATGGCCCGCGCCCGGCGGGCTTTCTTGTCGAGACCGAGGTGTATGCGCAGCACTTCCTCGATCTGGAACCCGACGGTGAAGCAGGGGTTGAGGCTGGCAACCGGCTCCTGGAAGATCATGGCAATGTCCTTGCCGACGATCTTGCGCCGATCCGACGGCGACAGGCCGAGCAGATCGATACCGTTGAACAGCAGCTTGTCGGCGGTGACCTTGGCCGTCCAGGGCAACAGGCCCATGGCCGCCAGCATCGAGACCGACTTGCCGGAACCGGATTCACCGACGATCGCCAGCACTTCGCCGGCATTGACCTTCATCGAGACGCCATCGACCGCGCGGAAAGGACCGGCAGCCGTCTGGAACTCAACGACGAGATTTTCGATTTCGAAAAGCGACATCATGACCTCTTCAACTTCGGATCAAGCGCATCGCGCAGGCCGTCGCCCATCAGATTGATGGCAATGACGGTGACAAGAATGGCAACGCCGGGGAACGTGACGACCCACCAGGCGCGCTGGATGAACTCGCGGGCTTCGGCCAGCATCGTGCCCCATTCCGGTGTCGGCGGCTGTGCGCCCATGCCGAGGAAGCCGAGTGCTGCCGCATCGAGGATGGCCGCCGAGAAGGCGAGCGTTGCCTGGACGATCAACGGTGCGAGGCAATTGGGCAGGATGGTCAGGAACATCAGCCGCATTGTGCCGGCACCGGCAACCCTTGAAGCGATAACATAGTCCTTGGTGCGCTCCGACATCACGGCGGCGCGCGTCAACCGTACGAAGTGCGGCAGGTTGACCAGCGAGATCGCGATCATCGCATTGACCAGTCCCGGTCCGAGGACTGCCACCAGCACGAGTGCCAGAAGCAACGACGGAAAGGCCAGGATGATATCCATGACGCGCATGATGATCGTATCGGTGCGGCCGCGGAAATAACCGGCAATCAGGCCGACGAGAACGCCGGAGATGACCGAAAGCGTCACGACCACAAGGCCGATGAACAGCGAGAAACGGGCGCCGTAGATCAGACGGGATAGAATATCGCGGCCGACGGCGTCGGTGCCGAGAAGATAGGTCCACTGCCCGCCTTGCGTCCAGCCGGGCGGCAACAGAAGGACATCGCGGTTCTGCACGCTTGGGCTATGTGGCGCGACGAAAGCCGCAAAGACCGCGACGAACAGGATGATAAGGAAGACAACAAGCCCCATGACCGCGCCCTTGTTGCGCGAGAAATAGAACCAGAATTCGGCAAAGCCGGTCTGCGGCTTGGTAGTTTTGATTTCAGCGACAGCCATCAGACCCTCCTAATGCCGGATACGCGGGTTGATGAAGCCGTAAAGCACATCAACGATGAGGTTGATGATCATGATCATGGCGGCGATCAGCATCAGCCCGCCCTGCACGACCTGATAGTCACGCTTGAACACGGAATCGACCATCCATTTGCCGATGCCCGGCCAGGAGAAGATCGTTTCCGTCAGGATCGCGCCGGCAAGCAACACACCAACCTGCAGGCCGATGGTGGTGATGACCGGGATCAGCGCATTGCGCAACGCGTGCACACCGATGACCCGGAACGGCGACAGACCCTTGGAGCGGGCGGTGCGGACATAATCCTCGCCGAGCACTTCGAGCATCGCCGAGCGTGTCTGGCGGGCGATGACCGCGAGCGGGATGGTCGCCAGCACGACAGTTGGCAGGATCAGGTAGCTGACCGCCGATTTGAAGGCGCCCGCCTGCCCCGAGATCAGACTGTCGATCAGCATGAAGCCGGTGACCTGCGGGAAGAAGTACATCATCGAGATGCGCCCCGAGACCGGCGTCCAGCCGAGATAGCCGGAGAAGAAGATGATGAGCAACAAGCCCCACCAGAAGATCGGCATCGAATAGCCGACGAGGGCGACACCCATGAGCGACTGGTCGAGCCAGGTACCCCGCTTCACCGCGGCGATCACACCGGCCGGAATGCCGAGCAGCACCGCAACGATGATGGCGCACAGCGACAGTTCCAGCGTTGCCGGGAAGAGGTTCATGAAATCATCGAGAACCGGCCGCTTGGTGACGATGGACGAACCGAAATCGCCCGTCACGAGACCGCCAAGATAATCGAAATACTGAACATACATCGGCCGGTCGAGACCGAGCTGGTGCATGAGTTCGGTGTGCCGTTCCGGCGCCATGACGCGCTCACCCGACATCAACATGACCGGATCGCCCGGCAGAAGTCGAATGAAGGAGAACGCGATCAGCGATACCCCGAGGAACGTGGGTATCAGGACGGCAAGACGTCCGAAGATAAAGCGCAACATGGGAGCCAATCCCTTCTTTCTTTGAAAAACCGACGGCCCGAATGTCTTCGAGCCGCCGGCCATTGCACGCTCTTTGCGGCGTGCCTTTCTTTATCTCAGCCGATCTTATTCGGCGATGTCAACGCCTTCGAAGACGAAGTCACCGAGCGGAGACTGGACGAAGCCCGAGACCTTCTTGCTCATCGGAACGACGGCGAGCGAGTGGTCGAGCGTGTTCCAGGGCGCTTCCTTCTTGAAGACGATCTGTGCTTCCTCATACAGCTTCGTGCGCTCGGCAACGTCGGAGGTTTCCTTCGCCTTCGTTACCAGGTCGTCGAACTCCTTGTTGCACCACTGCGCACGGTTGTTGCCGCCGACAGCGTCGCAGCCGAGCAGGGTGTCAAGGAAGTTGTCCGGATCGCCATTGTCGCCGGTCCAGCCGAGGATGGCCGCACCGTCGCGGTCCTTGGCAGACGAGAGCTTCAGGTACTCGGCCCATTCGTAGGAGACGATTTCGGCGGTAACGCCGATCTTGGCAAGGTCGGACTGCATCAGTTCAGCTGCACGGCGGGCGTTCAGCATGTACGGACGTGCAACCGGCATTGCCCAGATCTTCATCTTAAGATCCTTGACGCCAGCGTCTTCAAGCATCTTCTTGGCGACTTCCGGGTCGTACTTGTCGTCTTCGACCTTGTCGTTATAGGACCACATTGTCGGCGGGATCGGGTTCTTGGCAACCGTTGCGGCACCCTGGAACACGGCATCGACGATGGCCTGCTTGTTGACCGCCATGTTGAGGGCTTTGCGGACTTCAACCTTGTCGAACGGCGGAACGAGCGTGTTGTAGGCGAGGTAGGAAACGTTGAGGCCGGCCTGCTCGGAGATGTTGAG
Source organism: Hyphomicrobiales bacterium (assembly GCA_900468065.1). Classification (GTDB taxonomy): domain Bacteria; phylum Pseudomonadota; class Alphaproteobacteria; order Rhizobiales; family Rhizobiaceae; genus Pararhizobium. Next base: position 25,083 of record UBTA01000033.1, on the reverse strand, counting down.
GTTCGGATCGGCCTTGAGTTCAGCGACGTCAGCGGCGTTCGGATAGGACATCAGCTGGCATTCGCCGGCCTTCAGCTTCTGCGCGCGTACTGCAGCATCTGTGGTGATCGCGAACACCAGGTCATCGATCTTTTGCTTGCCACCCCAATAATCAGGGTTGGCCTTGTAGCGGATGGCAGCATCCGGCTGGTAGGCGACGAACGTGAACGGACCGGTGCCGAGTGGCTGCTGGTTCATCAGTTCCATTTTGCCGTCAGCCTGCAGCTTGTCGGCATATTCCTTCGACAGGATCGAGATGAAGGGCATGCCGAGGTTGGCCAGCAACGGCGCTTCCGGGCGCTTCAGCACGATCTTGACCGTCAGGTCGTCAACCTTTTCAACCTTTTCCAGCAGATCCGGCAGGCCCATGCCGGAGAAATATTCCCAGGACGCACCCGGAACATATTTGTTCCAGGCATTGTCGGCCTTGTACTGGCGCTCGAAGGAGAAGATCACGTCATCGGCGTTCAGTTCGCGCGTCGGCGTGAAGTATTCGGTCGTCTGGAACTTTACGCCCGGACGCAACTTGAAGGTATATTCCTTGCCATCAGCGGAAATTTCCCAGCTTTCGGCCAGCGCAGGCTCGATTTCAGTCGTGCCGCGCTTGAATTCCACCAGCCGGTTGTAGACCGTGTGCGCAGCCGCGTCGAAGGTCTGACCGCCCGTGTACAGACCAGGGTCGAAGCCTTCCGGCGACGCTTCCGAGCAGTAGACGAAGGTCTTCGACCATGCAGAACCGGCCATCAAAGTGGCAATTGCGGTTGCTGCAAGGAGAGTAGAGAGCTTTTTCATGAGTTTGCTTCCCAGCTTTGTTCTTGTTCTCGTATTTTTCTGACGCAGAAGCCGTTGTTTCCGGTCAAGGCCGGATGGAACGACATTTGATCGGGCAATGCAATAAGCGACCCGAAAAATTTGTCCAATTGGAAAATTCTCCCAGATGCGACAAGGCCGGAGGCTATACACGACTTTCTTATCGCCACCAGCATCGCCGTCCGAATCACTTTCGTTTTACCGTTAAAGTCAATCCCAAATTGCACTGATAGCGCCAGGGCAGCTCACATGCCATAAACACCCTGCGGGGCGGGGAGGACTGTCCAGCCTTTGTCTGCCAGGCGGGGATAGACGAAGGCAACTACACACGGTCCTCCCTCTCGTTGCAACCTTACCGGCATGAACCGAACGGTTTAAAACTGCCGATAACTCCCCTTTTCGATTGAGATGCCAGTTGCTTATAGTGAACTGCGCGTTAAACTGGTGTCTGCGGAACACTTGGGGACGGCCGCGTCGTGGCAAACTATCAGAAAAACCACCGGCAATACTATTTTGACAGCGATTTGGAGAAAGCTCTCAATCGGGTCGATTTCTTTCGTATATTCCACACGATGACGCTTCGCTACGGCTTCGACCATTTCGGCATTCTACAGCTTGGCAACGAGGGCGACGCCTGCACGCTGACAAACCGGCTGGCCTTGCACGATCTGCCCTCCGGGCTTGCCGAGGAATATGACAAGCGCCACCGCTTCGGCGATTCGATCGTCTTCAAAAGCCTGCATACGTCTTCCATACCGTCGGTTTGGAAATCCGATGACCTGCATCTGGGCAATGGCGGCAATCTTCTCGGGCAACTCGGCTTCGACATCTTGATGTGCGTTCCGGTGACCGGCATGAACGGCGCGCGCTACGCTGTCCTGTTCCTCGGCGACGGCGAGATGATGGAGCAGCAAGCCCATTTCGCGCTTTGCTACGATGCCATTTGCGCCTTCGACTATTTCTACCGCCTCGTCCTGTCGAACAAAGCGGGCCTCGGTCTGACACCACGGGAGAGAGAGATATTGCGCTGGATCTCCCACGGTAAGACAGCAAGTGAGATCGCCCTGATCGTTTCGGTCTCCGAACACACCGTCAATTCGCACACCGCGACAATCCTGAAGAAACTCGACGTCGTCAACAGAACCCAGATGGTGGCCAAGGCTATTCGGGAACAGATCATACAATGATGCGGCAGCGCATCACAAACGGCATATCACAAGTCTTATTGTCAGCTATTCACCAAGCGAAATTGCCAGATGACACACCCGGTCCACATCCTCCTTGTTGACGACGATCCGGCCGAAAACCTGATCATGCGTGGTTTGATGAAAAAGGTATCGAGTATCGAGATCCATCTGCATTATTGCGAAACGATCGACGCCGCACTCGATTTCATCAAATCCGGAACGCCGGTCGCAATGGTGCTGATGGATAACCGCCTGCAGCCGCAATGCGATTTTCGCGAAACCGTCCCTGCCATGCGCCAGCACGGTTTCATCGGCCCGATCGGGGTGATCTCTTCGTCGCTCGCCGACCCCTATTTCCAGAAATTCGAGGAGTATGGCGCCGATTTCCGCATCGACAAGGCGGAACTCGATCCGACGGCGATCGAATTCATCCTTCGGGAATATGTGACCAAGTCATAGACAACAAAAAGCCCGGGCGAGCCGGGCTTCCTGTTTATTGAAGCGGCATCAGGCCGCCGCTGTTTTCGGATGGGTCAACTGGTCGAGGCCGAGCAGGAAATTGATCTGCGGCCGGGCCTTGACCAGGTCGTCGATCGAATATTGCTGCAGCACTTCGAAAAACGCATTGAGCGCTTTGCGCAAGGCTGCGTTCAGACCACAGCTGTCGACGAGCGGGCAGTCGATCTCGCCAGCCTCGAAACATTCCGCCATGGCGAAACTGTCTTCGGTGACCGTGACGATATCGAAGAGACTGATGTCAGCGGCCGGCTTGGGCAGGCGCACACCACCGTTGCGGCCGCGCACAGTCTCAACGAGACCGGCCTTGTTGAGCGGCTGCAGGATCTTGAAAAGGAAGAGTTCCGACACTCCATAGGCCTTGGCAATTTCCGGGATGCGGCTGAGGTGGCCGTCATTGGCAGCGCAATACATGAGCATGCGGACTGCGTAGTTCGTTTGCTTCGTCAGGCGCATTATCTACTCCAGGCTTCGAATTTCGGTGCCCCGGTTCTGATGAACACGCGAGCCTCCGGCGACACTCAAGAACATGTGACCTCCGGCGATTCTACCGGTAGTGTCGCAATCTCCTGCTTTATATAAGGCCGATGATAGTTTGGAACAATTCCAAAAAGCAGAAAATCGTGCCGAAGTGATCATGATCAGCTTCTGGCGCGCTGTCCACCCTCCAAACGGGATAAAGTTGACGTTGCAAGTCATGTTAACGCAGCGCGCGGGACAATTCGCTTAGTTTGGGCTGGCTTTCTGGCGCAGTTCAGCCTCGTAATCGCGAATCGCCTGCTTGCGTTCCGGTGTCCCCGGATGGGTCGACAGGATATTCGTCCCGGATTTATCGCCGAGTTTCTTTTCGATGATCTCGAAGAAGCGCGCAATGGCGGCGGGATCGTAGCCGGCCTCTTGCATCAGTTCGACCGAGTGCCGGTCGGCAGCCGCTTCCGCATCTCTGGAATAGGAGAGCGCAAGAAGACCACTCCCCTGGACAAGCAGATCCTCGGCGCTGTCACCGACATCGCCGGCAATCAGCATGATCAGGCCAGCCATGCCCGCAGCCCGGTAAATTTGGCGCAGGCTGTGCTCCAATTCGACATGGCCAATTTCATGCGCCAAAACACCAATGAGCATTTCGGTATCGCCATCCGCAAGGCCGACCAGTTCATCGGTGACGATCAGCGTGCCATCCGGCAGCGCGAACGCATTCGGACCGATCGCCCCGCCCTCGCGGAAGTTCAGCGTATAGGCAGCCGGACCACGGGTGGAATTTATGGCGATACGGGCAAAACCGTCCGAAATTGCCCGCCGCTTCGCGTCGTCCAGCTTCGTTTCGCTGAGAACGGTGCGATCCAGCGTTTCCAGCGTGCTGATCGACATCAGGCGCGGCACGACCGGTGGCGTCACGGCGACCGCGACTTCCACCAGCACCGGCAGAGCATACCGGTAGACAAGGCCGGACAGCAGGAACACCGCGACGACAAAGACCAGAAGCCGCGGATGAAATCGCTCAAGGCCGTGAACGAACCCTGTCCGTTTGCGTCCGTTCGTCAGCTGCAGATTGTCGATCGCAGCATTGTCGGTGGTCTCAAACAGCGAGCCGTCGGCAAACTCGACACGGCGCGGGATCGAGCCGACCCGTGTAGAGATATCGAGAGTTGAAAAGACCGCGGACGCGAGTTCAGTACCGTCTTCCGCAACAGCCCGGATCTGCCCGCTCCGCTCAACCAGGCGGCACGGGACCGAGCGGCTGGAATCGCGCGGATGCCAATCACCCCGGCAGACCAGCTTTTCATCAGAAACCAAAGTCGAAGCCCTCGAACTCCATAAATTCAGCGCCGACCGCAGAGCCTTCCTGCTCGGCCGTTGCGAGGATTTCGCCGACATCGCCGTCGAAACGGATGGCCGTGTGGTCATTGATGTAGCGCGCCATGCGGACAGCAGCCCAGGGGCGCATCAAGCCAAGTGTCAGAACAGTTATGATCACATTCGACACGGCAATCCAGACATAGCGAAACCGCGACAGATCGCTCTTAAGCTCATGCTTGCCGTCGAAGCGGGTCGCCGACCAGGCGATGTTGCGCATGCCGGCACGGTAGAACAGCGCCGCAACGCCGAAGGATAGAAGTACGGCCAGATAGGCGACAATACCAAGAACGACCATCGATGCCTGGAATTCGGGAGGCAGTGCATTGGGGTTATCGATCAAAGCGACGATCAGGGACAGGTTGGCAAGCGCTGCGACAGCGATGACCAGCAAGCCGAGGACAATGATCAGTGCCGAGAAGAACCAGGTCTGGTAGATCGACCCGAGTTTTGGATCCGTTGCAAACGACCGGCCGCCATAGCGCAGATTATTGCCGAGATAGCGGTACATCCAGCGGCTGGCGAGCGGCGCCAGGATACCGAGCGACAACACGGCCATAACCGGACCGGCCATGAAGGCGATGAACGCACCGCCCATCTTGCCGGCGAAGTTAAAACGGACGTTGCGATAACTGGTGACGCGGGCGCTGAAGCGCAGGCCGCGCATGATCAGCCAGGGAAAGAAGCACAGGACGACCAGGCCCAGGACGAGGCCGGCAACTGGCAGCACCGCCAGGATGATATTGTAGACCACAAGATATCCAAGAACGATCAGTCGTCCGATGAAAATCTGCTTGCCCTTGGCGTGATATTCGAAGGCGCGGCCAAGCAGCACCGTGTTGCCGTAGAAATACCGGTTGCGGCGCACCTTCGCCCAGGCCGAATAGATGCCGAGCGTGATGATGGTCAAAAGGATATTGACGATCCAGATGCCGAAATATTCCGCCGCATTTCCGGTAAACGACAGCCGGTGAAAATCCTGCGATGCGGCCGGCAGTGGTGCCGTGTCGGTTGTGCTCATCGTCGCCCCTCTTGCGTATCATCAGATGCAATTCAAGAACGGCCGACTATCCCCCGATATTCGGCCGCTTGGGCCAAGTCTTAAACTGTCACCCCGGCAGGTCAACCGCACCAGGGAGTTCACAACAAAAAAGGGCCTCCATGCGGAGGCCCAATCGGGGAAGATAGACGATATCTCGACGTTACTTCATCGTTGGGATGGAGAACTCGGCACCATCCTTGATGCCGGACGGCCACCGGCTCGTGATCGTCTTGGTACGGGTCCAGAACTTGATCGAGTCCGTGCCGTGCTGGTTGAGATCGCCGAAGGACGAGGACTTCCAGCCGCCGAAGGAGTGATAGGCCAGCGGAACCGGGATCGGCACGTTGACCCCGACCATGCCGATGTTGATACGGCTGGCGAAGTCACGGGCCGCATCTCCATCGCGGGTATAGATCGCAACGCCGTTGCCATATTCGTGCTCCATCGGCAGATCGAGGGCTTCCTCGTAGGTCTTGGCACGCACGACAGAGAGAACCGGGCCGAAGATCTCCTGCTTGTAGATGTCCATGTCCGGCGTGACGTTGTCGAACAGGCAGCCGCCGACGAAGTTGCCGTTTTCGTAGCCCTGAAGCTTGAAATCGCGGCCGTCGACGACGAGGTTTGCGCCTTCTTCGACACCCTTGTTGATCAGGCCGAGAATACGTTCCTTGGCTTCCTTGGTGACGACCGGGCCCATGTCGGCCTTCTCGTCTGTGTAAGGACCGATGCGCAAGGATTCGACCATCGGGGTCAACTTGGCTATCAGCCGGTCGGCGGTTTCCTTGCCGACGGGAACGGCGACCGAGATNNCTCGCCGGCCGAGCCGTAGCCGGCACCCATCAGGGCGTTGGCGGCCTGGTCGAGATCGGCATCGGGCATGATGATCATGTGGTTCTTGGCGCCGCCGAAGCACTGGGCGCGCTTGCCGTTCATGGCAGCCGTGCCATAGACGTAACGGGCGATCGGAGTCGAGCCGACGAAGGAAACGGCGGAAATGTCCAGGTGCGTCAGGATCGCATCGACGGCGCCCTTGTCACCGTTGACGACATTGAGGATACCGGCAGGAAGGCCAGCTTCGATCATCAGTTCGGCGAGGCGCATCGGTACAGACGGGTCGCGCTCCGAAGGCTTCAGGATGAAGGCGTTGCCGCAGGCGATTGCCGGTGCAAACATCCACATCGGGATCATCGCCGGGAAGTTGAACGGGGTGATGCCGGCGCCGATGCCGACAGCCTGGCGGATCGAATACATATCGATGTTCGGGCCTGCACCTTCCGTGAATTCGCTCTTCGACAGATGCGGAATACCTATGACGAATTCGCAGACTTCCAGGCCGCGAACGACGTCGCCCTTGGCATCGTCGATGGTCTTGCCATGCTCACGCGACAGCAGCTCGGCCAGTTCGTCCATGTTGTCGTTCAGAAGCTGCACGAACTTCATGAAGACGCGGGCGCGGCGCTGCGGATTGGTCGCAGCCCATTTCGGCTGTGCAGCCTTGGCGTTTGCAACGGCGGCAGCCATTTCCGCGTCGCTTGCCAGCGCCACGGTTGCCTGAACTTCGCCGGTTGCCGGATTGAAGACGTTGGCGGTACGGCCGCTGGTGCCGGCAACCCGCTTGCCGCCGATGAAATGACCGATCTCGTACATGGGTGATCCTCCTGATCTTGATTATGACGGGAGTGTCGCACTACAATATGCACAAATCAACGCGCGATATTCAGGAACCGTTGTGCAAAAATTGATGCTCCATACTTATGTCCTCTTCTCCCCAGTGGGGAGAAGGTGGCGTGCAGCGCCGGATGAGGGGGCCGCGGCCTCGGAAATTGACGCACCACCCCCTCATCGCCTCGCCATGCTCGGCTCTTCTCCCCGCAGGGGAGAAGAGGAAGTGCGCCGATGAACTGGGATGACGTCCGCATGTTCCTGGCGGTTGCGCGTAGCGGCCAGATCCTGTCAGCGTCCAAGCGGCTGGGTCTCAATCATGCGACGCTCAGCCGGCGGGTCACAGCGCTGGAAGAGTCGTTGAAGACGCGGCTTTTGATCCGCCGGACCAACGGCTGCGACCTGACGACGGAGGGCGAGATCTTCCTGCATGCCGCCGAACGCATGGAAACCGAGATGCTGGCGGCGCAGGCGCAGATCGGCCGCATCGACACCGCCGTTGCCGGGACCGTGCGCGTCGGGGCACCCGATGGTTTCGGGGTTTCGTTCCTCGCCCCGCGCCTTGGCAAGCTGACAGCCCGGTTTCCGGAACTGCGCATCCAACTGGTGCCGGTCCCCCGCTCGTTTTCGCTGTCGCAACGCGAGGCCGATATCGCCATTACGCTGGAGCGCCCTGAACAGGGCCGGCTGATCTCGTCGAAACTGACCGATTACACACTCGGGCTCTATGCTTCGCAGGACTACCTGTCGTCCTATGGGGCGCCCGAAAGCGTGGACGACCTGAAAAACCATCGCCGGATCGGCTATGTCGAAGACCTGATCTTTACCGCCTCGCTGAATTTTACCGGCGAGATCATGCGCAGCTGGGATGCCTCGTTCGAAATTTCCAGCGCCACCGGCCAGACCGAGGCCGTGCGTTCAAGCGCCGGGATCGGCATCCTGCACAACTACATAGCCCGCCAATATTCCGAGCTAATCCGCATCCTGCCGGAGACGACGATCCGGCGGGGCTACTGGACCACTTATCATGAGAGCGCCCGCGAACTCGTCCGCGTCCGCACGGTCGTTGATTTCCTTCAGGAGTTGGTGACGGAGGAGCACGGCATCTTCCTGTAAAGGCTGTTTACTGCGCCACGGATGCAAAGTCCGACGGCATGGGGACGAAGGAAGGTTTGGCGGCGGCCTTTGAAACGTCCTGTTCGGCAACCACAGCCGGTGTCGCCGTCGCAGCCAATGCTGCGGCTTCTCCCGGCAGCGGCACCCTGGCGGCATGGGTGACGGGCTTTTCGGCTGGCACGTCCACCGGTGTTTCCGGGACAGCAGCGGTTTTTGGCGTCCGGCGCACGGCGATCGGGGCCTCCGTCATTACGGGCTGCGGTTCTGTAAACGGTTCAACCAGCGGCAACGGAGCCTGCGCGAAAGCCAAAGCTCCGGCATTTGGTAACGACGGATTGATGCGCAGGCCCTGCATCAGGGCGACGATCCGGTCGGCCGGGATCGTCGGGCTGCAGTAGCGCATCCGGATCTGGGCCGCACCGCCGGTCGTAGCAATCCGCCCGGCATCATAGGGCCTGATATTCTTTGCAAACTGCCATGCGTAGACGCAGCTGCCGCCCTTGCCGATGGTGCCGGTCGCGTAACCGAAGACGCCATAGGCATTGTCGGCGATCACCGGGCTGATCTGCATCTTCACGCCGGACAAAGCGCTTCGCATTTCCGCCTCGACCTGCGACCGCGACGGCGCGCCGTTGCTGCGCGTGATCTTCGCGGACGGATCGATCGCCACCCTTAGTAGGTTCTCGCCAGCAAGATCGGTCGCATTGGCGTAGACGATCGTCTGCTCGATTTTCCCGTTGGCTCCCGTTTGCCGCACAGTCGTTGCCGGAAGCCCAGGTAGGGCTGCGACCGCGTATTCGGGAGAAACCGTGGTCGCGAGCGACGGCCAGTTGCCCTCGACGGACCCCGTCCGCAGGAACGGGTCATCGACCATCGACGTGCACGAGGCGAGCATCGAAACCAAAGCGATTGCTGGAAAGAAACTCTTCATCGGCGTGTATCCGTCTGGCTCGTGGCGGCAAGGCCGGCTCTCACGCCTGCATCCGACAGGTGATCGTTGAGGCGCTGGAACACCTGTTTGGCGACCTGCTTGTTTCCGAGGTGATAGTAGGCCCAGCCGCGCAACTGGCTGAGATCGGCAGGCTCTGCCACTAGGCTTGCGCGTGCATTCAGCGCGTCGAGCGTCTTTTGATATTGCTTGCGATCGAAGCTTGCCCGGGCGCGCTGGAAATAGATTTCCACGCGGATTTCCCGGTCGCGCTCGGCGCTGAGCGGATAGGCCCGGAGGATCGCCTCTGCATCATCCGTCAGACGCCCGCGCAACAGCGTAAGTGCTGTCCCGTAGGCGGCATCGGCCTGCACCTGTCCGCCGGCGGAAAGACCTGCGGCGAAGGCTGCGCGTGCCTCTGCAAGGCGGCTAAGACCGAGATAGCACCAGCCGCCGATCTGCGCTGCGTCCGATGACAGCTGTCCCCGGCTGCGCAGGTCGGCCAGATCGTTGATGCAGGCGGCATAGCGCTTGGCCTGGAAATTGCGGAAGTAGTTGGCCTGAATGATCCCGCGCGGTTTAATGACCGCAGCGGCCGCCCTTCCCTTCGGTGGCGATGCGACGCGAATCTCGTCCCAGATATTGGGATAGGCCGAACCATATTTTTCCTGCAGCGCGGCAAATTCTTGTTTCTGCGACAGCCGGAGATAGGACAGCGCCAGCCCCTTGACGCGCGCCGGCGCCATCTTCCAGTCAAGCGCCTTCTGGAACCAAGCGGATGAGGCTTCATACTGCTTGGAATTATAGGCGTACCAAGCCAGAATTTCGGCGTGGTCGGCATTCAGCGTCTGCAGGATCGTCGTCGAATAGGAGGCAACGATCTTTTCGTCGATCACCGCCATGTCCGGCTTGGCGAAGCGCAGGGAGAGAGCATTCATCAGGAATTCCGGATCACCGGAGAGGTCCTGCAGATAGGTGGTCGCCACCTTGTAGGCTTCTTCCTCGAGATTCTGGGCGGCGAAGCTCAGATACAATCCTTTCGCATTCGATGCATCCGCCTGGACTTCCAGCGCCTTGCTGAACCACTGCGCACTGACGGCCGGCTGCTTGATCTTCAGATAATACCAGCCGAGTAGCGCCATATCCTCGGCCTTCGGTGGCATCGCAGCCTTGAGCGGCGCCAGTTGATCGTCTGACAAGGCTACCGTCTGTTTTTCATCGGCGTTGAAATCGGCGACCGTCCTGCGCAGAAGATCGAAGGCAACAGGCTGCAAACCCGCCTGCATGGCCGGTGTCACGGCGAGTTTCTGCATGACGGCCTGCACTTCGGCGGCGGGGAAATCGCGGATGGCCTTCTGCAATGTCGTCATCAGCACTGCATCCGGCAAACGCTTGTCGCCATCGCGCAGCAGAATGCCGCGATAGACATCTGCGAGCGGCTGTTTCATGCCGGTCTGCGCGTAGGCATCGATCAGCGTCCAGAGCAGGTCCACTTCGGTTTCCGTCGCAGGATCTATGCTGCCGCCGGCTTGGATAACATCCGTCCAGTTCTGGTCCTTCGCCGCTTCGGTCATCAGCACGCGCTGCTTACGGCGCGCCAGCTTTTCAGTGAAATCGGCGGTCGGCTCCCAGTCCGGCATCTCGCTCTTGCGGCGGATGATCTCGGCGTCGATGCCGGTGAAATCACTCTTGTCATAGAGCTGCCAGAGCACGGTCTCGTCGATACCGCGGGCCGATTGCTGCAGGTACAGGTCCTGCGGCATCTCGAATTGCGGGAATTTCAGCCGCAAGCGGGCGGCCTCGGCGGCAACGCGTCCATCCTGCTTCTGCTCGGCATAATAATAGAGTGCCGCCATCTCGACTTCATCGGGCTGGTTTGCCGCCGCCTGCACTGCCGCAGGCTGCGCTCTGCCCGCAGCTGCCGCGGGGTCGATCTGTCCGGCTGCTGAAGTCGGGGTCTCATCGACGATACGAAAAGAGCCGGCGGCCTGCGTCAGCAGCTTTGCCGAATCTTCCGAACATGCCGTTGCCGGCAGGAGCAGGCTCGATGCGGCCAGAAGGGCGAGCCAATGTTTCTTCATGATGATCATTGATCCGACCTCACACCCTTGCGCGGAATGGCAAGACCGAGCCAGACCGCAAACACGCCCATCAAACCGACGATGAGCAAAACGTAGAACTGAAAATTGTCCGAGAACCAGGCAGCAGCCAGACGGCGGATATTGCTGGGGCTCTGATCGGTCATCCCCGCGATGAAATGCGATCCGGCCGGCACGGTGTTGACGGCAAGGCTCGCGGTCTCGATCTCCGCCGAACCGCCATTCAACCCCGCCCAGACCGCCGGTTCGACAAGCCGGTGCACACCAAGCGCGATGTCTGCAGGCGATGCCGCATGCACCACCGTCCAGACCGCATCACCTGAAGGCGACGGAATCTGCGTCAGGGTCAGCAGGGAGTGTCCCGGCTTGAGCTTCGCCACCGGGCCGGAGCCATCCTGATAATTCAGCCATTTGGCGAAGCGCGTGCCCGCCATGGAGAGCCAGCTTTCGACTTTTGACGTGACGGAGAGCTGATCGTCGGCGCGCGTGGTCGATTTGCGGAAGGCATCCAGCAGGGCGCTGGATTCGCCGCCGTCCTGCTCAACGCTTGCGGTGAAGGCGCTGCCACCGATGGCGGCTGTCTGCAATGGATCGACGTCAGAAGCCGCTGCCGCGCCCATCTGGAATGCACTCGTCGGAAATGCTCCCTTGCCGGCATTGCCGAGATCGGCAAAGGCATTCTGCGTATTGATCACCAGCGCATTGCGCCCTTCCGAAGGGGTGCTCACACCCAGCCGGATATCGGCATTGAGCGGGTTGCGGGCAGCCAGCGTCAGGCGGGACAGGATGGTGAGGGCAGCGCCCGCCGACTGCGCGTCCGGCCGCTCGACGACAATATCGAAGGGCTTGCCGTCGGCATAGGGATAGGCGTTGCCGGCAAAGGCGCCGATATCGGGAAGGCGGCCGATCCGGGCAAGTGCCGGGATTTCGATCGCCGTTTCCTTCAACAGGATGAAGCGGGGTGTCATGTCATCGCGCGCTTCCGGTGCGCAGGTCTCATCGGCGCTGACGGGCAGTTCGGCGAGAAGCTCGACCTTGTTGTTGCCTGGGCGAAATGCCCGCAACGGCAGCTCGATCAGCTTGCCGTTGAATTGCTCGCCGGCGCTGTTGCGGAAGGGATAGCTGGTGACGACGCGGTCGTTGACCCGGATCAGGAACTGCGCCGTCCTATTGAGACCCGGCGAGGTGGCGGCGTGCAGTTTCAGGCCGATCGTCGCATAATCGGCCGGATAGAAATCCGCCGGCATGACCATGTTGAAGCCGGTCCGCGACAGGCGCCCGGAGAATACGCGGGTCTCGTAGCCGGTTTCCGCCAGCGTAAAGCTCTTGGATGCATCGGCAATGATCGTACCCGACCCGGCAGCAAAGATGCCGCTGTCGAGGCTTTCCTTCAGAGGCCCGCGGATGGCCTCCAGCAGCTGGCCGCTCATCTCAGCGCGGGTGGCGCCGCGCAGGCTGACCATGGCACGCCCGTCCTCTGCCGCATTCTTGACCGCCAAGCCATAGGGCGGGATATCACCGCTGCGCGTCTGCGCGCGGGTCTTGTCCGTCGAGACATAGAGATCGATGCCCGGACCAGTGCCGGGCTTTTCGCCGATGGTTACGGCCATATCATCGCGATTGAGAAACAGCGCCAACGTCTGCAAAGCGGGAGCCGCGTCGTTCAACATCTCGGCAGTCGCCGTCTGCGGCAGGATCAGCCGGACATCGGTGACATTGGCGTCCGTGCGCGCAACCGTCAGCAGATCGCTGAAGGAGCGAAAACCATGGCCGCTCGCAGCAACGAAACCGCTGGCGGCAGGATTGAATTCGCTCCAGAGTTCATAGGTCGCTTCCAGCGAGCAATCGACCCGATGGAACTGCCGCGCCCGCACCTGCACCTGATTGCGGCCCGGCCTGAGCAGATCGGCGCCAACGCTGACCATCGCGGTCTTGAACCCGTTCGGCGAGCCGATGCGAAACGTGCCGGCAGCCTTGCCGTTGACCTCGACCTCCATCACGGACGTATCCGGCAGGACCGAAACGGCATTGCGATAGGCAAGCGCGATCTCGCCGCCTACTGCTGCCTGATCGGCCGAGAGATTGAAGCTCAGCCTTGCCACGTCATCCTCGCCGGTCAAGCGATAAGCCGGCAGCGCCTGTTCGAAGGGCACAAGCGCGCCATTCGTCCTGCCAACAGCAACGTCAACCGGCACCGGACGGGTAGACAGGATGCTCTCGCTTTCCAGCGGCGCCGTGCGGACAACGGCGGGTGGCGCATCGAGAAGGCTCTGGGCGGACAACGGCAGCGCCTGAGACAGCATCAGGGCGACAGAAAGACCGGCGGTCCGGGCGCGACGGGATTTAGCCATAGAGCTGCACTCCCGGATGAACTGGGCCGGCTTCGGCAATTTTGGCAGGCTGCGCGGCAGGCAAGGACACCTGGGCGACCTTGTTGTCATTCAGCACCATCGGCGCATCCTCGAAGGACTGGACGACACTTTCGCGGATCAAGCCGGCGCTGTAGCGGATGGCCCGCAGCGATTCCGTCAGGCTCCAGAGCGCAAAGCGGCTGGTGCCCCAGAAGAAGTTCCGGCGGATCTGGCGGCGCACCAGCCGGTCCTGAAGCACGGACTGGTCGGAATACATCAGCTCGGCAATCGCCATCACCGTTTCCGGCGTGCGTTCGGCATAGGCAAAGCCGCAGATTGCCGTCTGGTCGAGCATACGGCGCGAGCGGTAGACGACATTGAAGTTGATGACCTGGCCACCGCGGCGCACCTCAACCTTGGCCGTTGTCGGGTTAACGAGATCCAGCTTCGGTTCCTTGTCGACGAATTCGATCGACACGCCGCCGCTCGAGGCATCCTGAATGATGACGTGATGGATGATGTCGTCGATATGCATCAACGCATGACGTTTGACCGGCAGACGCTGGTTGCGGCGCAGTTCGCGGCGTTCTGCAATGGCTCCGAGGGCTGCACCGGCCAGCCCGAGATTGATCAGGTTCCACATGGCGACGATCAAAAGCAGTTCGCTGGCGACCGGATCGGTTAGCACGCGATATCCCGAATAAAGAGCTGCGGCGAGCAGCAGGAAGAAAATCGCAAAATATGGCGTTGCCAGAGGCGAGAGCTTGCTCTTGTCCAGCGTCTGGCCCTTGGCCGTCACATTGAAGGTCGGCTTGCGCGGATTGCGCACGACACTGACGATGCTGCCGAACAGAAAGACGGCCTGGACATATTCATAAAGCTCCGAAATCCACGGCCAGCGGACGCGGCCGTAAAGATAGCTCTGCATCGCAAACGAACTGATCAGATAGGTGACCGCATAGGAGGCGAACTCGAGGATGTTGGCCTTGTAGATTTCCAGCGAGAAGAAGATGTAGAGCAGCGGCGAGAACATGAAGGCCAGCCGCGACAGCGGGAACAGCCAGAACATGTTGATGCCGGCATAGCAGATGCGCTGCGGGATCGAGAGACCCTTGGCGAGGAACGGCCGCTTGAGGATGAGAATCTGCAGCATGCCCTGGCACCAGCGGGCACGCTGACCGATGAAGGAGACGAAGGTTTCCGGCTGCAGGCCGGCGATCAGCGGCTTGTCGACATAGACCGAGTGCCAGCCCTGGCAATGCAGCGACAGCGCCGTTTCGCAATCCTCGGTGATCGACTGGCCGGAAAAACCATCGGTGGTCATCAGTGCGGAGCGGCGCAGCACGGCGGCCGAGCCACAGAAGAACGACGCATTCCACTTGTCGAGCCCACACTGCAGGATCGAATAGAACATCTCGTTTTCCGACGGCATGCGGGCAAAGGTCTGGAGGTTCTTTTCCAGCGGATCGGGATTGAGGAAATAATGCGGCGTCTGGACGAGGAAGAGCTTTTCGTCCTCCCTGAAAAAGCCGACCGTTTCGCGCAAGAAATCGCGCACCGGGGCATGGTCGGCATCGAACACGACGACCAGCTCGCCCTTGGAAACCTTCAGGCCCTCATTGAGATTGCCGGCCTTGGCATGGTCGTTCTGCTTGCGCGCGTGATAGTGCACGCCCATGGCAGCGCAGAGGGCCTTCAGCTGTTCATAGCGGCGGATGGCGGCGACCGAGATATGCGGGTTCTTGTGGTTACGCTTGGCATCGGTGCCGCCGTCATCGAGCAGATAGATATTCAGCTTGTCCTTCGGATAGGCCATCGACTTGGCGGCGGCCAGTGTCACGGCCAGAAGCTCGGTGTCTTCATTATAGCTCGGGATGAACACATCGACCGTCGGCAGATCGGCGGCAGCGCCCATATCCGGCGTCTTCCGCTTGATCGGGTCGATGACCATGAAAAAGCTGATCGCCAGCATTGCCAGGCAATACATCTCGGCGAGATAGAGCAGGAAGCCGGGGATGAAATTCAGCGGCTCGGTAATGTCCGGCAGCGTCTCGGTGGTGCGCCAGAAACCGTAGCGCAGCGCAATGATGCCGGCAAAGACGAGCGTGATGACGCGGAAGGTGCTGTTATCGGGCCGCGTCATGCCGATGAACATGATGCCCAGAACAGCGAAGCTGAGCATGAGCTGCGCCTGAAGACTCATCGGCAGCAGAATAAGAGACAAGCCGACTGCCCCGGCCGGAATAGCCAGATATTTTCCGCACGTCATGTGCCACCAACCCCATCGTCATTTTCAGCGGCGCATCATGCGAGCCGGTTCTACATCGAACAGCCGGAACCTAAGCGGCCAACGGTCAACAGAATGCTAATTTGCAGTGGGGTGACCGGAAAGGGCACAGGACTAGGTAAACACAAGGTTTACAAACGGCTCCAAGATCTGAGGAGGGGCGGCTTTGGTCGGCATGAAGGAACATGCAGGCCGTCATCGCGTTGATATTTTTCCAAACAGGAGACACATGATGACGCTTCCCGCCGATCCCATCCCCGGCCCGGACACGACCGTTCCGATCCCGTCGATCGAACAGCCGGTGCCGGTCAAGGAACCTGAACCCGACCGGCTTCCAGACGAAGAACCATTGCCCAATCCCGATGAAAATCCGGAACCAGCGCAGCAGGTCGGCCCCTTCGACGCTTGACTGGGTTTACATGAGCGCCGAACTCTGTCGGATCGCTTGATCCAATTGAAAAATGTGACAGTATGATGCCTTAAATTTAGGTTGCATTGTAAAGCATCTGCATAGGTTAAAGCGGCGATGCCACGAAGCGTGAGCTGTCCGATTTGTAAACTAGGATTTCCGTAGAGGCATATCTTTCGTTGAGAATTGCAAAGGCAACCAAGGGTGCGCGCCCATAATTGCCTTTGCGATAAATCCAGTAGTTCGGGACTGGGGCTTGAGGGCCGAACTACTGGATTTCGCTCAACGTGGCCCACCGTAAGGCTCGCTGCACGCAAGTTGAATAGGTTTGCTTGTACATAGAGGATACTGCTTCAAGTAGAAGCGGATACTCTTCAAAGAGAAGCTCTCTCGAAGGCGAAAAACTGCGAAAGCGAATCTGCATGCTAAATGCTACGCTTGGTCGTTAACCAGAGGATCGGCGCACATCCATCAAGCGGCGCCTTTGCACTATACCGGACATTGACGGTACTGTCGCGTTGTATTTTGGGGCTCCCATACAGACGAGGGAAAGCCGTAAGTTGCATCCACTCAATGAACGATATCGCACATATTTCGGCCGCTGTATTTTTACCCGGTTCACTTCCCGCCAGAGTCTTGATTTTTCAGCGGCCGAATTCCGTTCTATTTGACTTTTGTCGGCCAGCATGAATATCGAGTTCAGGCGCATCCAATGTCCGGAACAGGACAAAAATATGCCGTCCATTTTCTCCCTGCCCTGGGGAACCGATTATCCGACATTGGAGATGCATCGTCCGGTATCGTTCCAACCTGTCGCAAAGGATTGTTCCGAACGACAATAGACCATAAATCCAACACCGTTGGAGGATAGGCTGCCTGCATCGTCCGCAACTTTATGGCGCTGACGGCTAGGAGATCAGATTGCTCTTGCCCCCTATGAGGAAAGAGCAATGGATTCTCCTTTACAAGAATCGGTCAGAAATCGTCTCTTAGCTTTGCTTTCGAGTGAGGATTTTAAGCGTATAGCACCTCATCTCGAGCCGGTGGATCTTGCCCGGGGATTTGCGCTGTCATCGCCAAACCAGCTTTCCGACTATAGCTACTTCATTGAATCGGGTATTGGCTCAATCGTTGCATCCGTGTCCAACGGCCAAAGGGCGGAAATCGGCATTTTCGGCCGGGAGGGCATGTCTCCGACCGCACTCATCCTGAATTCCGGATCAGCTCCCTATTCAATCTTCATGCAGGTCGGGGGCAATGGCTTTCGTATCGAGAGCATTCAGCTGTCCCATGCACTGAGCGAGAGTGTCGTGCTGCGCAATCTTTTCATGCGCTATGTTCAAACAACATCCGTCCAGACTGCATTTACCGCCCTTGCAAACGCCACACAGCATATCGAGGAACGGCTCGCGCGCTGGATATTGATGTGCCACGACCGCAGCGATGGAGATGAGATCGCGTTAACCCATGATTTTCTTTCAATAATGCTGGCAGTAAGGCGCCAAAGCGTAACCACTGCCTTGCATGTGCTGGAAGGCAAACACCTGGTCGCCGCGGAAAGAGGCCTGGTTGTTGTTCGCGATCGCAAAGGCCTGGAGATGTTTGCCGGGGAGGCCTATGGGCAGCCTGAAAGAGAATATCTACGCCTTATCGGTGTGGATATTTAGAGGAAGAGGCCCCGACAACCCTGCGCCATTTGCCAGCTCACGGATTAAATTCAGCGGCTCGCTCATATCCGACAGCGTCTCGGCCGTCCGCCAGAAACCGTAGCCCAGCGCAGTGATGCCGGCAAGACGAGTGGGATGACACGGAACGTGCTGTTGTCGGCCGCGTCATGCCGACGAACATGATGCCGAGAATCGCGAAGGAAAGCATGAGTTGCGACTGAAGGATCATCGGCAACAGAACACGAGTCAAGCCGAAAGCCCCGGCCGGAAGTGCCAAATATTTCCGCACGTCATATGCCACACACCATCGGCATCTGCAGCGGCGCATCATGCGTGCCGGTTCTGACATCGAAAAGCCGGAACCTCCGCAGCAAGTGGGACCACCTTGATCCCCAGCCCGGAAAGGCGGTACAGGGTTCGACCTCCCTTGCGCGGCAAATCACAAAGGCCCCACATTCAAGGCCTTTGTGATCTCAGAGTCGAAACCTATAAAACGCCTCCCGCCGCCACTGGCCTCCACACTTGCTCCCGGTTCACCTCGGCGGCGAGATCGATCGTGACGCGGGTGGCATTCCTGATCCGCCGCCGTAAATTGTCAGCGCCGCCCAGGCCGGTTTGAAGCAGATCACCATCGCGAAGAGCCTGTAGCCGGGAGCGGGATACTTGCAACTCCCTCGCCAGCAAGCGGTCAAGCCGCATGCTGATCGGAAACGGCACGTTCAGCTCTATGTCCAGCTTGGTCCAACCGTAGGCTTCGCTGAGGAGTTTCTTGGCGATTTCAAAGCCAGAAAACTCCTCTATGCGTTGCGATTTCCGCCGTAGCGCCTCGATGTTGAATGTTTCGACCCTGATCCAATCCGCATCGTTGGACTGCAACGCTTCAAGGGCGGCGGGATCGATATCGTCAACAGCCCGGCGTTCGAAGATCGGCCGGTTCCAGGTCTTTTCGCAGGTCAGGCATTTATAGATCAGCCAGGCATCGAGCTTGCGTCCGTTGGCGTTGAGCCGGATTTTGCCGCTGCTCTGGAATGGCCTTTGCATTCCGCATCCGCTGCACGCGATCCAGGGTTGGGGCGCGGTTTGCGGTGTGATGGTCCATCGGACCCGAAGTGTATTGCACATATCGTCTTGGTCTTCCGTTCGGAAGTCCACCAAGATGGTGCAGGAGAAACCCATTGCGGGCGCGGCGTGGCGATGTTCTGGGCGGCTGAAGAGCTGAGACAGCGGAGCTGCACATGGCACATTGTAACAATGCCAGACCGGTCTCATGCCACCACCCGATGAACACATCTGTATGCCGACGGCATCGCCATCGCGCAGTACGGGGTGAAACTGGATTGAGACCGGTATTACTTAGGCAAACTGCAACCTCTGTGCGCCAACGCTCTTCGCGTGAAGGAATAACAAATGATCTGGCTGGCGTGGAGCCCCCTTACACGCTCAGTCGCCAAAAGAGGGCGCGTGGTGACTTTTGTGCAACTTTGCGGTGATCGCAAATCGGCTGGGGTCAAAGAAGGGCGTCGTTAAAGCAGCCCTTTAAGACGCAGCAGCCCGAATGCGGCCACCGTGGCGGCATCCTTGATTTCGCCACGCACAATCATGTCGATGACCGCCTCCGTCGCAAAGCCACGACTGATCAATCCTTGTTCTTCCGGGTCCAAGTCTGTCAAAAGCGGGTGCAGACCGCGGGCGAGAAAAATATGACATCTCTGCGTCGAATATCCATACGCTTCGAAGAGCTGGCCGACATACATCATTTCATCGGCGGCGAGGCCGGTTTCCTCGCGCAGCTCGCCATAGGCCAGCTCAAGGGGATCGACACCCTCGCGCTCTTCCCAGGAGCCTTGCGGCAACTCCCAAAAGCGCTTTCCTACCGGATAGCGAAACTGTTCGACCAGATAAACAGTCCCAGTCGCCTCGATGGGGACGATCAGGGAAAAGTCGTTTTTCTCGACAACTCCGTAGACGCCCCGCGAACCATCCCGGCGCTCGACTATATCCTCGCGGACCTTCATCCAGCGGTTCTGATAAACAGCCTTGGTACTCAGAGTCTTGATTTCGGGAGCGTCGTCAATCATCTGTTCCCCGTCGGGTCGGCTCCGGCGGTGAATCGCCCACAATCCCGAATAAGCCATTTCTTGATAGCTCTCGATAGGTGAGGCCGTCCCAGATCATCAAAATACGGGGAAGTCCGAGGCGCAATTGGCACGGGATACAGAGTATCAAAAGTGAAGGCAATTTCGATGCGTCAAACCAATAGCGGCGAAAACGCAATGTTGTCAGATATTTACTTTGAAAAGAATGGTACGGTTGGGTGGAATCGAACCACCGACCTCAGGATCCACAAACCTGCGCTCTAACCAACTGAGCTACAACCGCACAACACAGCGATGCACAGACATTATCATGTGCCGCTGAGGGGTCAAATACGGGCAGTCGGTCTTTTTTGCAAGCCATAACTTGCCCGTAGATGCGAAAAAACCGGGTAAAAAATCACCCGGTTCTATTTGTCGTGCTGCGCCGGCAAAACCGGCGCCTGCCGAAATCAGTTCTTCTTGAAGCCGGAGATGGCCTTTTCGGCGGCATCCTTGCCTGGCTTGGTCACGGTTTCGGCAATCTTGCGGGTGGCTTCCTGCATCGACTTTGCCTGCTCCATGGCAAGCTCTGCCTGCTTGCGGATGAAGGCGGTCTGCAATTCGAACAGTTCCGAAACCGACTTGACGCCGAGCAGCGCTTCCATGTGCGACAGCGAGTTTTCAGCATTGGTGCGCAGGGCGTCGATTGCCTTGAGGCCGAGCTCGACGGAGCCGGACTGGGCGCTTTCGATCGTCGCTTCAACAGTCTTCGTTGCGTCTTCGGCGGCGGTCTTCATCTTGGAATAGGCTTCCTTGGACTGGGCAGCACCTTTTTCAGCGAAATCGCGAAAAGTTTCGGTGACCTTTGCCGGGTCGAACGAGGCAAGCGAAAAGACGTCGTCGGTTTTCTTGGTAGCCATGATCTGCGCTCCTTGGTTTTGGGCCCTCTCATGAGGCACCCATTGTGTGATGATGTCTATATAGGCGATTTCGTTGTGCGTTGCAATATATTTGTGCAGTGCAGCATTCATTAAAATCACCTGCATTAACCTTGCGCCGCGAAAGGCCTGTGCGCCATAGTCTACAAGCTGGACCCCTGGCGCCCCGGCGTCTATTAATAGACTGTTAACAATCCCGCCCCTGTGGCGATTGCGCAAACCAGGTCAGCCGATGCCCGCAAAATCGTATCCCTTTATCGACATCGCCGTTCATGAACGGGTGCGGGAGCATTTTGCCAAGGGCGATGCTGCGGTGCTGTTTTCCCCCGACATGAGCCAGGTGCTGTGGTCGAATGGAGAAGGCGCGTTCCTGTTCGGCCTGCCGTCGATCTACGATTTCATCGACAGCGGCGCCAACCGCAACGATGCCGCCTATCGCCAGATGGAGGCCGCCGCACGGCAGTTGAAGCGCAGCGGCGATAGCCGGACGTTTCTGATGCGCATCGCATCGGGCTTCCAGCGCGCGTCAGTCAGCGCGTCGGTCGAGATGATCTCCGTGCGGCCGGGTGAAACAGCCATCCTCTTTGCAGCCCCCCGCAGCGGCAAGCCGCTTGCCATTCAGGATCGTGCAGCCCGGATGATCTCGGGCTTCGACGACCCGGACACGCATATGGCCGTTTTGGATGGCGATGGTGCCGTGCTTGCCGCCTCAGCCGGTTTTGCGGCGCTGGCCATGACACCGCAGACCTGCCGCTCGCTGGTGACCGCCGTCACCCGCGACAGCGACTGGCTGCTCAAGCGGCCGATCCCGACGGGAAAGGGCCATCTGCCGGCTGCCATCGGCAAGCTCTCGGAGCGCCCCGCCCTGCATCTGCTGTTCGCGGTCGAGACTATTCTCGGCAACCTTGATCCGGGAACGGATTTTCAGGAGATCGCAGATACCGATGACGCGCCAGCCGCGACCGAACCCGTTGTGAGCGAGGCCGCGGTGCCGATTCTCTCACCGGTCGCCCTGCCCGCCGATGTCATCGACGAAATCGAGCAGATCGAGGAAATCGCGCCGGAAGACGATGGTTTCGTCGATCCGCATGATGACGCCGTGCCTGCGGCAGAGACTGAACAGCCTTCCGCTGAAGATTTCACGGTTCCTGCTGAACCGGTGACCGAAGACGCAACCCCGCATCTGGAGTTGCCCTCCGATGCACAGCCAGAGCACATCGTTTCTGATGTCGCTGATCCGGATCAGACTGACGACGCCGATGTCTCCAAGGAAACTGCCGTTCTGCCGGAAGCCGATGAAACGTTGACCGGCGAGATTGAGACCGGCGAACCATTGCCGGCCGAACCGGCCGAAATCCCGGAAGAGCCTGTCCAAGAGAATATTGCGCTGGATGAGACAGTTGTGGCCGAGGTCGCCAGCGACGCTGCGATCGCCGAAGCCGCCACAGATAGTGTGGCAGACGACGACGACGCCCTTCCCGCCGATAGCACACTTGAAGAAACGCCCGGCGGCGACGCAGGTACAGCAGAGCCTGTGCAGGGTTTCGTCTTCAATCCGAATAGCCGAGCTGTCCGTTTCGTCTGGAAGATCGATGCAGACGGGCGGTTCAGCGAGATTTCCGAGGAGTTTGCAACGGCTGTCGGGCCGAATTCTGCCGACATTACCGGCCAAAGCTTCAGCGATCTGGCGGATCGCTATCACCTCGACCCAGGCAACACGATCAGCGAGCTTTTGAAGCGGCGCGACACGTGGTCGGGCAAGACGATCTACTGGCCGGTCGAAGGCACAAGCCTGCAGGTTCCGGTTGATCTCGCCGCCCTTCCGACCTATTCGCGCAACCGCGAGTTCGATGGTTTTCGCGGTTTCGGTATCGTGCGTGTGGCCGATACGGTCGATGACGAACAGGCGATGGGGCTGCGGTTCGGCGCGCAAACCGAAGACAACACCGAAGATGCGATTGGCGACGAACCCGTTGCGGTCGATGCACTGTCCAGCGATGCAGAGACAGACGCTATTGCGGTCTCTTCAGACAATTCGATCGACGACGACATGCCCCTGACTGGAGATATGGAGGCAAACGAACCTACCTTATCCGAACCGGTAGCCCAGCAGACCGGCGACGAGGCATCCTTTGCCGACCTGGAAGAGGACCTGCCGGAAAACAGCGAATCGCTGGAAGATCCCTTCCGTGGCGAGCGTCCGGCGTTGAAGCTGGTTGAAAATGCCGGCCGCCGCGCGTCTGACAAGGTCATCCAGCTCGACAATCACCGTCCGCAGGGTACGGAAACGCTGAGCCGCAGCGAACAGGCCGCCTTCCGCGAGATCGCGCGGCAACTGGCCGAGAATGTCGGCAAGCGTTCGAACGAAGACATGCCTGCGACGGACGAGCCCGTCATTGCCACTTCGCTCGAAGAAGCTGCAGAGCCTGTGGCTCTGGAAAGCGATGAGGGCGCCTTTGCCGGTAACGATGAGACGTCTGTGGCAATTGCAGAGGATATCATAGCCGAGGTGCCGGCCCCGATCGTGCCAGCCCGCACCAGCGGCAGCAGCAGCCTGACACCAGAGATCCTCGACAATCTTCCGCTCGCTCTTCTGGTCCATAGCGGTGACGACCTGTTCCACGCCAATTCCGAATTCCTGGCGCTGACGGGTTATGGCGATCTGGACGAACTGCGGAAGGAAGGCGGCATCGATGCGCTTTTCGCCAGCGACGAGGACGATCTGTTCGATTTGCCGGATGGCACGATGATGCTGATCCGTAACGATGGCCAGCTGGTGCCGGTATCGGCGCGTCTCCAGTCGATCCGCTGGGAAGACAAGAATGCGCTGATGATGGCGCTTTCCGCAACGCAGACGGCGACTGCGCCTGTCGCTGCCGAAATCCAGCAGGCGGACGCTGTTGAAGAGCCGACGGAGGCGCCGGAAATCCAGGCGCTGCGCATGGAGGCGGAAGAACTCCATTCCATTCTTGAGACGGCCACGGACGGCGTCGTGGTCGTTGGCGCCGAGGGTGAAATCCGCTCGGTCAACCGCTCGGCGAGCGCCCTGTTCAACTATGACGACGGCGAAATTCGCGGCAAGCCCTTTGCCATGCTGTTTGCCCATGAGAGCCAGAAGGCCGTTCTCGATTACCTCGCAGGCCTTTCCGGGCATGGTGTCGCCAGTGTGCTGAACGACGGCCGCGAAGTCATCGGCCGCGAAGCGTCCGGCGGCTTCATCCCGCTGTTTATGACCATGGGCCGCCTCTCGTCCTCCAACGGCTTTTGTGCCGTCATCCGCGACATTACCCAGTGGAAGCGGACCGAAGAGGAACTGCGCAACGCCAAGCGGGCCGCCGAAACGGCGAATGCCCACAAGAGCGACTTCCTTGCCCGCGTCAGCCACGAAATCCGTACGCCGCTCAATGCGATCATCGGTTTTTCCGACATGATGGCGAGCGAGCATTTCGGACCGATCGGCAATCCGCGTTATGTCGAATATGCCGGTGATATCGGCCGCTCCGGCCGCCATGTGCTCGATATCGTCAACGACCTGCTCGATATTTCGAAAATCGAAGCCGGCGAGATGGATCTCGAATTCACCGCCGTCGAGATCAACGATGCCGTGTCCGAGGCCGTCGCTCTTGTGCAACCGCAGGCCAACAGCCAGCGCGTGATCATCCGCACCTCGCTGTCGGGTTCGGTGCCCAACGTGGTCGCCGATAACCGCTCGATCAAGCAGATCGCCCTGAACATCCTGTCCAATGCCATCCGCTTCACCCCGTCGGGCGGCCAGATCGTCGTTTCCACCGCCTATGAGGCCAATGGCAGCGTCATCCTGCGCATCCGCGACACCGGCGTCGGCATGACCCGCACCGAGCTCGAGCAGGCGATGAAACCGTTCCGCCAAGTGACAACCGGCGCCCGCAAACGCGGCGACGGCACCGGTCTTGGCCTACCACTGACCAAGGCGATGGCGGAAGCCAACCGGGCGCACTTCTCGATCAACTCTGCCCCGAACGAGGGAACTTTGGTGGAAATTTCCTTCCCGTCGCAGCGGGTTCTTGCCAATTAGGCCGAGGCGACATGCCCCCAAAACAGCAGGCAGTCAGTACCTCCACCAG
>UBTA01000050.1 GCA_900468065.1 Hyphomicrobiales bacterium | reverse complement strand
ACATAGTCCGTGCGCCGGGTATCAATCGCAAAAAGGTCGGCGGCCATGCCCGGCGCAAGCCGCCCGATGTCGCGCCGCCCGAGCAGGCTTGCACCGCCGGTCGTGGCGTAGCTGAGGAAATCGACGGGTGGTGGTACCGGGTGGGCGCGTGTGGATGCAACGAGGCACTGCAGCATGTAGGCCGAGTGCAGGCAGTGCATCAGGTTCGAATTGTCGTTGGACGCGGTGCCATCGCAGCCGAGGCCGACCCGCATGCCAAACGCCGACATGGCCGGGATATCGGTGACTTCGGCTCCGACCAGATAGACCGGCTCCGGGCAATGCGCGACGCCTGTGCCGCTGGAAGCCATCGTCCTCAGTTCCTCATGGGTGAGTTCCCAGCAATGGGCATAGAAGGCATCAGGCCCGGCGAACCCGAGCGTTTCCAGATAGTCGACGGTGCGCATGCCGTGGCGGGCCTGAATGACCCGGCTCTCGCCTTCGCCCACATGCGTGTGCATCATCACGCCGCGATCGCGCGCCAGCGCCACCGACTCCACGAAGGTTTCGCGGTAGCAGTTGACCGGCTGACAAGGTGCGACTGCAACCTGGCGCATACTGAACGGGCTGGTGTCGTGATAGGTGTCGATCAGGCGGGCGCAATCGGCAATGAACTCGTCCGTCGTCTCCAGCATTTCGTCAGGTATGGTGGAACCTTTCGACTTCGGCAAGGTATTGCCGCCGCGGCCGGCATGAAAGCGCATTCCCAGCAGTGCCGCAGCCTCGAACTGGCGATCAATCAGCCGTTTTCCGGCGTGGCGGGGGAAATTGTACTGGTGATCGAAAGCGGTGGTGCAGCCATGCTTGATCAGTTCGGCCATCGCGGTGACCGACGAATGGTAGAAGCATTCCTCGGTGAGCTGCGAGAAGATGGGGTAGATGCGGTCCAGCCATTCGATGACCGAAAGCTTCGTCCAGTCGAGTTCGGCACGGTTGCGCACGAAGCACTGGAAGAAATGATGGTGCGTATTGACGAGGCCCGGGTAGACAAACCAGCCGGTGGCGTCTTGTACCTTTGTACCATCGGGCAGCGCGGCGCCGAGATTCTCGCCGATGGCCTGGATGGCGGGGCCATGGGTCAGGAGATCGACATTGCGACGGACGACCGGCCCCTTGCCGTCATCGACGATCACAGCTGCGCAATTCTTTAGAAGGGAGCCGGTCATGTCATGCCTCGCCCGGTTCGATATGAGGTTCGGGCTTCAGTTCATGCAGCCGGTGAATACCAGGCATCTCGATGAAGTGATCGAGGCCACGCAGCGCCCGTGACCAGAGCCTGATCGCGGGATAGGGATCGAGCGGCACGCCGCCATCGGGGGCGAGCACGACATAGGGGAAGCAGGCAATATCGGCAACTGTCGGCCGATTGGCAGCAAGGAAACGCATGCCGCGAAGACTTTGCTCCACCAGGCCCGCTTCCAATTCACGAAGAGCCAGCACTCCTTGCGTCTGAAGCGCGCCGATGTCACCCGGCCGCAGCAGCATTTCAGTCAGCCGTGCGCCGCCGAGACTAGCCGTCAGCCGGCCGGAAAAGGACAGCCATTGCTGCACCCGAGCAGCTTCCTCGGCGCTCGCGCGGCCTAGCCATTCCGGTGCCGCCTTGGCCGCGAGATAAACGAGCATGGCCGAGGACTCGGTCAGCACCAGATCGTCGTCCTCAAGGATCGGGATGGAACCGGCCGGATTGAGCGCCAAGAGTTCGGCGCCCTTGTGTTCGGCGCCCGGATGAAAATCCACCGGGTGGATATCGAGCTTGACGCAGGTCAGCGCCGCCATCAGCCGAATCTTGTAGCAACTGGGCGAGAGGATGTAGTCGTAGAGCTTCATTGGGCCACCAACTGTGCACCATAGGTATAGTTGTGGCGTTTAAGCCAGCGCCGATACGCGACCGAAGTCAGATCGGCCCGCGTCGGGATTTCCATGCCGGGATCCAGAGGCAGAAGGCACGGGATCTGGTTTTCGAGGATCGACCGGTCTTGCAGGAAGATCGTCTGCTGAAAATGAATGAGGTCGGTCAGGGACGTCGTGTCATCGAACAGCGCCATCCATGGCCAGACGTCGCATAGGTCTTCGGCAAGCGGCTGCACGAAGAGTGTGATGACATCCCATTCGCTCGGGCGTGGCGGGCATGTCTTGTAGAGAACCGAGCAGGTCGGCGCCGGCACGCGGTACATATATTCCGTCGTAATACCGCCGCTTGCCGACTTGGCTGCCTGCGGCTGATAGAATTTCACCTGCGTTGCCCAGACCTCGTCAACATCTTCGCGGATCTCGACCTTGTAGTTTTGGACTTCCGTATGGGGCTCTGCGCCGAGAATATCGGTGTGCACAAACGGAAAATGTGCGACGTCGAGGAAATTTTCGACGGCGCGCAGGGGAGAGCAGCGTACGCGGACCACACCGACATCAACGAAGCGGCGGCCCGGCTGATCAGCCTCCGGGATCGCAAAAAGCTCCTTCTTCGGTTCGCCAAGCGACGACCAGACATGGCCGTAGCGCAAACGCACGGGCAGGGTGCGGCCGTTTCCTCCGGTTACTCTGGTGTTTCCCTCCGCATCGCGTCCGACTGTGATCGGCTCACCCATCAAGGCGGTCTGGCGCCCTGCCGGATCAAGCTGACTGAAAAGGCCGACGGGATACCATTCGTCGATCATTGCTTGCACGCTCATTGTGCGAACTCTTTCTTGTGAATATCCTCGGCCTTGCGGCGTAGACTTTCGGTGCTGCGCACAGCGGCAATGCGAGCAGCCTGGTCGGTTATGCCCTTGAGCAGAACATGGATGAGCGTCCTGTCCTCGTCCTGTCGCGAGAGGAGGAGACAAATGGTGCCCGTACCACTGGCGACCTCCACAATACCTTGCGGACTCGTTTTTCCTCCAGCTGCGGCCGCGATCGCGTCAATGTTAGCAAGCGCTGTGAGGGAGCGCAGGGGCACGAGACCTTCAAGCCCGGGTGGCCGCCCCTCTGGCCGCCCGAGAGCGACCCAGATGACACCGTCGGCCTCTTCGACCATATGCGTCACCACCCGGATCGTCTCCGGCGGCACCAACCCTGGATGCGCGGGAATGCGAAGACAGTTTCCGGCCTGTGCGTAGCTCCAGCCGTGGTATATGCAGGATAGCGCCTCACCGCGCACGAAGCCGTGAGACAGGCGCATACCCCGATGCGGGCAGCGATCGGCAGATGCTGCCGTGTGCCCGGAATCCGTTCGCCACAGGGCAAGAGATCCGGCCGGTATCTGTACCGGCATCACGGTTCCCGCTGGCAAATCCGCGGAAAGGGCGACTGGCGTCCACGAGCCCGTCGTGTCGGAATGCATGACTGTACTTTCTGAATAAAATCAAAGACTAACTACGCAAAATCGTGTTATTTTCTGCGCGTCAATCTCCCAGGTAGCCGCCACGATTGCATAATTTTTTCGCAATGGCAAGAATGATCAAATAAAGTGCAGTGGTTGTGAGCGCTGCAAAAATTCGCGCGTCAGTTACGCCGTCTTAGAGCTGATAGGCCTGCGTTCTATCGTCTCAACCCAGACGTTGATCGGCCCTAGCGAACACCCCATCTCCATCATGTCGATCAGGTCTTCCGACCCTTCGACCTCCATCTCGATCCGGTCGGTGCTGGCATGGGATATGGCATGGGAAAGCCCCAGTTTGGCCGCATGACGCCGGATCCACGGCACGAACGAGGCGGCATCGAGATCGCCCAGGATAGTCATCCGTTCCCGGGCGGGATCGCTGTGCTGTGTTGTCATGGCGGGCCTCGCATTCAGTTTCCTGTACATAGAATAGCGATTGGATTGCGCTGCGGAAGAGGGGTGTTGCACGAATGTCGGTGCGGCGGATTTTGGAATCCGTCTTTGCCGTCAGGGCGTCGGGCGTGCACACCTCCTGATACGAAAATCCGACAAGCGTATTTGGCACGTGGGCAATGCTCACCCATGGTCTGTGAGAGAGGCTACGCCTGACGGCACCCGAAACCCTTCACCACGGCAGACTTGGGCGGGCAACGGACCTAGCCGGCCGTCTCGAGGCTTCGTGCCGGCAAGCTCAATCTGGCCTCCAAGCCGCCAAGCGGCGATTGCCCGAACTTCAGTTCGCCTCCATAGGCTGCAGCGATATCGCTTGATATCGCCAGGCCAAGGCCATCACCAAAATCCGTATCCGTCTCGCCGCGCTTCAGCATATTCTTATGATGGTCTGGGTCGACACCGGGTCCATCATCGCCTACGCGAACGATCACCCTCTGTCCGTCGTTGGAGGCGGAAAGTGATATTCGCCGGTGTGCAAACCGCACGGCGTTGTCAAGGATATTGCCGATCGCCTCTGCAACATCGGCTGGATCTGCCTGAACGGTCATCCCCGGCTCGATGTCGATCGTCCAATCGATCCCCTTGTTGTCGGTCATCGGCGACAGCACGTTGACAAGCTTTCCGGCGATGCCAAGGACGGATGTGGTCGCCATTTGCTCTACACCCATCCTGGCTGCCTGCAACTGTCGATCTGCGCGCTGGCGAACGAGCTCGATTTGCCTCAAGGCGGTATCCCGCCGGTCCTGCGGCAGCCCTTCGATCAGATGGGAAAGGACTGTCAGCGGCGTCTTCAATCCATGCGCCAAGTCGCTTGCGCGCGCTCGCGCGCGCTCTACGGCGGTTTCGCGCTCGCTCAGGAGGAGATTGATCTCGTTTACGAGCGGGGCGACCTCGCTCGGCCCTTTGGCGCTGATATGGGCACTGCGGCCGGCGCGAACATCGGCGACCTCCTGTTGGAGACGGGCGAGTGGTCTCAAGCCGATCAATCCCTGCAGAAAGGCCGCCAGCAACAAAAGCAACCCCGTTGCAAGCAACATCAACCTGAGCGGGCGATGATAGGTCTCAAGTGCGGTTTCCATTTCTTCCTTGGAAAAAGCCGCATAAACTCTGAACTGCTTTTTGTTTGCGCCTTCGCCGATCGACATGTCCTTGATCGACACCAGAATAGGGCTGCCGTCCGGGCCCTCTGCCTGAAGGAAGCCGCAATAAAGCTCCCTGGCGAAGCCATCCTGGGAGAGTTCTTCGTCCCACAGGGAGCGCGAACGAAGTGGAGGTTGATCGCCAGCCGGAGAAATCTGCCAGTAACGCCCTCCTGTTGGATTCTCGAAACGAGGGTCGGAGGGCTTGCTGGTCAGGGCAAGCAATCCGTGTTCGACAACGAGCCGCGCGCCGAGCGCATCGGCCACGGCGGCCATTTCATGCGTGTACTGGTCTTCCAAATACTCCTCGAAAAGATGGCCAAGCACAAGCCAGACGAGCGCCAACGCGACGGCGACGGCGACAATTGCGCCGGCCGCAAGCCTGAAGCGCAGCGATGTGATCATGGCCGTTTCCCCGGTAGCACATAGCCGAAACCTCTGCGGGTTTCGATCGCCTCGCTGTCGGTCTTCTTGCGCAGGCGGGCGATCATCGCTTCGACTGCGTTCTTCGCAGCATCGTCATCACGACCTTGGACTTGGCTGGCGAGTTCGATCGGGCTCAAGACGACGTCAGTATTATCGATGAACAAGGACATCATGCGATACTCGAGAGGACTGAGGTCGAGTTCGCGCCCGTCGAAGGTTATCCGCCTGGCCTGTTCGTCCAGAACGAACCGGTTGGCAGATTTCGTGCCGCCCTTGTTCTTTCGCGACCGACGAAGCAAGGCACGCAACCGGGCTGAAAGTTCTTCGGTTCGGAATGGCTTGGGCAGATAGTCGTCGGCGCCAGCATCGAAGCCATCGACGCGTTCCATCCAAGATCCACGCGCGGTCAGCACCAGCACAGGCGTCTCAACACCTGTGCTGCGCCAACGCTTCAAAATCGACAGGCCGTCCAACCCCGGCAATCCAAGATCCAGGACAATCGCGGCATAATCCCCGGTTTCGCCTTGTTCCCAGACCTCCGGCCCGGTCGAAAGCACATCCACGCGATATCCCTCTCGCTCCAGACTGGTGGCGACGTGACCGGCAATGCCGCTGTCATCTTCGGCAAGGAGAATCCGCATGGTTTCAATTTTCTCCCAGGAGCGTACCCCGCTTGGCATCAACGCGCAGAGTCCGAATGGCGCCCGTGCCGTCGCGGATTTTCAGTTGGTAGACGTCGCGAAAGAAGGACCGGTGGACGCTGACATCGATCACCTTGCCGTAGCGCTTGGCCTCGATCTTTTGCAGCACCGATTTGAGCGAAAGAATTCGACCATCCTTCACTGCATTGCGAACATAGTCGGAATCGTCAGAGCCGCCGCGTCCCCGGTTGTCGCCCTGCTGGCCACCGCCGTCTTTGCCCTTACCATCGTCCTCACGGCCTCCGTTTTCGCTGCGATCGTCTCCCCCGTGGTCGCCGCCTCCGCCGCGCCCCGAGCTCGAAGACCCACTACCGCTGGATTCGCTGCTCCCGGAGCTTCCGCTACTATCGGAGCTTCCTCCGTCATGGGCGGTTGCATTCGTCGCAAGCGAAATGCCGGCAACTGTGATCGTTGCCGCCATTGAAAGAACCAACAATGGAAAGCGGATAGAAGCCATGCTCAGCCCGATTTTACTGGTTTAGTAGTGTGAACATATAATCGAGGCTGCACAAGCAACTAAACTCCGCCGGTGCGAGCGGAGTTTAGTGCGTTCAGCGAGCCTGATCATGTCCCTCCTCAGGGAGCAATGACTTTGACGTTCGTGATCGGACCGGGATTGCGAACGGCATCGGATCGATGGACCTCAGCCTTCACGACGCTGGTGCCGTGCTCGTTGTCGAGTTCAATTTCGAGACGCCGGCCGAGCTGGTCAACGGCAACCAATGATCCGTTCAGAAGCCCTGCAAGGCTTTCGCGTGAAACACTGAGGACAACGCCCGGACGCGCCCTGTCTTCGCGCGGCTGTTTCGCACTGTTGTCATCCTCGGCATGATCGCGTCCGTGCCTGCGGCCATGATCGTCGTCACGTCCGCTTTGACCGCCACGATCATCCCCGGCGTCGTCGCGGCCGCCGCGACTCATCCCATGATCGTCGCTGCCGGAGTTGCCGCCACCGCCACCGTGGTCATCGCCACCTGAATCATCGCTGCCTCCGCGCGCATAGGCGGCGGCCGAGAAGGCATTGCCTGCGGTCAGAGCGAGGGGACTTGCAGTCACCGATATGATGGCTGCGGACATTATGAGAAGCTTTTGCAAGGGGATCGACATTGGCTTTCCTCCATCCATGTTTCAACACGGACAGGATTGCACACCTTTGCTGACGAGCCGCTGAGCGTGGTTGTCAGCATTCTGTCAGGCAAGAGAACAGGCATTACGCCACGATGGACGCTTTTGGTGCTTTCCATCCAAAGTCACTAGCCTGCTGTGGGCCGCAAATAAGGCGTTCCAGAAAAGTCAAGTTCCTGACTTGCCTAATGAATGAATTACAACGATTTCGCAATAACTGGGCCGTTCGTTCTGATTCCTTCAAGGCGCAGCAATCTTTGACTTTCAGTTCTTTGTTATAAACCGGCCCACTCCATTGCGCCCATATTCCCCGATATAGCGGCTGAAGCCAATTTCTGCGCAAGTCGCCCGGCGGTGGATTTCAGCCATCGCGGGTTCAAATATCGCATTCGCGCGCTCCAGCTTCGCATGAGTAGCCAGATAGGCCGGCATTCTCTCACGAATTTCGGCAAGTATCTCCCCCTCGTCGATCAACGTCATGCGATCATTTTCAACCGCGATTCGTCCGTCGACCATGACTAGTTCAATGGAGCGACCGTTCTCGCTATAGACCAGATGCCTGCCGATATCGTTCAGCGGCGTGAAGGCCGTACTGTTCAGATCAAGCATCAGCAGGTCGGCTACCTTGCCGGTTTCGAGCGAACCGGTGACCCCATCGAGCATGGCGGTTCGTGCGCCGCCGATCGTTGCCATGGTAAGGGCTTCGTCGGCGTTCAGCCAATCACCAAAATCGGGCCCTGTTGCACTCTGCACCAAAGCCGCAATCCGCATCACCTCGAAAATCCGGGCGGTATCATTAGAGGAAATGCCATCGGTGCCGAGACCGATATGCACACCGGCATCCAGCAAGCGACGGATAGGCGCAATACCTGCGCCGAGCTTGAGGTTAGAGATCGCATTGTGGGCGACAGAGCATCCCGCTTCGCCTATCAAGTCTATGTCCGCATCACTCACCCAGACGGAATGTGCGATCGTTGTATTCGGCCCAAGCACCCCGAGATCGTGGAGGTGGGCGATCAGGCTTTTCCCGTAGAATTCCGGGCCGGTCACCGCCTGGGTCTTTGTCTCCAGCACATGCGTGTGCATGGGAACGCCGTGACGAAGGGCAAGCGTATAACAGGCCTGCAGCATGTCGGCCGTACACCGTTGCGGCGCGGAGGGCGCCACCATGAAACGAAGCCGCCCATTCGCCCGCCCATGCAGGCTGGAAAACACCGTATCGCAATAGTCCGTATAGGCGGCGGCCGTCATGGGTGGCCCGAAATCGAGGTTCGCCTTCAGCTCCTCCGGCATGATTTCACGCGCATAGGGCAGGGCGTCGAGTGTATGAATGTTCATGACGGCGCTAGAGACATTGGCACGAATGCCCACGTCCTCATAGGCAGAAAAGGCGCAGCCGAGCCGCCCGATATCGTGGCCTGGGGGGTCAAAGAAATCGTCACAAAGCGTGGTAACGCCGTTTTTCAGCGATTCGATTGCCAGCAGTGCGCTTCGTAGATAGACGAGCCGCTTGTCGACCTGTGGGCCCATCAGGAGTGGGTAGGCGTAGAGCAGCCATATTTCCAACGGCATCCGTTCGTACCGGCCGCGCAAGAAAGTTTCGCTGGAATGTGTATGCGCGTTGATAAGGCCTGGCATCAGTAGTTTGTTGGTCGCATCGATTATCCGCGCGCCATCGGCGGCAAGGTTAGGGCCAATCGCTGCTATACGGCCGTCCGCAACCAGAAGATCTCCAGAAGAGGTCGACGTTCGATGTGTCTTGTCCATCGCGAGGATAGTTGCATTGCGAAACAGTGTTTTCATGGGCGTTCTCCGCTCCTGTTTTGGGACACGCCCGTTCAGTTGTCCCGTATCTCGGTGACGGCGCCATTTGTACCCCCTCTGAGGCGGCTGCTCAGCCAAAGCCCGAAGACCGTTGCGAGATAGGGCAACGCCTGAATGAGATCATGCGGCACGCGATCGCCGAACACGAGCTGCGCGCGGATGCCGATCGCGCTCAGAACGGAAAAGAACATCGCCGCCAGCGTGGCGCCTATTGGATGTGCAGCGCCGAAGATGACCGCGGCAAAGGCCATGAAACCCCGCCCGGCCGTCATATTCTGCCCGAAAAATTGCAGGCTGCCCGCTGCCAGCTCTGCGCCGCCCAATGCCGCAGGAACGCCGCCGATCGAAAGAGCGATCAGGCGCATCATCGATGGGTTCAAACCGACGCTACGGGCCGCGAACGGATGTTCGCCACAAGCCGACAATTGCAGGCCGAACCGCGTGCGGCACAGAAGAAACCACAGAGCGAACACGACAACTGGCATAAGCACCACCAGGATGGACAGAACACCGTATACGCCGAAGGCCGGCCCGAGGCGAGGGAGGCCAAAGGGTGCGTTGACTGCGGACTGGCTGCCGAAGAAGGATTGGATGGCAAGCGCCGTGCCGCCAAGCCCCAGGCCTGTCAGCCCAAGGCCGGCGATAATCGGATTGGCTTTGAGCTTCTCGACCACGAACCAAAGCAGGATTGAAGCCAAAACTGCAAAGAATATGGCAATCAGCAGTGCAAGCGTGATCGAACCGGTAACGACGATGCCGAGGATCGTGGCGCAGGCGCCGATGATCATAAGCCCCTCAAGGCCGAGGTTCCAGATCCCCGCTCGCTGGGCTATGACACCCGCAAGGGTTACGTAGACGAGCGGGGTTCCAGAGCGCAAGACGGCTATGATGATATCATTCATGACGAATGTCCCCCGATGCGTAGAACCTTGTCGAGCAGTTTCGACCGGGCTGTGATGAAGAGCGCAATAGAAGCGTTGATAACGTCGATTGCGGCTGACGGCAGTCCCGCCATGACCGGCAGGTAGAGCGCTGCTGAAGCAAGTCCGCCGAAGAACAGCGCCGTGATTGCCGTTCCTGCCACGGAGAAGTTGGCCACAAGTGCAATGAGGATAGCGGTGAATCCGTGCGCTGGCAGGAAACCGCTGGCGATCCGCCCATTTGGACCAAGAAACTCGATCGTTCCGGCAAGGCCTGCTAATGCGCCACTGAGCAGAAAGCTTGTGATTCCAAGCTTCCATAATAACGCACCCTGCCAGCGCACCATCACCGGATTACGGCCGGCGAGGCTGGCTAGCATGCCGAAAGTCGTGCGGTTGACGAGCAGCCACATGGCCAAACCGACGGCCACAGCTATGGCGACGATCGTGACAGAGAGGCCCGACGATGTCGAGATGCGATAGGCTGCCTCAAGCGGGCGGCTGGAGGCCTGTTGCCCGGAGCCCGATGGGTCCTTCAGCGGCCCGGACGTCACATAGACCAGCAGCAGCCCTGCCATGAAATTCCCCATCAGCGTCGTGATAACCTCATCTGTCCCAGAGCGGATACGAAGATACCCGGGCCAGAGGGCCCAGAACGCTCCGCCAGCCATTCCGGCGAACAGGCAGGCGGGAATGACAACGAAAGCCGGCGCGCCCGACAGCCATTCGGCGACGAAGGCTGCGCAAATGGAGCCGACATAGAACTGCCCCTGCGCGCCGATGTTGAAGTACCCGGCACGGAATGAAACTCCAACACCGACAGCCGTGATAAAGAGTGGCAATGCCCATCGTAGACTTTGCGCGAGAGCACCCGGCCGCAGGAATGCTCCATCTGCCACGTTGGTCAGCACCGTGGACGCAGAATAACCAGCAATTTGAAAGACCAGGGAACACAGGATCAATGCGAAGATGACAAAGATCAGGCTGCGAAGAATGTGGGTAACGCGCGCTATCATCAGGAAGCCCCAATCATTGCGGCACCCACTGCATTCATATCGTAAGGTGCCGTAAATGTGCCAACGATCCGGCCCGCCAACATCACATTGACCCGGTCGCTGATATCGAACAGTTCATCCAGATCGGACGAGATCAGGATGATGCCGCAGCCACGATCGCGCGCCTGGCGGAGTGCGTCCCAGACGAAGGCGGTGGCGCCAATGTCGAGGCCGCGTGTGGGTTGGGCTGCGATGATCAGCTTTGCGTCCCGATCGATCTCGCGTGACAGGATGACCTTTTGCGCGTTACCGCCGGAAAGCGCTCCCGCCTTCTGCGCCACATTGTCATAACGCACACCCCATGCTTTCAAAGCAGCGTCGCATTCGCTGCGCAACAGTGCCGGATTGACCAAGCGAAGAAGCGGCTTTTCAAGAAGCGCACGGGCAGTCCAGTTTTCCCACAGACTTGAAGAAAGACTGAGCCCCTCGGTATTGCGCTCAAAGGGGATAATGCGCAGCCCCTTTGAACGGCGCTGAGCAAGCGGCTGGGTGTTTATATCGTGTCCCCCAAGGTAAACCCCGCCTCGGCTTGCCTTGGCGAAATCGGCAATCAGGCGCACCAACGTGCGCTGCCCGTTGCCTTCGACGCCAGCGATGCCAACGATTTCGCCGGGGCGAACTTCAAAATCCACATCCTGCAGCGCCGGACCTTCCGGATCGCCAAACGTGGTGATGCTTGAAAGTTTGAGAACCGGTGCCGCCGTTACCGGCTTAGCGTCGGTCGGACCATGCTCCACAGTGCCAGCGCCGGTGAGTGCTTGCGCATCGACCGCTGCGAGCCCACGGCTTGCGTCCCCGATAATGAGCCGCGATAGCCGCTCGCCATCCACATCCGTCGTCATCAGTGGACCTTCCACAAGCCGTCCGGCGCGCAGCACCGTTACCGTATCAGCGATGGCGAGGACCTCTCGAATTTTATGAAGTATAAGAAGAACGGTTACACCCTGCGCCTTTAGTCGCCGTACGCGCTCGAACAATTTCTCGATGCCGGAGGGCGACAGGACGGCAGTCGGCTCGTCAAGGATCAGAACCTTGGCCTGCGTGACGAGTGCCCGGGCGATTTCGATCCCTTGCTGAGTTTCCACCGGCAGGTCACGAATCCGTGCGCCGAGATCGACTGATATGTCGAGGCTTTCGAGATGCGGCCGCCAACGTGCAAACAGGCTGCTGCGGGTGAAGAACCGCCCAGCCCCCGTTGCGCCGAACTCCATGGCCTCAGCCACGGTGAAAGATGGTGGTAGCGCAAAGCTCTGGTGAACCAATTCCACGCCGGCAGCGCGTGCGGCGCTAACATTGCCACCGCGCATGACATGGCCATTGATCGCGACGTGGCCGCCGGACGGCCGTACGAGCCCGGATGCAACCCGGGCGAAGGTGGTTTTTCCAGCGCCGTTCTGGCCGACCACGGCGTGAATAAGGCCGGCATCGAATGCGGTCGACACTGCTTCGAGTGCGGTGACCGGCCCATAGGTCACCGAGACGTTCTGGCACACAAGCGCCGGGGCGTGAGGATCGGTCATGAAAGGCCCATTCACGTGGCTGATATGGCGGATGGCGTGAACGCCATCCGCCTGCTCATCAGATGGTCGTGTTGAAGGGGACGGTGATCGAACCGTCGAGGATACCCTTTTTGGCAGCTTCGATTTCCGGCATGATGTCCTTGATCTTGGCGATGGTGTCCGCCGGACCCTGCTCCAGGAAGAGCGGCGATACAATGAAGTCTATGACGCCGGTGTCTAGTCCCGTCTTCTCATGCGTGCCGCCCTTCCAATCCGGTCCGAGCGCCTTGGTCACCTCGTTGTAAAGCGAGACACCGAAGTCAAGCTGAACGATGCTGCTGATCGATTTCGGCCCCTGAGGGAACTGCGCCTTGTCGAGAACGCTGACGATGCGGCCTTCCTTCTCGTTTGCCGCAGCGATGATGCCAGCGTCGGTCGCAGCGGAATCGGTCTGGATAAAGTCGATACCGTCGTTGAACATCTGCGCTGCGATCTCCTGACCCTTCGCCGGGTCCTGAAACGAGCCCGCAAAAGCAACGCTCACCGTAGCCTGCGGATTGACGGAGAGTGCGCCTGCCTTGACGGCGTTGAAATCCGCGTTAATCGGCGGGATGGAAATGCCGCCAATGAAGCCGACCTTGCCGGACTTGCTCATCCGCCCGGCGAAAATGCCCGCGAGATAGCAGCCGAGATAATAATCGTAAGACACGGTGACCACGTTGGGGATCGCGGGTTCCATCGGATCGCCAAAGAGCTGGATCCATTTGACGTCGGGATAGGATGGCGCCAGAGCCTTGAAGGGCTCGGCCACTTCATTGAAGGTTGAGACGATGACCGTCGCGCCCGCGTCGCAGAGTGTGCGGAAGATCGTCTCGTAGGTGGCTGGATCCTGCGCATAGACCGCACGGTACTCGAATCCCTTCTCTTCCGAGAGTTTCTTCAGATTGGCGATCATCGTATCGACAGGACCGCTATCGCCCGCCGATTGCGTATGCACGAGAGCGACAAGTCCGCCTTCGGCACGAGCGACCGCAGGCAGAAGTCCACCTGCCAGCGCGAGTGCCGCCGTTCCGGCTGAGATTTTCAGAAAGTCACGCCGATCGAACGCGGTCTGCTTCGAAATACTGTCTTTCATTTTGCTGTTCCCTTTTTTTGGTTGATTGTGTGATTGCACCGCTGCCCGGTATTGCTCAGGCTTGCGGAGAGTAGGAGGCCGGGTTCATGATCATCACATCCTGGCGCTCAATGGCGTTCAGCGCCCAGATTTCGCTGATAAATTTCTGCCAATCGGGATCGGCGTACATCGCTGTCCTGCGGGCTTCGCGGTCGGCAAGGTTTTCGTAGGCCCACATCAGCACCGTCGTGTGCAGGGTGCCGATCTCAGAGACATAGAGGCCGACGAACCGGTTGAGGTGGCGTTTCTGCACCGGCAGGCCTTCTGCCTCATATTTCTTCAGCCATCCATCGACCGTGCCGGGGCGAAAAGTGTAGGTGCGGTGTTCGAGGATCATGTCCGGTCTCGCTTCAGCTGTTGAGAATGAAATCTGCGCAACGCTCGCCGATCATGATCGCCGGTGCGTTGGTGTTGCCGCTGGAAATGATCGGCATGATCGAGGCATCTGCGACCCGCAGTCCTTCGACGCCCCGCACCTTTAGTCGCGCATCGACCACCGCCATCGTATCGTTGCCCATCTTGCAGGTTCCAACAGGATGGAACGTCGTCATCGCCGTTGCCCGAAGCCATTTCGACAGATCGGCATCGTTGAGCGCTGCCGGCCCCGGCGCCAGCTCCTTGCCGCGATACCCGTCGAAAGCCGGCTGGCTGATGATGTCGCGGGTCAGCCTGATGCCGTCGATCATGGTGCGCATGTCGAAATCGGTTTGCAAATAATTGGCAAGAATCTTCGGAGCGGCCATCGGATCGGATGAGCGCAGGGTGATTTCGCCACGGCTTTCCGGATTGACCGGACCGACACGCAGGGTGAAGCCGTGGTTGGCCTCGACTGTCTCGCGCTTGAACGGGTTTGGAAAGTGCAGGTTGGCGGTCTTTTCGAGAGCTGGCATGAAATGAAGCTGGATATCCGGTGCGACAAGGTCCGGCCGTGAGCGAACGAAGGCACCCGCCTCATAGGGAAATGTCGTGGTAGTTCCCTCGCCAAAAAGCATGCCCTGAATGACGGACAGCGTCAGCTTGTCGGCACGCAGATCCGAATAGAGCGTCACTGGCTTGCGGCACTCCCAGGACATCACACAGTCGACGTGATCCTGGAGGTTTTTACCGACGCCGGGGAGGTCTTGCACACTGTCGATGCCATGTGCGCGCAGTTCGTCGGCTGGGCCGATGCCCGACAGCAACAGGGTCTGCGGCGAGTTGACGGTTCCTGCTGACAGCACCACCTCGCGGTCCGCATAGGCCTT
The DNA here is from genome assembly GCA_900468065.1 of Hyphomicrobiales bacterium. Classification (GTDB taxonomy): domain Bacteria; phylum Pseudomonadota; class Alphaproteobacteria; order Rhizobiales; family Rhizobiaceae; genus Pararhizobium. The sequence goes on along the minus strand of UBTA01000050.1, from coordinate 13,481 downwards.
GAGCGTGTTGCCGCGATGAAGATATTCCACGCCGACAGCGCGGCCCTGCTCGACGATGACGCGACGGGTGTGTGCCTGCGTCATTACCGTCAAGTTGGCGCGCGACAGGGCCGGGCGTAGAAACGCAAAAGATGTGGACCAGCGCTTGCCTTTGCGGATCGTGAAATCATAGCGCCCGAACCCCTCCTGGTCGGCTCCGTTGAAGTCATCGTTGAGCGGATAGCCGGCCTCGTGGCCAGCTTCGTTGAAAACATCCAGCAGGCTGTTCCAGCCGCGCGCGCGGCATACGGTCAGCTCGCCGTTGGTGTCATGAAACGCGTCGTTGCGCTCGATATGCCCTTCTGAGCGGCGAAAAGCCGGCAGCACCTCGTCATAGGACCAGCCTGGAAGACCCATCTGGGACCAGCGATCATAATCGTGACGGTTGCCACGCACGTAGATCATGCCGTTTATGGTTGAGGTTCCTCCCAGCACCTTGCCCCGGGGCCAATAGAGAGAGCGGTCGTTGAGATAAGGCTCCGGCTCGGTATGATAGTGCCAGTTGTAAAGGCCGGAATGAAAAAGCTTGCCCATCAGCATCGGCAGGCGGAACAGCGGATTGCGGTCTTTGCCACCCGCTTCCAGCAGCAGCACGCGGTTGGCCGGGTCGGCCGAAAGCCGGTTTGCCAGTACGCAACCCGCTGAGCCCGCACCGACAATGATGAAATCGAAATGGTCGCTTCGCGCCATGGTCACCACGCAATGGGATTGGATCCCATTTCCTCTAGGAAGTCATTGCAGAGAAGGAAGGGGTTGGGCCGTTCGAGGACCGCATCGGCGCGGGCTGGATGATCCCGCAGGATGGCGGTGACGTTACTGTTGCGCCCCTCGCGAATTCCGGCTGCCGCGAATGCTTCAGCAGCCACATCGCCAAAGGCGATGAAAACCATTGGTCTACCGCTGCCGGCCAGCATCGCCAGCGTCTTTTGAACAATGGGTCGCCAGAGGGGAATGTGCCCTCGGGATTGATGCGGGTCGATGCCCACCTGAAAGCGTGTCAGGGTCAAGGACGCATTCAACAAAAGCACACCCTGGCGGACCCACCGATCTGCAACCGCTGACGGTGCTTCCATTTCCATCGCGCCCTGTTCGATATCCCGCAGTGTTCTTGGCCATTCGGAAAAGCCGCTGGTGTAGGAGGTGTCGCCGGTGCGTGCCGCCACGATCAGTTGCGTGAAGGCGCGGATGCTACGCGAAAACATCTTGTCGAGTTCACGCCATTCGGCAACGTTCCCGGCCTCGAAGGCCCGGCCGGTGGCAAAGCCTGGCTCAGGATAGGGGTCTTGGCCTAAAATGATGCAGGAGACCTGGTCCGGCGCAATGTCATCATAGGCGCGAAATAAATGCGCGCCCTTGGGCATGCCAGGAAAATGGCAACTGCGGCGCACAGGAAAGATCGGCTCCCAGATCTCAAGCTCGAGATCGTCTCCGATCGCTTCAAAGTCGGGCGCTGCACTTGCGCAAAGATCCCGCCAGGCTTGCGGCATGTCTGCCTGCCACCCATCCAGAAACTCCCGCATCGCATTTCTCAGTGACGAGGACATTTCGACACCCCTCCTTTGTCATCGACTGTGATGCTAGTCAAAACCTGACCAAAGTGTCAACTTATTAAACGAGAAAAGCTGACCGGAACGTCAGATTATATCGACGAGTGCGATGAAGTGTGAAAGGGTATGGTTGCGCGGCCGGCCATCACTGGCCGTCTTCAACGCAGAAATCTGGAATAAACGAGTGACGTGAGATGCCAAAGCAGCCCTCTACCAAAGCCCTAAAGAATGCGGGCGAGATCGACGAAAAGATCCGCGCCCGCAACATTCGCGAGATCCTGAAGGCGGCAACGGAGATCTTTTCAAGAAAGGGCTTCGATGGCGCACGTATCGCCGAGATTGCCGAGGCGTCCGGTCTTCCGAAGGCCAATGTCTACTACTACTTCGCTTCCAAAGAAGAGATTTACCGTGCCGTCATCGAACACTTGATTGAAGGTTGGGACGATGCGTTCGCCCATATCTCGGCAGACCGTGAGCCGCAGGATGCCATCCGGTCCTACATCGCCGCCAAACTCTCCTACACCCGTCGCAATGTCATCGAATCACGCCTGTTTGCCAACGAGATCATTCGCGGCGCGCAATTTCTGTCGCGCAAGGATCGCCAGCATATGCGCACTGTCACGGATGAAAAGGTCAAGGTCATCGAGGATTGGATCGCTGCCGGAAAGCTCCTGCCCGTCGATCCAAGACATCTGTTCATCATGCTGTGGTCGGCAACTCAGTTTTACGCGGATTTTGAGCCGCTGGCCTGCGATGCTCTGCACACGACGAAACTTAAGAGCTTGGATTATTCGGTTGCCGCCGAAACGATCAGCGAAACTGTATTGCGGGGTCTTCTCCCCGTAGGCCAGATGGGAGGTTGAAGATTACATTTGTTGAACAGTAGAGCTTGGGAGGAGAGAAGCGGGGTCTTGGCTTTTGTATTCCTGGTGTGCTGGTGAACATTGGTACGACCACTAACAGCTGGCTAGATCATGCGGGATCGCCGATGAAACCATCTGTGAATCAGCCCTTCTTAACGCAAATCGATGTGGTACTGCCACAACAGCCGGTGCTGGCTCTCGGGCCCGACCGGAGGGGCCCGAAAATAAATCGAGTGATCCATCAAAGCCCGCTGGATCACAACTAAAAGCCAAACAAACTCGCGAACCTCGCTCGAAAGGTAGCCCTAGCTATCCGGCATGGTCCTCAAATGGTGGGCAGGCCATCCAATGCCGGCGGCCCCCCTGCGCTGCGCGCGACCTCATCCGCGGCACGTCAGGGCGGAGCCAGCTGCGCCGCCCAAGGTCGCACCGCCGCCTACTGCCCAAAGCTGGCCCGTACCTGACCCAATCGTTGCACCCGCAAGTCCGCCGACAACGGCTCCTCCTACCGTCCCAGCAACGCAGCCAGGTGTTGCGGGCGCTGTAGTGGAATACATGTTCGCTGATTGGCAGCCGCCTAATGTCAAGCACGACAAGGCAATTATAAGCATGTTGGAGCGTTTATGCATTTCTTCCTCCTATGTTGCTTTCAAACGGTCTAGCGCGGCTGATGGCGAAGAGCCATTTGGCTACGGTTGCAGGGCAATTCCGATGTCAACGAACTCGCAAATTTTGCGTTTGTTCCATAGGCGTGGTCGTGGTTATTCGAGGTGAAGATTAAAGCATGCTGCTAAAGCAGCGGCCGGAACATCAAACGACGACATCAATGTCTATCAATGTTGACTTCCACGCTTCGCTCAGCCACTTAACCGTAAGAATGCGGCGGCACAGTGGAATGCGTCCAAAACGCTCGCGTACGCAACCAGTCGCCTCTACGCTTGCCGATGCGGCCATGAAACTTATAGCGGATCGATCACTTCCGTCTGCGGCCTTCAATCGCTCGAGCGAGCCGCTTTTCCACCCCCTCCAAGTCGCAGGCGAGGCTGATATCTTACCTCGTCAAGGCCGCGCAGGCATCGCCTAGCCTCGGTTTCGGAAGGGGCACCTCGAAAAAAACCAATCAGCCATCCGGTTCACCCACATGATCCGGCCCCGACGGACCAGGTTGGATTGGTCTACCCGCGGATAACTGTGCGTGCCAGCGTTGCTCGACTTGAACGACGATGGGCGAACCCGACAGATAAAACAAAGGCCCGTCAACAGAGAGTTGTGGGCCTTTTGCTGGGCAGACAAACTGGATCAGTGATCGCTGAACCGTGAACGAAGTCTAACCAGACATGCTTAATACCTGGTTAATTTACCCTTGGTTGTTCGGACTGACAAAAAAGACCCACTGAAAGGATCAGTGGGTCTCAATTCAGGAAAATAGATACATCGCGTGGTTCGTCGGTAGGCACTGCGCAGCCCTAACCATCCTGTTGTTGATCCGATTGGTGACACTGCCTCGGACCACTTGAAGGATGACTCCGCATCGCTAAGAAACAGTTAATGCTGTTATAGTCTTATTCACCTGCCGCGTGACAGCGCTGAGTCTTGACCGAACATTGATAGATGGCGCAGTTCGCAGGGACGTCGTCCAGATTGATGACGCCTGGTGATCTTTTCGTGGTGGATGCGGTGAACCGCCAATTGCAACGGCCGTCGTTGACGCTGGCCTTAGATGTTGAGAGCCGCATGGTGGCAGACTTTCATCTCGGCCTGGAGAATCTCCCGACAAAGCCCGCCGCTTTGACCGTCCGCCATTGCCAAAGGCCTGCGGGATTGCGGATCAAAGCAGAGTCGCACATTGGCCGGTGTCTGGGCTACCGCCGCTGTCCACATTGTAAATGGCCGGGAGTTTCGCCTACGGCGGTGGGGTCCCGCAAGCTTGGTGCTGGACGGTGAAGCGTTCCAGAGACCCTTTCTGGTATGTGCGGCCCGTCACTCCACCGCCTTGCGATAAAATGTGCGAGCGTCCTGCGAAAATGCGGCCCGCGATGCCGGCGCAGTGTAGAACATATGCCCACCCCGATAGAGGTTGAGCTCCAGCCTTCCCGCTCCAAGGGCCGGCGGGATATGATCGAGCACATATTTGCTGAAGCCGTATGGGATTAGGACGTCGCTGTATCCATGGGCCACCATCACTCGAAACTGAGGAATTACCGACAAGAGGTCGCGTATATCGATTGCTGCTGTGGCGCTCGCACGGTTTGCGCCGTCCCGGCCACTGTTCCACTCCCAGCGGCCGTTCACTTCCTCGCTCAAAAGTGTATAGGTCATATCAGTCTTAAAGCCGAGTTCGTCGCGGGCGTAAGCGCTGAAGGCGGCACCGTAGGCCCGAGTGAACCCGTCGAGGATCGGATCGTCATTTTGGCTCGTGGCCGCTTCAGGATAGGCATCGACGACCGTGTTGGCTGCATCATATGGACTGACAATCCTGCCCTCGCCTGCCGATTGCTTGGTGTAGACGCCGCCGATGAAACCGTGTGCTCGTGCGACTTGCTGCTGCGGAATACCCGTGAGCGCCGCGACACGAGCGTAGAGGCCCTCAGCCGAATTTCCCTGGGGGGAAGGGCCTGCCAGCGCGACAAGATATTCCGTCATGGCAAAGTGTTCGGCTTCTCTGACCAGGTTCGAATTGAAAGTGTTTTTCCGCTCAAGCAGTGCAGCCGCAAGCGACGGCAGGCGCAGGGCAGCCGTCAGCGGATCATCATCAGCACCCCACTGAAATCGGCCCTCGATCATCGGGGAGATCATGACGATTCCCGCAACGAGAATTCCCTGGCTCTCCTTCAACGCCGAAGCAACCTTGGCTGCGCGAAATCCACCATAGCTTTCGCCCAGAAGATATTTAGGAGAGGGCAAACGGCCATTGTGCTGCGTGTATAGGGCGATGACCTTGGCTAGGCTCTCGGCGTCCTGGCGTACGCCGTAGAAGCTTTTGGCTTCGTCGTTGCTGGCCGCTCGGCTCCAGCCACTGCCGACCGGATCTATCAGGACGAGGTCGGTGAAGGCAAGCCAACTGTCCGGATTATCGCTGAGCGACGGCTGAGTGCCATCATTCTGGTCCTCACCGAACTCTAGGATGCGTGGGCCGACCAGACCGAGGTGTAGATAGGCCGAGGCGGCGCCCGGCCCACCGTTGAAAACGAAAGTGAGGGGGCGGCCGATCGTTTGATCCTTAGCGACATAGGCCGTGTAAAAGATTTTCGCCGATCGTTCGCCGTTCTGGCCGAATATGTCGAACGTGCCCGCGGTTGTCGAATAGGGCAGCATTCCAGTATGGCGCTTCAGGCTATGCTCGGTGACGGAATCCGGGGGAATGAGACCGAAAATTCTGGACGGCGCGGCTTGCCCTGACGATCCGCTTTGCTGACTCTGGACAGGCGCCGCAGTGAAAAGAAGAGCGGACAGCAGTGCGATGATATGTCTGATATGGAACGCGCGCATGATGATGCTCCTCCTCCATGACGGCTCGTGGAGATACAATGTAATGGATCCAGTCCCGATTGGAGAACTCAACTCATTTTGATTATATGCAGAATGACCGGTCCCAATGAATGTGCGTTGGAAGCCTTCGATGCTGTGAGGGACATATGGAGCTGGGCAATGGCCTGCCTCTCAAGCCCTCCAATTTCCTTAAGTTCGGCCGGCGGCTATTTTGCGCGATCTAGGCCTGCAGGGTAGGCAGTTTGTGGTGGCAAATCGGTGGCAGTTCTGACCGGAACATATTCGGTCATTCCGAAGCTTAGAAGAGCTAGATTGTGGAAGGGTGACAAATCCCTGCGGAATCGCAGCTTCGGGTAGGCAAGCAGACGTTGCGACACTTCAAGCGCACAGCTATGTGTTTCGGCTGTATGGATCATCCGTGGAGAAACGAAATCATCAAGATAATGGTATTGCTGCACAGCGCCACAGGCCTGAATTGGCAATCTCCTCCTAAAGGCACAAGCCTAAAGACTTTGAGCGAAGCCGAAGAGCAAGGCTTCATCGTTGTGCGCGGGGAGTTTCAGAAACGACAATTCCGTCTGACAGAACTGGGCTCGGAACATGTGGAGCGCGACAAGCGGCGGCTGGAAGCTCGTAGGCCCTGAAGCGATCTCGTCACGCTGCGCTAAGGGACACGGGGCAGCGGGAGTGTCTGGCCGGTCAATGTCTCTTGTTCTACATCCTCATCCCGGACGGACATGGCGGGACGAGACGTCGCTACGTTGGTCCCGCTGAGGATCCGGATATTGCACAGCGCGTCGCTGATCATAAGCGGGACAAAGACGATCACCTAGCGCGCAGGCGTATGGTGAACAGCCTAACCCCGAAGGCGGTATGATCGCTTCTGTCGGCAGAAAATCGTGGCTCCTCGCCGGATCAGATCGTGGCGCGGACCGTGCCGGTTTCAGGGCCACGCTGACGCATGGCTCAACGACATTGATCCGCAGACGTGGCTCGCCGACATTCTCGCCCGCATCGCCGACACGCCGATCATCAGGCTGGAGCAACTGCTTCCATGGAATTGGACAGAGTCGACCATCCCCGCTCAAGCGGCCTAACTGCGGCCGTCACCGTATGCTTTACGAGCACGTCACCGCTAGCCCCAAACACTGCCGTTAGCCTGTGCTCGGCTCATTGCGGCATCGCTCGATGCAGGCCGATCGTGCGGCGGGACGTTGCGAAGGCTGTGACGATCCCTTTCGTCCAACACTCAATTGTCGTATTCAATTGTCGTGTGGCAGCGAGTCCAAGCCGAACCCAACCCTCACCTTGGCGATCCAAAGACACCTAAGCCGGGGGATTGGAGGCGATCCATGCGCGTAAGGTGGCTCGGTCAGGCGCACCGGAGCGATGCTCAACGAGGACACCTTTGCGAAATCGCATGAGCATTGGAATGCTCCTGTGATACCGCGCCGTCAGCGCCGGTTCCGCTTGGGCGTCAACCTTTAGTAGGCACAACGAGGGTTCGATCTCCGGGGTTACGGCCTCGAAAATCGGGGCCATCATCATCATGGGCCACACCATTCGGCCCACGCCCCGTCGACAGCGTGTGGGTCCGTCAAATAGTCGTCCCAGGCATTTGGCAAATTTCGCTCGTCTGGCGTCGCGATTTGCGCCTGGTCTGTTGTCGCTCAGACAGTGAACCGCTCCCTGTACTGGGCGCGGTGGTCCCGCGAACCGCCATCATTGTTGGCTTGGCTGCACTTGTGCCGTCGGGCGCGTTGAAACTGTCTCCATTGCTCGTTGCGGCCCTGATCGGCGCAATGATCGTCGATGGCCTGTCTTCTGGCTGGGGCACCGCTATCACGACCAAGTCCTGACGAGATGGCCATTCCGGCGCTATCCGCAGCTGATCGATGGAAGCAGCGAGAGCGTCTTTCTGGCGCGTTTCACGCCTGGTGTCCGCGCCTTGGTTCCCTTGGTCGCGGGGATGCTGAAAATGCCCGTCGGTCGCTTCTATGTCTCAAACATTCTGTCGGCGCTCATCTGGGCACCACTGCATATCTTGCCGGGTGTAGCGCTGGGGGCTTACGTTCATTCGGCCGGGCAAGCTGCCGTCAGGCTGGCGATCCTGGTCGCCATTCTTTGTCTGCTCGTTTGGCGACAATACGCTGGTGATACTGGTATTTCGGCTTAGGGTTCCCATTCTTCAGTCAGGTTGAGTGAATTGCGATTATGGGCCAGTGCCCATGATCGTTGACTAAGAAGGTTGATCGCCTCACTGATTGATCCGACGAAGCGCGAAACCACATTTCTTCCTGGGCTCTTGCTTTTGCTGATTGCCGCTGGATGGCTGTTTTTTGGAATACTGGACGATGTCGTGACTGGCGATCCACTCGTCAAGTTCGACGTGGCTGTTTTCCAGCTACTCCCGGGTGTGATGATCGGTTTCACGGAACTGTCCGACACGACCGTCGTCGTGCCTGTCACCATCGCTGTTCTGCTTTGGCTGGCCTGGAGGTGTGCATGGGGTACATCCGCCTATTTTCTGGCGGCGGTTGCCGCAGGTTCGGCATTCAACGCCATCACAAAGTGACGGTTCATCGTGTCCCACCAGTTTCGGAAATGTACGAAGCCTGGAGCAACTTTTCCTTTCCAAACGGTCACCCCTGTCCGTGCAAGCGGAACAGACCACGGTGGGAACCAATACGTTCTTCGCGTCTGGAAGGCGCACAAGCAATTGAATGAAACGCAAACTGAACTTTGGTTGGGATCGGTTGTCGAGGAAACGCTAGCATCTATTCTCGGGGTGGCTGGATACCTGACAGTGAACAGTGACGCTAATGGTCCAAGAAACGCGCTGAGCGAGGCTCTTCCGAAGCTTCGGCTGGCTAAACGAAACGCATTCACTGGGGATGACAACTGGGACGGCATAATATTCCTTGCCCGCCAAAGAAAACTGTCCGGCAGGTGAAGCTCTTACGGCGTCGTTGACCTTCGCCAACTCGCTTTGCCGTCGCTACGCGGAGAGCTGCGCGAGAATGGCGGCTTGGCAGGCAATCTACAAGCCATTACTTCGCCTCAAGGTGAACAGTATTCGTCATCCTCTGCCTTATCTCCGCAAGGCGCACAGGGCGGATAACTGCGATAGCGCCCAGTCGCGTGCGATTTGCTGAGTGTCTTCCAGCCCAGAGAGCAGGGCACCGAGTTCACCGCTGATCTGGAGATCGGAATCCACAATACGGCATGCCTTAGTGTCGAGTGTCACCGTCGCCATGATCTCGCTGTCAAGGGAAGGCATCTGGATGAGAGCGTCGTCACCAGGCGCACAGGTTAGCAATGCTCTCGCAGTAAGTGAATCGACGCCACTCGGAAAGGTGCACCTTTCCACCGAACTGACTTCAAATCTGGCAGTTTGATTGGGCCCGATGGGAATCTGTTCGCACAGCTGTAGGGTAGCGATTGAGCGTGCTATCGTAGGCAATTCAGAACTGTCGAGGGCGGATCGGCATTCCGCTTCAGCTGGCGCGGCAAACGCAGACGCTGTAAAGATGCTGGAAGCTACTATCCGCATTGCAAGCCGAATGCTCATAAGCAGTCCTTCTCAAGAAGGCGTAAACTGCACCACGTTTAAGTCAGCTTTAAGGTCGAACAGCGGCAGAAACTCCCACCGTTTGGTTTGGAGTTTCATGTGGGTGTGCGCTGGTTCACCAGTTCTGCTGGAAGACAAATGTTCTCCGGCGCATGACGGTTGGCTGATACTCCGCCTGGGGGCGATCCATCGGCCCGAGCGACGCGTCTGGCAAACGGCAGGCAGAGTATCGCGCCGCCCGTCGGCACGGAAATGACAACCCAGGCCTCGTTAAGGGCCTGAACGGTTGCTGCGGTCTGGAGTAGCGGATCGAGCATTGCCATTGACGCTTCGTCCAGCCCACCATTGTGCTCAGCGAGCGCTTGCTATGGCACGCCGACAAACGTGGCCGCGTCCGAACCACCTGCCTTGAGGCGTTCAAGAAGTATTTGTCCAAGCGGCTCCGAGCGGGTGTAGATGATCGTATCGATCAACGCGATACCGTAGGCGCCACCCAGATTTCGCATCAAGTTGAACAGTCCGCTTGCATCCAGCACCTGGTCCGGTGGAAGCGCGCCGAGCGCCAGGCGCATTGGCGGCAGAAGGCGGAACATGATGGCGACGCCGCGCACGATCTGCGGCCAGCACATCGCGTCATAATCGGATTGCGGATTCTGAAACGCGCTCATGGCTATGCCGGCAGCAAAAAGCGTGAATCCGGCGGCAGAAAGCAGCCGGGCGTCCAAACGCTTTTCCAGTGCGACGGCGATGGGGGCGGTCACGAGTTGCGCCATTCCCGTTACGAGCACGGTCATGCTGATTTCAAGCGCGTTACGGCCCATGACGAAGGCGAGGAAGACTGGCAGAAGGTAGACCGAGCCGAACAGGCCGATGCCTAGAACGAAGCTGAGAACCGAGCCGACGACAAAGTTTCGATCGCAAAAATTATGGAGATCGACGAGCGGCCGCGCCCGGTGCAAAGCCAGACGAAGGTGCATCCGCACAGCGCAGAAAGACCAAAACCGGCAATGTAAAACGATGTCCAACCACTGGTCGGCGCCTCCTTCAAGGCAAGCTCAAAAGAAGCCGAACTGATCGCCATCAGCACGAGCGAAAGCCCGTCAAGGTACCGCAACTCCGATGTGTCAACGCTTTTGCGTGGTAGCGATCGTATGGCGACCAAAGCGGCGACAATGCCAGGAATGACATTGATGAGAAATAGCCAGTGCCAGGAATAGGTTTCTGTCAGACAGCCGCCCACGACGGGCCCAACCGTGGGCGTAAGTACGGCAAGCACGCCTGCGATCGTGGTGGCGATGGCTTGGCGCTCTTTTGGAAAGAGGATGAACACGGCCGAAAAGAGCGACGGGATCAGCGTGCCACCGGAAAAGCCTTGGAGCAGAAGCCATGGGACGAGTTCGCCGAAACTGCCGCTTATGGCGCACCCGGCCGATGCGATGACAAAAAGCGTCAGCGATGTGACGAATAGAGAGCGCTGAGAAGCCGGGTCAGGAACCCCCGTCAACCGAATCGCGACGAACTCGGCGATCAGATAGGCCGTCTGGATCCAACTCATCTGGTCGGGGTTTATATCGAGCGCCGATTGGATGGTGGGAAGCGAGGTCGCGGCCACCTGGACGTCGAGAATGGCCATGAACATGCCCACGCACATCGCCATGGATCCGGTCCAGACCAGAACCGGGTTCATGGCGAATGTGCGAAGGATCAGGCCTGTTTGGCATGGGACAATCCTGAAAGTGCCGCGTTTTCGGCCTTGATCCGTCCGTCAGGATGAAAGCATTGGCGGTCCAAAAAACGAGCGCGTACAGTGGCATGCCAAAGCATAGTAGCAATACCGCGATTTCTCCGATCAGACGACATAGTTGGGATGCCGCAGGAAACGATAGGGGCCGCCGGTGACCAGTGTTTCTCCAGGCAGGACGATGATCCGCGTGGTTCACCGCCGCCCCAGCGTCGACAAGGTCCACAGCCGCAAAACCTGAAGTGCTGCAAAAGCCGCAACCCAACCCATGTGAAGAGGCGCATCCCGCGCCAAAATCCATAGACCAGCGAGCCATTCTGCGTTTAGGGCAACGATCGCCGGATAGTGCGCGGCTGCGACTCGAGCGCTCCGTTTGCCGTTAGCGCCCGCGTATTGCTGCTCGCAAGCCAGAGCTCGCCCAACCGCTCGACCGTCACAGCCAAAAGAAGCAGGGTTGACCAGGTCTGCTGCGACTTTCAGGGATAGGCAGCTCAGGGTAAATCCAGGTTCCTTAGTCCGACGGGACATCGCGTTCGTGGTTCAGGCTGCCCTGGCCGGGTGCCAGCGCCGTCTCGGCGCATCGATCACCTTAGCGCCGCCGGGATGGCACGCAAACCGGTCGATATCAACCGAAAGATTTGACCTGGCCAGAATGGATGAGATTGCAGGCTGGATATTTGCCGCGGCAAATGGCGGTATCGCCCGGTCGAAGATCACGCCAAGCCCCTCGGGATCGACGCTCCAGCCCATGATATCGAGCGCGCCTGGCCACATGTGCTGACCGCTCATCTCGACTTCCGCAACACCGTCCTGGGCGGCACGCAGGACGCAAGCGGCGGCACCATCCCCGAACAAGGCGGTTGCGACGATATTGGCCTTCGTCAACTAATCGATCCGCAATGCCAAGGTACATGTTTCCACCGCGACCAGCAGAACGACAGATCCCGCCCGTGAAGCAGCCAGGCGCGATGCGATGGAAAAACCGGAGACCCCACCGGCGCAACCAAGCCCGAAAACCGGTACGCGCACGATGTCCGCGGGAAATCCCAGCTGAGCGCTGACCCGCGCCTCAAGGCTCGGTGTAGCAATACCTGTTGAGGTCACGGTGACAACGGTCGACGTCGCTCGCGGACAAACAGGCCGCCTGACGCGCCTTCGGCAGCGACGAACAGGGCACCGGCGCCTTCGATAAAAGACGTCGTTCCGGTCCGGCCAGCCGGGCGTGTTGAAATACCATTCAAGCGGGCGGACGCCATAGACGCCTGATGCCGGAGCTTTCAAATACCTTTGCGAGACGCTCGAAATCGGCAAAGCGAGATGAAAAGGCCTGGGGGGATGCAAGTGCCGCATCACGTTGATCTATAACATTCGGTGGGACTGCCGTCCCAATGGAGACGAGCTTTACGGCTGCTGGCATGAAATTTGCTGCAGAGGCGCTTTAAGGCTCGGGGCAACTACGCCACAGCGGGTCTATCGTATGAACATGCCGATTTAGGAGAGGTTTCATGCAAAGTTCATAATCTTATCCTTGGCAAGCATGCGCTCCGCATGGCAATACGGACGCGCCCGAGTTCCGCGATTGGATCAATTTTGTACGCTTTCGGACTTTACGTCCGGCGATTAATATTTTTATTGCCGTTTCGAAAAGTTTTAAGAATACTTACACGCGCGATCGACCGGCTGCCACTCGGGCGGTTGCAACGCCAGAACCCCTTAGTGGCCTCGCCCAGCTTGGGGGAGGGGCCACTTTTTTCGCTGGCACCGCCCCGGAGTGAGCTACTGTAGGTCTCGTTCGTCGAGCAATAAGTCCGACCAGGGCGTAGGCCGGGGCGGGTCCGCGCTCGCTCGACACGGACGCACGGTCCGTGTTTAAAAGTCCATACCGCCGTTCGGCATTGGTGGAACCGGTATTTCCTTCTTCAGCTTTTCCGCAACCATCGCTTCAGTGGTGATCAATAGACCAGCAACGGAGGCGGCATCCTGGAGCGCGGTGCGCACCACCTTCACCGGATCGATCACGCCTTGCGAGAAGAGATCGCCAAACGCATTGGTCTGAGCGTTCCAGCCATAGCTGAAGTCTGGCTCCTCGCGGAGCTTACCGACGATGATCGATCCTTCTGCGCCCGCATTCTCGGCGATCTGACGCACCGGCGCATCAAGGGCACGCCGCACGATCTCTACACCATGTTTCTGGTCTGTATTATCGGTCTCAACGCTGTCGAGGGCCTTGA
>UBTA01000023.1 GCA_900468065.1 Hyphomicrobiales bacterium | reverse complement strand
CCCCGCTGGGGAGAAGGGGCTGCGCCCAGCTTACCCCTTTTACTGCTTCAAATTCACCATCCGCTCGACGGCAAGTCTTGCTCGGCCGGCGATTGCCGGGTCGACCAGGACTTCCTCCGTCATGAACAGCAGGCTGTCGAGGATCTTCGGCAGCGTGATGCGCTTCATGTGCGGACAGAGATTGCACGGCTTGATGAAATCGACACCCTTGATCTCGGCCTGAATGTTGGAGGCCATCGAGCATTCGGTGACCAAAAGGACGCGCGGCGGGCGCTTGTCCTTGACATAGTTGATCATGCCGGCGGTCGAGCCGGAGAAATCGCAGACGGCGATGACGTCCGGGTGGCATTCCGGATGGCCGATGATCTCGATGGTGGGGTCGGCTTCCTTGTAGGCCAGGAGTTCGGCCGCAGTGAAGCGCTCGTGCACCTCGCAATGGCCCTTCCAGGTGAGGATCTTCTTTTTCGTCTGCTTGGCGACGTTCATCGCCAGATATTCGTCGGGGATGCAGAGAACCGTATCGCTCTCCAGGCTTTCGATGACGGCAAGCACGTTGGACGAGGTGCAGCAGATATCGGTCTCGGCCTTCACGTCGGCGGAAGTATTGACATAGGTGACGACAGGCACGCCGGGATACCGCTGCTTCAACAGCCGGACATCGGCGCCGGTGATCGATTCCGACAGCGAGCAGCCGGCCTTGCCATCCGGGATCAGCACGGTCTTTTCCGGATTGAGCAGCTTGGAAGTCTCGGCCATGAAATGCACGCCGCACTGGATGATGATCTCGGCATCGACCTTGGTGGCATCACGCGCCAGCTGCAGACTGTCGCCGACAATATCTGCGACGCAGTGGAAGATATCCGGCGTCTGGTAATTGTGGGCGAGGATGACGGCACCGCGCTCCTTCTTCAGCCGGTTGATGGCATGCACATAGGGCGCATAGACCGGCCATTCGAAGGCAGGGACGAACTGCTTGACGCGCTCGTAGAGATGCGCCGTCTCGCGGGCGATCTCCGGCGTGAACGTCAGGTCCGGCCTTTCGAGGATGCCGAAACGCTCGGCGGCGGTCTTTACCGCGGCGGAAGCCTGCAGGGCCGCATTGGTCTGTGCGATGGTCATCGAGCTGCTCCTCTTGCCGCCCCTCCGGCGGCAGACCTATTTTGCTCAAACTGAGCATAATAGGATCAAAACAAAACCGGCAGTGCCGGTGGTTGAGATTTAGAAAGTTTTGTGACGGTTTTCAAGAATGCCCTCCCGCTATTTCTGCAGGAGGGCAAGAAATCGCGGGTATCAGGCCATGGCCGGGCGGACGACGGCCTTTTCCTCGATCGGCCAATGGACGATGGCGGCAAAGATGCCGAGCACCACGCCGAGCCACCAGACCGGATCGTAGGAGCCGAAATGGTCATAGAGATAACCGCCCATCCAGACGCCGAGGAACGAGCCGATCTGGTGCGACAGGAAGACGACACCGCCGAGGAGACCCAGATGGCGCGTGCCGAACATGATGGCGACGAGACCGTTGGTCGGCGGCACCGTCGATAGCCAGAGCAGGCCCATGACGGCGGCAAAGATGATCACCGACGCCGGAGACTGCGGCAGGAGCAGGAAGGCCGAAACGACCACAGAGCGGGCGATATAAATCCACGCCAGGAAATAGGGTTTTGAATAGCGCTGGCCGATGAAACCGGCCGCCAGCGAGCCGATGATATTGAAAAAGCCGATCAGGGCCAGCGCGATCACCGCATAACGCGCATCGATGCCGATATCGCCGATATAGGCCGGGAAATGCGCGGTGATGAAGGCCACCTGATAGCCGCAGACGAAAAAGCCGGTGATCAGCAGCAGGTAGCTCTTGTGGCCGAGCGCTTCTTTCAGCGCTTCGGCGATCGACTGCTTGTACTGAACTTCCTTCTGGCTACCGGACGACGAATTGCCGCGCAGCGGGATGGCAAACCACGGCACAAGCAGCATCAGCGCGCTCATATAGAGGAGGCTATCCGACCAACCGAAAGCCGAAATCAGGCCCTGGCTCAGCGGCGCAAACAGGAACATGCCGGCCGAACCGGCCGCCGTGCAGATGCCGAAAGCCATGGAGCGCTGCTCGGGCGTGACATTGCGGGCAAAGGCAGACAACAGGATGCCGAAGGAGCCGGAGCCGACGCCAAGACCGACCATGACGCCGCCGCCGATATGCAGCCAGATCGGCGCATCGGCAAAGGCCATGATGATCAGGCCGCCGGCATAGACGAGGCCGGAAAAGGCCAGCACCCGCCAGGAGCCGTACTTATCGGCGATCGCCCCGAAGAACGGCTGGCTGACGCCCCAGGCGAGATTCTGGAAGGCCATGGCCAGACCGAAGGTGGTGCGATCCCAGCCGGTATCGGCGAGCATCGGCAACTGGAAGAAACCCATGGCCGAGCGCGGCCCGAACGTCAGAACGGCAATGAGGGAGCCGGCAATGATGATCAGCCAGGGTAGACCGGGACTGGTCGTCCGCGTGGCGGAAGCGGTGGAAACGGCGGACATGAGGCGACTCCGTATGATTGGATCCACAATCTACGCTGTGGCATGATGCTAAAAAAGCGAAATATAATGACGTTGCGATCAGCCGCATTGATGGATGAAAGCCATCGTTCAGCGGCGCGCACGGAAACTGTTGCGGTAATCCCGTGGCGTTCGCAGCTTCAACGCCTTGAACTGCCGATTGAAATTGGCAAGCGAGCCATTTTCCAACCGCACCACGCTGATCGAACCTACGCCCTGATCTTCATCGGCCAACGCTCTTCCCGTCCGCTGACGATCCGCATCTCGTCGCCGAGAGTGATGGTGCCCTGGCTGCGCGGCACGGCGTTCCAGCCGAACAGGACGCCGGGCACGCGACGGTCGGCCGACATGCGTTTTTCAGCGAGCCCCTGGATCGGGTTGCCGCCGATGCGCTCGCCCGTCACCTGGTCCTGCGTCGTCATGACGCAGCGGGCGCAGGGTTTGACGAGATCGAAGGTGATACCGCCGATCTCGACGCTTTCCCAAAAGTCTTCTTCCCAGGGCTCGTCATTGTCGATCAGGATATTGGTGCGGAACCGGTCCATGCCGACCGGTTCCTGCCCCTTGGCGATCAGCGTGACGTTGAGATCGGCCAGTGACGCGGTGGTGGTGATCAGCACCGGAAAACCATCGGCAAACCCAACGGGCGCCGCCTCACCCGCCCATTCCTCGCCAACGGTGCGCCTCGCCTGGTCATCCATATGCACCAGCTTGACCGGGCGGCCGAACCAGCCGGAAAGCGTGGTATTGGCGTGGTCTTCGGAAACGGCGGCGTTGACATTGCTGTCCCAGACGCGCACGTCCAGCCGCCGGGCGGGATCGAAGGAGACGGTTGCCGTGCGGGTTCCCATTTTCAGATGAACGCCACCGGTCACATGGGTGGCTTCGACCTGCGCCAGCAGCTGCAATTCCCGTTGAGTGATGAATTTTCCATCGGGATCGACCAGCATGAAGCGGCGATCGCCGGCCAGTCCGTCATGATGGATCGAAACCGACGTCTGGGCGATGGCCCGGCCGCTTTTCAGCGGGTGGATATTGAGACCGGTCACCTTCATGTCGTCACTCCCAGGCGTTCAGATTGTGATTCAAGAGCATTGCAGATTGATTCCGGCAACCCGGGCAACACCCTGTTTTGGCTAGATTTCCTCAAGCAACATGCCAAGCACCGCGCGCAGCCGTTCCTGCCGCTGGCGGGCGAGTGCCCGGCCTGCGGCTGTCTGGAAACCATCCGTCAGCTTGAACAGTTTCGTCTCGAAATGGTCAATGGCAAAGGCCTTGTCATCGAGCGGACGGTCTTCTGCCAATGGATCGAGCGGATCATAAAGCCCGCTGCTCATGCGCCCGGCAATATAGAAGCAGCGGGCTGCGCCGATCATGCCGATCGCATCGAGCCGGTCGGCATCCTGGAGGATTTTCGCCTCAAGGCTTTCCGGCGGGATGTTGGCGGAAAAGCTGTGGGTGACGATCGCATGTGCGACCGCAGTGATCTCCGCAGTTCTCCAGCCGAGTTCATCGAGCAGTTCGAAAGCTTTTTCCGCAGCAAGCCGCGAGGCGTGGGCGCGATCGGGCGAATTCTTTTCTACCGAGACGCAATCATGCAGCAGCACGGCGGCCGCGATGATGCGCAGGTCTCCCCCCTCCGAG
Organism: Hyphomicrobiales bacterium; assembly: GCA_900468065.1. Lineage (GTDB taxonomy): Bacteria > Pseudomonadota > Alphaproteobacteria > Rhizobiales > Rhizobiaceae > Pararhizobium. Next base: position 26,966 of record UBTA01000023.1, on the reverse strand, counting down.
CCATGGATGCGCAGCGCGTTCTTCCACACCCGGATCAGATGGGCGGCATCATGCGAGCCGTCATTGCCGGAGACGGCATGGGGTAGCAATTGTTCCGCAAGGGCCTGGTGAGGTGCAAATGCGGCGGCAAGCGAGGCTGTGTGGCTCATGTCAAATCCATGCCGAAAGAACAATCGAATCGAACTCGTCAGTTTATTTGGCCGGGTTGCGCATTGATGTCCACCGGCGTTTCCTGCTGCTGTTCAGCCCCAGCCTTGCCGGACAGGATCTTCTGGTAGAACAGCCCGATACCGATGAGGACGGCGCCAAGACCGATAAACGAAAGCGCGCGCAAAAAGCCTTCCAGATTGGCCATGTCGATCAGGAATACCTTGAGCACCGCGACGAAGACCAAAACCGCCGAGGCGATGCGGATGCTCTTGGCGTTGAAGCGCGATCCGAGCACCAACAGCAGGACGCCGAGCAGCAGCCAGACCACCGAATAGGTGTAGGTTTCACTCTCCAGAAAGCCCTTCCAGTCGGCAATGTTCTGCCCCTGCCAGAACCGCCGGACCGACAGCGTTGCCCAGGCGAACACCAGCACGGCAGCGGCGACGGCGAGCACCGTGACATAAGGGACCGGCCGTTTGCCGCGCGCATACCAGGCAAGCCCTGCATAACCGAGCCCAGGCAGCAGATAGCCGATCAACAGCAGATCGAAGAACGGTATCGAGCCGAGCAGTTCGCCGCTGAAATAGGGATTGAGGCCGATCAGATGGGCGCCGAGGATCGACAGGATCGACAGGACGCCGATCACCATGCTGCCATAACGGAAGACCGGGCTTGGCGATTTGCGGTCGAGCGTCATCATGATGGCGGAGCCGCCGATGGCGAGCAACGTATAGATCGACTGTTCGCCGAGCGTCGGCACCGCGCTGTCGAGCACGCCGCCGTTCATGGCGTGGCGGACGAGAATGGCGACCGTCAGCAGCACGAACAGGCTGGCGAGCGCCTGCAGCAGGTTGCGCACCCGCAGATCCGGCCAGCGGCGAAGCTCGAATGCGCTGAGAACCAAAAGCAGCGCCGGAATGCCGTAGCCGGCGAGAAGCGCATTGAAGACCGGTGTTTTGCCAAGGTGGAGCGGACCGACGATGGCCGGTTCCCAGGCGATGCGGGCAAGCACGGCGACGGCAGCGCCGACCATCATCCACGGCAGTGCCGGCCACGACCGCAGACGTGTTGCCGCGACATAGGCAGCTCCGAGAAGCGTAATCAGGATCGTGGTCGCCAGACCATCGGTCAGGGCATGCAGCGAAATGACGATGAGGCCGAGAGAACCGGCGATCAGAAATGCCTGCGGCAGATCGAAGCCTTCACCCTGCGCCCTTTTGCGCGAAAACCACTCGGCGAGACCGAGAAGGGAAAGGCCCGCTGCCAGCGCGAACAGTCCGTGCGGCAGATCGAATGTCAGATTACCGGTCATCAGCAGCGACATGCCGATGAGCGCGATCGGCACGACAGCCGCGATGGTGGCCCAAATCGTTGCCAGCGGCGGCCGCTCTCTGCCATGCAGGTGAATGGCAAGAGCCCCCAGAGCGATGAAGACACAGGAAAGCCCCATGCTGGCCAGCATCGCGGTGTGGCCGGAAACCGCCAGCGTTGCGATATGGCCGGGGATTGTCGGATCGATGAAGGTCAAAAGGCCGCTCAGCGCGGTCATGCTCCAGACGCCGATCACAGCGACAAGCGCCGAGAGAATGGCAGGATAGACGGCATAGCCGCGCACCGCGCCGAGTGCCGCTAAGGCCGTAACGATCAGGCTGAATTCGATGACGGGATAGCCGGACGCGGTGGCGAGCGGGCTGATCATGGCCAGCGCTGTCAGCAGAGCGGAAATTCCGGCTGTCACCGTGATCGCGACGAAAGGCGGGGTCATCGTGCGCTCCCAGGACATACTCGCCGTCGCCAGCGGTTGGTCCGTCTCTGCCGGTTCGCTGCCGATGATACCAGCCAGCTGGCCGGGCCAGATAAAGCCGATACCGGCGATCATCACCAGCATGATCAGGGTGACGGGCCGCGTTTCAAACGGCGTCGAGGAGGCGATATAGGCAAGCGCCCAGAGGCTAAGGCCGATATTGGCCATCGACGGCACGACGGTCCAGCGGCGGATGCGGGCGGCAAGAAGGGTGGCGATCCAGGCGATGCCGAGAAAGCCGAACAGGCTCCAGGGGCTGGGGCTTTCGGACGACACCAGTGCCGGGGTGATGAGCGACGCGAGCAGGCCGAGGCCGGCCAAAGCCTGTCCATGCAGGAGCGACAGGCCGACAGTGGCAAGCGACACCAAAGCCAAGAGCGCGAAGGCCGTCACCGGCCCGATGAAACCGTAGACGCCGTGGGCGGCATAGCAGACGCCGAACAAAGTCACCGCCCCCGCAGCCGTCAGGATGCCGGGAATCATGGCATTCTGGAATGCGTCGGCGACCAGCGGCACGGCGCGGCGGCGGACAAATTCGCCGATGGCCATCAGCACCAGACCGAACACGGCCGCCATGAACAGGCGCACAGCCGGGCTGAGCAGCCCAGCATCGATCGAATACTTGACCATGAAAATACCGCCGAGTGCCAGCGCGATGCCGCCGACCCAGACGGCCCAGCGCGCACCAAGGCGGCTTTCGAGGCTTTCCTTCTGGCGCGGGGCCACAGCATCGATGGTGGTCGCAGCACTCGAGCGGGCAGCGACGGGCTCGCCGCGCGAGGCCTTTTCGACCGCATCCTGGCTGGGCGGCGGGCCGCCGAAGATCGTGTCGCCCGTCTTGATATCCGCGAGGCGTTTGCGCTCAAAGGGAGGCGGCTCAATCGGTTGCGGCGCGCTTTCCAGCACCTCCCCCTGATCCGCGGCTTCAACCACCGCAGCGCCGCTTGGGGCAACAGGACGAAGTGCTTCCAACTGCGCCAGATGCTCCTTTAGCGCGGCGATCTCGGTATCCAGCCTTTCGGCTGTCTTGCGTCCGTTGAGAAGCGCTGCGAGCGCTAGACCAAAAGCAACGAAAGCAATGACTTCGAGCATGTTTTCTCCCTGGCACCGGGACCGGCGCAATGCTGCCGACCATACAGGTTTTCAACCAAAGGCCAAATCCAAGACAGCTCAGGGCAGCACTATGTTCACCGGATTATTGCCAAGCTTAACCGGCTCGTCTTGCTGCAGGCCTACCGCATCAGGTTCTCGATCGGAAAGATCGCGCAGGTTTCGGTGCCGTGGGCGAGCAGCTTGCCGTTCTTGTCCTTCAGCCAGGCTTCAGACGTTGCCAGCGTGCGGCCGCGATGGACGAGCTTGCCTTCGCAGAACACCTCACCCATGCCGGGAAGCAATGGGCGCACCAGATTGACCTTGAACTCGACGGTCGTATAAGCCTCGCCCGGCTTCAGCGTCGTCATGACCGCACAGCCAAGGGCCGAATCCATGATCGTTGCCGCCCAGCCGCCATGCACCGTACCGAGCGGATTGAGATGTTCGGCGGATGGCAGGCCTTTGAAGACGACCCTGCCCTCTTCGACTTCACTCAAGCCGAATTTCAGCGTCGCAGCCATCGGCGGTGCTGGATGAACACCTGCCAAGAGGTCGCGCATCGCTTTCAGCCCGCCATCGCGCGCGACAGCCTCAAGCGGCACCGTGCCGATGCCGGACACGGTCATTCCGGGATAGAGTTCAACGGTCATGCTTTCGGGATTCCTTATGGGGCGGCTATGGCACTTTGCGGCTTCAAGGCCTTGAGTGCGGCCTGAACGAAACCGTCGCGGGCCGCCGAAAGGCCGAGACCGCGCGGTTCATAGACATGGCGATGAAGGAAAAAAGCCGTCATGCGGAAGGCGGCGGCCAGGCTGTCATAGTCGGCGGCACCGCCATCGGCCAGAAAACCGGGCAGCGCCAGCATCTTGTCGGCATAGGGTGCGCCCGCGGCGCGGCTGACGGCGCGGCCGGATTTCGGCGAGACATAGATCAGATCCTCGCGCGTGCCTGTTGCGGCGCATTCGGCTAGGTCCAGTCCGAAGCCGAGATCGTTCAGAACCGCGATCTCGAAGCGGACGAACAGTTCTCCGGCGTCGCTGGGATCGTGCAGGTTTTCAAGGATGATGTCGAGCGCTTCATAGAGATGCGGATGCGGATCGCGCTCGGGCAAAAGCCTGAGCAACGCGCCCATGGCCTGGACGCCATAGACCGAGGTTGCCGCCTCCATCAGCCGGGCGGCGCGAAGCCGGACCGGCTCCATCCTGAATTCGCCGAGATGCTCATCAAGCCGCGCCCTCCAGGTGACCTCGACCTCGTTGCCGGGCTGCAGCACCGGCTGCATCGTCCGCGACCGGCCGCCGCGCACGAGCCCGAGATGGCGGCCGCGCACGCGCGTCATCACCTCGGCGACGACGGAGGTTTCCCCGTGACGCTTGACGCCGATGATGATCGCCTGATCGCTCCATTGCATATCTTGAGTTTTACCCCTGGCGGCAGGCGAAGACAATCAGGATGGAGACCGGTTGCCGGAGGTGCCGGCAACCGGTCTCCCGATGCTGTGTGTCCTACTTCCGCTTCATGGCCTCGGCGAGTGCCGCACCAAACGCACCTTGCGACGGGGCCTGCGGTTTCTGCTGCTGGACACGGGACAAGGTCTGGCGTGCCTGCGCGGCGGCCTTCGGATCGCTCTTCATCTCACGGCCGCCTGACTCTGCGGCACCATCCTTGCGCATGGTGAGCGCGATGCGCTTGCGGGGGATATCGACCTCGGTGACGCGGACCTGCACGACATCGCCAGCCTTGACCACCTCATGCGGATCCTTGACGAAACGGTCGGCGAGCTGCGAGACGTGGACGAGCCCGTCCTGATGCACACCGATATCGACGAAGGCACCGAAGGCTGCAACGTTGGTGACGGTACCTTCCAGCAGCATGCCGGGCTTCAGGTCCTTGATGTCATCAACGCCATCGGCAAAGGTTGCTGTCTTGAAGCTCGGGCGCGGATCGCGGCCGGGTTTTTCCAGTTCGGCAAAGATGTCCTTGACCGTCGGCAGGCCGAAACGCTCGTCAACGAAGGTTTTTGGATCGAGCTGTTTCAGCGCGGCGCTATCGCCCATGATAGCGCGCAGGTCGCGGCCGCAGGCGGCAACGATTTTCTTGGCGACGCCATAGGCTTCCGGGTGAACCGAGGAGGCATCGAGCGGCTCCTTGCCATCGCGGATGCGCAGGAAGCCGGCGCATTGCTCGAATGTGCGGGCGCCGAGACGCGGTACTTTCATCAGCTCCTTGCGGCTGGTAAAGGCGCCGGTCGCATCGCGATGGGCGACGATGGCTTCAGCCGAGGACTTTCCGAGACCGGAGACGCGGGCGAGCAGCGGTGCGGAGGCGGTGTTCAGATCGACGCCAACGGCATTCACCGCATCTTCGACGACGGCTTCCAGCGAGCGGTTGAGACGGCCCTGATCGACGTCGTGCTGATACTGGCCAACGCCGATCGATTTCGGCTCGATCTTCACCAGCTCGGCAAGCGGATCCTGCAGGCGGCGGGCGATGGAGACGGCGCCGCGCAGCGACACGTCGAGGCCGGGGAATTCATCGGCAGCGGCTTGCGAAGCGGAATAGACCGATGCGCCCGCTTCCGAGACGATGACCTTGGTGGGCTTGGGGCCGGCCGGCAGTTGGGTCAGCATATCGGCGACCAGACGTTCGGTCTCGCGGCTGCCGGTGCCGTTGCCGATGGCGATCAGCTCGATCTTGTGCTTGCGCACAAGGCTCGCGAGTTCGGCCTGCGTGCCGCGAATGTCGTTCTTCGGCGGGAATGGATAGACGGTGGTGGTCTCGAGCAACTTGCCGGTACCATCGACGATCGCCACCTTGACGCCAGTGCGGATGCCCGGATCGAGACCCATCGTGGCGCGCGAGCCGGCGGGGGCGGCAAGCAACAGGTCCTTGAGATTGCGGGCGAACACATGGATCGCCTCCTCCTCGGCCCGCTCACGCAATTCACGCATCAGGTCGAGCGACAGCGACATGGAGAGCTTCACCCGCCAGGTCCAGCCGATCATCTCCATCAGCCACTTGTCGCCGGGCAGAGTGCCGCCGACCTTGTAGACAGCAGCGATGGTGCGCTCCACCGGCTTGACCGGCGACGTGTCGTCGAGATCGACGACGATATCGACGGAGAGAAACTCTTCGTTCCAGCCGCGCAGCATGGCGAGCGCCCGGTGTCCGGCAACGGTTGCCCACTTTTCCGAATGATCGAAATAGTCCGAAAACTTGGCGCCGGCCTCCTGCTTGCCTTCGACAATCTTGGACCGGATCTGCGCCACCTGGCGCATATGGGCGCGCAGCCTACCGAGCAGATCGGCATTTTCGCTGATGCCTTCGGCGATGATGTCGCGGGCCCCATCAAGCGCGGTTTTCACATCCGGCACATCGGCGGTGATATAGGCGCTGGCGCGGTCTGCCGGGGCAACAGTCCGGTCGGCAAGAATGGCTTCGGCGAGCGGACCCAGGCCCCGTTCGCGGGCGATCTCGGCCTTGGTGCGGCGCTTCGGCTTGTAGGGCAGATAGATGTCTTCCAGTTCCGCCTTGGTGGTGACGCCGGCGATCTTTGTTTCCAGCTCCGCCGTCAGCTTGTCCTGGCTGCGGATCGAATCGAGAATTGAAATCCGCCGGGCTTCGAGTTCACGCAGATAGACCAGCCGTTCGGCAAGATTGCGCAGCTGCGTGTCATCCAGCCCGCCGGTCACTTCCTTGCGGTAGCGGGCGATAAAGGGAACGGTCGCACCTTCGTCCAGAAGCTCGATGGCTGATATCGCCTGGGCGGGCGTCGCCTTGATTTCCTGGGCAATGAGGACGGCAATAGATTTTGATGGCAGGGACATGGCATTCCGTGGTTTGCGGTGATTTGGCGAGAACCATAGATGCACATGCCATCAAGGCCAAGTGAAGGCGCTCGGCGGCAGCCGAACGTCCACAGATGGATACCGGTTCAGTGCCGACAGATGGCTCAGAATTCCACCGGTTCCAATGGCGGGCGGGTCTTCTCGAACGCGCGCAACCTCCCTTCCCGCTCGCCGATATAGTTGCGCGTATAGGGCACCGCTTCCAGTTGATGCGACAGCTGGATCTGGAAGATCGACAGCTTGTCGTAGAGGAAGGCGGTTTCCGACGATGCCAGATAGAACTCCCACATGCGGAAGAAACGCTCGTCATAGAGCCGGACCGCCTCTTCCTTGCGGGCGGTAAACCGTTCACGCCAGGCCCGCAACGTGTGGGCATAGTGCATCGGCAATATCTCGATATCGCGGATCACCAGCCGGGCCTTCTCGATCGCCGGTACCACCTCGGACAGCGCCGGCATGTAGCCGCCGGGGAAAATGTATTTCTCAATCCATGGATTGGTCGCCCACGGTTTCTCCGCCTGGCCGATCGAATGCAGCACCATCACGCCCTTGGGCGCCAGCAGGCCGGCCATCTTGGTGAAAAAATTACCGTAATTGGCCATGCCTACATGCTCGAACATGCCGACCGAAACGATGCGGTCGAACTGGCGATCAACCATCGTCCGGTAATCCTGCAGCTCGAACCGCACGCGCTCCTCCAGCCCGCGCTTTTGTGCCCGGGTGCGCGACACTTTCAGCTGTTCTTCGCTGAGCGTAATGCCGGTGACATCGACGCCGGAGGATTCGGCCAGATACATTCCCATGCCGCCCCAGCCGGAGCCGACCTCCAGCACCGACTGGCCGGCTTCCAGCAGAAGCTTGGCGGCGATATGGCGTTTCTTTGCCGTCTGCGCTTCGTCGAGGCTGATGCCGGGCGGATCGAAATAGGCGCAGGAATATTGCCAGTCCTGATCGAGGAACAGGTCGAAAAGCTTGCCGTCGAGATCATAGTGATGAGCGACATTGTGCTTGTTGCGATTGACAGGCAGGCGGCTTTTGATCTGCTGCTCCGCCACATGCAGCAGCGCCGTCGCCGTATTGCTGATCGTTGCCGCTTTTTCCATACCGTTGGCTTTCACCATCGATAACAGGTCGAAAATGTTGCCCTCGTCGATGACGATGCGGCCCTCGACATACATTTCCCCGAAACGCAGGCCCGGATCGCGCAGGATCGCCCTTTCGGCTTCCTCATCCAGCGTCCGTACGGTCACCGGAACGCCGGACCCGTCGCCGAGAATGGCGCGCTCTCCAGACGAGAGGATGAGTGTCAGATTGCCTTTTTGAACCAACCGGCGGAAAATTCTCAGAAATGTCGTGTTCATTCTGGACCTCGACCACAGATGCAGCGCATTCTGGTGAATGGTCACGTGCCGCCGGCCTTGGCTTTGCCGGACATTCGGAAACGAGAAGAACCGCAGCTGGAGCGCCATCGGCGTCGTCCGGGAGGGCGGAATCTGGGCAATGCGCACGGAGCGGTTGCCATCCGGCTGCCGGAAAGATCGTCTGGGCGCCCCGGTCAGGGAGCTCTATCCATCAGAACATCCTCTAAAAATAATGATGTTTTACCATTCGGCAATGGCTTTGCAGGTCCCTCAAGGATTTATTTACTTAGCAAATCCTGCGGGATCAACAGCCATCACGCCCTGCCCGGTCAACCGGGCGCGATCATGCGGACGATCCAGATCCAGCAGCGGACCAAGCGGCACGATCCCGGTCGGGTTGATATGGGCGATGGAGTAATAGCCGCGCTTGATATGATCGATCCGGGCCGTTTCGCGAATGCCCGGCCATTGATAGATCTCGCGCAGATAGTTCGACAGGTTCGGATAGTCCTCCAACCGCCGCAAATTGCATTTGAAGGCGCCGTGATAGGCGGCATCGAAGCGGATCAGTGTGACGAACAGGCGTATTTCGGCTTCAGTGAAATGGGTTCCAGCGATATAGCGGTTGGCGGACAGATGTGCGTCCAGCGTATCCAGCATGTCGAACAGGCTGGTGACCGCTTCCTCGTAAGCGCCTTGCGTCTTGGCAAAGCCCGCCCGGTAGACGCCGTTGTTGACCCGCTCGTAGATCGGCGCATTCCAGCGGTCGATTTCGGCGCGCAGGCTCTGCGGATAGAAATCCTGGGTATCACCCGTCAGGTGATTGAAAGCCGTGTTGAGGATGCGGATGATATCGGCGGACTCGTTGTTGACGATCCGGCCTTCCTTGCGATCCCAGAGAACGGGCACGGAAACCTTGCCGGTATAGTGGGGATCGGAGGCCGTATAGAGCTCGTGCTGATAACGGATCTTGCCGACGCGCGGACCGGCATCCTGCGGCTCAGCATAGGTCCAGCCGTTTTCGCCCAGCTCCGGCTCGGAGATCGACACCGAAATGATGTCCTGCAGACCCTTTAGATTGCGCATCATCAGCGTGCGCGACGCCCAGGGGCAGATGAAGGCGACGAACAGCTGATAGCGGCCGGCCTCGGCGGGCAGAGATGCCTGGCCATCAGGTCCCGGCTCGCCATTCGGGGTGATCCAGCTGCGAAAGCTGGTCGGCTCGCGGTGAAAGGCGCCATTCTTCATCTCGCTGGCGGCGACATCGCCGGTTTCCCATTTTCCATCAACCAGCTGCGGCATCGTCACTGTCCTCATCCAGACCCGGAAATGCCGGGCCGTCACTTCCTCTGGAATCTCATGTGCGCGGAGAAACGGCAAGACAGCGCGTCCGCGACAGACTGTTCGATGATCGGTATCGCCGGGACGGCGCAGGCAGAATGCGCTTGACGCCCGATCATTACGTCGATAAATCTCGACATATGGACGATACAAACACCGTCAATGCGTTTGCCGCCCTCGCCCAGACCACGCGTCTTGATGCCTTCCGCCTGCTCGTCACCCACGAACCCGACGGGTTGCCCGCCGGTGAAATCGCCCGGCTGCTCGGCGTTCCCCACAACACCATGTCCACCCATCTGGCGACCCTGCAGCGGGCGGACCTGATCACCGCCGAGCGGCAAAGCCGGTCCATCGTCTACCGCGCCAGCCTCGACAGCCTGCGCCAAGTGGTGACGTTCCTCCTGAAAGACTGCTGCGCCGGTCATCCCGATCTCTGTGCACCGCTGATCGCCGATCTCGCTCCCTGCTGTACGCAGAAGGAAAAAGGCCATGCCTGATAGTCTGAAAACAATTGCGACCGGCTGCCCCCATCTGGACGCCGACAGCAAAGGCCAATCGTGACCACCACCATCTATCACAACCCCGATTGCGGCACGTCCCGCAACACGCTGGCGATGATCCGCAATGCCGGGATCGAACCATCCGTGATCGACTATCTGCAAAACCCGCCAAGCCGGGATCAGCTCAAGGCGATGATCGCGGACGCGGGATTGGCCGTGCGCGCGGCGATCCGGGAAAAAAGCACGCCGTTCGACGCACTCGGCCTTGCCAATCCGTCGCTCAGCGACGATCAGCTTCTGGACGCGATGCTGGCGCATCCCATCCTGATCAACAGGCTCTTCGTGATTACGCCGGTCGGCACCCGGTTGTGCCGGCCGTCCGAGGTCGTGCTCTATATCCTGCCGGAGACCCATAAAGGTGCGTTTGCCAAGGAGGACGGCGAACAGGTGCTTGATGCCGGGGGCAAGCGTCTTGTTTGATTTGCCCGCAGCCAGCCTGGCACATCTTCGCCAGCCCGACATGGACGCATTGCGCGTGCCGTTCTCTGGCCACCCGCCCCGCATTCTCATCCTCTACGGCTCGCTCCGCACCGTTTCCTACAGCCGCCTTCTTGCCAAGGAGGCCGGCCGTTTGCTGACGCATTTCGGTGCGGAGATAAAATTCTTCAATCCGGAGGGCCTGCCCCTCCCCGACGCAGCACCAGCCAGCCATCCGAAGGTGCAGGAATTGCGGGAGCTGTCCTTGTGGTCGGAAGGTCAGGTCTGGGTGAGCCCGGAACGGCACGGCGCCATGAGCGGTATCATGAAGGCGCAGATCGACTGGATTCCGCTCTCGGTCGGGTCGGTGCGGCCGACGCAAGGGCGAACGCTGGCGATCATGCAGGTCTCGGGCGGCTCGCAGAGCTTCAACGCGCTCAACCAGATGCGCATTCTCGGCCGCTGGATGCGGATGATCACCATCCCGAACCAGTCCTCCGTCGCCAAGGCCTATCAGGAATTCGACGCCGACGGCCGCATGAAACCGTCAGCCTATTATGACCGCGTGGTCGATGTGATGGAAGAACTGATGAAGTTCACGCTGTTGACGCGCGATGTCTCAGGCCATCTCACCGACCGTTACAGCGAACGCAAGGAAGACGCGGCCAAACTGGAGCAGCGGGTCGGGCTGACGAGCACATGACAAAATAAAAGGCGCCGTTTCCAGCGCCTTGATCTTACTTCGGGAATTCCAGGCCCATTTCGCGGAAGCGCTCGGGGTCGTCGCCCCAATTTTCGCGGACCTTGACGAACAGGAACAGGTGGACCGGCTGTTCGAGGATTTCCGAGAGTTCCTTGCGCGACGCCATGGAGATCGCCTTGATGGCGTCGCCGTTCTTGCCGAGTGCGATCTTCTTCTGGCTGTCCCGCTCGACATAGATGACCTGCTCGATGCGCACCGAGCCGTCCTTGCGCTCTTCCCACTTTTCCGTCTCGACATGCGAGGAATAGGGCAGTTCCTGATGCAGGCGCAGGAATAGCTTTTCGCGGGTGATTTCCGCGGCGAGCTGGCGCATCGGCAGATCGGAAATCTGGTCTTCCGGATAATACCACGGACCTTCCGGCAGCTTCATGGCGAGATAGTCGAGCACGTCGTCGCAGCCGGAGCCGGTCAGCGCCGAGATCATGAAGGTGCGTTCGAAATCGACGAATTCGTTGGCGGCGGTCGCGAGTTTCAGCAGATCCTCGCGCTCGACCTGGTCGATCTTGTTGAGAACCAGCATCTTCGGCTGCTCGACATGCTTCAAACCCTCGAGAATGGTTTCCGCATCGCCCTTCAGGCCGCGTTCGCTGTCGATCAGCATCATGATCGCATCGGCATCCTTGGCGCCGCCCCAGGCGCTCGTGACCATGGCGCGGTCGAGACGGCGGCGCGGCTTGAAGATGCCGGGCGTGTCCATGAAGACGATCTGGGCGCGTTTGTGGATGGCGATGCCGCGCACGATGGCACGCGTCGTCTGCACCTTGTGACTGACGATCGACACCTTGGCGCCGACCAGCTTGTTGAGCAGCGTCGACTTGCCGGCATTGGTGGCGCCGATCAGGGCGACGAAACCGGACCGGGTCGGGCCCTTTTCGGTTTCTACTGCGGTTGGTTCTGTTTCGCTCATGATGTCCGTAATTTCCGATTGGGCGACCGGGCGCCGCTGCGGCGCGCAAGATCGCAATTGTCTGTCAAAGGATTGCCTGATCTTTCGGGAGGAACCGTGCCTCCGGACAGATCAGGCCGTCGTCGCTTTCTTCCAGACGCCTTCGCGTTCCAGAATCTTCGTGGCGGCCACCTGCTCGGCAGCGCGCTTGGACCGGTCGATGCCCGTTTCCGGACCGATACCGGGTATATCGACCGTCACCGTGAAGCGCGGGTCGTGATCCGGGCCGGAGCGGTCGTCGATACGGTAGCTTGGCGTCACGCCGAATTTGGCGTGGGCCCATTCCTGCAGTTCGGTCTTGGCATCGCGCCGCGCGCCATCGACCCGGCTTGCCCGCGACAACCAGTGGCGCTCAATGAAGCCACGCGCTGCTTCCAGGCCGCCGTCGAGATAGATCGCCGCGATCAGCGACTCTACCACATCGGCGCGCACATTGAGCATCGATTTTCCGGTGAGCTTCTTCACGTCCGCCCCGGTGCGAATGAACAGATGCAGCGACAGCGTATCGGCGACGAGCGCGCAGCTGTCGGCGCTGACAAGCTGGTTCAGGCGAACGGAAAGCTCGCCCTCGTCGGCATCCTTGAAGGTATCGAACAAAAGTTCGGCGACGCAGAGGCCCAGCACGCGGTCGCCCAGGAACTCCAGCCGCTCATAGTTGGAACCCTTGGCGTTACGGGCGCTGGCATGGGTCAGCGCCCGGTCGAGCCGTTCCTTCTGGACAAAGCTGTAGCCGATCGCGGTCTCAAGCCGCTGCCGGTCGTCGGTGTTCAGCGAACGGCCCTTGCTCATTCGACGCTCTTGAAGAGGCGATCGTAACGCAGGTTGGTCGGCCATTTCCAGATTTCGCGGAACGATGTGTCGTTGCCGAGCGAGAAGAAAATCATCGACGCACGGCCGACAAGGTTCTGTGCCGGGACGAAGCCGACGTCGAAACGGCTGTCTGCCGAATTGTCGCGGTTGTCGCCCATCATGAAATAATGGCCTTCGGGAACGATGAACTCGCGGGTGTTGTCGCCGCGCGAATCTGGAAACTGGTCGAGCGTGTCGAAATTGACGCCGTTGTCGAGCGTCTCGCGGAAAACCGGCACGTCGGCGCCGGTGTCATACTGGTCGTCGGCCCGGAACATGCCGTCCGGAACGCGCTGAACGGCCTTGTCGTTGACGTAGAGGATGCTGTCGCGGACCTGGACTTTGTCGCCCGGCAGGCCGATCAGGCGCTTGATGTAGTCGATGTCCGGGTTCGGCGGGAAGCGGAACACCACGACATCGCCGCGCTTGGGTTCGCTGGCGAAGATGCGGCCTTCGAACAGGTCGGGCGAGAACGGCAGGGAATATTTCGAATAGCCATAGGCGAATTTGTTGACGAAGATATAGTCGCCGACCAGGAGCGTCGGCATCATCGAGCCGGACGGGATGGTGAAGGGCTGGAAGAACACCGTGCGGATCACCACGGCGAGCAGCAGCGCCTGAATGATGACCTTGACGTTCTCCCAAAGGCCGCCGGCCTGCTTCTTATCGATGTTTTCTGCCACGCCACTTGTTCCTTGATCTGATCACCACACGCGCTTGAAAGCCGGGTGGATCTATTCGCTGCGGTTCCGTATCCCGATGGGTCATCCGATCGGTGGCTGCCTGACGCATATCGTGCGCGGCGCCGTCCTTTCAAATGAACGCAAGCCCGATTGTACGGTCCGTTTCATTTGGACATGCTCTAAACGCTTCCTCAATCTTGAGCAACGGGCAGCGCCTCAATTATGACGAAGGCCTGCGCCAGAGGGAAATCATCGGTAATGGTCAGATGAATGACGCCGCGATGGCCGGCCGGCAGCATTTCGGCAAGCCGCTCGGCAGCGCCACCGGTTAGCTGCATTGTCGGCTTGCCGCCCGGCAGATTGACGACACCCATATCCTTCCAGAACACGCCCTGCGCCAATCCAGTGCCGAGAGCCTTGGAACAGGCCTCCTTGGCGGCGAACCGCTTGGCATAGGATTCGGCGCGGTTCTTGCGGCCTTCCGATTTGCGGATCTCGATATCGGTGAAACAGCGATGGCTGAAACGTTCGCCGAAACGCTCCAGCGAACTGGCGATACGCCGGATGTCGATCAGGTCACTGCCGATGCCGATAATCATCGAGATGAAAATACCTTAGTGGTAATACAACAAGAGCAAACAGTCCGCCCTCTGCCAAGTTAAAAATATGTCAGAAATCAAACATCATCGGCCCAGGCGACTGCACGTGCCTGCATCTTGTTTTGGCGGCGGGTATGCCGGCGAGACTGGAACAGCTTGGCCGCATAGAAAGCCCCCACATAGAAAACAACGGCACTGACGGCTGCAAGCGGCACCGAGCCGACCAGCATCGGCTTGAGCACAGGCCCCCACAGATGGGAAATTTCGAGATGCCGCAGCATGTGGAGAATGTCCTGACCGGCCATGGCGCCGTTACCTTCTGTCCCCAGCATGATCAGGCCGACTTCATAGGTGGCGGCAAGAATGAACGGGATGGTCAGCGGATTGGCGAGCGCCGTCGATATGCCGGCCGCAATCATGTTTCCGGACAAAAGGTAGGCAAAGGCCAGCGCGATGAGAATATGAAACCCGACAAACGGGGTTGCCGATGAAGCAGCACCGGCAGCAACGCCGATGGCTATGGAGTGCGGCGACGACGAAATCCTCAGCACGCGCATTGCCAAATACCGCGGCCCGCGCGAAAAACCCTTTCGCGGCCACAGGAACTCACGGAGCTTGCCCGACCAGGTCGCCGGCTTCTTGCGTCTGAACAACATAATGCTCTGATAGACGATGCGGATATGGCTGTTCAATGGCGCCGGTGCGAAAATCAGCATTTCCGGCGGCAGAAGCGCAGATAGTCCGGAGATGGGGCAAACATTGCCGGCGCGTCTACGGTGCTGCGCATCATGCGCATCAAGAGCATCCGGTATACGCTGCTTGCATAGGTCCCGGCAGCCTGTCGATGCAGGCAGCCGGACAGGACGATAGCTTAGAACGAGTTGCGGAACAGGCCGCGGTCGATCTGACGCTGACGGTATTCCAGGTCGATCCGGTCGAGCGAACCATTGAGATAGTTCAGTTCGCGGTCTTCGACAGACGGGGCGCGCAGGGCGTTGGTGATTTTCTTCAGTTGCTTAAACATGGTAAACCTTCTTTCGTTTACCTCCCGACGCTGAAGATAGTGGACCTGGCCTCTGTTCACCAGAGCTACAAAGAGGCGGCAGCCATGCGCTTGATGCATGACCTGCACTTTTCCGCCTCATAGAATGCACAATCAAAGTGCAATTGCCGCCAAGCCATGCGGAACTGCCGTCAATCATGGCGAAATATAGACACGACCGTCCGCCAGCTGCCGATCAGACGGACGAGCCTTGGGGCTGGCCGTCGATTTCGATCCGATGCGGAGAGAAAAGAGCAATGCCGTGAAGGCGGCATTACTCGAAGACGCGCTTTACCGTCGAAACGCTCGGCAGGTCGCGGATCTGGGTGATGAGGTGGTTGAGCTGACGAAGGTCCCAGACCTCGATATCCAGCTGGAATTCGCTGAAATCGGCAGCCACCTGTCCCATCGACAGGGTGCGGATATTGATGTCGCTGGTGGCGACCGCCTGAGCAATCTCGGCCAGCGTTCCCGGTTCGTTGAGCGCGTTGATCTGGATGCGCGCCATGAACCGGGTGTTGTTGGCTTCGTCGAGATCCCAGCGCACGTCGATCCAGCGCTCGGATTCCTCGTCGAACCTCTGCAGGCTCGGAGACTGGATCGGATAGATGGTGATTCCCTTGTCCTTCTCCATGATCCCGACGATACGGTCGCCAGGAACCGCCCCGGACGCGCTGAAATGCACCTCGGCATTGCCGGAAAGCCCGCGGATCGGCAGAGCCTCCGGCCCCTCGCCGTCCAGCACATCGAACATGTCCTTCGGGCGTCCCGGCAGCTTGAAGACCATGCCGGCGGCACTGCGCATGTTGAACCAGCCATCATCACTGGGCTTGACCGTGACACGCTCGTCCTGGTGATCGGGATAGACGGCGCGCAGGACATCGAGCGACGACAGCTCTCCACGCCCGACTGCAGCGATGGCGTCTTCGATTTCCTTATGACCGAGACGGTGCAGGACAGGCTTCATCCCCTCGCGGGTAAACTGCTTGCCGGCCCGCTCGAATGTGCGCTCAAGGATGCGGTAACCGAGGCCGGAATACTGTTTACGCACAGCTGCACGCGTGGCGCGGCGGATGGCCGCGCGGGCCTTGCCGGTCACGACGATCTCTTCCCAGGCCGGCGGCGGCACCTGGATGCCGGAGCGGACGATCTCGACCTCGTCGCCATTGTTCAGCCGTGTGACCAGCGGCATGATCCGCCCGTTGATCTTGGCGCCGACGCAGGTATCGCCGATATTGGTGTGAACCGCATAGGCAAAATCGATCGGTGTGGCGCCGCGCGGCAGCGCGATCAGCTGGCCCTTCGGCGTGAAGCAGAAGACCTGATCCTGGAACAGTTCAAGCTTGGTGTGCTCAAGGAACTCTTCCGGATTATCCCCTTCGGCAAGCGACTCGATCGTCCGGCGCAGCCAGGAATAGGCGTTCGACTTCGGCGACAGCTTGACCTCGCCGACCGGCTCGACGCTATCCTTGTAGAGCGTATGGGCGGCGATGCCGTATTCGGCGATCTCGTGCATCAGGCGGGTGCGGATCTGCAGCTCGATACGCTGGCGCGACGGGCCGACGATGGTCGTATGGATCGACTGGTAGTCGTTCTGCTTCGGTGTCGAGATATAATCCTTGAACCGGCCCGGAACGACGCGCCAGCGGGTGTGGACAATCCCGAGTGCCCGGTAGCAATCCGGAATATCGGCGACGATGATGCGAAAGCCCCAGACATCCGAAAGCTGCTCGAAGGACAGCGACTTCGACTGCATCTTCTTGAAAACGGAATAGGGCTTTTTCTGCCGCCCCTTGACCAGCGTGCCCGTCAGGCCCCTGGCCTGAAGCAGCTCGTCCAGCTCGGCCTCGATCTTCTTGATCAGGCCTTCATTGCGGGTCGAAAGCTCCTCAAGGCGCCGGGTGACCGTCTGGAAGGCTTCCGGGTTGATATGGCGGAAGGCGAGGTTTTCAAGTTCCTCGCGCATATCCTGCATGCCCATGCGGCCGGCAAGCGGCGCATAGATATCCATCGTCTCTTCAGAAATCCGGGCGCGCTTTTCCGCCGACATATGGTCGAGGGTGCGCATATTGTGCAGACGGTCGGCAAGCTTGACGAGCAGGACGCGCACATCGTCGGAAATCGCCAAGAGCAGCTTGCGCAGGTTTTCCGCCTGCTTGGCCTTCTTGGTGACGAGATCGAGCTTCTTGATCTTGGTGAGCCCTTCGACCAGCGCGCCGATGTCTTCGCCAAAAAGGTCATCGATTTCCGCACGCGTCGCCGTCGTATCCTCGATCGTGTCGTGCAGAAGGGCGACCGCGATGGTCGATTCATCGAGATGCATCTCGGTGAGGATGGCGGCAACTTCGAGAGGATGGGAGATGTAGGGATCGCCGCTAGCCCGCTTCTGCTGGCCATGTTTTTGCATGGCGTAAACATAGGCCTTGTTGAGGAGCGCTTCGTTTACATCGGGCTTGTATTTTTGAACGCGCTCAACGAGCTCGTATTGGCGCATCATCCGCTAGGGACTCCAGGAGAGGTCCGGAAAACAAAAAGTGCGCCAATCATAGGAGTGGCGCACTGCTTTGCAAATACCGGTGTCACGCGAATTCGGAACGAAAACGCGGCATTGCGTCAGAGCGTCGCGCCCGGCCAATAGGCCGGACACTGCATTTTGGCTCAATAATCGTCGCTTTTTTCCGGCGGAACAAGGCCTTCGATACCGGCCAACAGTTCTTCTTCCGACATGCGATCGAAGGTCACGACCTCAGGCTGATCGTCTTCGCCCGACTGGTCGGCAAAGACGGAGGCAGCGTCGCCGCTGATCATCGAAGCCGGATCGGGCTCGGGCTCATCAACTTCGACATGCTTCTGCAGCGAGTGGATCAGGTCTTCCTTGAGGTCGCCCGGCGACAGTGTCTCATCGGCGATTTCGCGCAGCGCCACGACAGGGTTCTTGTCGTTATCGCGATCGATAGTGATCGCAGCGCCCTGCGAGATCAGGCGGGCGCGATGGCTTGCGAGAAGCACAAGCTCGAAACGGTTATCGACTTTGTCGATGCAATCTTCAACGGTGACGCGGGCCATTGCCTGTCCTTTGGATCTCAAGAGCGAAGCTTCGGTCGCGGATGCCGTGAGGCCGCCCGCCGCTGCGCCGATTAACAACACCGGAACCCGTCCAGCCGTCGGCTGACGGTATGCGCGGCTCCGATTTCAGGAATTAACCTGCCCGATACAATCAAACCCACACAAATTCAAGTTTTTCCTGCATCAAGGAACAAGTTATCCGGCAATCGCGCTGGCGCAGAGACCCGTAAATAAATTAGCGCAGGGCTGCTTCATCAAAATGATAGGCTTTGACATCCGCGCGAATGATGATTGAATATCGTAATATTGCCGCCATTCCGGGGAGAGAGGCTATTGGCAGAATCGGGATAGCCCCACGACCCTCGGAAAAAAATGCTAAAAAAGACTGGATATTTCGCATTTTCAGCAAAAAACTGCGAGAAATAGCTATTTCAACTGGAATTTTCTTGGACTACAGCGAAAGCAGGTCCAGAAAGCTGGAATATGATGAAATCTTAATGTATTCGAGCTGTTCTGCCATTGATGACATCTCCTCCCGGTTCCGCACGGTCAGGTTGAAAATCAAAAAAAACATTGAGACAACAAAAAGGAAATACGATGTTCGACCCACGCGAAAAAATCGCGCTCTTTATCGACGGGGCCAACCTCTATGCCGCATCGAAAAGCCTTGGTTTCGACATTGATTATCGCAAGCTTCTCAAGGCTTTCCAGAAGCGGGGCTATCTACTGCGCGCCTATTACTACACGGCGCTGATTGAAGATCAGGAATATTCTTCCATTCGGCCTTTGATCGACTGGCTAGACTATAACGGTTACAAGGTTGTGACAAAGCCGGCCAAGGAATTCACCGATTCTCTCGGCCGCCGCAAGATCAAGGGTAATATGGACATCGAACTGGCTATCGATGCGATGGAGCAATCCGAGACCGTCGATCATCTGGTGATCTTTTCCGGCGACGGCGATTTCACCACGCTGGTGGAAGCGTTGCAGCGCAAGGGGCGCAAGGTGTCCGTGGTTTCGACAATGTCGACCCAGCCCCCCATGATTGCCGACGATCTGCGGCGCCAGGCAGATCACTTCATCGAGTTGGTCAGCCTCAAGGCCGAAGTCGGCCGCGACCCCTCGGAACGCCCGGTCCGGGTGACAGAACCGGTCAACGACGAATTCCACGACTGAACAGAAAGAAGGACCGGCTGATTGTCAGCTGGTCCTTTTTCTTTAAGGCCGGCTTTCAAGCTCAGTGATCCTTGAGAAGCCTGCTCTTCTGCCGGTTCCAATCGCGTTCCTTTTCGGTCTCGCGCTTGTCGTGAAGTTTTTTACCCTTGCCAAGCGCCAGCTCGAGCTTAGCCCTGCCCTGGTCGTTGAAGTAAATTTTCAACGGAATGAGCGTCATGCCATCGCGATTGATCGCGCTCTGAAGCCGGCCGGCCTCACGTTTCGACAGGAGCAGCTTGCGACGGCGGCGCGGCTCGTGGTTGAAGCGGTTGGCCTGCAGATATTCCGGCAGGTAGGAATTGATCAACCACATCTCGCCGCCCTCATCGGTGGCGTAGGATTCGGCGATATTGGCTTTGCCTTCGCGCAGCGACTTGACCTCGGTGCCGGTCAGAACCAGACCGGCCTCGTAGGTATCCATGATCTCGTAATTGTAGCGGGCCTTGCGGTTCTCCGCGACAATCTTCTTGACCACTCGCTGGCTGCCTTTGGGTGCCATCAGTTCATCAATCCCGCATGACGAAGTGCTGCATCGATCGCGGCCTCCGTTGCCGGCTCAAGCGTCGACAGCAGCGGCGAACGCACGGTGCGGCTCATCTGGCGCAGGCGGTTGAGCGCATATTTGGCACCGCACAGGCCCGGCTCCATGAAGATCGCCTTGTGCAACGGCATCAGCTTGTCCTGATAATCGAGCGCCTTTGCATAATCGCCGGCAAGCGTCGCTTCCTGGAATTCGGCACAGAGGCGCGGCGCCACATTGGCGGTGACCGAGATGCAGCCGACGCCGCCATGCGCGTTGAAGCCAAGTGCCGTTGCATCCTCGCCCGAAAGCTGGACGAAGCCTGCGCCGCAGGACAAGCGCTGCTCGGAGACGCGTTCGATCTTGCCGGTCGCATCCTTGACGCCAATGATCGACGGATAAGCCTTGTGCAGGGCTGCCATCGTCTCGACACTCATATCCACGACCGAGCGGCCGGGAATGTTGTAGATGACGATCGGCAGCTTCACGCTTTCGGCAATCGCTGCAAAATGGGCGAAAAGCCCCTTCTGGGTCGGCTTGTTGTAATAGGGCGTCACCACCAGAACGGCGTCCGCGCCGGCTTTTTCAGCGTGTTGCGCCAGTTCGACAGCCTCTGTCGTGTTGTTGGAGCCGGCCCCTGCGATCACCGGCACGCGCTTTGCTGCGGTCTCGATGCAGAGTTCCACCACGCGTTTATGCTCGGCATGCGACAGGGTCGGCGATTCACCGGTGGTGCCGACCGGCACCAGACCGTGACTGCCTTCGCTGATCTGCCATTCGACATGCGCGGCAAAACTATCCGTATCCACAGCGCCGGACGCGGTGAACGGGGTGACGAGTGCGGGAATGGATCCCTTGAACATGCACGACTCCTGACGGCCGGGGAGCTTGAAAACCAACCCACGCTTTAGCCGCATTTCATGGTTAGAAAACTGGCGCACCATAATCATGTGAGGTGCCTGCGGCAAGCACTCTATAACGCCATTCATCGCCGGTTTCAGTCTATTACCCCAGCGCAGATGGTGTTTTTATGCTTTTCCGGGTGAAACTGTCTCTGGCGCGGGGGCGCCGATATTTATGGGATTGAATGGAAACGGGTAATCTTTCGTTAACAATTGCATCGCCAAATGAGAGACAAGCCCAAACGAGAGACAGACACTGGGAAGCGTGGGGTACTTGATGCGTGGAGTTAAGTCTCTCCGGATGATTGCGATGCTGAGTGCGTCGGCAGTGCTTGTTTCGGCGTTTACCGTTGGCGCACAGGATGATCAGGTTCCGCTGCCGCGGGTGAAGCCAGAGATACTGGTGAAAACCAGCCGAGCGCCCTCCCCCGAAGTCACCGGCTCCATCATCTCCGCGACAGCCTCTATCCCGGTCAACTCCAACCTGAAAGCCGGACTGGACGCTCTTTCCAACAAGGATGCCGGGAAAGCCATCGTCGCGCGCAATGCAATGGCCAGGGGTACGCTGGACCGTCATATTCTCAGCTGGGCGATTGCCACATCGGGGCAGAAAGGCGTGCCTTCCTACGAGATCGCTGCCGCGCAACAGGAACTGAAGGGATGGCCGGGGCTTGGCGCGTTGCGCGCCAATTCCGAACGCGCCCTTTACCGCGAAAATCCGCCCGTTGCCGACATTCTTTCGGCCTTTGGAACGACGCGGCCAGAAACAGCCGACGGGACCATCATCCTGGCGCGGGCTTTGCAAGACACCGGAAACAACAGCGCGGCATCGAAATTGCTGCGGGATCTCTGGTCGAAGGACGCTCTCGACAAGGAAAACGAGACCAAGATCCTTGCGGAATTTCCAACCCTTCTGACGACGGCCGACCACCGGCAGCGGATGCAGATGTTGCTCTATCGCGGCCGTCTCGACCAGGCTGCCCGGTTCAGCGATCTCGGCAAGGCGCAATCGCTTTATCGCGCGTGGATCGCAGTGGCCAAGAAGGCTGACAATGCACAAGCGCTGATCGCTGCCGTCGATCGCTCCTGGTCAAAAGAGCCGGCCTATCTGTTCATCCGGGTCGAATATCTGCGCAAGCAGGAGAAGTACGAGGAGGCAGCCAAGCTTCTGGCCGGCCTTCCGAAAGACAAGGATGCTCTCGTCAACCCGGGTGAATGGTGGGTCGAGCAAAGGATCATCAGCCGGGGTCTGCTGGACCAGGGCAAGTTCAAGGCGGCTTATGCGATCGCGGCAAACAATTCCGCGGTCAGCCCGGCAGACATCGTCGATGCGGAATTCCATGCCGGCTGGTATGCGTTGCGCGGGCTCAAGGATGCACCGGCTGCGGCACAGCATTTTCAGCGTATCCTCAAGGCCTCCAACCGGCCGATTTCGGTTTCGCGTGCATGGTACTGGATGGGGCGTGCTGCCGAAGCCGGCGCTCCCGGCGACGCAAAGGAGTATTTTGCCAAGGCAGCCACCCTTCCCGGCACATTCTACGGGCAACTTGCGGCAGCCCGGCTTGGCCGCACGGGGTTGAACGTTACCTATCCGTCGCCGACGGCCGACGATCGTGCGCGGTTTGAAGGCCGAGAGGCGGTGCAGGCGATTGCGCGGCTGGAAGAGGCAGGGCACGGCTGGCGGGCCGATAATCTGTATCGGGCGCTGGCCGAGGAAATGACCAGCCCAGGCGAGCTCGCCATTCTTTCGGCCCGCGCGGAAAAGACCGGGGGGCACCAGCTGTCGCTGCAGATCGGCAAGCTCGCCTTCGGCCGCGGCATCGATGTTGCAGCGCTTGCCTTTCCAATCGGTGTCATTCCAGCAAATGCCAATATCAGCGGTTCGGGAAAAGCGCTTGCCTATGCGATCGCGCGCCAGGAAAGCGCCTTCAATCCGGCGGCGATCTCGCCCGCGAATGCACGCGGACTGCTGCAGATCCTGCCCGGCACGGCAAAGGGCGTGGCCGGACGGCACGGCCTCGCCTATTCCCAGGAACGGCTGACGACGGACACCGCCTACAACGCCACACTGGGAGCGCACTATCTCGGCGAACAGATCGACGATTTCGGCGGCTCCTATATCCTCACCTTCATCGCCTATAATGCCGGCCCTCGCCGCGTTCCGGACTGGATCAACCGCTACGGTGATCCACGCGGAAAATCGATCGACGACGTTATCGACTGGATCGAGCGTATTCCCTTTGCCGAGACGCGCAATTATGTGCAGCGGGTGATGGAGAACTATCAGGTTTATAAGTCCAGGCTCGGACAAACAGCTGATATCGTTCATGATCTTCGTATTGGCCGCTGAGTTTGTGCGTATCTGCCGAAGCGCTTTAACCAGCGCCTGAGAGCACAAAGTCCGGCCGCCCCTCTTTCGGCATCGCCGCGATACGCTATGATTCTCTTGTCTTCACAGGAAGGGAGAGAACGTGACGCCCCTCATCAATACCAGCTTTCAGGAACGCCGGTTTACAGCCAGCGACGGCTTGCAGCTTTATGCCCGTGACTATGGTTACGACAATCCGCAGGCACAGCATTCGCTACCGGTCATCTGCCTGCCGGGGCTCAGCCGCAACAGCCGGGACTTTCACCTCTTGGCGTTGCGGCTCGCAACGCACGCCGAACGGCCGCGCCGCGTGATTGCTGTCGATTATCGCGGCAGGGGCTTTTCCGCTTGGGATCCAGACAAAAGCCATTATCAGCTGCCGGTTGAGGCCGCAGACGTCCTGACCGCATGCGAGGTGCTCGACATTTCGCGCGCGATCTTCATCGGCACCTCGCGTGGCGGCCTGATCCTGCATCTGCTCGCGGCCATGCGCCCGGCACTGCTCGGCGGCGTGGTGCTCAATGACATCGGGCCGGTCATCGACATTACCGGCCTGCTGCTGATCCGGCAGTATCTGCAGGCACACGGGACGTTCCACGCATGGGACGAAGCCGTCGAAAGCCTGCAAAGGGTGCACGGTGCGGCGTTTCCGGCACTTGATCCGGCAGACTGGAAAGACATGGCAGAGGCGATTTTCCGGAAAAAAGATGGCGTGATAACAGCCGATTTCGATCCGGCGCTGATCGAGCCACTCCAGAGCCTCAACGCGGACACGCCAATACCCGATCTCTGGGCGCTATACGAGGGTTTCAAAGCGGTCCCCTTGATGACAATCCGGGGGGAGAACTCAACCATTCTCTCAAAGGCAACCGTCGCCGACATGGCTGAGCGGCATCCCGGTATGAAATCCGTAACAGCCGGAGGTCAGGGCCACGCCCCGTTGCTCCATCGCGCCGACCTGCTTTCAGAGATCACCGCTTTCATCAACGCAATTGGATAAGCGCCCTCGCCTGCGCGGTCACAGCAAAGGCCAGAAAACGGATAAAACAGAAAAAGCCCGGTCTTTCGACCGGGCTTTCCATCACTGACACGAAGCCAGAGATTAGAAGTCGCGCTGCAGACGCAGGAAACCAGTGGTTTCGTCGCCGCCGACAGTCTTCCGCGAACCGTCGAAACGGGTGAAGCCGCCGTCATCAACGTCCTGATACTGAACGGTAGCAAGAGCCTTCAGGCCGTCTGTGATCTGGTAGCCAGCCGTCAGGCCAACACGCCAGGCGTCAACACCGTTGTAGAAGCCGAAGTCGCCGAAGTACTGAGCTGCCGGAGTGATGGTCAGCTTGTCGGTTGCCTTGAATTCATACGATGCAGCAACGGTCCACTCGGATTCGTTGTAGTAAGCGTTCGGGTCAGAAGCCCAAACACCAGCCAGGCTGAATGTGCCCGGACCAACTTCAGCAGACAGGATACCGCGGATGGCGCCATCTTCACGCTCTGTGTCGTAACCGCCGAGCAGGGTAGCCGTTACGCCACCGACCGAGCCGGACAGCATAGCAGCAACGCCAACGCCGTTGTCGTGACGGCCGAAGCTGTTCGGTGCACCAGCACCGCTCTGACCAAAGAACGGGCTACCAACTGTAGTGTTCGTGTAGTCAGCGCCACCGAGGCCTTCAAGTTCGTCAACCGAGATACCAGCCTTGAATGCGCCGCCATCGTAGGTGTACGAGATCGAGTTGAACAGGGTGTTGGTTGCGAGAGCGTCGGTTTCGCCGGCGATGCCGTCGTCCCACCAGCTGTAGTAGTAGCCGAACTTGAAGCCAGCGATCGCGAACGAAGCCGTATCAAGGAACGTGTTGTTGCCGTTGTCGTTCTCACCACCAGCTGTATCAGCATTGGTCTGCAGAACGATCGTGCTTTCGAGCGTGCCAAGTTCAGTGTCGTTCTTGGCGTCGAACTGCAGCTGGCCACGTGTGAAGGTATCCCAATCGGACGTGCCCGACTTGTCACGGCCGAAGCCGGTCTGGAAACGGACGTAGCCGCCGATCTTCAGGCAGGTTTCCGTGCCCGGGATGTAGAAGTAGCCAGTGCCGAAAGCGTCGCAAACGCGAACGTATTCCATTGGTTCCGGCTCAGCAGCAACGATTGCGTCAGCTGCCTGGGCGCCGGATACTGCTGCGAGAGCTGCAGCGGAGCCGAGAAGAAGGCTCTTGATGTTCATTTCTGACCTCCAGTCAGAAATACGCGACCAAGCGCGTTTGACCTCCCCTTCACAACCCCGACCAATTGCGGGAAGGCCAACCGCTAAGAGAACCTGTGCCCTTATTTGTGACGCTCCAGAATCGGCACGCATACATCGAGATCATACGGAGCGAGATGTGCATATCGCATGGTAACGTGAAGCGTTTGGTGACCAAGCCACACCTGTACGCGGCGGATGTCGATGCCACCTCTCACAAGCCTTGAAGCACACGTGTGACGGAGCACGTGGGGAACGACATCGCTGTCGGTTGATAGCCCCACCTCTTGCTTGGCCTGATTCCACACCGCGCGGAATTGTTGCTGATCGATGCTAACGAAAGGTCCGTTCTGTCCGGCTTGGCGGGCCACCGCTGCGACAGCACGCGACGTAAGAGGGACTGACCGGCTCTTTCCGGATTTCGTCACCCAGAACGTCACGCGATTTTCGGTAATGTCTATCCACCTTAAATTGATGGCCTCTCCCAGACGCGCGCCAGTATCAACGAGAAAGACACAAAAGCGATGATAGAGTTCTGAATGGCCTTCGATCGCAGCAAAGAGCCGATCTTCTTCGTCATATTCAAGGAAACGAATGCGGCCAGCTTTCTCTTTCTGGCGCCGGAATTCGGGTAAACTGTGCACCTCTCCCATTTTGAACGCCTTCCGCAACAGCTTGCTCAGTGCCGCCATCTTTCTATTGATGGTTGCGTTGCTGTTGCCGCGTTTGCGGAGAGAGGCGATCAGGCCATCGAGCATTTCGTCAGTGAATACCGAGAACTCAGGCGTAATCAGCAGAGTGTGGAGTTCATATATAAAGGCCGTCACATTGTATTTGTGCGAACCTGGCTCCCAGAGCAGATCTCCATAGCGCTCAAAGAGCAGCTTAAGAGACACGCTTTCTACCGGTTTGGCGGGGTGGCTGACAGCGAATTGGTAATGGAGACTGTACGCTCCGATACCTGCGCTTTCAAAGTCGGCGTTACCGCCCGCTTTGTCTCGTGCCCGGCTCAATGAAAACCCTCCAAGGAGGAGTTATACAAAGACTGCCGCGCTCGGCATTCAATTCAAAACTGCCTCGAACGGATCGCCAAAGTCTGCACCGTCAGCAACAGTTACTCAAATGCAACAGCCCGCAACCCCTGAAAGAGGTTGCGGGCAATTTGTAATCCGATCAGACGATCAGATTAGAAGTCGCGCTGCAGACG
>UBTA01000145.1 GCA_900468065.1 Hyphomicrobiales bacterium | reverse complement strand
GGGCCTCACCCAGGGCGCCATCGCCGCAATCCTCGTGCACGGCACCGACGCGCAGAAAGCAACCTATCTGCCGAAGATGGTCGCCGGCGACTGGACCGGCACGATGAACCTGACGGAGCCCCATTGCGGCACCGATCTCGGCCTGCTCCGTTCCAAGGCCGTGCCGCAGGGCGATGGCTCCTACAAGATTTCCGGCCAGAAAATTTTCATCTCCGCCGGCGAACACGACATGGCCGACAATATCATCCATCTGGTCATCGCCCGCATCGAGGGAGCCCCGGAAGGCGTGAAGGGCATTTCGCTGTTCATCGTGCCGAAATTCCATGTCGAGGCCGATGGCTCGATTGGTGCGCGCAACACCGTTTCCTGCGGTGCGATCGAACACAAGATGGGCATCCACGGCAATTCGACCTGCGTCATGAACTATGACGACGCAGTCGGCTATCTCATCGGCACGGAAAACAAGGGCCTCAACGCCATGTTCGTGATGATGAACGAAGCCCGCCTCGGCGTCGGCCTGCAGGGTCTTTCCGTTTCGGAAATTGCCTATCAGAACGCCGCAAACTATGCCCGCGACCGTATCCAGGGCCGCTCGCTCTCCGGCGCCAAGGCTCCGGACAAGAAGGCCGACCCGATCATCGTCCATCCCGACGTGCGCCGTACATTGATGACCATCAAGGCCTTCAACGAAGCCGGCCGCGCCTTCACATTGTGGACGGCGCTCAAGTCCGACATCGCCCATCGCGGCGACAATGATGCCGACCGCCAGGCAGCCGACGATATCCTCGGCCTGATGACGCCGATCCTCAAGGGCGTGCTCACCGACAAGGGCTTCGACCACGCCGTCATGGCCCAGCAGATCCTCGGCGGCCACGGCTATATCGAAGAACACGGCATGAGCCAGTATGTCCGCGATGCCCGTATCGCCATGATCTACGAAGGCGCCAACGGCATCCAGGCGCTTGACCTTGTCGGCCGCAAGCTGGCGCTGAACGGCGGCCGGGCGATCACTGCCCTGTTCAAGGAGATCGGCGATTTCTGCGAGGAAAACCGGTCCGACGAAAAGCTCACCATCTACACCAAGGGCCTGAAGAAGGGCTTGAACGACCTGCAGGCGGCCACCATGTGGTTCATGGGCAACGCCATGGCCAAGCCCGACAATGCCGGTGCCGGCTCCACCGACTATATGCACCTCTTCGGCCTCGTCGTGCTCGGCTACATGTGGGCCAAGATCGCCAAGACGGCAGAGGAAAAACTGGCGGAAGGCTCAGGCGACCGCGAAGCCTACCTGAAGAACAAGCTCGTCACCGCAAAATTCTTCATGGAACGCATCATGCCGGAAACGGCCCTGCGCAAAGCCCGCATCGAAACCGGCGCCGACACGATGATGGCGCTCGACGCGGCGGCGTTCTGAGGTCTTGGACAAAACCCAAGGAAAGTTATATATTGATANNATATAACTTTCCGATGGAGATGAAAATGGCTGTATCGACATTACGCAATGTAGGCGGGTCAGTGATGATGACGGTTCCTAAGCCGGTCCTAGAAGAGTTGGGGCTTCAGGCGAATACCAAGCTGGAAGTGACCGCCCAGGATGGCAAGATCGTCGCTGTTGCCCGGGCGCGGCCGAAATACACGCTTGAAGAGTTGGTTGCAGAATGGACCCCTTGGCCTGAAAGAACAGCCGAGGAACAGGAATGGCTGGATATGCGGTCCGTTGGCAACGAGATCATAGACTAATGGACAGGGGCGATATCTGGTTTGTAGATCTGGAGCCGACACGTGGACGAGAGCAGGCCAAAGCGCGTTATGCTTTAGTCCTCACACCGAGGGTTATCAACCAAAACGGCACCCAAATCGTCGCACCCATCACAAGTGGCGGCCAGTTCGCCCGGACCTCCGGGTTTGCCGTTTCGCTGACAGGAGCAGGCACTGAGGCCACCGGCGTAATTCTTTGTCATCAAATTAGAGCCGTCGACATGAAAGCAAGAGGCGGCCGGTTTTTTGAAAGGGCACCGGACTTCATCACGGATGAGGTCCTGGCTCGGGTTTCGGCACTGTTCGAATAAGAATCATGAATGAAAAAGGCGCTGCCAAGCGCGCCACAGGGAGAAAACAATCATGACCGACGTCTTCATTTACGACCACGTGCGCACACCGCGCGGCCGGGGCAAGAAGGATGGTGCGCTGCACGAAGTGCCGACGCCGCGCCTGGCTGCCAAGGTGCTGCAGGCGCTGCGCGACCGCAACGGGCTGGACACGTCCACCGTCGACGACATCATCATGGGCTGCGTCGATCCGGTGTTCGAAGCCGGCGCCGTGATCCCGAAGGCCGCCGCCTTCGAGGCCGGCTATTCCAACAAGGCGCCCGGCATGCAGATCTCGCGCTTCTGCGCCTCGGGCCTCGACGCCGTCAATTTCGCGGCCGGCAAGATCGCCGCCGGTGCCGATGACNNATGTACCAGGCGCCGCCGGTGCCGATGACATCGTCATTGCCGGTGGCGTGGAATCGATGTCGCGCGTCGGCATGGGCATGTCCGGCGGCGCCTGGTACATGGACCCCTCCGTCAACTTCCCCGGTTACTTCATGCCGCAGGGCGTTTCCGCCGACCTGATTGCCACCAAATACGGCTTCTCCCGCGATGACGTCGATGCCTATGCCGTCGAGAGCCAGAAGCGCGCCGGACATTCCTGGGACAATGGCTATTTCGACAAGTCGGTGATCCCGGTGAAGGACCAGAACGGCATCACCATCCTCGCCAAGGACGAGCATATGCGTCCAACGACGACGATGCAGAGCCTTGCCTCGCTCAACCCGTCCTTCCAGATGCCCGGCGAGATGGGCGGCTTCGACGCCGTCGGCATCCAGGCGCATCCGGAAATCGAGCGCATCAACTATGTCCACCATGCCGGCAATTCCTCCGGCATCGTCGACGGCTCGGCCGCCGTGCTGGTCGGCTCCAAGGCCGGCGGTGAATCCATGGGCCTCAAGCCCCGCGCCCGGATCAAGCATTTCGCCAATATCGGCTCGGATCCGGCGCTGATGCTGACCGGCCCGGTCGATGTCACCGAAAAGCTCCTGAAGCGCGCCGGCATGACCATTGCCGATATCGACCTGTTCGAGCTCAACGAAGCCTTTGCCGCCGTCGTGCTGCGCTACATGCAGGCCTTCGACATCAGCCATGACAGGATCAACGTCAACGGCGGCGCCATCGCCATGGGCCACCCGCTCGGCGCCACCGGCGCGATGATCCTCGGCACCGTGCTCGACGAACTGGAGCGCCGGGGTCTGCAGACCGCGCTGGTCACCCTGTGCATCGGCGCCGGCATGGGCACGGCGACGATTATCGAACGGGTGTGAGGTTCTTCCCTCCCCCTTGTGGGG
>UBTA01000035.1 GCA_900468065.1 Hyphomicrobiales bacterium | reverse complement strand
ATCCAGGCCCAGGCAAACGGCAGGCAGCACGCCAGCACGAAAAACAGCACGGGCAGGATGCGGCGGGCCCGGCGCTCGTAGAATTTGAGCAGTGAAAAATGGCCCTTGTCGCGTTCCGCAATGATGATCGACGTGATCAGGTATCCGCTGATGACGAAGAAAATGTCGACGCCGACGAAGCCGCCGCTGAACTGCTGGAAGCCGGCATGAAACAGCACCACAGGAATCACGGCGACGGATCTGAGGCCGTCGATTTCGCGGCGATAGTTCATGGCTGGCCCCGGCGAGATCCAAATGCTGGATTGCTTCGCAAGGATGCGACGGCTTGATGGCGCGGATCAAGCCTGTCTTTTGAAAAGAATGAAAAAGCAAGAACATATGTGCCGACAGATGCTTTTAGGCAGCACCGCGGTTCCTGCAATGTGAGAACCTTGCGTGTGCGATAAAATGCCTGCGGAATTTACCGGAGAGCTTGTCGAGAGAGTTGTCGTTGCCCAGCTCTGGCGGGGCTTTGCTGCTGTCGCAAGCCCCACCAGATTTGTTTTCTTTAATCCCGGAACAGTTTCCAGCGAGTCGGCCGGAAAGCGACTCGCGAATGGTCGGAGGTGACTTTTTCCGGCGGCAGTTCGATCTCGACCCTGCTGTTGGCGCCGCCGATGTCGAGTTCGACATGGCGCGTTCCGGCAACGCGGCGGGTCACGGTGACGAGGCCCGCGATGCAACCGCCGTTGCCATCGAGCAGCTCGATATCGTGCGGGCGGAAATAGAGTTGCGCCGGGCCGTCCGGCTCGCCCTGAGCGCTGACGCCGATCGACCGGTCCGCGATCCAGAGCTGGCCGTTTTCGACGCGAACCGGAAGGATATTCGACTGGCCGATAAAGCCGAAGACAAAGGGCGAATTCGGCGTGTCGTAGATTTCGTCGGGGGTGCCGATCTGCTCGATCTGCCCCTTGCTCATGACGACGACACGGTCGGCGAGCTCCAGCGCCTCGTCCTGGTCATGGGTGACGAAGACCGTCGTATGGCCGGTGCGATCATGGATCTCGCGCAGCCAGCGGCGCAGTTCCTTGCGCACCTGTGCGTCAAGTGCGCCAAAGGGCTCGTCGAGAAGCAGGACATTCGGCTCAACGGCCATGGCGCGGGCAAGTGCCACACGCTGGCGCTGGCCGCCGGAGAGCTGCGCCGGATAGCGTTTTTCGAGACCGCTGAGCTGGACGAGGTCGAGCAGCTCGAGTGCACGCTGGCGAATGTCGGCCTTGGACGGTCGGCGGCCGGAAGGGCGGATCGTCAGGCCGAACGAGACATTGTCAAGCACAGTCATGTGGCGGAACAGGGCGTAATGCTGGAAGACGAAGCCGATATTGCGCTGCTGCACGCTTTTGCGCGAGGCATCCTCGTTGCCGAAATAGACGGTGCCCTCGGTTGGGCTTTCCAGGCCTGCGATCAGGCGCAGCAACGTCGTCTTGCCGGAACCGGAGGGGCCGAGAAGGGCGATCAGCTCGCCCGAACGGATATCGAGCGAGACGTCGTTCAGCGCCGGAAAGCGGCCGAATTCCTTGCGTATGTTTTGAACGCGAACTTCCATTTCAACTTTGACCTTTCAGTGCCGGCGGCTGGCGGCGATCTGTTCGCTGTACTTCATTTCAAGCAGCGACTTCAGAACGAGGGTGACGAGAGCCAGCAGGGCGAGAAGCGTTGCGACGGCAAAGGCGGCAACGAAGTTATATTCATTGTAGAGGATTTCCACCTGCAGCGGCATGGTGTTGGTCAGTCCACGGATATGCCCGGAGACAACAGAGACCGCGCCGAACTCTCCCATCGCACGGGCATTGCAGAGCAGGACGCCATAGAGCAGGCCCCATTTGATGTTGGGCAATGTGACATACCAGAAGGTCTGCCAACCGCTTGCTCCCAGTGACAGAGCTGCCTCCTCGTCGCTGGTGCCCTGTTCCTGCATCAAGGGGATCAGTTCGCGGGCAACGAAGGGGAAAGTGACGAAGATGGTCGCCAAAACGATGCCGGGTACAGCGAACAGGATCTGGACGCCATGGTGCTGCAGCCAGGGTCCGAGCAGGCTGTGGGAACCGAACAACAGAATGAACACCAGACCAGATATAACTGGCGAAACAGAGAAGGGCAGGTCGATCAGGGTGGTGAGGAAGGCCTTGCCCTTGAACTCGAACTTGGCGATCGCCCATGCGGCGGCGATACCGAACACCAGATTGAGCGGCACGGCGATCACGGCAACGAGAAGCGTCAACTCGATCGCTGCAAAGGTTTCGGGGTCCGACAATACGGTCAGGAACTCACCAGGACCGTTGCGGAAGGCTTCCGTGAACACTGCTGCCAGCGGCAGGACGAGAAAGAGCCCGACAAAACAGAGGGCGAGACCGATCAGGGTATAGCGGGCCATCCGGTGTTCGGATGTCGCGACCCGGACCAGTTCGGTGTTTCCGGTGCCGGCGGTTGTTGCGCCATCATGCGCCATAGCCGTACCTCCTTCTGCTCCAGGCCTGTATCGTGTTGATGATCAAAAGCATGACGAAGGAGATCATCAGCATGATCGCAGCGATTGCCGTCGCTGCCGGATAGTTGAATTCTTCCAGACGGATGACGATCAGCAGCGGGGCGATTTCCGAGATGTAGGGAAGGTTGCCGGCGATGAAGATGACCGAGCCGTATTCCCCGACGCCGCGGGCAAAGGCCAGCGCAAAACCGGTCAGCACCGCTGGTGCCAGCCCCGGCAGCAACACGCGGCTGATGGTCTGGAAGCGATTGGCACCCAGCGTTGCTGCGGCCTCTTCCACTTCCTTATCGATTTCTTCCATGATCGGCTGCACGGTTCTGACAACGAAGGGCAGGCCGACGAAGACCAGGGCAAAGACGATGCCGATCGGCGTGAAGGCGATCTTGATACCGAGCGGCGCCAAAAGGCTGCCGATCCAGCCATTCGGCGCATAAAGCGTCGTCAGTGCGATACCGGCAACGGCGGTCGGGAGCGCGAAGGGCAGGTCGACCATGGCGTCGATGATGCGCTTGCCCGGAAACCGGTAACGCACCAGCACCCAGGCGAGAATGACACCGAAGACGACGTTGATAAGAGCTGCGACGAAGGCGGTACCGAAACTGATGCGCAGGGCGTTGACCGTGCGCTGATCAGTCGCGAGCGCCCAGAACGTACTCCAGCCCAATGCGCTCGAGCGCCAGGCAAGGCCGGAGAGGGGAATGAGAATGATGAGTATGAGCCATGACAAAGTAACGCCGAGCGCCAATCCGAATCCCGGAATGACGCTCGGCTGTCTGAATTGCCACAGCGAAGCTGTGCGTGCGGTCATATAGTTTTATTGCCCCGGCTTGTAGATCTGGTCAAACAGCCCACCGTCCCCAAAATATTTTGGCTGAGCTTCCTTCCATCCGCCGAATTCGTCAATAGTGACGAGCTTCACATCGGCAAATCGTTTGATGTCATTCGGATCGGCGACTTCAGGCTTGAAGGGGCGATAAAAGTGTTTGGCTGCGATCTTCTGGCCGACATCCGAGTAAAGGTACTGCAGATAGGCTTCCGCCACCTTGCGTGTGCCCTTGGCATCGACATTGCCATCGACCAGCGCCACCGGCGGTTCTGCCTTGATCGAGATCGTCGGCGTGACGATATCAAATTTGTCGGGGCCGAGTTCTTCCAACGACAGATAGGCTTCGTTTTCCCAAGCGATCAGGACGTCGCCGAGACCACGCTGCACGAAGGTGGTCGTCGAGCCGCGTGCACCGGTATCGAGGACCGGGACGTGCTTGAACAGATCCGTGACATATTCCTGCGCCTTGGTGTCGTCTCCGCCATTGGCTGCGCGTGCCCAGGCCCAGGCTGCCAGGAAGTTCCAGCGTGCACCGCCCGATGTCTTCGGGTTTGGCGTGATCACCTGGATATCGTCCTTGACCAGATCGCCCCAGTCCTTGATGCCCTTCGGGTTGCCCTTGCGTACCAGGAAAACGATCGTCGAGGTGTAGGGAGCGCTGTTGTTTTCGAACTTCGTCTTCCAGTCCGCCGGGATCTTGCCGGTTTCCTTGGCGATTGCGTCGATATCGGCTTCAAGCGCCAGCGTCACGACGTCGGCTTCCAGCCCGTCGATGACCGAGCGCGCCTGCTTGCCGGACCCACCATGTGACGTCTGAATCGTCACTGTCTCACCCGTATCCGTCTTCCACTTTTCAGCGAAGGCCGCATTGAAATCCTTGTAGAGTTCGCGCGTCGGATCGTAGGAGACATTGAGAATCGTCGTGTCGGCGAAAGCAACGCCCAGCCCGCCGATCTGGATGCTGGAGGCGAGAAGTGCCACCGTAAAGAATTTCGTGAGTTGTTTCGCTCGCATGTCTACCTCCGTTGTTAGCAGGCATACTCTATTCATTAGGTGGGATATTATAACGCAGAACTTTCCCTTTGCGCGTGCAGCCGGAGAAAGTCCTGCTCTTGGCACGGCACAATATCGAAATCATTTGCCTCGGATCGGCCATGACGATCCGTTCTCAGGAATAAGTTACCACGCCATTGCCGATCGCGGAACGTCAATCGTAGGGGAAACCGATAAAGCCGCGGCGGCGCGCCACCAGCTTCAGCGACCGGTCGGGCATGACCATGTAGGTCTCTTCAATCCGCTCGCCGTAAGGGCCGTAGAAATTGTTGTGCAGGGTGCTGCCGACCGGCGCTTTCCTGAGCTTGGTTCGGGGCTGGCCGCCATAAGTGATGCTACCGGGAATGGGCTCCGGCCCGCGATAGGATCCACCATGGGATTGCGTCTCGACGCAGGAGGCTAAAAACAGGGCGGCAAGGGCCGCAACGATCATTTTTTTCATTGTCGAACTCCCGACCGGGATCACCTGATCCCTTCCATCTTTGACATAACGTTTCTGCGATGATTTTCCAGCTTGCCGGTTCAAGCCGCCGATCTCGCTGCTGGCTGGTATTCCGGGCTCTGCGGCAGGCTCTCTCGGCAAATGCGCGGGAAGCTGATATTCGCCGTGGTAACGCCGAAATTGCATGTGAAACAGGCCGCCGGCACAATGGACCGGGCGATAATGCCGCGCCACGCTGCTGTGTGATTGAAGAGGAATGAGAAATATGGTGGACACTGTCGGTATATGTACACCGGACGATATTTTATCGTTCTGGTTCGACGAGTTGCAACCGCAGGACTGGTTCAAGCCGCATCCGTCGCTCGACAGCCAATGCGAACAGCGTTTCCGCTTGACGCATCTGGAATTGGCGCGCGGGGTTCCACCGGAATGGCGTGCCACACCGATCCGCCGGCTTGCCACCATCGTTCTGTTCGACCAGATGCCACGCAATATGTATCGAGGGACGCCGCTTGCCTTTGCGACCGACGGTCTCGCCTTGCGGGAGGCGGCTCTTGCGCTCGAAGCGGGGGCGGATAGCGGCCTATCCGTCGATCAGCGCGTCTTCCTTTACTTGCCGTTCGAACATTCTGAAAATCTTGTCGATCAGACCCGGTCGGTGGCGCTTTTCACGGATCTGGGTGATGCCAATTATCTGGATTATGCCATCCGGCACCGCGAGGTCATTCGCCAGTTTGGCCGATTCCCCCATCGCAATGCGATTTTGGGACGGGTTTCCACGCCGGCGGAGGTCGCGTTCCTCTCTCAACCGGGATCAAGTTTTTGACCTGTTTGGGCGATAACGGAGTGCGGGAAGCCGGCAATCCGATTTTGCATCTGGCTGCTGCCCGGCCTATGGAACGCCAAACTGTCCGCGCGGCGCCGCGATTCTGTTCGAGGGTGCGGCCTGCCGGAAAAAGGATATGTGATTGCCGATGATGTCGAAACTCTTTGCCGCCTTTCTGTGTTTGTGGATGTTTGCTGCCAGTGTGCCGGTCATGGCGCAGCAGCCGGCGGTTAATTCCGCTCAACAGCCGGCACCGGAGGCGGCAAGCCCGCAGGCGCAGGCCGCCCAACAGCTGGAGGCCGCCCGCAAGAACCTCGAACGCCTTGGCGATCTGGCAACACAGGCCAAGGATGACGACAGCCGTCTGGCCGAGTTGAAGGTCGAGGTCGACGCCGCAGCCAAGCAGATCATCGGCATTTCGGTCGCGACACGGCCGCGTCTGGACGAAATCAAGGCGCGTCTGACCGAACTTGGCGATCCGCCGGCGGAAGGTGCTCCTCCCGAAGCCGATGTCGTGACCCAGGAGCGCAAGCGTCTTCTGGCGGAGCGCGGTGAAATCAACGCCCTGACTGGAACTGCCGAAGACCTCTCGATCAGGGCAACCAAGCTCTCCAACGGCATCACCGCCACGCGGCGGGCGCTGTTCAGCAACACGCTGCTCAAGCATACCGATATCAACGGTTCGATGGTGATGGACGCTATCGCCGCGATCAGCGAGGAACGGCAGGCTTTTACGCGTACCGTCGGTAGCTGGCTGACATTTGCCTGGAACTTCAAGCGTCTGCAGCTTCTTTCGGCGTTGTTTCTGTCTCTTTGCGCCGCACTCGTCCTGCTTGCCGTAACACGCAGGGTGTTTTTCCCGCTCATTGATCGCCAGGCCGTCAGCGAGGAACCGGGCTATATTACTCGCCTTTCTGTGGCTTTCTGGTCGACAATGATCCCGACCCTGGCGATGGGCGTCTTTGCCTCCACCAGTTATTTTTTCCTGCAGGTCTTCAAGGTGCTGCGGCCGGATATTGCACCGATCATATCGGTCACTCTGGCAATCTGCGTCGCATTGATGTTCGTCTCGACGCTTTCTAACGCCGTTCTGGCGCCCAAGCAAAATGCCTGGCGGCTGGTGCGGGTTTCCGATCGCGGCGCGCGCCTGCTCGTGTGGTCGATCTTCGCCATGACGGTCGTCAACGGGCTTGATTATCTGGCGGGCACGATCAGCGAAGTGATGGGCTCGCCCGTCGTCTTCACTGTGGTCAAGAGCCTGATTGCCTCGATCATTATCGGCCTGATCCTGATGGCGATGTCGCTGATCAAGCCGATTGTTCCTGCTGGTGAGACGCTGGATGGCCAGGGCAGGCCGTGGCCACGGGCCGTCAAACTGCTGTTTGTTCTGACGGGTGTTGCCCTGATCATTGCAACGTTGGGGGGCTATGTCGGGCTTGCCCGCTTCATCGCCACGCAGATTGTCATGACCGGTGCCATCCTGGTGACGATGTATATCGGCATTCTCACCGGCAAGGCGGTCGCCAAGCAGAATGCGCTCGCCGATACGGTCGTTGGGCGTTATCTCGAAAAGCGCTTCGGGCTGGGGCAGGTGGCCCTGGACCAGGCGGGACTTGCCGCCGGTCTTGGCATCTATGTGCTGGTGGTCCTGTTCTTCATTCCGCTGATCCTGCTGCAGTGGGGCTTTCAGATCGCCGATATCGAAGCCTGGGCCTACCGCATCTTCACCGAAATCAAGATTGGCAGCATCACGATCTCGATCGTCGGCATTTTCGCCGGGATGCTGATGTTTGCAGCCGGCTACATTATCACACGCTGGTTCCAGCGCTGGCTGGACGGCAATGTCATGGCGCGCAGCCGCGTCGATACCGGCGTTCGCAACTCCGTCAAGACGGGTGTCGGCTATCTCGGCATTGGTCTTGCCGGCCTCATTGGCGTTTCAGCGGCGGGGTTCGATCTATCGAGCCTGGCTCTCGTCGCCGGTGCCTTGTCCCTCGGCGTCGGTTTTGGTCTGCAGAACATCGTCTCCAATTTCGTCTCGGGGCTTATCCTTCTCGTCGAGCGGCCGTTCAAGGTGGGCGACTGGGTGGTTACAGGGACCACCGAAGGCTTCGTCAAGCGCATCTCCGTTCGCGCAACCGAGATCGAGACCTTCCAGCGCCAGACGATCATGGTGCCGAACTCGCTGTTCATCAACGCGTCCGTCGGCAACTGGACGCACAAGAACAAGCTTGGCCGCTCCGACATACCGGTGACCGTCAGCTACAACAGCGCGCCGCGGCAGGTCATGGATACGCTGCTGCAGATTGCCGCCACGCATCCGCTGGTCTTGAAGAACCCGGAACCGCAGGCGGTGTTCAGTGCTTTCGGCGACGCGACCATGACGTTCGAATTGCGTGTCTACCTCGCCGACATCGTCAACGGCAACGGCGTGCGCAACGATCTGCGCCTGGCGATCTACGAGCGGTTCAAGGACGAGGGGCTCGGCGCGCCTTTTCCGAAAGAAGAGCTGGAGCCGGAACCGCTGCCGCCTGGCCCGGAATCCGATGCGGTGGCGCAACAGAGTGGCGCCGCTGGTCCGGCGGAGACGGCACAGCCTGCCGAGGAAGCTTTCAGGCGCAGTGGAACGCAAAGGCGGCCAAGGCGCGTCACCGTCGATGCAGTGGGCGACAAGGATTGATGGTCTCGATTGGTCAAACGGTGAGTATCCACGGATCGGGCCGGTGTTCACCTGCGTGCTTCCATGTAAACAGGCTCCATCGTGCAACCGTTGCTCCATCCAATTTGCGGACTGCCCGGCTCTGGTCGTGCAACATGATGATTATGTCGTAGACAGGCTCTACTGTCGTCGGCGCAAACTCTAAAATCCGGTTTCAATATTCAATCAGGGTCGCACGCAATGGCAGAGTTTCCGCAAAAGGCGAAGGTAGTCATCATCGGGTTGGGGGGCATCGTCGGTGCGTCGATTGCCCATCACCTGATCGAGCGTGGATGGGACGATATCGTCGGTATCGACAAGTCGGGCATTCCGACCGACGTCGGTTCGACCGCGCATGCGTCCGACTTCTGCTACACGACCAGCCACGATTATCTCTCGGTCTGGACGACCCAGTATTCGATCGATTTCTACGAGAAGATGGGCCACTACGCCCGTATCGGCGGCCTCGAAGTTGCGCGAACTGGCGATGACACCTGGATGGAAGAGATCAAGCGCAAGCTGTCCTCCGCCAAGGCTTTTGGCACCCGCGCGCACTATGTCTCGCCGGCTGAAATCAAACAATTGTTCCCGCTGATCGAGGAAGATCAGGTGATGGGCGGCCTGTTCGATCCCGACGCCGGCCTTGTCGTGCCGCGCTCGCAGACCGTGGCCGGAAAACTGGTCGATGCTGCAGAAAAATCGGGCAAGCTGCAGGTCTACGGCAACACGCCGGCGAAGTCGCTGATCGTCGAGGGTGGCCGTATCAAGGGTGTCGTCACCCATCGCGGCACGATCATGGCTGACCACGTCATCGTCTGCGCCGGCATCTGGGGCCGCCTGATTGCCGAAATGGTCGGCGAGGACCTGCCGGTCATGCCGGTCGATCACCCGCTCACCTTTTTCGGCCCGTACAACGAATTCGAAGGCACCGGCAAGGAAATCGGCTTTCCGCTGATGCGCGACCAGGGCAACTCCGCCTATATGCGCGATACTGGCGACCCGAAGACCACAGAGGGCGGTCAGATCGAGTGGGGTTACTACGAGACCACCAATCCACGCCTCTGCCACCCGCGCGACATTCTGGAAAAGCATGAGGCGCGCCTGTCGCCATCGCAGCGCGACCTCGACATGGAGCAGATCCTCGAACCGCTCGAACGCGCCATGGAGCTGACGCCGATTTTGGGTGAGCTCGGCTATAATGAAAGCCACTCGTTCAACGGTCTGCTGCAAGTCTCCGCCGGTGGCGGCGCCTCGTGCGGCGAGAGCCAGAAGGTGCGCGGCCTCTGGTACTGCGTTGCCATCTGGGTCAAGGACGGCCCCGGCTACGGCAAGCTGATTGCCGACTGGATGACGGATGGGCGCACCGAGGTCGACCACAACAGTATCGATTATGCGCGCTTCTACCCGCACCAGCTGGAAGAAAAATTTATCGAGGGCCGCACCTACGAGGCCGCGCAGAAAATCTATTTCCCGGCCGTACACAACCGCGAGCCTTACGGTACCGGGCGCAACATCAAACGTTCACCGTTCTACGAACGCGAAAAGGAACTCGGCGGCTATTTCATGGAACTCGGCGGCTGGGAGCGTGCCCACGGCTACGCCGCCAACGAGCATCTCCTGGAAAAATATGGCGACAAGGTTCCGGTGCGCGAAAACGAGTGGGACAATCGCCACTTCTGGCGCGTCTCCAACGCCGAGCATCTCGCGATGACCGACGATTGCGGCATCGTCAACCTCTCGCATTTCCATATGGTGGACATCGAGGGACCGGATCATGTCGAGCTGCTCGAATGGCTGTGCGCTGCCAAGATCGGCGGCGACGGCAATATCGGCAAGGGCATCTACACCCACTTCCTCGATGACGAGGGCATGGTGCGCGCCGACTTCACCGTCATCCGCATGGCCGACCGCTGCCGTCTGATCAACGGCGCCGACGCCGGCCCGCGCGACTTCCACTACATGCGCCGCGTTGCGCAAGACCGGGGCCTTGATGTCACCATCACCGATGTGACCGAAAAATTCATCACCATCGGCATCTGGGGGCCGAATGCCCGCGAGACGCTGAAGAAGGTCGTCACCGATCCGTCGAGGCTTGATGCGGAAAACTTCGCCTTCGCCGCGATCAAGCAGATCGAGATCGGCGGCAAGCCGGTGACCGCCTTCCGCATCTCCTATGTTGGCGAGCAGGGCTGGGAACTGCACATGAAATACGAGGACGGCCTGGCTGTCTGGGATGCACTGCGGGCAACCGGCGTCATGGCCTTCGGTGTCGAGACCTATGCCAATTCGCGCCGCATGGAAAAGAGCCTGCGTCTGCAGAATGCGGACCTTCTCACCCAGTACAACCTCATCGAGGCCGACCTTGCCCGCCCGAAGGTTAAGGAAGCCGACTTCCGCGGAAAGGAGAAACATCTGGAGTA
This sequence comes from Hyphomicrobiales bacterium, assembly GCA_900468065.1. Classification (GTDB taxonomy): domain Bacteria; phylum Pseudomonadota; class Alphaproteobacteria; order Rhizobiales; family Rhizobiaceae; genus Pararhizobium. The sequence continues at coordinate 44,385 of UBTA01000035.1, read as the reverse complement.
TAAGGCGCGCGAACATCAGCCCGCCATGCTCTGCACGCTCTTGATGACGGAAAACACCGACAAGACCGGGGTGAAGCGCTACCCGCTCGGCAACCTGCCGGTCATGGACCCTGAAACCGGTGCGGTGCTGATCGACGACCTCGGCCGGCGTTCCTACACGACCTCCATCGCGTTTGGCCCGACCATCGGCAAGAACATCGCACTCACCTATCTTCCTCATGCCTATTGCCAGGTGGGCCGCAAGCTGAACATCGAGTATTTTGCCGAGACCTACCCGGTCGAGGTGGTCGGGATCGGCTACAAGCCGCTCTATGACCCGGAAAACCTGAAGCCGAAGAGCTGATATTCACTCGGTTGCCCGAAACGATCCGGCGCATCGGCTCACGTGAGCGGATGCGCCTTTTTCCTTTCGCCAAAAGCTTTTAATTTGCCGGTTGAGGGTGTTCGATCTATCCTTCCGGCGAAGGCCGCAGATTTTCAGTTATCCCCGGGGTGAGGTCGCTGAATGGATATCGACGAGGACAAGATCGACGAAGTGGTTCTGGCGCTGTTGAGGCTGACGCTTCACGACGAGCGCTACGCCTGGAAAGGCTTTGACTGGGAAACGACGGGCCGTCTTCACAAGAAGGGCTTCATCAGCGATCCGGTCGGTAAGTCGAAATCCCTGATCTTGACGAATGAGGGCCTCCAGAGGTCGGAGGAACTGTTCCAGCAGTTCTTTACGCGGCCGTCAAAGAACTGAGCCTCTCTGCGGCTTCCGTGCCATGGAATCATCGGCCAGATATGCACCGCGTTCTTCGTCATGCGCATGCTGCTGGCGTCACCGATACAGTCTGTCCTAGTGTGGGGCAAGATCGCTCCCCTGCGCCAAGCGGCCTTCGCAGATGAACGCTGGTTATCCGGGCTATTCAGCCTCTATTCAGCCGCCCCGCAATATTTATCATGCAATTTCACTTCTGTGCGTTAGTCTAATGCGGGGTGAAAAGGCGTCTTGTCTTTTCCGGGGTTATCACCCGGGTAGCGGGATGCTCAAAAAGGGGCGGCGCTATAGCGCTGATGGGCAATGAAAACATTCGTAAGTGCATGTGTTCTGACTGTCATGATGTCCCTTCCGGCATTGTCCGCGACGGTGACCAACAAGGATGCCGATGCGGCGGTGCTTGTCGTCGTTGAGGGCGAAAGCCGCATGGAAGTCGCCATCAGCGCAGGCGGCACGGAATCGATCTGCCCGAGCGGCTGTTTCATCACGACGCCGAGCGGTGACCGTATCGGCCTGCAGGGCGATGAGACCATCGAGATCGTCAACGGATCGGCCGTTGTGAAATAGCACCGGGATCGCTCATCCTGTTTCGATGCCGTGTCGATGGCGTGTTGATTTCTGGGTGGCGGCAACGTCGATCTGATGAAACGACGGCGCGCCATGTGGCCCGTCGTTATTGCCAATGACATTGAAAACCGGCGGTCTTGCGTGCTTTTCATTTGCCGGAATACCGCCGCTTATTTCAGCAAGCAGTTAACGACTGCGAAAACCTTTCTGCGTAGCTTGGCCTCGGGGACAACTTTTCAAATAGGCGATCAATGTCATTTTTCGGCGTGTCCGGAATGTACTATTCCGGTGAATCCTTGCAGCAGCATCGTATTGTGCTTGCCGAAGATTCCAATCTCTTCTCCGCCATGGTCTCCAAGAGGCTGAAGGAGCTTTTTGACATCGACGTGATCGTCTGCCGTGACTATGACGATCTGCAGTTCTCCGTCGAGAACGCCTCGTTTCCGGCAACGCTCGCCATTTCCAACATCAATCTGCCCGGCGCGGAAAACGGGGAAGCTCTGTCCTATCTCATCGACATGAGCGTGCCGACGATCGTTTTTACCGGGACCTTTCAGGAAAACACCCGCGAAACGATCCTCGCCAAGGATATCGTCGACTATGTTATCAAGGATAGCGTTTTCGCGGTCGATATGCTGGCCGAGTCCGTCTGCCGCTTCCTGACCAATCATCAGCACCATGTCCTGATTGTCGATGATAGCCCGACTGCGCGTGCGCTTTTGACGACGCAGTTGAAGCGCTACAATTTCCGCACCAGTTCGGCTGAGAGCGGCGCTGCTGCGCTTGAATTGCTCAAGAAGCATCCGGATATCGGCCTGGTGATCACCGACTACAACATGCCCGATATCGACGGTTTCGAACTGACCCGCCGTATCCGTAGCACTTATGGCCCGCATCAGTTGCGTATTATCGGTGTGTCGTCCTCGGCCAACCGGTTGTTGTCGGCACGGTTTCTGAAGGCTGGCGGCAACGATTTCATGTTGCGCCCCTTCGTCAATGAAGAGTTTTACTGCCGCGTGAACCAGAACCTGGATACATTGACAAAAATCCAGACTTTGGGTGCAAAAATTGCAAAGAAAGCTTCCGTATAAAATTATGTTTCTAAATTATAATTTAGGGCCGCCGGAAATGTGACATTTTTGTGTTTCCGGTGCCATTCTTGATTATTCAGCCTGATGATTTAACCAAATCGCAAGCGCATGCCAGTTGAATGCAATGAAGGGACTAGGGGCTTGCTCTGCTTCTATCAGGGCAACTATCCGCATAACGATAATTTATGAGAGCCAGCGTTCGTTAACAGGAACGCCCTGGGCTCACTATGGGATTGATGGCACGTGAGCTTTCGCAAGGCGCCGGCGCGGGGAAACCATATCCAGAAACATTCGGGGAAACGAATGCTTCTGGTCGAGGATTCCCGTATGTTTGCTACGGTTCTCAAGCACGGTCTGGAGACTGCGCATGGCGTCGAAGTCACGCATTGCGGCTCCTTGGCCGCGCTGCGGCAGGCTGTGGAAACCGCGGATGGTGAATTTTCCGTCGCGGTGCTTGATCTCAATCTGCCGGACGCGCCGAATTGCGAAGCGCTTGAATATGTGATTTCGCAAAACATCGCCGCAATCGTCTTCACGGGGTCGTTCAACAACAGCACGCGTGAAGATATCCTCTGCCGCAAGGTGGTCGATTGCGTCATCAAGAGCCAGCCTGATTCCATCAGCCATGTGATTTCCGTCGTCGATCGGGCGCTGACCAATGTCAGGACGAATGTCCTGCTGGTGGATTCCGATCCGGTGTCGCGGGCGGAGCTTCTGGGGCATCTGCGGCAACAGCAGTTTTGCGTGACGCCGGCGAGCGGCGGCATCGAAGCGTTGCATCTGCTCGATACGAGCGATTGTTTCGATCTGGTCGTAACCGATTTTAGCCTGTCCGACATGACCGCCTATAGGCTGCTTGCCGAAGTCCGCCAGCGATATGGTGAGGATACGCTAAGCGTCATCGCCTTGGCTGCTATCAGCGATCGTCAGCAAGCGGCGCGGTTCCTTCAAAGCGGCGGTACCGAATTCATCCATAAGCCATTCCTGGTGGATGAGTTCAACAGCCGGGTGTTTCAGGTTGCCAGCATCCAGAAGCGCATCCAGGCTCTGCATGGGATCGCCGCACGCGACTATCTGACCGACATCTACAACCGCCGCTATTTTTTCCAGCATGGGCCCCGGCTTGTCGAGCAGTGCCTGCGGCGGGGTGAGACGACCTCGATTGCCATCCTCGACATCGATCATTTCAAGCGGCTGAACGATACCTACGGACACGAGGTTGGCGACCTCGTGCTGAAAGCCGTTGCCAAGCGGCTGCGTGCGCTTGTCGGAGAGGATCATCTGCTCGCCCGCCTTGGTGGCGAAGAGTTTGGGGTGCTTTTCAACGGGCTTGATGTCGCAGCCGCCAGCGATTTCTGCGAAACCCTGCGGCTTGATCTGGCGCAGGCAAAAGTGGTTGCCGATGACGAGGAATTGTCGGTCACGGTATCCATCGGTCTTGCAACGATCGAGGGGCTCGAATCCTTCGACAACTATCTGAATGCAGCCGATCAGTTTCTCTATATGGCAAAATATGACGGCCGCAACCGGATCGTCTCGGAACTGACCCTGCTCAAATCCATGGCATCGTGAGGCATAGGCGGCGCAGACTATTGCCGCGCGCGCCGTTGTTGTCATATGGAGTATTTTACCGCGCCGCCTGCAGCGTCAGCTTGCGTTCGGCGCGCTCCTGCTGGGGCGAGCGATTGTAAAGTTCGCGATAACACTTCGAAAAGTGCGAGGCCGAGACGAAGCCGCAGGCCACTGCCACTTCGACTACCGGCATGGCCGATTGAACCAGCAGATGCCGGGCGCGGTCGAGGCGGATTTCCAGATAGTAGCGGGCAGGGGAGCGGCCCATTTCCTGGCGGAACAGGCGCTCGATCTGGCGGCGCGACAAGCCGGCACCGTCGGCAATCTCGAGAAGCGACAATGGTTCTGAGAGATTGCCTTCCATCAGTTCGATGATCGACAGGACCTTGGCATTCTGGACACCAAGGCGGGCGCGCAGCGGCAGCCGCTGGCGGTCATGCGGGCCGCGCACGCGGTCGGTCAGAGCCTGTTCGCATACGCGGTTGACAAGGTTCTCGCCGAAATCCTGGTCGATCAGGTTCAGCATCATGTCGAGCGAGGCGGTGCCGCCGGCACAGGTGTAGATGTTGCTGTCGATTTCATAAAGATCGGCATAGACATCGACCTGAGGGAAGGTTTCGGCGAAGCCCGGCAGGTTTTCCCAGTGAATAGCGCAGCGCTTGCCCGTCAAAAGGCCGGCAGACGCCAGCACATGGGCGCCCGTACAGAGGCTCCCGACCGAGACACCGCGATTATAGACTTCACGCAGCCAGGCATTGACGGACTTGTTGTTGAAGTCTTCGACGTAGATGCCGGAACAGACCAGCACCATCGAGGGGCGGTTTTCGCCGCCGAGAAATTTCCGTTCGTCGGCAAGCGAGGTATTGACCTCAAGGCCGATGCCGCTGGACGAGAGCACCTGCGTGCCGTCCGTGGAGGAAAGGCGCCACGTATAGGCCTCGTAGCCCAGCATGCGGTTGGCAATGCGCAGCGTTTCGATCGCCGCAGAAAACGGCAGCATCGAGAAGTTGGGCACGAGGAAGAAGACGAGAGATCGCTTTTTGGTCAGTGGCTTGTTCATCGTAGGTCCCATGCGCCGCAGATGTCGCATTTGTCACGTGGAAAAGCGCTATCGAGCTTTCCTGAACGCGACATTGACATGGACGCCAGCGACTGGGAAGAAATAAATACCGGTGCTTTTGGGCAGCGTGCCGCCGAAAGCGGCAAAATGGTCAGAAAACGGCCAAAAGCTTCGTTATCAACGACGGAAATGTCGCATTCCCGTCTTGCGTCTGCGAGTTGCAGCCGGTTTTTACGACCCGTTTCCGGATGTGTTACCGACAGTTTGCGACCTGTAGCGGCGGCATTGAGAAGTGTCGGAAATAGGCCATACGAATTGTGAAGCGCTCAACAAGCAAAAAGGGCATTCCGCCATCATGGCCGAAATGCCCTTTGCTAAAAACGATAGACGGTTTTTGGACACGGCTGACCGTCACAGACCGTTGCTGCCTGCATCATCGTTTCGATGCAACTCCAATGGTCCTATCGGCGGATGGGAAGCCGATGTCCTTCAAGGTATCGTAGGAGAGGCCTTCCAAGGCCCGCTCGGCACGACGACGCTTCCACGAAGCGACAGCACGCGCACGCAGGCCGAAAAGGGTCGAAGCAAAGGACGAATGCCTTGGCTTGGAGCTATGTTCTAAACTGAAGAATGCCATTGTTCTGGTTCCTTTTGACTGGGAGGGATCAAAAGGTCGCGACCATGAGATAGTAATGCCGCACGGCCATTCATCATTCAAGCGAATATAATTGATCTCTTGCATCAATAATCATGATGTATCTGGAGGCCGGAATGCCTTTGCGATGTACCTTCAGACATTAGCAAATGTCACCGCTTGCGGAGGCGTTTCTAGGATTTTTTCGCTGATTTTTGCGGAACGTCCACGGCCGGCAAAGGTTGAGTTTCTCCTGCGGTCTGTGCGTTCATGGCTGCCTTGACCAGATCGAGAGCTGCTTCTGGCGGTGTTCCCTTCGACATTTCGGTCTTGACGCGCCGCAGCCAGAGTTTGAGTTGCGCATCGCTAAAGATTGGGCCGGATGTCATTTGGGGTTCTCTGAATCGAATAGAAGACAAGTATTCTCATGATTTTCTTACTGTCAAACCATGCGCTTATACCCTGAAATTCTAGGGGTTTTGTGCTCTGCCACTGGCAACTTTCATTGATGATTATCCACAGTTGAAAATAAGTGCTAAAATAGACAACGATGAAGCGTCAATGGTGACATGACTGGAGCATCCGATGAAACCACAGTCCCATATCGTCGATCTTCTCAATGCCGCAAAACTTCTCGCCGACAACCAGTGCAATGTCCTGTTGAGCTACATCATCAACATGGCAATGATTGAAGCCTCGACAGGAGCTGGCATCAGAAAGCACGAAGACGGCAAGAATGGCGTCGAAGCAGCATAAGGCGCTAATACCGCTAACGAGCAGGTGGCCATTAAACACCAATAGCCGGTGGCTGAAATCATCGGGAACTTTTTGAAGGGCTGGTCGAGAGACCGGCCTTTGTTCATTTCTGCGCAGGCTGTTCGGCGATTCGCCGGCCGTTATTACTGCCGGCGATCGTTGAAGAACGTCAACATGCGTCGAGCGGCCGGGGATCAATCCTCTTCCTGGAACACCGCTTCGCGCTTGGCCTTGACCGCCGGCAGGAAGACGACGACAAGCACGGCAAGGGCGATCAGCAGCAGGATGGCGCTGATCGGCCGGGTGATGAAGGTCGTGGCATCGCCACGCGACAGGATCATCGCCCGCCTGAGGTTTTCCTCCAAGAGCGGCCCGAGCACGAAACCGAGCAGGAGAGGCGCCGGTTCGCAGCGCAGCTTGACCAGCGCATAACCCGCCAGGCCGAAGAACGCGACGGCGTAGAGGTCGTAGACGTTGGAATTGACGCTGTAGACCCCGATCGAGCAGAAGGCCATGATGATCGGGAAGAGCACGTAGTAAGGGATCGTCAAGAGCTTTACCCACAGCCCGATCAGCGGCAGGTTGAGGATGACCAGCATCAGGTTGCCGATCCACATCGAGGCGATGATGCCCCAGAACAGCGCGGGTTGCTCGACTGCGACGTTCGGGCCGGGCACGATGCCCTGGATGATCATCGCACCGACCATCAGCGCCATCACCGGATTGGCGGGAATGCCGAGCGTCAACAGCGGAATGAACGAGGTCTGGGCACCGGCATTGTTGGCCGATTCGGGGCCGGCGACCCCGGCGATCGCGCCATGGCCGAACTCCTCCGGATGCTTGGACATGCGCTTTTCCACCGTATAGGAGGCGAAAGCCGCAAGAATGGCACCGCCGCCAGGTAGAATGCCAAGTGCGGAGCCGATTGCGGTGCCGCGCAGCACCGGTGCAACCATCTGCTTGAAATCGTCGCGCGTCGGCAAAAGTCCGCTGACCTTGGCCATCAGCACGGTACGGGTCTTTTCGCCCTCGAGATTGCGCAGGATTTCGGCGACGCCGAAGACGCCGACGGCAACGGCGACGAAATTCAACCCGTCGGCATATTCACGGATGCCGAGCGTGAAGCGTGGGGTGCCGGTGTAGATGTCGGTGCCGACGAGACCCAGCAGGAGACCCAGCGCCACCATGGCCAACGCCTTGACGATCGAACCGTGTGCAAGCGCAATCGACGAGACGAGGCCGACGATCATCAGCGAGAAATATTCGGCCGCGCCAAATTGCAGGGCGATAGCCGTCAGCGGCAGGGCGAAGATCGCCACCAGGAAGGTCGAAACCGTTCCGGCGAAAAACGATCCCAGCGCTGCGATGGAAAGGGCGGCACCCGCCCGGCCTTTGCGGGCCATCTGGTAGCCGTCGATAGCGGTGACGGCAGACGAGGATTCGCCGGGCATATTGATCAGGATGGCGGTGGTCGATCCGCCATATTGCGCACCGTAGTAGATGCCGGCGAGCATGATCAGCGAGGACACGGGTTCCAGCTGAAAGGTGATCGGCAAAAGCATGGCGATGGTCGCCGTGGCACCGATGCCGGGCAGAACGCCGATCAATGTGCCGAGCAGCACGCCGATCAGGCAAAAGAGGAGGTTTTCGGGCGAGCCGGCCGTGGAGAAGCCGAGTGCGAGATTGCTGAAAAGATCCATCGTGATGTCCTACAATCTGACCCAGGGGCCGAAGCGCTGGAAGGGCAGCCCGAGCGCGTAGCTGAACACGGCGACCGAAAAGATCGTCAGCGCCACCGACAGCGCCAGTGCCGTCAGCGGCTTCATGCGCTGGGATGCAAAGCAGGCGATCAGGGCGGTGAAGAACAGCGACGGCACGAAGCCGAGGCCGCGCACGGTCAGTCCGAAAAAGATCGGCGCCGGCAGAATGAACAGCATGCCGCGCCAAGCGACAGGTCCGAGCGGTTCGCCTTCGACACGGGTCGATTGAACAATGATGATGATGCCGAGAAGCGTCAGGATGGCGGCCAGGAACAGCGGAAAGTACCCCGGTCCCATCTTGAACGCCGTGCCCAGTTCAAGGCCGAGGCTCTGGTAGATGAAAAAGCCACCCAGTCCGATGAAGAGCGCGCCGCAGAGCGCGTTGGTGGTATCGAAAGATAAGGATTTCATGATGCCTCCTCTATTTCAGCCCGGTTTTCCTCTGCCCACCATCCTGTCCAAATGGCTGTCGAATTGACATTGGGCAGACGCCTTCCTCTTTCAGGAAAGAGGAAGGCGGACGGGCCTATGACCTATCGTGGCAATAATCAGTCGGCGTATTGGCCAGCGGATTCGATCACCGGCTTCCAGCGGGCGATCTCGTTTTCGAGCTTGGTCTTCAGCGCTGCCGGTGTCGCGTCGGCTTCCGAAGACGGAACAGTGCCGAGTTCAGCGAAGCGGGCAACGACGTTCGGGTCCTTCAGGGCAACCTGAAGCGCCTTCGACAGGCGTTCGGTGGCTTCTGCCGGCGTGCCCTTCGGCGCGTAGACGCCGTGCCAGATGCCAACCTGGAAGTCAGCCAGACCGCCTTCTGCCGCTGTCGGGACATCCGGCAGGACCGGCAGGCGGGCAGGCGAGGTGACGGCGTAAGCCTTGATCGTGCCGCCGAGGATCTGCTTGGTGGTGTTGGTGGTCTGGTCACACATGATATCGACCTGGCCGCCGAGCAGGTCGGTCATTGCCGGGCCGGTGCCCTTGTAGGGAACGGTGACAAGTGGCGTGTCGATGGCGCTCATGAACATCATGCCGCAGAGATGCGAGGCAGCGCCGATGCCGGCATTGGCAACGGTGACCGTGTCCTTGTTGGCCTTAACGTAATCGATCAGGCCCTTGAGATCTGTCGGCTCAAAATCCTTGCGGGCGACGATCGTCATCGGCACGTCGGTGACGAGGCCGACATATTCGAAGGCGTTCAGCGTGTCATAGGCAAGCTTGCGGTAGAGCGTGGCGCTGGTGGCCATGCCGATGTGGTGCAAGAGAACCGTGTAACCATCTGGATCGGCCTGGGCCACGCGGCCGGCACCGAGCGAACCGCCGGCGCCGCCGACGTTCTCGACGACGATCTGCTGGCCAAGATCCTTCGACATGGATTCGGCAACCAGACGCGCAACCGTATCGGTCGGTCCGCCGGCCGAGAAAGGTACGACCATGGTGATGGTGCGGTCGGGATAGGTCTGAGCGCTGGCGGAAATGGAAATAAGCGAAACGGCAGCAAGGGCCGTCATACCGAAAATGGCTGTCAGGGTTTTCATCGAAGTCCTCCCGAATGAAATATGTTGCCAGCCGACGCAGCTCCTCCCGCGCCGATTCTGGATGCCTCATTTGTGGAGCAGGACGGGGAAGCGGCAACCATTTAGCGAGCGCATTTTCAGAATTTCGCAAACGGTGCAGCGCAGCATGGGTAAGATTGGGAACATATGCCGCAAAGCGTGGGTGGATTTCCACCCATTGCGCCATCAAACAGCGTAGTCGTCATCTCCGACGGACAGCTTTTTATCGAGGCCGTATTTCTGCATTTTCTCGTAGAGCGTCTTTCGAGAGATACCGAGGAGCTCATAAACCGGCCGTAACGCGCCGCCATGGGCAGCAAGAGCGCTGGCGATGATGCCGCGTTCAAAGTCAGCGACCTTGTCTGCCAGGCGCTGTTTTTCCGGTCGCGCCTCTGCCTCATCGGGCTTCAGGTCGAGGCCAAGGACCAGCCGGTCGGCAGCGTTGCGCAACTCTCGGACATTGCCGGGCCAAGCGCGCTCGGCGATCTCGGTAATCAGGCTTGGGGGCACATCGATATCGTTGCGCACGTAACGGGCGGCGGCCTCCCTGACCAGCTGCAGGAACAGCAGCGGGATATCGGCCTTTCGCTGTGCCAGCGATGGCACATGCAGCGTCGCGACATTCAGGCGGTAGAGAAGATCGGCCCGAAACCGGCCGGCGGCAACTTCCGCCTCGAGATTGACCTTGCTGGTGGCAACGAAACGGACATCGAGCGGCACGATCTCGTTGGAGCCCAGCCGGGTAATCACGCGCTCCTGCAGCACCCGTAGAAACTTGGCCTGCAGATCGAAGGGCAGGGAGCCGATCTCGTCGAGGAGGATGGTGCCGCCGCGGCCATGTTCGAACTTGCCGTAGCGTGGCCGCAGCGCCCCCGGAAAGGCGCCGGCCTCATGGCCGAACAGCTCGCTCTCGATCAGGTTTTCCGGCAGGGCGGCGCAGTTGATGGCGATCAGCGGCCGGTCGGCCCGGGCGCTGATATCGTGCAGCGCGCGGGCAACGACTTCCTTGCCGACGCCGGTTTCGCCGATGATCAGCGTGTCGGCGTCGGTCGCCCCGATGGCGCGCAGCCGGTAGCGCAGATCGACCATCGCCTGTGTCCGGCCGGGCAGCCTTGCCTCGATATCGTCACGCTTGCCGGCAACAGCGCGCAGCCGACGGTTTTCGAGCACGAGGCTGCGCCGGTCGAGCGCGCGGCGGGCAATGGCTGCCAGATGCTGGGCGGTAAACGGTTTTTCAAGGAAGTCGTAGACACCCTCGCGCATCGCCTTGACGGCCAGCTGCACGTCGCCATGGCCGGTGACGAGGATGACCGGGATTTCCGCATCAACCTCGCGGATTCGCTGCAACAGCGTCATCCCATCCATGCCGGGCATGCGGATATCGCTGATGACGACGCCGGAGAAGCTGTAGCCGATCAGTTCCAGCACGTCTTCGGCGCTGGCGTGAGTATCGACATCAAGTCCGAACAGGCCGAGCGCCTGCGCGGTGGAGCGGCGCATGTCCTCTTCGTCATCGACCAGCAGCACACGTGCATCGCTCACTCGGCGGCCTCCCGGGCGGCGGTTGCGGCCTCAAGCTCTATGCGGAACACGGCGCCCCCCTCCGGGTGGTCTGAGACGGAGAGACTGCCGCCGAAATCCTTGACGATATTGTAGGAGATCGACAGGCCGAGACCCAGCCCCTTACCGACGCCCTTGGTGGTATAGAAAGGATCGAAGATTCGCTCGGTGATCGCCGCCGGCACGCCCGGTCCATGATCCCTGATCGTCAGGATAATCTTGTCGTTTTGACGTTCCGCCAGGACATGAATGCGCCGGTCGGCAAGGCCTTCGACCGCATCCGCCGCGTTGGTGATGATGTTGACGAGGACCTGCTGCAGCCGCACAAAACCGGCATGGACCATGATGGCATCGTTGCCAAGCTCGATCAGCAGGTCGGCATCGGCGGTCTTCAGGCGGGCGGAGACGATCTCCAGCGTATCGGCGATGACGGCATCGAGCGCCACGGGGCCAAGCTTCTCGTTCGGCTTGCGGGCGAAATTGCGCAGGTGCCTGCTGATTGAGGCCATGCGATCGATCAACCCGGAAATACGCCGGACATTGTCGCGGGCTTCCGGCACGCGTTCCAGGTCGATCAGCATCGCCGCGCTGTCGGCATAGGTCTTGGCAGCGGCCAGCGGCTGATTGAGTTCGTGGGAGAGGGCGGCTGACATCTGCCCAAGACCTGCGAGCTTACCCGCCTGGATCAGGTCGGCCTGGGTCTTGCGCAGCTCCAGTTCGGTCAACCGGCGTTCGGCTATCTCTTCCTCGATCCGCTGGTTGACCAGCGCAAGGTCGGCTGTGCGTTCCTCGACGCGGTGTTCCAGCTCGTTGCGGGCCTCTGTCTGCATGCGCATGCGCTCGGCAAGGCGGGCACGGCGCTGCAGGACGATGGCGAGCGCAAGGCCGGCAAGGCAGAGGAAAAGCACGATCGCGATGATGGTGGTGCGCGCCTGGGCGCGAACGGAGGCCGTGTCCATCAGCACATTCACCGTCCAGTCGGCCTCGGGCATGTATTGCGACAGGACCAGATATTCGCGGCGGTCGGCAGAGGTCATGGTCATCAGCTCGTGATCATCAAGCATGCTGCGGGTGATCGGCAATGGCTTCAGTTCCGCCTCGGCATAGCGCCGCGATGCCTGCGTCCTTTGCAGGCGGGCACTGTTGAGCGGCAGGATGCTGGAATAGAGCCATTCCGGGCTGCCGGTCATGAAGACGATGCCTTCCGGATCGGACACGAAGATCTTGTACTCGCCGCCACGCCACGAGGTTTCGATCGAATCGATATCGACCTTGAAGACGATGACGCCGCTGATCCGGCCACCGATGCGGATCGGCGAGGCAAAATAATAGCCGCGCTTCAGCGAGGTGGTGCCGAGCGCATAGAAGCGCGATTGCCTGCCGATGGCAGCGTCCTGGAAATACGGACGGTAGCTGAAATTCTGGCCGACAAAGCTGGCCGGCTGATCGTAATTGCTGGCGGCAATGGTGTTTCCGTCCAGCGTCATGACATAGATATCGGAGGATTCCAGCAGTCTGTTGATATGCTTTAGGTAGACATCCGCCGCATCGCGCAGGGCCTTGTCATCGGGATGGGCGATCAGTTCCTTGATATCGTCATGGTCGGCAATCAGGGCCGGCAAGGGCTCGTAGCGGCTGAGATGTCCGCTGAGCGCCGAGACCGCCAGGCGCAAGGCCGAGCTTGCCTGCAGCGATGCCTCGTCCATATAGCTGCGCGTCGCCAATGCTCCGCCCTGGAAAACCACGGCAAACAGCAGAAGCGGCGCAAGACACAGGGCGGCAAGCAGGCGGTATTTCACGGTTTAGAGGCTCCTCCCTCGTTTCCGGCCAGCGGCTATGCGCCACTGGCGGTGAGTTTAGAGGCCTGCGCTAGAGTTTCCAAGGGCTGTTATCTGGCGACCCGCGCTTAACGCTGCTCCAGTGCGATCACCGTGCCATCGGAAAAAGCCAAATCCTGTTGTAGACTGGCTGGCAGATGGGTGATTTCGCGCCGGGTTGCCTTGCGCGTCTCCGCGACTTTGCGAGCATGGTGGCTTTCGCTCAGTTGCTGGACGAAGGGCTCAAACATTTGGCGCAAGGAGAATGAGAAGCCATTGGCTGTTGGCCAAATACGGGTCGTGCCAACCATTGTCGTGTCGTTTTGCAGGGACATTGGAAGCTCCTTTCATAACGTCTTCGATGTTTGCAACTTGACTATCGGCCTCCGTTGAGGTTCAATCAAACGAAATGAAGTGATGTTCTTATTCAGAAAATCTGATCCGTGAGGCTCCCATGAACATGATGCTGCGGCATGTCCTTCCGCTTCTCGAACTGGACATCCTGAAAACCTTCGTCGCCATTTCCGAGACCGGAAATTTCACGACGGCCGCCGAGACCGTCTACCGGACACCTTCGGCGGTCTCGATGCAGATCAAGAAACTCGAAGAAATGCTTGGCTGCGTTCTCTTCCTGCGGGATGCCCGTTCGGTATCGCTGACGCCGAAGGGCGAGGTGCTGCTCGGGTTCGCGCGGCGCATGCTGGCGCTCAACAACGAAGCCGTGTCGCGTTTCCTTCTGCCTGACATGAACGGCGTCGTGCGTGTCGGTGCGCCCGAGGATATCGGCGAGCGCATCCTGCCTGAAGTGCTGAAGCGGTTTTCCGAATCCTACCCCAACGTTACGGTGGATGTGACCATCGGCAACAGCAGCGTCATGCGCAAGCGTGTCGAGGAACACCGCATGGACATTGCCATCTTCAACAGCATGGCCGGCGAGAACACCGGCGGCGGGGAAATCCTGGTGTCCGAAAAGCTCGTCTGGGCCGGTATAAAATGCGGAACGGCGCATACGCGCGAACCGCTGCCGATCTCGATGTGGGAAGATGGCTGCGTCTGGCGCGCCGATGCCGTGGAGCAACTGACGCAATCCGGCCGCAAGTTCCGCGTGGCCTTCCTCAGCGCCCATACGACGGGTCAGCGCGCCGCCATTCAGGCGGATCTCGCGATTGCGCCTTTGCCGCGCTATCTCGTCCAAGGCGATCTCGTGGCGCTCGGCGAGGCTGAAGGCCTGCCGGAACTCGGCCATTACAATATCGGCCTGCAGGTGGTCGATAACGCGTCACCGCCGGTTCTTGCCGTTGCCGAACATGTCCGGACCGCTTTCGTCGGTTTGCAATAAGCAAGACAAGGGCGGTGCCTACGTGCCGCTCTTCTTCAGCCAGCGCTGCACCCTGATCTCGTCATCATCCATCCAGCGTGTCAGCGTCTCGCTGCGGCTTGGCCGCATTTTCAGGAGACCTGCGAGCCTGCCACGCTCGAAATCCTCAAAGACTTTCGGATGAATATAAGACGACCGGCAGACGGCACGGGTGTTGACCAATCGCGCGGCAACGCTGTCCACGACATCATTGATCTGCCGTTTCAGCTGACGCTGGCTCGGGCCTGGCTCGACGGCAGCCAGGGCCTTTGCCGCCATCCGCGTGGCACCCCAGGTGCGGAACTGCCGCGACGAAAAGTCGGCACCGGAGGCCTTGCGGATATAGGCATTGACGTCCTGCGACCGGATCGCATGGCGTCCGCCATCTTCGTCGAGATACTGGAACAGCTGCTGGCCGGGCAATTCCTGCAGCATGCGGATTGCCTTGGTGATGCGCGGGTCGCGGTGGCTGAGACGCCATTCCTTGCCGGATTTACCCTTGAAATTGAAATGAACGCTGGAGCCCTCTATCTTGACGTGGCGATTCCTGAGCGTCGTCAGACCATAGGAACCGTTTTCCGCGGCATAGGTGGCGTTGCCGACGCGGATATAGAGATTGTCCAGCAGCCAGACGATCGTCGCCAGGGCCTTTTCCATGCCCGGCTTGCGCAGGCGCAGATCACTATCGACCTTCTCGCGGATCCTCGGCAGCCGCGCGGCAAAATCCGGCAATTGCGCAAATTTGCTCTTGCCGCGCTCGGCCGACCATTCCGGATGATAACGATATTGCTTGCGCCCGCGCGCGTCCCGGCCGGTTGCCTGCAGATGCGAGTTCGGATCGACCGAGATCAGCACATCGGTATAGGCAGGCGGGATGGCCAGCGCTGCAATGCGGTCCAGTTCGCCCCGGTCCTCGATCCGCCTGCCATCGGCATCATAGTAGAGAAAGGCGCGCTTGCCCGGTTTGCGGGTGATGCCGCCGTTGAGACTGGAGAGATAGACGAGCTCCGTTACCGCCTTCTGCATGGCGTCGCGCGAGCGTTGCGTCGGGTTTTGAGAGAGCATCTGATCCACGGTCACGCAAAAACGCCGCCGTGGTCATTTGGTTCCGGTCACAAAATCAGGATTCGCGATGCTCATTCCCGGCTGCGGCGCCGACGCCTGCCGCCGCCATCGCTGCCATCGTCGGAGAGCTGTTTGCGTTCGGGCAATGTCACCGCCGCCGACAGTTTCGGGAAGGTATCGACCTTGTTCGGAAGCGCCATGGCGTAGACGAAATGCTCCTGAAACTTTGATTCAAGTGCCGTCTCTATCTTCTCGATTTTGCTGACGGTTTGCTCTATCTCGCGGCGATGGCCGCGGTTGAGGAGCGCCATCAGAGCGCCGGTCCCGGCAGCATTGCCGACTGCCTTGACTTCGGAGAGATCGCAATCCGGGATGAGCCCGAGAACCATCGCGTATTTCGGATCGATGAAGGAGCCGAAGGCGCCGGCAAAGCGGATCGTATCGACATGCTCGATCTCAAGCTTTTCCATCAAAAGCTTGATACCGGCATATAGGGCGGCCTTGGCCAGCTGGATGGCGCGCACGTCGTTCTGCGTCACCGTGATGCGCTGGTCGCCATCATGCAGAAGATAAGAGAAGGTGCGGCCGTTCTGCAGGATGCGCGGGCTCTTTGCCGCCATGCCGCCGTCAACCACGCCGTCTTCGGAAATGATGCCGCAGAGATACATCTCGGCGACGACCTCGATGATCGCCGAGCCGCAGATGCCGGTGACGCCGACGGCAGCGGCTGCCTCGGCAAAACCCTCTTCATCCGACCATTTATCGACGCCGATGACGCGGAATTTCGGTTCCAGCGTTTCCGGGTCGATGCGGACGCGCTCGATGGCGCCCGGTGCTGCCCGTTGGCCGGAGGAAATTTCAGCACCTTCGAAGGCCGGGCCGGTCGGCGAAGACGCGGCGACGACACGGTCCTTGTTGCCAAGCACGATTTCGGCGTTGGTGCCGACATCGACCAGCAGCATCATCCGGTCCTGGCGATAGGGGCCTTCCGCCAGTGTTGCGCCTGCGGCGTCGGCACCGACATGGCCGGCAATGCAGGGCAGCATGTAGAGACGGGCGCCGCGATTGACGTCGATATCGATTTCATGCGCCCAGTATTGCAGCGCGCCGGATACGGCGAGCGCAAATGGCGCCTGGCCAAGCTCGGTCGGGTCTATGCCGAGGAACAGGTGGTGCATGATCGGATTGCCGACGAAGACCATGTCGAGAATATCGTGGCGATCGACCTCGCCCTCGGCGCAGACCTTGCCGATCAGGACATTGATCGCCTCGCGAACAGCCCTGGTCATGGCTTCCCGGCCATCCGGGTTCATCATCACGTAGGAGACGCGGCTCATCAGGTCTTCGCCGAAGCGGATCTGCGGGTTGGACGTGCCGGAAGATCCAACGATGCGGCCGGACAGCAGCGAGACCAGATGCATGGCGATGGTCGTCGAGCCGATATCGCAGGCGATACCATAGGCTTCGTTCTTCAGGCCAGGCCAGAGGCCGACGATGAAGGGGCGGGATGAGTCCATATCGCGGTGGATGGCGGCGGTGACACCCCAGTTGCCCTTGCGCAAAATGCCCTGGATCTGCGGGATCAGGTGCGGCGCGATCAACAGATCCTTCCAGCCCCAGTCCTTTTCCAGCATCACTTTCAGCCGGTCAAGATCGCCGAGCGGCTTGTGCATGTCGGGCTCATCGACCTCGACATAGCAGAGCTGGATCGCGGCATTGCGCTCGATCACCCGGTCGGTCGCGGCCTTGCGCACCACCTGCGCATTGATGACCGTGTCCTGCGGTACGTCGATGACGAGGTCGCCGAGGATCTGCGACGAGCAGGACAGTCGGCGGCCGTCCGGCAGGCCGCGAATGCTCTCGTAGCGCTCTTCCTTTGGCCCCTTGACGGAGATGTGGTCGAGCGAGGAGACGATCTTGTGCTTGGCGAAATTGCCTTCCTGCACCGAGACCTGACAGCGCCCGCAGGTCGCCCGGCCACCGCAGACGCTCTCGACATAGACGCCGAGCGAGCGCGCTGCGTCCAGCACCGGCGTGCCGATGGGGAAACGGCCGCGCTTGCCGGATGGCATGAACAGGACGAGGGGGTCGCTTTTGTTTTCCTGGGCGGACACGGTCAGTTCATCCTATGCAGTTTGGTCTATTCGCTGAGCCGCCGCGCATTGGCGCGGACGCGTTTGCCATATGGTTTCAGCGCCGCCACGGCAACACGGTCGGATGCGCCGGCAAGGCCAGCGCAGGTGCCGGTCGCGAGCGCGGTGGCGGCAATCATGCCTTCGTTTGCCATGGCCATGTTGACCGCCATGACGCTTTCGGTGGCAGCCGAGAGCTTTTCGGTGATCATCCGGCTGACTTCCGCCGCGCCGCTGGCTGACCCGCCGGACAGGGCAAAATCCTGCATGCGCGAGGATATGACCATCGGGGCCTGGAACCAGAGGCTGGCGAACTCGTCGAGCAGATCGGCACTGAAAAACATCATGTCTCTTTTCTGGCGGTTATTCCGCCTTTGCGTCGGCCGGCTCTTCTGCCCGGGGTCCGGCGCGTCCAGCACGGCCACCGCGGCGGCCACTGGAGGCGCCGGGTGTTGCTGCGGAAGGGGCCACATGGCCGCCTGCCGGATTGTGATCGCGATAGGTCATGATCCAGGTGCCGCAATTCTGGTCGGTCCCGTTCAAGACGTTTGCCGCGCGAACGGCTTCCATTTCCTGCGGACGGCAGGGGTTCATGATCGCCGACGTCATGCCCGCACCGATAACCATGGGGATGAAGCCGGCATTGATGCCGTGGCGATGCGGCAGGCCGAACGAGATATTCGACAGGCCGCACGTGGTGTTGACTTTCAGCTCGTTGCGCAGGCGGTAGAGGAGCGCGAAGACCTGGCGGCCCGCATCGCCGAGGGCGCCGATCGGCATGACCAGCGGATCGACAACGATATCGTGCGGCTTGATACCATAATCCATGGCGCGTTCGACAATTTTCTTCGCAACTGCGAAACGAACGTCCGGATCCATCGAAATACCCGTTTCGTCATTGGAGATGGCGACCACCGGAACGTCGTATTTCTTGCAGAGCGGCAGGATGGCTTCGAGCTTTTCTTCCTCGCCGGTGACCGAGTTGATCAGCGGCCGGCCCTTGGCAACCTTCAGCGCAGCTTCGATGGCGGCGGTGACCGAACTGTCGATCGACAGCGGTACATCGACCAGCCCCTGGACGATTTCGAGGGTGCGCACCAAGAGGCCCGGCTCTGTTTCGTTCGGGTTGACGGAGGTGACGCCGGCATTGACGTCGAGCATGGTGGCGCCCGCAGCCACCTGCTCTAGCGCGTCCTTGATCACTGTGTCGAAATTGCCGACGATCATTTCGGCGGCCAGCTTCTTGCGGCCGGTCGGGTTGATGCGTTCACCGATGACGCAGAATGGCTGGTCGAAGCCGATGATGATTTCGCGGGTGGCGGAGGCAACGATGGTGCGGGTCATGTCTGATCCTTCGGGTCGGTGAGCGCGGTGTGATCGGCGCCGGGATGGTTTGTCAAAGGCATGGCCTGCCAGCCGCGCCACAATTGTCTGTTGTTCAGTGCTGGCGGTGCGCCGCGACGTCGGCCATTTCCTCTTGGTTTTCCTGCTTGCCATCACGGATCGCATCGAGCCTTTCGGCGACGCGGCTGTCGCCGGGGTTGGCTTCGCGTGTCCACGGCGTGCGTCCCTTGAGGACGCCGGATTCATGGACGATTTCTGCGACATACTCTTCCTGCCGGTAAGCCATGACGTGCACGCCGGAAACGCCCTTGATCTCCTTCACCTCGTTGATGATGTCGATGCAGAGCTGCTTGCCTTCCTTCTTCTGATCCTGCGCACCTTCCAGCCGCTTGATGATCGCATCCGGGATATGGATGCCGGGCACATTGTTGCGGATCCAGTTGGCTGTCTTTGCCGAAGCCAGCGGACCGACGCCGACGAGAATGAAGCATTTTTCATCGAAGCCGAGATCGCGCACCTTGCTCATGTAGTCACGGAACATCGGCACATCAAAACAGTACTGGCTCTGGACGAACTGGGCACCGGCCTCGATCTTCTTGCCGAGCCGGTAGGGACGGAAATCATAAGGCGGTGCGAACGGGTTGATCGCCGCGCCAAGGAAGACCTGCGGCGGCGTCGTCAGCTTGCGGCCGGAGAGGAACTTGCCGTTGTCGCGCATGATCCGCACGGTTTCGAGCAGCGACATGCAATCGAGGTCGAAGACCGGTTTGGCACCCGGCTGGTCGCCGGCCTGGACGCCGTCGCCCGTCAGGCACATCATGTTGGCAACGCCCATGGCGGCGGCACCCAGCACGTCGCCCTGGATGGCGATGCGGTTCTTGTCGCGGCAGGCGATCTGCATGATTGGCGCATAGCCCATGCGGGTGAGCAGCGCGCAGATGCCGACCGACGACATATGGCAATTGGCGCCGGAGGCATCGACGGCGTTGATGCCATCGACCCAGCCTTCAAAGATCGCGGCGCGCTCATAGACGTCTTCCGGATTGGCGCTGTCAGGCGGATTGAGTTCGGCGGTGACGGCGAATTCGCCGCGGCGCAGGACGCGCTCCAGGCGGCCGCGCGAGGAATGGCCGGGCAGGGGATCGAGCGGAAGATGGCGGCCGAGCGGGTTTTCGTCGATATGGGCCATGGCTCAGGCGTCCTTTGCGGCAGCAGCGGCTTCGCGGGCTTCGGCGGCCTGTGCGGTGACGCGCAGCCAGGACGAGGTTTCGCGCAGCGACTGATTGACGGGTTTCTGCACGTTCAGGATCGCATCCCCCTTGACCATGTTGCGCGAGCCTTCCCAGGCCTTCACCCAGACACAGGGCATGTCGGGCTCGACTTCGCAATTGCCATTGGCGCGAACGCCGCCGCAGGGGCCGTTGCGCAGCTGCTTGGGGCAGTTCATCGGGCAGGACATGCCGGTCGATGACAGGACGCACTGGCCGCACATGCGACAGTCGAACAAAAGACCCTTGACGTTGCGCTCGACGAAGGTGATCGGCACTTCCACGCGGTTGTAGCCGATCGCCTTCCACAGCGGATGAAGCAGCAGGAAGACATCGGCGAAACGGTGGTAGAACCATTCGAGGAACCGCGAGTGGCGAACGGCCCACAGCCGGATCGTGTAGCTGCGGCGCGAACGGCGGTTGGGCGAAACACTGGCCGGCGTATAGGCACCAGTGGCGGCCTTCTTGGCAGGCGCAGCATTGCCGGGTTTTGCGTCAGCCATTGTCTTTGCCGCCGGATTTCACCAGGGCGACCAGCCGCTCCTTGTCATAGGCTGCTTCCAGTTCGGCGGCGGCCTTGTCGGCCTCAAGCTCGAGATCGTCGGAGACCGGTGTCGGGTCGGCCTTGCGCCATTCCGCCAGATAGTCGCCGCTATCGGCAGCACCGGTGCGCATGGCGCACATGTCGATCGCTTCGGTAAAGCGCAGTGTCAACTCGCGTTTGGCGGTCTTGCGGCCCTGCTTGATGATGACTTGCGCTGGAATATCGCGCCAGTAAACGATAATGCGATCTGCCATATGCCCGAATTCTCCTCTTGCCCGACAATGCGCATCTTGCCACGTCATGGCTCACCTTGGCACGACGCGCGTCATGCTCAAAAGCGACTTGTCCTCAATGTTGACGATATATACCGACGATGGATGATAGGAGCCCTTTGGATCGGCTCCTATCATCGATCGTTGGTGTAACTACCACATGCCGCGCGCCACCCCATTCCAGAGCCATGTCCAGATCGGTGGATGATACCATTGGCGGGAATTGCCGTTTGCCGGCAGAGGCTTGAGATTGCCGGACAACGCATCCTCGACAGCGCGGATGGCGATGCCGGTGGAAGCTGCCGTCTGGAGCAGCGGATAGGTGTGCATCGTGTCGTTTTTCGACGGTGTCATACGTGACTGATAAAGAATGTCGCCGGTATCGACGCCGGCATCGACCAGGTGCACCGTTGCGCCGAAATTGGCCTCGTCGTTTTCCACGCGCGCCCAGTATCCGCCCATCAGACCGCGATATTGTGGGTTGATGCCGGCATGGAAATTGATGACCGGGCAGGGCACGGCTGCCAGCGTCGACGCGGAGAGCATGCGGCAGCTGACGAGGAAGACGACCGCCGGGTGCAGGGCGCTGATCTGTTTGATTGCGTCTGGCGTGTTGATGGAATCGACCGCGATTACCGGAATGGCAGGGTTTTCGCGATCATTGACATCGTACTGACGCAGAATTTCCGCCGTACGTTTCTCGGTAAACCGCTTGCCGAATTTCGAGGCCACCATCGTGGCGAACTGGCCGGCTGCGGTGATCAGCCCCAATTTGCGGATGCGGCGCTTGAGAAAGAGTTTTTTCGATTCGGGCTGTTCCAGCAGAACCGTGACGCTGCCAAAGTGGCTCTCAAGCGCATTGATCAGGATCTGCGGATTGCGCCCGCCGGCAGTGAGAATGACGATCTGTTGGTTGGCTGCGGAGTCATGCCGGTGATCACTGTCCGTCTTAGATGATGAAGGCCAGGACTGCACCGGCGGCAAGGATGACGCTAGCGGCGACGGCAAGGGAAACGATGCCGATCAGGGCGCCGGCGACAACACCGAGGCCATCCCGCTCGGTATGGGCAAAGCCGATGACGGCAAGCGCAAAGGCAGGCAGCCAGTTGCCGAAAGGAATGGGAAGGAAGATCACCACCGCCAGAATAAGCGCCAGAAGGCCGATCAACCGTTCGGCCAGCCGGCTGCCGAGAAACCAGCCGCGCGGCTTGATCAGGGTTTCGGCGCGCTGCAGCCAGGGCGAGATACGATTGATGAAGACGAAGAACGTCGCATTGTCAAAGGCATAGTCGCCCATGCGCGTCGGCAACCAGATACGGGCGCGGCGCGAGGCAAACATCTGCCAGGCAATGAAAATTAGCGGCAGGCCGAGAACGAAGGTCGCGCCGGGTGGCAGCGGGATGAGGTTGGGAAGGGCAAAAACGACGAGGAAGGCACCGAAGGAGCGGTCTTCCATGGCGACGGCAAGCTCGCGCAGGGTGATTTTCGGACCGGCATTGAGCGAGAGATTGCGCAGGAGCTGGGACAGCTGCTGCGGATGATGGCAGTGTGCCGCCGCCCTTGCCGATAGGTCCGTTGCGAAAATGTCCGTCATCCCCGTCACCTTTTGTTGGTTTGTTCGGGCAAGTTTGGCGGGCGGCGGTTACGATGCACTTAAATCAAATGCGGTGCTTGGCGCAAAATTGCGAGCAAGGCTAACAGATGGTTTCCGGGGCGATCAGGCGTGCAGAAGGGCCGGGGTCAGGTCGCCGTAGCCGGTGAAACGGTATTCGTAGGTCAGCCCCAGCGTGGCTGCGGCTTTGCGGGCTTTTTCCTGCAGTTTTTCGTCCTCGACCTGCGAGAGGTAGATGAGTTTCTTGTAGTGACCGAAATACATGTCGCGCAGTTCCGGATGGCGGTCGAGGCCGAGCGGTTCGACGACAAAGGCCTCGAACTGGCGGGCGAGGAAATCGGTCAGGAAAAACGAGGTGAAATCCTCGTCCCACCCGGCTTCGAAAGCGGCATTGCCGGCGAAGAAGGAAAAACAGTGCGGTCCGGCGATGCGTTCGACTTTTTCGTCTTCGCAGAGCTTGTCGAGCAGGCCGCCGGTGCCACAATCGGCATAGGCGACGAAGATGCGGCCAAAGCCTTCGGAGCGGGCTTTGTCGATAGCCATCTTGATGCCGGGCGTGATCTTGTCGGGCGTATTATGCCAGATGGCAGGAAGGCAGCTGAGGTCGATATGGCCGAGCTTGTTGGCCTCGCAGACGGCAAGAATTTCGCGGGCAATCGCGCCGCAGGCGATGACGTGAACTTTTTCCGTTTCCGTGCGTTCCATAGCTGAAGATCTTTCTTCCACGCCAACTCGATCTGTCACAATAAGGAACCCGACCCATGACAGCAAAGACAATCGCCACAATCGGTCTCGTGCTCTTCTCCGTCACTACGCTTGCCTCGTGCGGTAACACTATTCGAGGCATGGGCCAGGATACTGCCAATACGGTGAATGCGACGCAGGATGCAGGCCGCAAGGTTGAGCGCGCTGCCAATTAAAGGCTGGGCAAGATATAAGAAAACCGGCCGCACTTTTCATCAGTGCGGCCGGTTTTTGCATGCTCAAATTCGCTTGATCAGGCGCCGGCCAGCTGGTTGTGCTTGCGCTTCATGAATTCCTTGGCTGTTTCCACGGCAACTGCCGCGTCGCGGCAATAGGCATCGGCGCCGACAGCCCTGCCGAATTCCTCGTTCAGCGGCGCGCCGCCGACCAGGATGACGTAGTCGTCGCGCATGCCCTTTTCCTTCATCGTGTCGATCACGACCTTCATATAGGGCATGGTCGTGGTCAGAAGGGCGGACATGCCGAGGATATCGGGCTTTTCACGCTCGATGGCATCAAGATAGTTCTCGACCGGGTTGTTGATCCCCAGATCGATAACGTCGAAGCCCGCACCTTCCATCATCATGCCGACAAGGTTCTTGCCGATGTCGTGGATGTCGCCCTTGACGGTGCCGATCACCATCTTGCCCTGCTTTGGCGCGCCGGTGGCGGCGAGCAGGGGGCGCAGGATGAACATGCCGGCCTTCATGGCGTTGGCGGACAGCAAGACTTCCGGAACGAACAGAATGCCATCGCGAAAGTCGACGCCGACGATCCGCATGCCTTCGACCAGTGCCTGTGTGAGGATGTCGTATGGCACCCAGCCGCGCTTCAGCAGGATATTGGTCGCATCCTCGATCTCTTCCTTCATGCCGTCGTAGAGATCATCATGCATCTGCTGCACGAGCTCGTCGTCGGAAAGATCCTCGAGAATGATTTCGTCGTCTGCCATGATGGTTTTCCTCGGTTCCTGGCGCTGTCAGGCTCAAACCTCCCCGACGCAGCTACTATACTTAGCTTTGTTGGTTCCAAAAGCTCTTTTCGAAAGCGACGTCGCATACGATGAAAAACGACGGCAAGACGATCGTTGCCAGCCCGCGTGCCGCCGCATCGCATAAAAACAGTGTATTGGCTGATTTGTCCGACGGGAAATATGGTATCGGCAATTCAGACCGGCCGTGCGTCAAGACGCGCGCGGCAGGCGTTAGCCGCGATCGTGTTCGAGTTGCGCCACCCGTTGGCGCATTAAGAACCGTTCGGATTCTGGGGCTTGGTAGCATAGGCTCGACATGTGCGCAGACGAGGCGCGGGAGAGGACACAGAAATGACTGAGCTGACGGAACAGACGGAAGAAACCGGCGGACGCCGCACGCGCGGTGAAGGCCGGGGTGCGGCCGCACGGCGCGCATCGCGCACCGGCGGTGGTGCACCGCCGTCGCTTCCCTACATCACCCGCAAGATCCGCGAGTACGAAGTTCTCGATGAAGAGGGGCTGGCGCTGATCGAGGCCAATGCCGACCTGATCCTTGAAGAGATCGGCATCGAGTTCCGTGACGATGAAGAGGCGCTGGCGCTTTGGAAGCAGGCCGGAGCCGACGTGCGCGGACAGCGGGTACATTTCCCCAAGGGCCTCTGCCGCGAACTCTTGAAGACTGCGCCGTCCACCTTCACCTGGCATGCGCGCAATCCCGAGCGCAGCGTTCAGATCGGCGGCAAGGCGACGGTGTTCGCACCGGTTTACGGACCTCCCTTCGTTCGCGACCTCGAAGGCCAGCGCCGCTACGCGACGATCGAGGACTTCCGCAATTTCGTGAAGCTCGCCTATATGGCGCCGTCGATGCATTCGTCGGGCGGTACCGTCTGCGAGCCGGTCGATGTTCCGGTCAACAAGCGCCATCTCGATATGGTCTACAGCCATATCAAATATTCCGACAAGCCGTTCATGGGCTCGGTGACGGCACCGGAACGCGCCGAAGACACGATCGCCATGGCCAAGCTGGTGTTCGGCGATGATTTCGTCGAAAACAATTGCGTCACGCTGAACCTGATCAACGCCAACTCGCCGATGGTTTTCGATGAGACCATGGTCGGTGCCCTGAAGGTCTATGCCCGGCACAATCAGGCCTGTGTCGTCTCTCCGTTCATTCTGTCCGGCGCCATGAGTCCGGTGACGGTGGCAGGAACGCTGACCCAGATTCTTGCCGAAGTGCTGG
The DNA here is from genome assembly GCA_900468065.1 of Hyphomicrobiales bacterium. GTDB lineage: Bacteria > Pseudomonadota > Alphaproteobacteria > Rhizobiales > Rhizobiaceae > Pararhizobium. Next base: position 18,707 of record UBTA01000035.1, on the reverse strand, counting down.
CCGGTGCCGCATTCACGCAGTTGATCCGGCCCGGCGCGCCGGTTCTGTTCGGCACGTTTGCCGCCTCGATCTCGATGCAGTCGGGCGCACCGACTTTCGGCACGCCGGAGCCGTCCCTGGTCTCCTATGGTGCAGCCCAGCTTGCCCGTCGCCTCGGCCTGCCATTCCGCACCGGTGGCTCGCTCTGTGGATCGAAGGTTCCGGATGCGCAGGCGGCTCACGAATCGGCCAACACGCTGAACATGACGCTGCTTGCGGGCACGAACTTTGTCCTGCACGCCGCCGGCTGGCTGGAAGGCGGTCTGGTATCGTCCTATGAAAAGTTCATGATCGACCAGGACCAGCTCGGCATGATGCAGAAGATGGCTGAAGGCATCGATCTCTCCGAAGACGCGCAGGCGCTCGATGCCATCCGCGAAGTCGGCCCCGGCAGCCACTATCTCGGCTGCGCCCATACCCAGGCCAATTTCCAGACGGCGTTCTACCGCTCGGCGCTCGCCGACAACAATTCCTTCGAGCAGTGGGAAATTGAAGGCGAGAAGCGCGTCGAGCAGCGCGCCAATGCGCTGGCCCGCAGTTGGCTGGAGCATTACGAACGGCCGCCGCTCGATGCCGCGATCGACGAAGCGCTTCTCGATTTCATCGCCAAAAAGAAGGATTCGATGCCCGACGCCTTCACTTGAAGAGAGCCCGAACAAGCCAGGGAGCAAGGCGGAGCGGCGCAAGTAGCAGATTTCATTCAGAAGGAAGTCTGGCGCCCACATTACGACAGGCAGGGGCCGAAACCGAAATGACCGGTCCCGTGACATCCGACGATGTTTTGAATGAACTCCGTGTAGCGCTTGCGCCGCACGGAGTTTTTTTACGCGGCAACGTTTCTTTTGCCGATGGCGAAACCGCACCTGTGTTGACGGACGGGCAGCCGGCCAAAACCATTGTCTTGCTCGGAAATATCGGAGGTTCGATCTGGCCGGCGTTTGGGCGCTGGCGGGATGGCTCGCCCGATGGCGGTGGCGAAAATCCGCTCGATGCGTGGTCGAAGGCCGTGATCGAACCGGTGGCGGTAGCCTTTGGCGCCACCGCCTATTTCCCTTCCGATCCACCTTGGCAACCGTTTCAGCAATGGGCGATGCGGGCTGAAGGACTTCGACCATCGCCGCTCGGCATTCTCATCCACCCGCAATATGGCCTCTGGCACGGATATCGCGGAGCACTCGGTTTCGCACAGGCTCTGCCGCCGACGGCGAGCCTCAAGCATCCGCATCCCTGCGACCACTGTCCCGATCGGCCCTGTCTCTCCAGCTGTCCGGCGCAGGCTGTTCTGCCATCCGGATTTCAAGTTACACCCTGCCGCGTCCACTTGAAAACAATGGAAGGGCAGGCCGGCTGCACGGCGGGGGGATGCATGGCGCGAAATGCCTGTCCGGTCGGAACCGACTATCGCTATCCGGCGCAACAGCTGCATTTTCATATGGCTGCCCTGAGTTTATAAAATTCCTGCCTCCATTTTGCTGTTGTCGCGCGACAGGGTCGGGCGCGTGTGAAATGAGGTAGACATGTTTCGTTCTTTAAGCATCGGGTTGGCCATGACTGCATCCATTCTGTCCACCGGGGAAGCCGAAGCTGCCTGCCGTAAGGTGATGCACCTGACGCAAAGCTATGCGGTCTGCAGCTTCGATCCAGCCGCCAGCGATATCCGCATTTTTCATCGCGGCCGCGATGGCCGGCCCTACGGGGGCTTTGAACCGCTTCTGCGGGATCTGCGCCAGGAGGGCGAGTATCTGGAATTCGCCATGAATGGCGGCATGTACGAACGCGACCTGTCATCGGTCGGCCTGCTGGTGACCGATGGCGTCGAGCGCAAGGCGATCGACCGGGGGCATAGCTGGGGCAATTTCTACCTGAAGCCCAATGGCGTGTTCTTCTTGCAGAAGGGCCGGGCCGGCGTTCTGGAAACCGAGGCCTATGTCGATGCGGCGCTCAATCCGGATTTTGCGACGCAATCCGGACCGATGCTGGTGATCGACGGGCAACTGCATCCGGCTTTTCTGCCGCAAAGCGACAGCCTGCAGATCCGCAATGGCGTCGGCGTCGATCAGCAGGGCATGGCGGTCTTTGCTATCTCGCTGGAACCTGTTCGCTTCCATGATTTCGCGACGCTGTTTCGTGATCAGCTTGGTTGCGCCAATGCGCTGTTCCTCGATGGATCGATCTCCAGCCTGTTTTCACCGGCGCTCGATCGCTACGACAATACCCATCCGATGGGCCCGATCATTACGGTGACACGGAAAATTCCGGGATCGTAAAATTAATTCCGGTCCGGACCCAAGGATCGGCCAGGACCGAACGTCTCAGTACCAGTTGCAACAAATCCGGGCGGGTGATTTGGACGAGGATCTTATCGAGCGGGCGCAGAAAGGCGATCGAAATGCCTTCGGCCTGCTCATGGAGCGGCATTATGATTTCGTCCATGCCGTTGCCTGGCGCTGGTCCGGCAATGTGGGCGATGCCGAGGATATCGCCCAGACGGTATGCCTGAAGCTCGGTCAGGCGATCCGGGCCTTTCGCGGTGCCAGCCGCTTTCGTACCTGGCTTTATACGCTGACCGTGAATGCCGCACGCGACCACCAGCGGAGCCAGTCACGCGAAAGGCGCAATGCTGCAAATTTCCTGGCCGACCCGACCAGCGCTGCGGCAAACGACAACCACGATCAGGCCGAGGCGCTGTGGGAAGCCGTGCGGCAACTGCCTGAAAAGCAGGGCGATGCCGTTCTGCTTGTCTATGGCGAGGGCCTGTCCCATGCCGCCGCCGCCGATGTCATGGGATGTTCGGAGGCAACGGTGTCCTGGCATGTGCATGAAGCCCGCAAACGGTTGAAAATCCTGCTCGGCAGGGAGACGATGTGATGAACGACGATCTGAAAAGTCTTGGTCAGATGCCCCCTCCCAAGCCTTCACCGGCTGCGCGCGCCCATGCCCTGTCGCTGGCAATGCAGGCTTTCGACGCATCCGAAAATAATTCCAGGGTCCCCCAAGGAACCGCCGGCGCCCGGCGTCAAAGCTCCATATTCAACAGGCTATGGAGCCCCGTCATGAACAGGAAACTTCTCGCAGGTTCGGCACTCGCCACGCTCTTGGTGGTGCCCGCTGCCGCTTTTCTCACTTTGGAACTGACGCGGCAGGGTTTGCCGGTCGTAACGGGTGGGCAACAGGTTGAAGTGGCAGGCCATATTGCGTCAAAGGACGCTGAAGCAAAGAAAATGGCGCCGTCGAAACCCAAAGCCGATTCGTCGGCAGAGACGCTCGCGGCGGAGAGCAATGCGCCAGCCCAGCCTTCCGGCGCTCTTGCGGATCAGGTTGACGAGAAAGCGGTGGCAGAACCGGCACAGCAGAAGGCCGAATTCGACGCGGCAGGCCAGACACGCAGGACGCAATCCGCGGCGCCGCCGGCTGCGATCGCAACACAATCGATGATCGGCGGATCGAGCGCTGAAATCATGCCGTCACCCGCGCCCTTCGATACCGTCTCGCAACCGGACGAAAACGGCGACCGCTTCACCTCGGTTGACGCCAATCCGGTCAAGTCCGTCGCCACCGATCCGGTTTCCACCTTTTCGGCCGATGTCGATACGGCATCCTATTCCTTCGTGCGAAAATCGCTGATGGCTGGGCAGATGCCGGACCCTGACAGCGTGCGGGTCGAGGAAATGATCAACTATTTCCCGTACGATTGGCAGGGTCCGGACAGCAAGGACGCGCCGTTCAAGGCGACGGTCACCGTTCTGCCGACACCGTGGAATGCCAACACGCGGCTGATGCATGTCGGGATCAAGGGCTATGATGTTGCTCCGGCCAAAGCGCCCCGTGCCAACCTGGTTTTCCTGATCGATGTCTCCGGCTCCATGGATGAGCCGGACAAGCTGCCGCTTCTGAAAAGCGCATTCCGTCTGCTTGTCGAAAAGCTGAGGCCCGAAGATACCGTCTCCATCGTTACCTACGCCGGTAATGCCGGTACGGTGCTGACGCCAACAGCCATCAAGGACAAGGCAAAAATCCTGTCGGCCATCGATACGTTGCAGCCGGGCGGCTCGACGGCGGGTGCTCAAGGGCTGGAGGCGGCCTATGATCTGGCGCAGCAGGCCTTCGTCAAGGGTGGCGTCAACCGGGTCATGCTGGCGACCGACGGCGATTTCAATGTCGGGCCGTCGAGCGATGAAGAGTTGAAGGCGACGATCGAGGCCAAGCGCAAGAGTGGTATCTTCCTGTCGGTGCTCGGCTTTGGCCGTGGCAATTACAACGACGCGCTGATGCAGACGCTGGCGCAGAACGGCAACGGCACGGCCGCCTATATCGATACGCTGGCCGAAGCGCAGAAGTCGCTGGTCGAGGAGGCGGGGTCGTCGCTTTTCCCCATCGCCAAGGATGTGAAATTCCAAGTGGAGTTTAATCCGCAGCAAATCGCCGAATACCGGCTGATCGGCTATGAGACCCGCGCCTTGAAGCGCGAGGATTTCAACAATGACAAGGTGGACGCCGGCGATATCGGCTCCGGCCACCGGGTGACCGCGATCTACGAAATCACGCCGAAGGGAAGCCCGGCGGTTCTCAACGACGACCTGCGCTACGGTGCTGCCCCGGCTGGTCAGACCGACGCCAAGCCATCCGGGGAACTGGCATTCCTGAAAATCCGCTACAAGCAGCCGGATAGCGATACGAGCAAGCTCATCACCACGCCGGTGACTGAGGCCAATGCCGTCCCGGCATTGGAGCAGGCCCAGCCGGATGTTCGGTTCTCCATCGCCGTCGCGGCCTTTGGTCAGAAGCTTCGCGGAACGGATGCCGTGTCCGCCTATACCTATGGTTCGATCCTCGACCTCGCGTCCGGCGCAAAGGGTGAGGATGGCTACGGCTACCGGGCGGAATTTCTCAACCTCGTTCGGCTCGCAAAAAGCCTCAGCGGAGAATGACGGACGGCATCAAAATACGGACAACGACGCTCTGCGCTGATGCGCAGGGCGTCGTGCTATGGCGGGGTGGAGTGCTGATCAGGCTTTCGGATAGGCTTTTTCCAGCCCGCCGGAATGGATGAGGCCAGCTCGGAATGCCTGATAGGCCGCATGCTGACTGGATTTTGCCGCTTCCATCAGCCGGATCTGCAACCGGGCAGGGGCGTTTGAGCCCAGCCATTCGCCGAGTTTTTCCAGCTTCAGCGAATTCAGGAGCTTTGCTTCGGACGCAAGGTCGAGGTGACGGTAGAGGCCTTCGATCAGGCTTTCGTCCTGCGCGGCATTTTCCATCAGCAGCGCCAGATAGGATTGTTCGCTTTCACCCAGTGCCGCCAGTTTTACGGCAACGGAATCGCGGTCGGGAAACGGGGCGGACGTGCCGTTCATGTCTGGTCTTTCTATACTCTCTTGATCTGTCGGCGTGATGGTAACGGATCAGGCTGGGGCAAAACTGGATCGGCATTTTGCAGCACAAGCGGTAAGCTCACCGAATATGCAAAGGGCTCGAACATTATCAGATGTTCGAGCCCTCTTTGTCTTTGTGGATCAATCGCGATTAGCCTCGGCGGCGGCTGCCGCGTTCGCGGGCAGGGGCGGAGGGGCCTTCATTGGCAGTCTTGTTGCGCATCGGGCCGATGCGTTCGACGATGGCTTCAACGGTCGGCCGCTCGCCCGGCACATAGGTGTCGAGCGCAACACGCATCGCAGCCAGATGCTCGCACGAGGTGCCGCAGCAGCCGCCGATGATCTTGGCGCCTGCGTCGCGGGCAAGGCGGGCATAGTCGGCCATCAGCGGCGGAGTGCCGGAATAATAGATTTCCGAGCCACGGAATTCCGGAATGCCGCAATTGCCCTTGATGATGATGTTCGCCGCTGGATTGGCGTCGGTCATGTCGAGCAGCGATGACAGGATGTCGGAAGCGCCGACGCCGCAATTGGCGCCGGTTGCGACCGGACCTTCGCCGATGTCCTGGGCAACGGCGAACATGTCCTTCGGATGCAGGCCCATCATCGTCTTGCCGGCCGTATCGAACGATCCGGTATAGACGTAAGGCAGCCCGACCTTGACTGCCGCTTCCGCAGCAGCGCGGATTTCGTCAGTGGCGGACATCGTCTCGATCCAGGCGACTTCGGCGCCCCCGGCCTTCAGGCCCTCGATCTGCTCGACGAATGCCTCGACCGCATCTTCGTAGCTCATGGCGCCAAGCGGGATCAGCAGTTCACCGGTCGGACCGACAGAACCGGCGGTAATCACCTTGCGTGGTGCCTTGTCGGCGACGGCGCGTGCGATTTCGGCGGCGCGCTTGTTGAGATCGTAAACGCGATCCTGTGCCTGGTGTAATTTAAGGCGATGGCGCGTTCCGCCAAACGAGTTGGTCAGAATGATATCAGCACCGGCATCGACGAAATCCTGGTGCAGCTTGGTGATGTTTTCCGGCTTGGCCTCGTTCCAGAGCTCCGGTGCTTCGCCCGCTTCCAGGCCCATGGCAAACAGCGACGTGCCGGTCGCCCCATCGGCGAGGAGCACGCCTTTTTCGGCAAGCAGGTCGGAAAGCGGATTGGCGTGCACGGTCATGGCAGGTTCCTGATCACATCGGTTTTCACAATCATATAAAGATATCCTTATGTGATTGCAATGGACCACCGTGCGGTATGTACACCTGATCTTAAACTTGGGACTTCAAAATAGCCGGGTTTCGTTTTGCCAAATCGTCCGGGCCTAACGGAGGGCATGCTCACTTGAGAGATGTTGCGTGCCGAATGGAGGGAAGCAATGGCCAGTAGCACGACAACACCGAAGTTCCTCGCTCTGGAGTCGCTACGGGGATTTGCCGCGCTCGCCGTTGTCCTGCATCATCTGAGCTATGACAGCTTTCTGACAAACAACAGTTTTGCCAGACATGCCTATCTAATGGTCGATTTCTTCTTCGTGCTCAGCGGCTTCGTCATCGCCCTGAATTACGCCAATCGCCTTTCCAGCAAGGTAGAGATCGTCACCTTCCAGCGGCGCCGGTTTTGGCGTCTTTATCCGCTCCATTTTTTCACATTGATGGTTTTTCTGCTTATCGAATGTCTGAAATATGCTTTCGAGCAGAGAACTGGCGTCATTTCTAACGTTCCTGCTTTTTCCACATCAGATGGTTCGGCATTTTTCGCCAATCTCTTCCTGCTTCAGGGTGTTGTCCTGAACAGGACGACTTTCAACTTGCCGAGTTGGTCGATCTCTGTCGAATTCTGGACCTATCTCGTGTTCGCCTTGACGATAGGGTTTTTCCGTTTGCGGCTAATGACCTCAGCCGCGCTTTCGATTGGCGCGGCCGCGGTACTCCTTTATCTAGAACAGGGTATGCTCGAGACACAGCCAATCTTTGCGCTTGTACGCTGCATCTACTCGTTCTTTCTGGGAAGCTGCGTGGCTTTCCTGTTTGTCCGGGGTAGCTATCGCACCGGAAGTCTGACCGCTTTGGCATTTCTCGCGTGCAGCGTTGCCGGGGCCTGGTATCTTGGCGGAACGAAAGCGGAAATTGCTCTTCCCGTCCTTTTCGCAGTGACGATCTTCGTTGTCGCGGGGCTGAAGCAGGGCTCGGTTGCGCGACGAGTTCTGGAATATCCTGCTTTCGTCTGGTTGGGCACCGTCAGCTACAGCATCTACATGACCCATTCGATCGTCGGCTGGGTGGTGACGCAGGTTTTAAGGTTCGGCCTGAAATTGCCGACCGTCGCTGCAGAGAATGGCTATGTTGGGGTCCAACTCTCACGGGAAGCATCGCTTGGTGTCGCGCTGCTATCGATCGTAGCGGTGCTTCTCACCTCTTGGGCCACCTACAAATATATCGAGGATCCGTTCCGTCACGGATGGCCATCTCGCAGACGGCTCTCTTCGCGGCGCACCTGAATTTTCAATCCCTCAAGGGCTCTTCACGCTTCAGCGAGTAGCGGGAGACGATCGTCAGACCGAATGATCCGAGTGCAAAAAGAAGCCACATCGGGTCGGCACGGTTCAAGTAGTAGGATTCCAGCATCCCGTTATAGGTCATGAAGACCACGATCATGAGCATGAAGTCGGCAAGCGCGCGGTTCTCAGGCCGCCGATAGGCCGTGAGATAGTCGAACAGCGGCTTTCCCATGAGGATAAGGATAACAGCCGCGCCTGACGGCACACCAAACGCCAAAAGGGCGTCGAGATAGGTATTGTGCCCGGAGACGATGCCGCGCACGTCCCAGGCCGCCTCGAAATTGGCCTCCTGCCCGAGCACTGCAGGTGACAGCCAGAAACTGAAATAGCCGTAGCCATCCCAGAACCGGTCTCGAATCGAGGCAATCCCAAACCGCCAGATATCGTCACGGCCCGTAAACGTTGGATCTTCCATCAGCCATGTCGTGAGAGCAAGCAGCTGCGGGGACATGACCGTGCCGATGGTCAGGCAGGCGATCACCGCCGTCAATATCAAGTGGAGGGCGATCACCAGCCCAGGCCTGCCGAAGATTCTTGCCATGAACACCAGCATGATGGCGAGCGGAAGGAAACCGGTTGTTGTCTTGGATTGGGTTTTCAGCACGAAAAAGGCAGCGAGAAAGAAGATCGCGGCGCCACGTTTCACGAAACCGGTGCGCCAGCAATAGATGCCGAACATCGCGAGCACCGAGAAGACCGGCGCTGCAAAATTCTTGTGTATCAGGTGACCGCGCCATGAGCCTGCATGCCAGGGTTCTCCACCGGCAGCCGTATGGGTTGCGGCGCCCGGGATCAGGAACACTGCGGCATAGTCGATCACAATCAAGATCAGGACTGCTGTAGAGCATGCATTGACGAAGGACCGTTCTGAGCGCGGAAGCAGGAGAACGGCAGCCACGAGGGTCATGGAGAGTGCTGTGAGCATAACGCCGCGCAATGCCGCTGCGGGGTCATAGGCATGCATACTGGACCAGAACGCGATTGCAAAAACGACGATCCAGGCTGGAGAAAGCAATGTAAGAAGGAGCTTGCGGTCTACAAAAATCAAAAGGCAAAACAGGTAGAGCGCGCTCAGCGAGAGATAGCCGACCTGATTGATGATGTTTCCATCATTACCTGTGGGTTCGGTAAAGCCGCCGCCCTGAAATGGCGTCAGCGTCATGACAAGGATGAACATCGCCATACCCGCCAGGAATGCGGTTCCGGCATCGATCAAGCGCAGCTGCACGCCATCCAGCCCAGCGTTCTGGACTGAAACCGAATGAAAACCTTCGCGATTTGACGGAAATGTCTGTCCCATCATGCTCCGCGGCCAGCGCCGATAGATGTTGGGGAACGCGTCCCTTTACGGCGCGCACCAACGGCCGCCGAGACCGTCAACACATGATGAACAGATGAGGTTAAGATAAGGTTGAAAAGTGCCTGTCATGTCCGATCCCCCGGTCCGGTGTGAACCGGAGGATCTATGATTAGGCCGCTGCGCGGTTTGGCTCATGGCTGATCGGCGTCACCATGGCGGAAATGAGCGTGCGGAGATCCAGCGAGCCGACCGGCCGGCCATTGGCATCGACGACATGGGCAATAGTCTGGTCGGCCAGCGTCATCATCCGGGCCGCACTTTCAAGCACGGTTCCAATCGTGACAGGCACGCCTTCCGGATTTCCGGACAGCGGCTTCATGATCGTTTCGACATTGATGACGCGGCCGCGGTTCACTTCCTTGACGAAGGCGGTGATGTATTCGTCAGCCGGTTTGAGCACGATGTCCTGGCCGGTTCCCTGCTGGATCACCTTGCCGTCGCGCAGGATGGCGATCTTGTCGCCGAGCCGGAGGGCTTCGTCGAGATCGTGGGTGATGAACACCACGGTCTTCTTCAGTTCCTTCTGCAGGTCGAGCAGAACCGTCTGCATATCGACCCGGATCAGTGGATCAAGCGCCGAATAGGCCTCGTCCATCAGCAGGATGTCGGCATCGTTGGTCAGTGCCCGGGCAAGGCCGACGCGCTGCTGCATGCCGCCCGAAAGCTGGTTGGGGTAGTGGTTTTCGAACCCCTTGAGGCCAACACGTTCGATCCAGCCCTGTGCCCGCTTGCGGCTTTCATCCATCGGCACGCCCTGGATTTCCAGGCCGTAGACGGTGTTTTCGATGATCGTACGATGCGGCAGCAGCGCAAACTTCTGGAACACCATCGCCGTCTTGTGACGCCGGAATTCGCGAAGGTCGTTTTCGTTCATCTTGCAGACATCGACGCCGTCATAGAGCACTTCACCGGCCGTCGGGTCGATCAGGCGGTTGATGTGGCGGATCAGCGTCGATTTGCCGGAACCAGAGAGACCCATGACCACCATGACGCCACCGGCGGGCATGGAGATGTTGATGTCCTGCAGGCCGAGCACATGGCCATGCTTTTCATTGAGTTCGGTCTTGCCGAGACCCGCCTTGACCTGATCGACATAGTCGCGGCCGCGCGGTCCGAAGATCTTGTAGAGGTTCTTGACCTCGATTGCGTGACTAGCCATGGATCACCTCCGAGTGCTTTTGCAGCCGCTTGCCGTAAGCCTGGCTGGTGCGGTCAAAAATGATGGCGATCGCAACAAGCGCGAAACCATTGAAGAAGCCGACGGTGAAGAACTGGTTGTTGATCGCCTGCAGCACGTTGCGGCCAAGACCGCCGACGCCGACCATCGATGCGACCACGACCATGGCCAGCGACATCATGATGGTCTGGTTGATGCCTGCCATGATGGTCGGCAGCGCCAGCGGCATCTGCACGTTTTTCAGCCGCTGCCAGGGTGAAGAACCGAACGCATCGGCCGCTTCGAGCACTTCCTTGTCGACCAATCGGATGCCGAGATTGGTCAGGCGGATCATCGGCGGCACGGCATAGATAACGACGGCGATCAGGCCTGGAACCTTGCCAATGCCGAAGATCATCACGACGGGGATGAGATAGACGAAGCTCGGCATCGTTTGCATGACGTCGAGGATCGGATTGATGATCGACTGGGCGCGCTCAGAGCGGGCCATTAGTATCCCGATGGGAAGGCCGACGATGATGGCGATGAACGTACAGACCGTAACCATGGCCAGGGTCACCATCGTGTCGTTCCAAAGTCCGACAAGGCCGATCAGAAACATGGAGAGGATCGTGCCGATGGTGATGCGCAGATCGCGACTGCCGTAATAGACGATGGCCACCATCACAGCCAGCATGATGATCCAGGGAGAGCTGACGAACAGCTTTTCGAGGTAATTCAGAAACCACTGGAGCGGCTGGACGAGAGCATCGATGATATTGACATATTCGCGGACGAGGGCCTTGAAGCCATCATCGACGCTTTTTCGAGCCATTCGTATCGTCGTATCGTCGATTGCCGGAAATTTACAAAGCAGATCTGGCAAGTAACTGCATATTGCCATGTCGTTCCCCTTTTAACCGGAAGTTTTATAGTGCCGGCTGCGTCGTCGATGCCTGTTTCAGGCTTGTGCGCAGACTTAGGTGGTCTCTTTCCGAACCCCGGCATGTGGAAAATGTGACAGCTTTTCGTCACAAGCGACTATGCCGTTTGCGACGAATTTCGTTTTCATATCCATATCTGATGGAAATACCGGCGGCATTTCGTGTCGCCGGTATGAGGGCTTCTGTCTTCCGGCGCTGTGGCAGCATGCCGCGTTATCGGCCGAAAGCCGGCAGCGAAGTCAACTCCGCTGCCGCAGGACGATCACCTACAGGGCTGCCTTGACCTTTTCGGCAACGTCCGGTGCGACCCACTTGGTCCACATATCCGGATAGGTTTCCAGGAAGTACTTGGCCGCATCTTCGTTGGTGCCCTGGTTGTCGGTCATCCAGGCGAGAACCTTGTTGACGGTGCCATTGTCCCACTTGCGGACCTTGACGTAATCCATGGCGACGCCCGCCTTTTCGGAGAAGGCTTTTGTCACGACAGTGTAGACGTCCGAGGTCGGATAGGAGTTTACCTTCGGATCCGGGCAATCCGGAACCGCAGTGCAGGCGTCCCAGTCGGCCTTGTTGTGATCGACGCCGAAGCTCAGGCGGGTCATCTGGTACTTGCCGAGGATGGCCGTCGGGGCCCAGTAGTAGCCAAGCCAGCCCTGCTTCTTTTCAAACGCGTTGGAGATGGAGCCGTCAAGACCGGCAGCCGAGCCTGTATCGACCAGTTCGAAACCCAGCTTCTCAGCGCCGAGTGCCTTGTAGAGGTTTGCGGTCGAAACCTGGCAATTCCAACCCGACGGGCAGTTGATGACGGCGGCCTTCGAGGCGTCTTCTGGAGCCGGGAACAGTTCCGGATGCTTCAGCGCGTCCTGAACGGTCTTGATGTCCGGGTGAGCGTCAGCCAGGAACTTCGGGATCCACCAGCCTTCGACGCCACCTTCGCTGAGCAGCGGTGCAGCTTCGATCAGGCGGCCTTCCTTGATGGCGGCGTCGAGCGGCGTGCGCACGGCATTGACCCACAATTCTGGCGCCATGTCCGGCTGGGCTTTTTCGTTCATGGAGGTGAAGGTCGGCATAGTGTCGCCGGTCACCAGCGTTACCGTGCAGCCGTAGCCATTTTCAAGAATGTATTTGTCGACATGCGCAGCGACGCCTGCCGATGCCCAGTTCATTTCTGCGATGCTGACTTCGCCGCATTCGGCGGCTTGAGCAGAGCCGGCAAGCGCATAGAGGCCGGCGGCGAGAATTGTGGAAGCGAGGAGCTTCTTCATGTTTAAGACCTCCCAGTCTTAATGCAGACAAAATCGTGGGGTCCATCGGGATACTGCATCTCCCGGAAACCCAATCGTTCAGGTTGAAGCAGGCCGGGGGGCTCTTGTGGCAAGGCCAATCTTTCATCCCCGCTGCGACGGCGTTGGAGTTTTATTGTCTGGCCGCGGAACTCTGTCGCCAGCCATCTCTCTTTTTACCGTTACGGGCAGCGTAAGTATTCCACAGGAGAAATCAACCTCCGGAATCGTTTTAAGCCATGCATGCGGCATTTGCGGGGTGCCAAAAGGCGCGCGCAAGCCGTTGAATTTTAATGAGCCGGGCAAGATTTTTGTGCAAACACGCCGCTCTTTGGCGTAAAATTAGCACTGCTTCACACAAGAGTTGCGGAGCGTGTTTTATCCCAGACAAATTGTGTTCCGTATGCGCCTTCATATTGATTTTCATCCGGCGCGAAAAAAAATGAAAAAAACGCGGAATTCACCTTTGGTTAAGCTCTCGCTAACCATCCGGTAACACTGTCGGGCTAATTGTTTTCCTGCGGCGGGGGATACTTGGCCGCCCGGCTGGATCAGGTTTTGCGTCCCGGCCGGAGCGATCTCCGGGTGTATGCCGGAGCGGCCATGTGTAACTTTGGCAGACCGCACGGTTCCGGAAGGAACGGGTGCGGTTTTCGCGTTTCCGGGATGCCGCCATCTCAAGGCTCAGGCACAAAAAAACCGCGCCATTCAAACAAGGGCGCGGTTCGAATTGTCAGTCTGGGAGAAAGTGTTAGCCGACGCTGCGTGTGCGGATGAAGCCGAGCGGGCCGAACGGGGCGGCCATGACCGTGTTGCGGACGCGCGACTGGCTGTCGGGAACCTTGGAGTTCCAGGCGATCTGAACGAAATTGGGCTTGCTGAAGATGAACAACATCTGGGTGTGACCTTGGGTGTGGAGCGCCGTTCGCTCCGTGCTTTGATGCTGCTGATATAATCCTGTTTTGGCGGAATACAACGAGTATTTTTGCCACTCGATGTCGCTTTCCGGATGGTTCCATAGGCGTGCCATACAAGCCTTGCGGCAGCCTGAAATGTCTCGTGAAAAACCGCCATCAAAGACGGCGGAAATGCGGCGGAATATGGCTTTTCTTGCGGTGGCTGCAATGCTAGATGAGGCCTCATGACAAAGACGATCATGCTCCAGGGAACCGGCTCCGATGTCGGAAAAACGGTACTCGTGGCGGGCCTCTGCCGCATCGCTGCCAATCGCGGTGTGAAGGTCGCCCCGTTCAAGCCGCAGAACATGTCGAACAATGCGGCAGTTTCGGATGACGGCGGCGAAATCGGCCGGGCTCAGTGGCTACAATCGATGGCTGCGCGCATCCCGTCGTCGGTGCATATGAACCCGGTTCTGTTGAAACCCCAGTCGGAGACCGGCAGCCAGATCATCGTCCAGGGCAAGGTGACGGGACAGGCGAGAGGACGCGATTATCAGGCCTTGAAGCCCAAGTTGATGGGCGCCGTCATGGAAAGCTTTGAAATTGTCCGGTCCGGCACCGATCTGGTGGTCGTCGAAGGGGCGGGGTCACCGGCCGAAATCAACCTGCGCGCCGGCGATATCGCCAATATGGGCTTTGCCACCCGCGCCAACGTTCCGGTCGTGCTCGTCGGCGATATCGACCGCGGCGGCGTCATTGCTTCGCTGGTCGGCACCCACACCATTCTGTCCAGCGAAGACCGCGCCATGATCAGCGGCTATATCATCAACAAATTCCGTGGCGACGTGTCGCTGTTCGACGATGGCATTGCGGCGATCGGCGGTTTTACCGGCTGGTCCTGTTTCGGCGTCGTGCCTTGGCTGAAAAGTGCAACCCGCCTGCCGGCCGAGGATTCTGTGGTTCTCGAAAAGCTGGCGCGCGGCACGGGCAGGGCCTTGAAGGTCGCCGTGCCGGTTCTGTCACGTATCGCCAATTTCGACGATCTCGACCCACTGGCGGCCGAACCGGAGGTAGATCTGGTTTTCGTGCGGCCAGGTGAGCGCATTCCCGCCGATAGCGGCCTGGTCGTCATACCCGGATCGAAGGCGACGATTGCCGATCTCGCCGATTTTCGCGCGCGAGGCTGGGACCGTGATCTGCAGGCGCATGTTCAGCGCGGCGGCCGCGTCATCGGCATTTGCGGCGGTTATCAGATGCTCGGAGAGCGGGTGACGGACCCGCACGGCATCGAGGGCAATGTTGGCGAGATCCGAGGTCTTGGCCTTCTTGCGGTCGAAACGGAGATGGCACCGGAAAAGACGGTGCGTAACAGCAGCGCCCGCTCGGCGATCTACGACGTGGCGCTGGAAGGCTACGAAATCCACCTCGGCCGTACCACGGGCGCCGATTGTGCGCGTCCGGCCGTAATCATCGACGGCCGGGCTGATGGTGCGGTGTCGGCTGATGGCATGGTCAGCGGAACCTATCTGCACGGGCTGTTTGCCAGCGACGCCTATCGCGCCGCCCTGCTCAAAAGCTTCGGCATCGAAGGCGGTGGCGAAAACTACCGGCTCTCGGTTGACCGTGCGCTTGATGATGTCGCAGCTGAGCTGGAAGCGGTGCTGGAACCGCGGTGGCTGGATGGCCTGATGTCCTGACGCAGGCCTGCTCTCAAATCTCTCCCGATGCCTCGCGCCGCCTGCGGTCCAGCTCTTCGCTATAGCGGCGCAGCGTATGGCTTTCGGTCATCAGGCCGACGACGCGCCGTTCGATGAGGTTGTTGACCACGGCGAGCGCGTCGCTCTCCGTCGTGTCGAACAGGGCGGCTGCCTGCTTGGCATTCATGTTCGGCTGCAGGAAATCGTTGGGAAGCCGGATGAAGGCGGAAAGCCCCTGTTTTTCTCCCGTCGCCTCGATGGGGCTGGCATAGACTTCCGGCACCTGGATGATGCCGGCATATTTCGCGCCGTCGACGACCACGACCCGCTGCGTCGATCCCAGCGGAAAGTCTCTCCGGAAATCCTCCAGCGTTGCCTGCGCATCGATCGTGCGGACGTCGGTGCGCATCAGGCGGCCGACGGTGAGGTTGCGGATCCAGCCGACATCATGGGCGCTGCGAATGCTTTCGCCGCGCAGGTGAAAGCGCCATGTTGCGAACGAGTAGCCGAATGTGGTCCGCACCACGAGCGACGAGGTGATCACGGCTGCAAGGACAAGCACGGTGATCGGGAAGTCGCCGGTGATTTCCAGCGCCAGGAAGGTCATGGTCAACGGCCCGCCGATGACGGCGACCGCAAGCGAACTCATGCCGACGACGGCATAGATGACCGGCGTCAGCGTTGCATGGGCAAAGATGTAGGGCGCGGAAAAGGCAAACAGCTTGCCGAGCAGAGCGCCCATGAACAGCGAGGCAAAGAACAGGCCGCCGCGAAATCCGGAACCGATCGAAATTGCCGAAGCGAGCGATTTCATCAGGAAAAGCCCGATCAAAATCGGGATCGCCGGTGAACTGGCGAGATTGAGATGCAGGGCGCCGTGCCCCGCCGAAAGTACCTGTGGTGATATCAGCGCCAGAAGCCCGACAACAATGCCGCCAAGTGCCGGGCGCATGGGGGCGGGGATCGCGCTGCGGCGAGCAAGCCCCTCGATCAGCGAGACGCCCTTCATCAACAGGATGCCCATGCCGGCGCAGAAGCAGCCGAGCAGCAGCGCCGGCAGGTAGTCGGCCGGAACGACTGCACCGAACTGGCCGACATCGATGGTGAAATCGCCGGCATAAAGCCATCGGGCGACGAGATTGGCGACCAGAGCCGAGACAACGACCGGCGTCAGCGACACGATCGTATAGCTGCCGATAATCAGCTCGAAGGCATAGAAGGCGCCGGTCAGCGGGGCATTGAATGCGGCGGCAATGGCGCCGNNGCCGGCAGCGCCGCAGCCGACCAGGGTGCGCAGGTCGGAGCGGCGAAGCTGTAGCGAAATGCCGAGCTTAGATGCAATGCCGGACGCAAGCTGTGTATAACCGGCTTCCAGCCCGACGGAAGCGCCGAAGCCGTTGGAAATCAGGTTCTGGACCGCAACGATGATGCTGTCGGTCAAGGACAGGCGACCGCCATGCAAGGCATTGGCCTCGATCGGGTCGACCATCGGTTTCTTGCGCCATGATGCCAGAAGGATCATCAGCAGGCCGAGAATGATCCCGCCGGCGACCGGCGCGATCAACACGGAGATTTCGCCCTGAAGATTGCTGGAACTGAGGCGTTCTTCATCGCCGATCCCGAAAATCAGGCTGTGCAGGCGGCTGGATATGATGCTCATCGCTGTCACGGCAAGCCCTGACGTAATGCCCACGGCAATGCCGGCCGCCACGAGGCCGATTTCACTGCGCCGCGCATAGGCGCGCATCCGCCCGATATCGAAAAGCAGCGACAAATAGCCGAGGCGGCGCAGGTCGAATTTGGGTATCATCTTCAGCTTCATCGCCTGGTCATCCTGTGTACGCGTGCTCCTAAGAGGCATGGCATGGGAGATCAAGCGCAGTCTTGCCGATGCCGGGCAAGCTATGGCGGCGGAGATAGCGCCGCAATTGACTTGATCCAGGTGAGCGCCTAATCATCAGCCATTGGATGGTTCCCGATATGCGGTTGCGTGCCGGGAGTAAATGGGAATGCGACGGGCCGGACCCATGCCGGGCGTCCTTATCGCAGCCGACCCCGCGACTGTAGAACGGTCAGGGTTCGCCATCCGGGAAAGCCGATGCTTCCGGACTGTCCGCATTCGCGGCAGCGGACAGGATCGGCCCAACCGGAAAAGCCACTGGAGTGGCATTACGATCTGCCGGGGCCGGACGCCTCTAAATCTACGAATCGTCCACCTCTTCGTGAT
The DNA here is from genome assembly GCA_900468065.1 of Hyphomicrobiales bacterium. Taxonomy (GTDB): domain Bacteria; phylum Pseudomonadota; class Alphaproteobacteria; order Rhizobiales; family Rhizobiaceae; genus Pararhizobium. The sequence goes on along the minus strand of UBTA01000035.1, from coordinate 1,179 downwards.
GCCCGTCGATTGCGGTCACGCAATATGGCGCAAAACACTCCGGGAAGGCGAGGCGGACCCGTTCGTCCCCTTCAAGGGACGTGGCGCCGTGAGCCAGGAGACCTGCCATCCTCAAGGACCCCTTCTTAAATCGGGGTCCGCTCAATCCAGGGAGAGATGCTCCCGATGCCAGCACGGAGGTTGTCATGGCTTTATCATCCCGTTCCCGGAACGGCCCGTCTCGCGTTGCCGCGAATGCCGGTGTTCGTGCGCCGGGAATTCTTGTTCTTGCCGGCGCGCGCTGAGCCGGGATCTTTTCATGACATCGATAAAGTCAGGCTGCGTGCTGGTTCTGGGCGGCGCCCGTTCCGGCAAATCCGCTTTCGCCGAGAAACTGGTGACGGCGTCGGGTCTGCGCATGCATTACGTCGCGACCGGAAGGGCGTGGGACGGAGAGATGCAGGCAAGGATTACCGAGCATCGCGATCGCCGCGGGCCCGATTGGCAGACCCATGAGGAACCGCTTGACCTTGCCTCCTGCCTGAAGGCGATCGATGCGCCCGATAGCATCATTCTGATCGATTGCCTGACGCTCTGGGTCACCAATCTGATGATGGAGCATCGGGATATCGCGGCGGAATTTGAACGGCTGGCGGCCTATGTGCCGCAGGCCAAGGCCAAGCTGGTCTTCGTCTCGAACGAGGTCGGGCTTGGCATCGTGCCGGAGAACCGGATGGCGCGCGACTTTCGCGACCATGCCGGCCGGCTGCACCAGATCATTGCGGAGCTATCCGCAGACGTCTATTTTATCGCGGCCGGATTGCCGCTGAAAATGAAGGGTTGATCCATGACCATTGAAAAAGCCGCCCACGGCAAGATCCCGGCCACCGTCATCACCGGCTTTCTCGGTGCCGGCAAGACGACGNNTGGCTGCATCTGCTGCACCGTCGCCGACGATTTCATCCCGACGATGACCAAGCTGCTGGAGCGCGAGAACCGTCCGGATCATATCATCATCGAGACATCCGGTCTGGCGCTGCCACAGCCGCTGATCGCCGCCTTCAACTGGCCGGATATCCGCACGCAGGTGACGGTCGATGGCGTCATCACCGTGGTCGACAGTGCTGCGGTCGCTGCTGGCCGTTTTGCCGACGATCACGACAAGGTCGATGCGCTGCGCGTCAACGACGACAATCTCGA
>UBTA01000009.1 GCA_900468065.1 Hyphomicrobiales bacterium | reverse complement strand
CTGCTCGGCCTGCCTATCGTTGTCGCCTGGGTGATCGTCGGCAGCATCAACCGGCTGTTTGCGGTGCCCGCTGCCCTTCTGGCGTTCGTCCTGGTGCTGGCCTTCGGCGTCGAGATGCCAGCCGATGCGATGGCGCGGCTTTCGGCAACGCTTGTGCCACATATCGAATGGGTCACCCCAGCGTTTACTGTCGCCGGCCTCGTCAGCATCGCGCTGCCGCTGTTCATCGTCACCATGGCTTCGCAGAACATTCCGGGCATCGCCGTCTTGAAGGTCAACGGTTACGAGCCACAGCCGGGGCCGCTGTTTGCCACCACAGGCCTGTTCTCGATGCTGAGCGCCCCGTTCGGCGGCCATGCGGTCAATCTGGCAGCGATCACCGCTGCGATGTGCGCCGGCGAGGATGCGCATCGTGATCCCGCCCGGCGCTACTGGTCGGCGATCGTCGCTGGCGGCGGTTATATCGTCTTCGGGCTTCTGGCGGCGACCGTAACGGCCTTTGTCAGCCTGGCGCCGCCGATCCTGATCCAGGCGGTTGCCGGCCTTGCCCTGATCGGCGCCTTTGCCGGTTCGGCCATGGCCGCCTTCAAGGAACCCGACAGCCGGGAGGCCGCCGCCGTCACATTTCTGGTGACAGCGTCCGGCGTCAGTTTCGCCGGTATCTCGGGAGCGTTCTGGGGACTGCTGGCGGGCGGGTTGATGCTCGCGCTCGCGCGCTTCACCAAGTCCCGCAAACGCTGAAGATCGATCAGGCCGCTTCGGACTGATCGTCCTCGTCGCGCACGGTGTTTTCCGGCTTTGCCGGGGCTGGAAGCAGCAGCGGCGTATTGTTGACCACGTGGTCGATCTCGCTGAGCGGCATCGGCCGTCCGAACAGATATCCCTGCACCTGCAGGCAGCCTTCGCTGCGCAGGAAATCCATGTGTTCCTCGTTCTCCACCCCTTCGGCCAGCACCGGGATATCCAAGCTCTGGGCGAGGATGATGGTCGAGCGGACGATCGCAGCCGACTGCCGGTTGCTGGTCACCCCATCGATGAAGGCGCGGTCGATCTTGATCTTGTCGAACGGGAAATTCTGCAGGGTCGAAAGCGACGAATAGCCGGTTCCATAGTCGTCCATGGCGATCTTGACGCCCAGCAGCTTCAGCTGCCGGATGATGTGAAGCGCGTGCTGCTGGTCGGCGATGATGCCCGATTCGGTGATTTCCAGTTCGAGGCGGCCGGCGTCGAGACCGGTCTCTTGGAGGATTTCGCTGACGCGATTGGGAAAATTCGTATCGGCGAGCTGGGCCGGTGCGACATTGACGGCAATCTTGATCGGATTTTCCCAGGAGGCGGCCTGCCGGCAGGCGGTGAGCAGAACCCAGTCACCGAGTTCGTGAATGAAGCCGTTCTTCTCCGCGATCGGAATGAATTCCGTCGGCGGCACCATGCCACGCACCGGATGCTTCCAGCGTAGCAGCACCTCGAAACCGATGACGTCGCGGGTCAGCGAATTGTTCTGGTACTGGTAATAAAGTTCGAATTCGTCGCGCTCGATGCCCTGGCGCATATCCATGGCAAGGACGCTGCGGCTGCGAGCGGCATCGTCCATCGACGGCTCGTAGAGCCGGATTGAGTTCGAACCGGCCGCCTTGGCGCGGTACATGGCGAGATCCGCCTGCGCCAGAAGCTCTTCTGGTGTGCGCGCATCGACGGGAAACAGCGAGATACCGACGCTGCTACCGACCAGAAGCGTCTTTCCCTGCCATTCGACGGGCCTGCCGATTTCGGCGATCAACCGCGCTGCAAAGGTCTTTGCCTCGCTTTTCATGAAGAAATTGGAGGTCAGCGCGACGAACTCGTCGCCGCCGATGCGGGCGACATATTCCCCTTCCCCCAGAACCTTAGCCATCCGCTCGGAAATCGTCCGCAGAACCGCGTCACCGGCCGCATGCCCGTGCACGTCGTTGACATCCTTGAAGCGGTCAAGATCGAAGGACAGGACAGCGACCCGCGCCGTATCGTCCTTCTGACGCCGGATGATGTCTTCGAGATGCTCGCCGAAGGCAACCCGGTTCGGCAGGGCCGTCAGCGGATCGTGCAGCGACAGGTGACGGAAACGCTCGGCTGCCACCTGGGTGGAATGAAGGTCGATGACGTAAGTCGATGCCCCCAAGCCCAGCATCAGGCACATCATCACCATGACCATGACGATCAGCAGATTATCAGGAATGAGAGCCGCCGAAGGCTGGATCATCGGATCTGGAATGATGGTGACGGCAGCCATCCCGGTGAAATGCATGCTGACGATCGCCAGGATCAGCGCGATGACGGCACCATATTTGCAAAAGCGGGTGACCGGGCGGGCAATCCGGCTGGTGGCAAGAGCACCGAAGCTGACACCCAGGATGATCGATGCTGCGTAATAGGTAAAGTCCCACTCCATCCGCCCGGCGATCTGGTAGGCCATCATGCCCATGTAGTGCATGACGGCGATACCGGCGCCGACGATCGCACCGCCAAGCTCAATGGTCGGACCGGTCTTGCGCATGGCGGTGACGGAAAAGCCCAGTATCGTCATGCCGATCGCCGCGCCCAAAGAAGCCAAAGTCAGGATCGGCTCATAGGCATGTTCGAGGGACGGCCTGAAGCTCAGCATGGCGATGAAGTGCGTCGTCCAGATCGTCGAGCCGCCGATGACCCCGCCCATGAACAGCCAGTTCAGCTTCTGCACGCCGACGGTGCGCCTCACGCGGGCATAGAGCCGCATGGTCAGGACGGCGCCAAGAACACAGACGAGAGTTGCAAGCGACAACAAACCGTAGTGATGATCTGTGGCGATGCAGGAAAGAACCTTGATCATGAAACACCTGTTTTAAACGTGGGCGCAATGTGCCATGCAAGGACTAAGAGAAGTTAACGCTGTTGGTTTTCCGTGGTTTGACGGTTATCAAGCTCTGAAAGATATCACGCACTGCGTGCAGGCATGGTTGCAGCGCCACTTTCAAGCGGGTTTTCCGTCAAAACCGAGATTTCGGCGGAAAACAGGGCTTTGCTTGCAATTCCGGGCGTTGTCGGCTATGGACGCGCGTCCGCGCAGACACCCTTGGAGGCAAACGCGGATGAGACGGTCAAACGTCTCGGTTCATCCTGTCTTTATAGATCAAGCGGATGAGCTCTCCAAAAACACCAGAAAGGTACGACCATGAGCCATGCATCCTACGAGCTCAAGGCCGAAACGCGCGAACGGGTTGGTAAGGGGTCCTCCCGTGAACTTCGCCGCAACGGTCTTATTCCTGCAGTCATCTATGGTGACAAGCAGACACCGATTTCCATCGCCCTCTCCACGAAGGAAGTCACCCAGAAGATTCACGCCGGTGGTTTCATGACCACCATCGCCACGATCGACGTTGGCGGCGAGAAGATCCGCGTCCTGCCGAAGGACTACCAGCTGGATCCGGTCCGTGACTTCACCATGCACGTCGATTTCCTTCGCGTTTCGAAGGATAGCGTCGTCACCGTGGAAATCCCGGTTCACTTCGTCAACGAAGAAAAGTCCCCGGGCCTCAAGATCGGCGGCGTTCTGAACATCGTTCGTCACGAAGTCGAACTGGTTGTTCCGGCCGACGATATTCCGGAATTCCTGACGGCTGACCTGTCCGGCCTCAAGATCGGCGACGGCATCCACATCTCGAACATCAAGCTGCCGAAGAACGCAACGCCGGTTATCGGCGATCGCGACTTCACGATCGCTACCATCGCGCAGCCGGCTGGCGGCACGACGGAAGAAGAAGAAACAGCTTCCGAGTAAAAATCGAGGCCTGACGGCCTGGATTGTGAACCCGTCTCACACCGCGTGAGGCGGGTTTTTTGTTGGGCGTTACACGCCTTTCCTTTCCACTACGATTGAACCGCCTCCTCAGCTTTTATCCTGAGGTTTCAGCAACATTTAAGATTTTCATGATGTGTTGTCGCTGGGGGATTTTTCCGGCTTCAGTGTACGAGAATCCTAATGGGACGTAAGAGTGGTAACGCGACCGGGTGCATCCAATGATGCACTCTGTTGAAAATCGTTTTATTGCGATCGTTTGTGGTGCGATGCTTGTCTTTATCGCTCCGCTGATCGTGTTGTTTCTGACCCTGTCGTCAGAGCGCGTTGCGCGTGAAAGCTTGCAGAACACGCAGGTTCTCATGGAGGCAGGTGCTCAGGCGCTTGCCAAGCCCCTCTGGGATTTCGACACCGACGGTGTCGAGCAGATCGCAAAATCGCTGATCGGCGATGCAGCGATCATGTCCGTTCAGGTCAAGGACAGTTCACGATCGATCTCCGTCACTCTTCCCGCTGGCCCAGTGGATGCCAGCCTGCCGCACAAGGTCCTCACCAAGGAAATCCTTTATAATTCAAAGGACGGCCAAAGATCTGTCGGCACTCTGGAAATATGGGTCTCCACGCCCGGCCTCCTGTCGCGCTTCAGCAAGGATGAGCTGAGCATATTCTTTATCCTGATCGTTGCCGTCGGTATTGTCTTTGCCGCGGCCATCCTCGGCAACCGCCTGACCGTCATCCGGCCGCTGATGCGGTTGACGGCAGCAATCGAAGCCACAAGGCGGCTCGGTTCGCGCCACCATGTCGACTGGACATCGGACGACGAGATGGGAGCCCTGGCACTTAATTTCAACGAGATGCAGAGCAAGCTGGAGTGTGAGGAAACCGAACTGAAGCTCGCCCATAGCCGGGCAACTGACATCTACAACCTCACCCCCTCCATGCTGTTTTCGCTTGATCCGGCCAATTGCCTCACCGCTGTCAGCGACTACTGGCTGACGGCCACGGGCTATGCCCGCAGCGATGTCATCGGACGTGTTTTTACCGATTTCGTCGATGAACATTGGCACGAAACCTACCGGGCACGCCGCCGCAACGGCAACACCACCCATGCCAATATCTGTGAAGTCACCGTGCCGTTCATCAAGGCGAATGGTGACACGATGACCGTCCTCATCCTTGAAATGAAAAGTGCGGCCAGCGGCGAGCGTGGCGGTCTGTCCCTGTCTGTCATGACCGACGTCACGGAACTGAAACAGGCCGAAAGCCGCAACCATGCGCAGGCGATCACCGACCATCTGACGGGCCTTCTCAACCGGCAGGGTTTCGAAGCAGCCCTCGATGAGGGCATCCGCCAGGCCGACGAGAATACGATGCAGCTGGCCTGCATCTTCATCGATCTCGACCGGTTCAAATGGATCAACGATAATTTCGGCCATGCTGCCGGTGACGAAGTGTTGCGCCAGGTGGTTGGCCGTATCCGCACCGCCCTTCGCCCCGGCGATACGATGTCGCGGCTCGGCGGCGACGAATTCGCCATTCTGGTCAGCGCCGAGGACGTCGAGGCCCTGGCAAGTGAAATCGGCGACCGCATTTGCGCCAGCCTGCGCCAACCGATCCTCGTCGAAGGTGCCGAGCTATCGGTGAGCGCCAGCGTCGGCATCGCACTATACCCGGACCACGCGGCAAACGCGGCGGAACTGCTCCTGAAATCCGACATGGCCATGTATGCGCGCAAGCGCGACGGCAAGAACGGCATGCTGCTCTTCGATACCAGCATGCTCGACACCGCCCGCGAACGCCACGAGATGGAACAGAATATCGAGGCCGGCCTCAAGGAAGACTGGTTCGAAGCCTATCTGCAGCCGATCGTCAGCCTAAGCGATGGCCGCATTGCCGGGTTCGAGGCGCTGATGCGCCTGAACCATCCGGAAAAGGGCATCCTGCCGCCCGCCAAAATAATCGGCATTGCCGAGGAAACCGGTACAATCGCCCGCATCGGTGAGCGGGTAATGGAAAAGGCGATCAGCCACCTCGCCCGCCTGACGCAGCTGGAAGGGACAGAGACCACCTATCTCGCAGTCAACTTCTCGCCGCTCCAGTTCGAAGAGACACTTCCGCACAAGTTGGCGGCGCTGCTGCTCAAGCACCACATCTCGCCAGCCCGCATCGTCATCGAGATCACCGAAGCGGTGCTGATGGCCGACAATCCCAACATCCATGCCGTCTTGAAGCAGCTCAGCGAATTCGGCTGCCGCATCGCGCTCGACGATTTCGGTACCGGCTATTCCTCACTGAGCTATCTCAACCGGTTCCCGGTCGATATCGTCAAGGTCGACCAGTCCTTCACGCGGTCGCTGACGACCGGAACCGCAGACGTCCGCCGCAAGAGCCGCATGCTGATCAAGGGCATCCGGACGATCTCGCACCAGATGGGCTGTACCGTGGTTGCCGAAGGCATTGAGACCAAGGAACAGTGGGAACTGCTGCGTAAGCTGGGCCTCGACTATGGCCAGGGCTATCTCTTCAGCCGGCCGATGCCGATCGAAAACATGCTGCTGATGCTGGAAATGGAATCGGAAGCAAAGGCCACCAGTCTCGCATGACGATAATAATGGGAGAACGGGTATGAGACACATCGCGTTCGCACTCGCTCTCCTTCTATCGGGCACAGCGAATGCCGAAACCCTGAAATTACTGACGGAGGAATATCCTCCCTACAATTTCAGCAAGGACGGGGTCGTCAGCGGTGCTGCCGTCGAGCAGGCCGAACTGATCATGAAGGCCCTCGACACCCCCTACGCGCTGGAAATCCTCCCGTGGGCGCGGGCAGTGTCACGTGCGGAAAATGAACCCTGGACCTGCGTCTTCACGACAGGGCATGACGATGAGCGGGACAAACGCTTCAAATGGGTCGAGCCCCTGCTCGTCGATCGCATGGTCATGGTGCGCAAGACGAGCTCGGGCGTCAATCCGGCCACGATCGAAGAAGCAAAGCGCTTCACGGTGGGGACGCAGCGTGGGGATTTTTCGCGCACCTATCTCCAGAACCACGCTTTCCCGAAGATCGATCTCGCTGCCGACATGGAAACCACGGTCAAGAAGCTGCTCGGAGGGCGCATCGACCTGATGATGACTTCCGAAAAGACGTTCGAGGCGATGCGCGATCAGGGCACGGCGATTGAACCCGCCCTCACCCTCGAAGGCAAGCTCTATGGTTTCGCCTGCAACCTCGGCCTGCCGGATGCCTTGGTGGAAAAGATGCAGGCGCAACTCGAAAAGCTCATCGCCGATGGCACGCAGGACCGGATCTTCGCCAAATATGGAATACGCTCGAACCGCTGACATTTCCCGACGGCTTCGAAGCGCGGCCACCCGGATGCGGGGAGAGCCTCGCCATAAAACAGGTGCTCGCACACCACACACGGTTGACATCCGGTCGCCAACGCGGTGCAAGACGGGTCTGTCCGACTGTTAGAGATATATCCATGCTGATTTTCGCAGGTCTTGGTAATCCCGGCGCCGAATATGCCGGCAACCGCCACAATATCGGCTTCATGGCCGTCGACGCGATCCAGCGGCGCCACAGCTTCTCGCCCTGGTCGAAGAAGTTCAAGGCACTGATTTCGGAGGGCGAGATCGGCGGCGAACGCGTTCTTCTGATGAAGCCGCAGACATTCATGAACCTGTCGGGCGAAGCGGTCGGCGAAGCCATGCGCTTCTACAAGCTGGAGCCGAAGCATATTCTGGCGATCTACGACGAGCTTGATCTCATCGAGGGCAAGGCACGGATCAAGACCGGCGGCGGCCATGGAGGCCACAACGGCATCAAGTCGCTCGACGCCCATTGCGGCCGGGAATACCGCCGCCTGCGCCTCGGCATCGGCCATCCGGGCTCCAAGGAAAGGGTGCATAACCACGTGCTCGGCGACTTCGCCAAGGCCGACAAGGTCTGGCTGGAGCCGCTTCTGGATGCGCTTGCGGATAATGCGGAGATGCTGGTGAAATCAGAGGATTCGCAATTTCTCAACAAGCTGACGCTGGCAACCGGCGGCAAGCCGGAGCCTGAAGCGGCACCTGCGAAACTAGCGGGAAAGTCGCATATCCGCCAGGCCCGCAACAGCGCCCAGCCAAAGATCCTGCCGACAACCGGGCCAATGGCCGACATGCTGAAGAAGCTGTTCGGCAACAAGGACGAATAGACCGGTGCAGGCCGAAGATTTTCGCATCCGCCCTGCTGCACAAGGCGACCTCCAGGCACTGCTTGCGCTCTACCGCCACCTCAACGCGGACGATCCTGAGATGGCACCGGATATCGCAGCCGACCGTTTTGCCGAGATCACCACCCATCCCAGCATAACAATCTTGATCGGCGTATCGGACGAAGCCTTCACCTCATCGGTGACGCTGGTGGTAATTCCAAACCTCACCCGCGGCGGTGCGCCTTATGCGCTGATCGAAAATGTCGTCACCCACACGGATTACCGCAAGCGCGGCCATGCGGGAGCCCTGATCCGGCACGCCTTCGCGTCCGCCTGGCAAGAGGGCTGCTACAAGGTCATGCTCCTGACCGGTTCCAAGGATCCGGCGACACTGAAATTCTATGAAGGATGCGGCTTCTCGCAGAACAAGACCGGCTTTCAGATCAGGCGCCCGCACGGGATTTAACGCTACACAAGACCCGTCCTATTCCTCCGGCTCCGTCGTGAACATCAGCGGAAACCCGGCCTCCTTGCCGAGATCGGTGGCCTCCTTGGCCTTGCTTTCGGCAATATCCCTTGCGCAGACCACGATGACGCAGACGCCCATCTTGTGGGCAGTCATCATCATCCGGTAGCCGGTCTCCTCGCTCATGTGGAACACCGCCTTCAAAACCATGATGACGAATTCGCGCGGCGTATAGTCGTCGTTTATCAGAATGACCTTGTAGAGCTTCGGCCGTTCCAGCTTCGGCTTGGTCGTCGTTTTCGGCTTGAGACTGGTGTCGTCGTCCGCCATCGGAAATCCGCCCGTTGATCACAGGAAGTGGAGGAAACATCTATTGTGCATCGCAAGCAGGCTTCAAACAAGATGCGCCCGCGCGCCATCTGGCCTATAAAGCCTGCAAAATCGGTCTGAGGCTTGACCTCGGCCCAAGTTTCCGCAAAAGGCACTGCAACAGAATTCGATCGGACAGGTTTCAAGACCATGGGTTTCAAATGCGGTATCGTCGGACTGCCGAATGTCGGCAAGTCCACTCTCTTCAACGCGCTGACCAAGACGGCGCAGGCGCAGGCCGCGAACTATCCGTTCTGCACCATCGAGCCGAACACCGGCGAAGTGGCCGTGCCGGATCCGCGCATGCGCAAGCTGGCCGATATCGCCAAGTCCAAGGAACTGATCCCAACCCGTATCTCCTTCGTCGACATTGCCGGCCTCGTGCGTGGTGCGTCGAAGGGTGAAGGCCTCGGCAACAAATTCCTCGCCAATATCCGCGAAGTCGATGCCACCGTGCATGTGCTGCGCTGCTTTGAAGACGACGACATTACCCATGTCGAAGGCCGCATCAACCCGGTTGGCGACGCCGAAACGATCGAGACCGAGCTGATGCTCGCCGATCTGGAAAGCCTGGAACGCCGCACCGAGCAGACGCGCAAGCGCGCCGCGTCCAAGGACAAGGAATCCGTCACCCTGCTGCCGGTCATGGATGCTGCCTTGAAGCTGCTTCAGGACGGCAAGCCGGTGCGCACGCTCTTGCCGACGCTCGATGCGGAAGAAAAGCTGGTGCTGCAGAGCCTCAATCTCCTGACCGCCCATCCGGTTCTCTACGTCTGCAACGTCGCTGAAGCCGATGCCGTATCCGGCAATGCCCACACCAAGGCCGTTGAAGAAATGGCCAAGGCGCAGGGTGCCGAAACCGTGGTCATCTCGGCTGCGATCGAATCGGAAGTTGCGCAGCTGCCGGAAGAGGAAGCCAAGGAATTCCTCGAAGCGCTCGGCCTGCATGAAGCCGGTCTCGACCAGCTGATCCGTGCCGGCTACAAGCTGCTCGACCTGATCACCTATTTCACCGTCGGCCCCAAGGAAACCCGCGCCTGGACCATTCCGCGCGGCACCAAGGCACCGGCCGCAGCCGGCGTCATCCACACCGATTTCGAACGCGGCTTCATTCGCGCCTTCACCATCGCCTATGACGATTACATCGCTTTCGGCGGCGAAAGCGGCGCCAAGGAAGCCGGCAAGGCGCGCGACGAAGGCAAGGAATATGTTGTCCAGGACGGCGACGTCATCCACTTCCGCTTCAACACCTAAACCAAGCGTCCGGCCAGCCAAACGGCTGCACTTGCGACAGACAATTCAAGACAAGACAGCGCCGTTCGTTAACTTTAGCGAGCGGCGTTGTCGTCTGTGGCGTTTTACACCGGCCATGGCGCTTGCCCTTCGGCCGTTCGGCTATATGTTTGCCTCGCAATCACTTGAGGAGTTTTCGATGCGCCTGATCCCTGCCCTTCTGCTTTCAACCGCCCTCCTCACCCAATCGGTGCAGGCTGCGGATATCAGCCATCAGGGCGCTCAGGAACTTGAGCAGAAATTCACCGCCTACCTGCCGGAAACCCTGGCAAAATCTGGCCTCATCAAGGTCCGGCCCGGCACTGCCGACTACGAGGTAACATTCGATCCGACCGTGCTCCTCGAGGATGTCGATCCAAAGACCTTCAGCATTTCCGGCCTGAAGCCGTTTCTATCGCTGATCCGGCCGATGGAAGACGGGCTCTGGCACTTTTCCCAGTCTGCCGATCTCGATGTGAAGGGGCAGTTCACCGCCGGAACGGAAAAGACCGATTTCACCTACAAGATCGACGCGATGCGTGCCGAAGGCATCGTCGATCCCGATCTGCTCTATTTCAAATCCGCCGACATGTCGGCCGGCGGTATTTCCATGACGTCAACATCGCCGCAGCAATCTGTCGAGGCGCGGTTCGGGTCGATGACATCGACGATGAATACGACGCGGGCGACGCCGCAGACCATCGACATCCGCTCCCACATGACGATGAACGGCTTTACCGAAACGATCATCGACCCTGCCAAGATGAAGGTGGATATATCCGCCGACAGCGTGACGGCGGATGTCGCGTTCAACGGGCTCACCTATCGCCCGCTGCAGGATCTGATTTTCTTCGTTCTCGACAATGTGAAGAAGGAAAAGCTGCTGCCGACCGAGCAGGTGCGCCTCAAGTCAATGGTTCGCGCCAACCTGCCGATGTTCGAGAATTTGCTGGAATCGATCGAGGTGGCCAATCTCAAGGTCGGCACGCCGACCGGCTCCTATGGCGCCGAAACCCTGCGCTACACCGTCGATACCAACGGCCTGAAGGATGATGCGAAGGTCGGTTTCGGCGTCACCATCGATAAGCCGTCGCTGCCGCCGGGCCTGGTGCCGGATGCCTTTGCCTCAGCACTTCCTGAAACCGTGACCACCCGCATCTCGCTGGAAAACCTCAATCTTGCCAGCGGCATCACCTATCTGATTGATCATGCCAATTTCGACGCGGAAAAACCGTTGACTGACGAGCAGTCGGCTGAAGCCGGCCGCATCTTTCTGCCGGGTGGCGTCATGACCATCAAGTATGACGAGGTTTCGGCCCGCTCCGCCGTCTACGATTTCAGCCTCTCGGGCACGACCACCGTCTATCCCGAGCAGCAGGGCCGCCAGAATACCGACATCACCCTCTATGCCAAGGATTTCGACAAGACGGTTTCCTATCTGCAGCAGAACGCCGCAACCGTGCCGGAATTCGGCCAGGCAGCCTTCATGCTGTTGATGGTCAAGGGTTTTGCCAAGCAGGCCCCTGATGGCCGTGATATGTGGAATATCGTTGTCGATGAGAACAAGAAGGTGAAGATCAACGGCCAGGACCTGCCTTTCTAGCCTTGCTCTGGTGCGCGGGCCCCTTCCTGTTTTCATTTCCCAGAACACGCACGGATGCTAGAACGTGCGTGTTGGAGGACATTTGACCATGCTTCATTTCGAGGATTTTCCGGCCGGCAAACGGTTCGATTTCAAACCGGTCGAGGTCAGAGCCGACGAGGTCATCGCCTTTGCGTCGGAATTCGATCCGCAGCCGATGCACCTGTCGGAAGACGGTGGCAAGGCCAGCATCCTGGGCGGACTTGCCGCCTCGGGCTGGCATACCAGCGCGATGATGATGCGCATGCTCTGCGATAGCTACATCCGCGATGCGGCATCGGAAGGCTCTCCCGGCGTTGACAGCATGGAGTGGAAGAAGGCCGTGCTTGCCGGCGACACATTGTTGGGCAGTTGCACCGTTATCGATGCGCGCGTTTCGCGCTCAAGGCCTGAAATTGGCATCGTACGGCTCCGAGCCGTCGTCACCAACCAGCGCGGTGAAACCGTGGCGGTCTGCGACTATGCCAACATGATCCGCTGCCAAACGGAGGGAGAAGAGGCATGAAACTGTCGGACCTCCATGCCGAAGGCACGCGCGAACGCATCGGCACCGTGACCTTCACGCCCGAAGATATCATCCGTTTCGCTGAAAAATTCGATCCACAGCCGTTTCACCTCGATGCGGACCTCGCCAGACAATCTCTATTTGGCGGTCTCTGCGCGTCGGGCTGGCATACCTGCGCCGGCTGGATGAAATGCTTCGTGCCCTACTGGACGGGCGAAATGAAACGGCTGGCGGCCGAGGGCATCGTTGCGCCAAAACTCGGCCCCTCGCCCGGCTTTCGCGACATGCGCTGGCTGCGGCCGGTCTTTGCCGGCAACACGATCACTTACTTCGTCACCTTCGTCGCGGCTAAGGATCTCGAATCGCGGCCGGGATGGCGGATCAACACCATCCTGTGCGAGGGCGAGAACCAGGATGGCCAGCCGGTCATCCGGTTCGAAAGCAAGGTCGTCGAATTTCCCTGAAAACGACGCTGTCAGCCCTTGGCGCCGTAGACCGGATGCAGGCGTGACGTGATGGTGACGGGCAGAACCGAGACGATGGCCCGCCGCAAGACCTGCCAGAAGATACCGATCATCAGAACGACAACGCCGACTGCAAGGACGGTGACGGAAAAATAATCGCTGAAATCCACGCCGCCGCGCTGCAGGATCGTCCAGATTGCCAGGCCGAGCGAGAGCAGCCCGGAGGTGACAAAGGCGCGCCGGTCGATGATTAGGCCGATCAACATGAACGCAATGACGATCGCCAGCACGGCTGCGGCATCGCTGGGCGATGTCGCATCCCCCCACCATTCTCCCGACACGTTGCGCAGGAAGATGAACGACAGCATGGCATAGAGCAGCGCCGGCGCAGCCGCCAGATGCAGCCAGAACGCCACGTCCGATTGACGGCTTTTGCGGGTTGGATCGGCAATATCGTAGGACATTGCCGCCGAAAAGATGCCCAGTGCGCTGATCAGGAATACGCTCGAAGCCAGTCCGTGATGCTCGGCAAGCGCCTCCGTCGAGCCGAAGGCCTTGGCAATCAGGACAAGGACGATATCCATGGCCAGCAGGAACAGCGACAGAAGCGTCGCCGCAAGGGCCAGCGGCACCCGGTATCGCCAGTAGAATACGGCCAGAACAGTGGCAAAGATCGGCAGCACCATAAGCCAGTTGGTCAAGGTGTCGACCCCCTCGGGGGCCGCCACTTCGACAACCAGAAGAGCAAACATGACAGTCCAGTGAGCCAGAGCCACCGTCAGCGCCACAGCCGGAAGCGCCAGACGTTGCCGCCGGATGAGGATTTCAGAAAGAATGACGATCGCCGGGAAGACAGCAAAAAGGCTGCCGATACCCCAGAGCCCGACCAGCGCCACGACGATGCCGATAGTGATCAGGATATCGTGAAAGCCGCGAACGAAGCGCGGCTGTTCGCTTTCCTCGGCCTCAAGCGCATCTTCGGCCAGCAGGGCTGAGCCAGCTGCGGCACGCTTTTCGTCACTCGCACCAGCGTCTGTGGCGAGCAGAAACGGCACCAGCTTTTCCGCCTGTGCGGGCGTGATAATCCCCTCGTCAGCGGCGGAGCTGAGCGCATCGCGTATCGAAACCATTTTGTGTTTTCCTGGTGTTTCAGTGGCCGTCGAATTCGATCAGCGTGCGAACTTCGACACCGAGGGCTTCGAGCTTCTTGCGGCCGCCGAGTTCCGGCAGGTCGATGATGAAGCAGGCGGCGACGATATCGGCACCCATCTGCTGCAAAAGCTTGGTCGCCCCTTCGGCGGTTCCGCCGGTGGCGATCAGGTCGTCGACGAGAACGACCTTTTCACCCGGCTTGATGGCGTCGCGGTGCATTTCCATCTCATCGACGCCGTATTCGAGGCTGTAGGCGATGCGGACGATATCGTGCGGCAGCTTGCCCTTCTTGCGGATCGGCACGAAACCGGCCGACATCTGGTGCGCCATCGCGCCGCCCATGATGAAACCGCGCGCTTCAACGCCGGCAACCTTGTCGATCTTCGTGCCGGCAAAGGGCTGGATCAACGCATCGATCGCGCTGCGAAAAGCGCGCGGATTGCCAAGCAGCGTGGTGATATCGCGGAACATGATGCCGGGCTTCGGATAATCCGCGATGTTGCGGATCGAAGCGATCAATTCCTGCTGAAGAGAAGAGCTCATGATGGTGGGCATGCCTTTGCGGAGGTCTCAGGGAGACGAAGGCATAGCATCAAAGCCCGGGTTTTCTATAGTGCTTTCTGATGGAAGTCGGTTCGGGAGCAGGACCAATTCTGCCCTGCTCCGCGATCCCAGCCTATTGGGCGGTATCGGTCGTCTTGAGCTTTTCCTGCACCTTCTTGGCGACATCCGGATCGGTCTGCGCGGCGGTGATGATGGTCTTGTATTCGTCAAGCGACATGTCAGGCGACTTTTCGACCGCGTTGATCATCTGCTTGTTGGCTTCGTTTTGCAGCTTCTGTTTGTTCGTCCCGTCCTTTTCGGCACCGATCTTGGCGGCATAATCCTGGCGGACCTTGTCGACTTGCAGATAGGCGACGGCGAAAGCTTCGATCTTCTTGTCGCTGATGGCCGCAGGTGCCGTGCCCTGCATCGGCTGGGTACCCTGCGGTTCGGCAGCGCTTTGCGCAAAAGCGGGCGAGCTGATGACGATCAGGCTGAGAGCGGCAGCGGTCAGGGCTGCAACGGGCATGTGGCGAATGGTCATATGCGTGTCCTTCCTTAAGTCAGTCTCAAGGCGATTTTCACCGCCTTTTCAGAAAGGGGCGAACCCCGGCCGCAAGAATTGAGGATGGATCGGGCGACAATGTGACCCTGAAAAGGAAGCATCAAGGCCATGTCGCGTCCAGAAGACCGGCGCTTGCCCGGACATTGCGGGCAAGATTGTGAACGCGAGGGGACAATCGGCGGAACTATCGACGCCGTTTTCGGTTATACTCAATCCATCCCGACTAGCCGGAAATCCCGTCCAGGCGGAATGTGCAAACGCAAGGAGGAGCATCATGCGATTGTTTGAATGCGGGACCCTCGTTCCGGGCTGCGACTGGCACACCCGGGCCGACAGCGACGCCGAAGCCGTGCGGCGTGCCGTGGAGCATATGCGCTCGGCGCATGGAGAAACGCTGATTCGCGAAAACATGATCGACAACATCAAGGCGCGGATCGTCGAGGAGGCGAAGGTCGCCTGAACCTCAGCCGTCCGTTTCAGACCATTGATTGAAGCCGGGCAACCATCGTTGCCCGGTCGGCGTTGAAATTTCCATCGACCCATTTGTCCTCAAGCTGCCCGAGAATTTCCCCGACGCGTGGTCCAGCTGGAATGCCGGTGGACAGAACATCCGCGCCTGTCAGCGGGAATACCGGCTTTTGCCATTTCTCCGCCCGGGTCAGCAACCGCTGCAGCCGTGCCGTTTCGGGCATCTGCGACGGAACGGTTTCGGATTTCTGACGCGATGCGGCGAGCGAAAGCCTGAGCGCCGTCGCCAGCCCATTTTCGCCGTTGCGGTAAAGCAGCCGGTCGAATGCGGTATCGGCAATCTCGGCAGGCAGGCGTGGCGCCTTGGTCCAGGCTGAAAAGTAGGCCGCTTCCGCCTTCGACAGCCGTAACCGCTTGGCCATGGCATCCAGCCGCTCCGTATCCGGCGGAACGATCGAGGCCAGCCTGAGCAGCGGATCGGGCTGCCAGCCAAAGGTCTGTTCTGCGGCAATCAGACCGGGGATCGCGTCGATGCCCCATTTTTCGCTTTCGGGCAGGATTTCCGTCAGCACACCGGATGTGCGCATCCAGAGCAGGGCCCGGCCCGGATCTTTTGCCGAAAGCAGCTTTTTCAGTTCCGACCAGACCCGCTCGGCCGACAATGTCGATAGTTTCGACCGGGCCTGGGCACAGGCACGCAGGCCGTCGGCATCCGGGCGACCGGAGCCGTAATGAGCGAAGAAACGAAAGAAACGCAGCACCCGCAGATAGTCTTCGGCCACCCGCTCGCTGGCATTGCCGATGAAGCGGATCGTGCGCGTCCCGATGTCGGCGAGCCCACCGACGAGATCGATCACCTCACCCCTGGCATTGGCATAGAGTGC
Organism: Hyphomicrobiales bacterium; assembly: GCA_900468065.1. Lineage (GTDB taxonomy): Bacteria > Pseudomonadota > Alphaproteobacteria > Rhizobiales > Rhizobiaceae > Pararhizobium. The sequence goes on along the minus strand of UBTA01000009.1, from coordinate 66,340 downwards.
GTTGATCGTCAGGTCACGCCGCTCGGCATCCACTGTCCAATCCGTGCCGAAGGCGACCTCGGCATGGCGGCCGTCTGTCTCCACATCACGGCGCAAGGTCGTCACTTCATATGGCTTTCCGTCGATGACCAGCGTCACCGTGCCGTGTTCGATCCCGGTCGGCACCGCCTTGATACCGGCCGATTTGGCACGGGCAACCACCACCTCCGGCAGAAGCGTGGTTGCCATGTCGATATCGGCGACCGCAAGGCCCATCAGACTGTTGCGCACAGCACCACCGACCACACGCACCTCGCCGCCATCGGCATTGAGAAGATCAAACACGCGCGTCAGCGCGGGCGCCGAAAACCAGGACTCGGCGGCAACGGAGGTCATGCATAAAGCCTTTCATACAACATGCGGACAATGCCCGCGGTAATGCCCCAGATATGCTGCTCGCCATAGGGCATGCTGTAAAAATGCCGCTCGGCACCTTTCCAGGTCGCCTGGCCGCGGCCGTGATTATCAGGGTTCATCAGGAAGGATAGCGGCACGTCGAAGACCGCGGCAACTTCCGCAGGATTAGGGACGAGATCGTAACCCGGCTGGACCACGGCCAGGATCGGCGTGATGCGAAAACCGGACATCGCCATGTAATAGGGCAATCGGCCCACGGTCTCGACGAAGCGGCGGTCAAGGCCGATCTCCTCCTCGGTTTCGCGCAGGGCCGCGCGTTCGGGCGTATCGTCTTCGGGATCGATGGCGCCGCCGGGAAAGGAAACCTGGCCGGAATGCTTGCGCAGCGTCGCCGTGCGCTGGGTGAAAATCACCCGCGCCTCGTCGCCATCGTCGATCACCGGAACGAGAACGGCGGCATCCCTCAGCTTCAAGGTTTCGAGATAGGGTATCGTATCGGGATTGAGCAGAAAATCGCCGTGTTCCCGCCAGGCTTCCTCGGCAGGGCTGCCGGATTGCTGGAGCGCGCGGCGGCGAAAATCATCCGTGGAAAACAGGGCCGCCGTCATGCCGAGAGCGCTTCCAGTTCCTGGACTGGCATGATCCCGAAGGTCATGCCGCCGGAGCGGACGGCAAACATCTCGATGCCATCGATCTCAGTCGTCTCACCGAGCGCCACCAGATCGTACATCACCGCGCGCGACACCAGCGCTTCCAGCCGGCCACGCACATGCAGATAGGGTTTCAGTTCGCGGTTCTCGCCATGCACGACGAAACGAAGCGCGTGATCCGGCCCCGCCTCGACGACATCGCCGACGTTGGTGCGGAAGGTGATGAGGGGCGTGCCGTCGCGTTCGGTCACATTCATCTCGACGGCGACAAAAGGCGCATCGACGATGCGGATGCCCAGTTTTTCCACAGGCGTGACGAGATAGGTGTTGCCGTCCTCGTCCTTGCGCAAAACCGTGGAAAACAGCCGCACCAGCGGCTGACGACCGATCGGCGTGCCCATGTAGAACCAGGTTCCGTCGGGGCGGATTTCCATATCGATATCGCCGCAAAACGGCGGGTTCCAGCGCTCGACGGGCGGTAACCCCTTGGTCTGCCCATTGGCCTGCCCGGCCGCGCGGGTGATCAGCGCCGCAAGTCCTGCCGCATCGCCCGCCTGATGTATTTCCGCATCCGCCATCGTTCCGTCCCGTTTGGCCCTATTCTTGCTTTTTATCGAGCACTGGCTCACGAGATAGTGCGTTGCCCCCGTCTTGTCAGCCACCGGGCGGAGCATAGATTGAAATACAGAGACGAAAAGTGCGCTTTTCGCGATTCGGCACCGTTGCCGGCCACTGGAGACAGACAATGGGTGTGATGAAAACGACAGACGGCGCGATCGACGATAAGGCGATCATCGCTGCGGCCGAAAAGGCGCTGGGCGAAATTGCCCTGATCCGCAAGGAAGTCGGCAAGGTGATCTTCGGCCAGGAAAGCGTCGTCGAGCAGACGCTTCTCGCGGTGCTATCCGGTGGCCATGCGCTGCTGGTCGGCGTTCCCGGCCTTGCCAAGACCAAGCTGGTCTCGACGCTCGGCACAGTCCTCGGCCTCAATTCCAGCCGCATCCAGTTTACCCCCGACCTGATGCCGTCGGATATTCTCGGTTCCGAAGTCATGGATCAGGATGAAAACGGTCGCCGGTCGTTCCGCTTCGTGCCCGGCCCGATCTTCACCCAGCTTTTGATGGCCGACGAGATCAACCGCGCCAGCCCGCGCACCCAGTCGGCACTCTTGCAGGCCATGCAGGAATATCACGTCACCGTTGCCGGCCAGCGCAACGACCTGCCGCAGCCCTTTCACGTTCTTGCGACGCAGAACCCGCTGGAGCAGGAAGGCACTTATCCGCTGCCCGAGGCCCAGCTCGACCGCTTCCTGATGCAGGTCGATGTCGGTTATCCCGAGCTTGCCGCTGAACGGCAGATCCTGCTTGAAACGACCGGCATTCATGAATCCGAGGCACGCGACGTCATCGATGCCGCTCAGCTACGGGATATTCAGCATCTGATCCGCCAGATGCCGGTCAGCGAGAAAGTCATCGATGCCATTCTGGCGCTGGTTCGCTCGGCCCGGCCAGGAAACGGCAATGCCGCCACCGACAAGAACGTTGCGTGGGGGCCCGGCCCGCGCGCCGGCCAGTCGCTGATGCTGTGCGCCCGTGCCCGTGCGCTTTATGACGGCAGGCTGGCGCCATCCATCGATGACATCATGGCGCTGGCCGAGCCGGTGCTACAGCACCGCATGGCGCTGACATTTGCGGCCCGGGCGGAAGGCATGTCGGTCCGTGACGTGATAACCAGCCTGGTCAAGCAAGCCAAGGGATAATGAATGGCTGCCATAGGCCAAATCGTCGAGCCGACGCCGTCCGGAGAGGTTCTTTCCCGTGCGCAGAGCCGTGCCCGGCTGATCCCGGACTGCATGGTCGAGGCAAAGCGCATCGCCAACACGGTGATTTCCGGCTGGCACGGGCGCCGCAAGCGCGGCATCGGCGAAAACTTCTGGCAGTTCCGGCCCTATAGCGATGGTGAAAGCCTGTCGCGCATCGACTGGCGCCGCTCCGCCCGCGACGACCATACCTACGTGCGCGACCGCGAATGGGAGGCAGCGCATACGATCTGGCTCTGGGCCGACCTTTCGCCGTCGATGATGTACAAGTCGAAATTCGGCTCGGTCTCCAAGGAAAGCCGGGCGCTGGTGCTGATGCTGGCTTTGGCCGAAATCCTTGCCCGTTCCGGCGAGCGGATCGGTTGCCCCGGCGTGATGGAGCCGGTGTCTGCCCGCAACGCCGCCGAACGGCTGGCAACCGCCCTGATGCACACGCCGCTATCGGGCGGCTTGCCGCAGACGGCGATGATCCGTGGCGCCAGCGACCTCGTGCTGATCGGCGACTTCCTTGATCCAGCCGATACGATCATGGCGCGCCTTGGCCCTCTGGCCCGGCGCGGGTTGCGCGGCCATGTCATCGAGGTTGCTGATCCCGCCGAAGAGAGCTTTCCCTATGCCGGACGCACCGAGTTCACCGATCCGGAGACCGGCGAGAAGCTGACCGCCGGCCGCGCCGAAATCGTCCGCGACGACTATCGTCGCGCCTATATCGCACGGCGCGACACTCTGGGTGAAAACCTGCGCCATCTCGGCTGGACGTTCACGCCGCACCGCACCGACCACCTTGCCTCCGAGGCGCTGGTGGCCGTGCATATGTATCTTTCCGGCATGCCCGGACGCGCCACCCATGGAGGCCAGCTATGAGCTTCCTGCCGTTCATCTTCGCCAATCCGCTGATGCTCGCAGCCCTCGTTGCCTTGCCGGCAATCTGGTGGCTCTTGCGCATGACACCGCCAAAACCGGTGACCGAGGTTTTTCCACCGCTGCGCATTCTCGCCAGCGTCCTCAAACGCGAGGAAACGCCGTCGAAAAGCCCGTGGTGGCTGACGCTGCTCCGCATGCTGATGGCCGCCGCCATCATCCTCGCCATCGCCGACCCGGTGTTCAATCCGCGCTCCAACACGCTGGCCGGCAACGGGCCACTGGCATTGGTGATCGACAATAGCTGGGCAACATCGAGCGACTGGCAACGACGGGTCGAGACGGCCGACGCCCTTATCAGCGACGCCGAGGAACGCGATCTGCCGGTTTCCGTCGTCTTTACCGCCGATCAGGAACACAATGCCGTTCCCGGATCGGCGTTAAGCGCCCGCAATCGGCTTGCCGCGGCCGCTCCGCAACCCCTCAGCCCCGACCGCTCCGCAGCGGTCAACGCGCTGAAGACTGCGCTTGACGGAACGGCGCCCGGCACGCTGGCTTTCCTGTCGGATGGCATCGAGGCGGCCGATAGCAAGGTGATGGTCGAGCTTGCAGCGCTTTCGCCGCAAAATTTCAGGCTGATCGAAGGCGGCAAGGATCAGGCCGTGGCGATCAGCAATTCCGCCAATGATGCCGAATCGATGGTGGTCAGCGCCACACGTCTCGATACAACTGCTGCGCGCACGCTGCCAATTACCGCCTATGACACACGCGGCCGGGCGATCGCCAATGGGTCGGTCGCCTTTGCCGCCGGCGAAGGCGTTGCCAGGGGAACGCTCGCCGCCCCCTTCGAACTGCGCAATGATTTTGCCCGCATCGCCGTCGATGGCATGGCGACCGCCGGCGGCACCTTCCTGCTCGATGACGGCTTCCGCCGCCGCCGCGTCGCGCTGTTGAGCGGTGAAGCCCGCGACCAGTCGCAACCGCTTTTGTCGCCGCTCTACTATATCAACCGGGCCTTGGCTCCCTACGCTGACCTCGTCCAGCCGAACGAAGCCGATATGGCTGTGTCGATTCCCGAACTTCTGGCGCAGAAGCCGTCGATGCTGATCATGGCCGATATTGGCCGTCTGCCGGAAGAAACCTATGCGCCGATCACCAAATGGATCGAAAACGGCGGCACGCTGGTCCGCTTTGCCGGACCGCGGCTGGCCGCAGCTCCCGCCGACGATCCGCTGGTACCGGTAACGCTGCGTCAGGGCGAGCGCGCACTGGGTGGCGCGCTTTCGTGGTCCGAACCGCAGCCGCTCGCCGATTATCCGGCACTCAGCCCGTTTGCCGGCATGCCGCGCCCCGAGGGTATCCTCGTCAAGCGGCAGGTTCTGGCCGAGCCGACCGCCGATCTTTCATCGCGTACCTGGGCAAGCCTTGCCGATGGCACGCCGCTGGTGACGACAAAGACCCAAGGTGCGGGCCGCATCATCCTGTTCCATGTCAGTGCCGAGGCAACATGGTCGAACCTGCCGATCTCGGGCGATTTCGTAGAGATGCTGCGCCGGAGCGTGCAACTGTCGCGCAGCGGCGGCGTAGCAAGCGACGGGGCGGCAAAGGGCCAGACGCTGGCGCCATACCGCCTGCTCAATGCCAATGGCATCCTGATCAGCGAGACCGGCAAGGCGCGGCCGCTGGACATTGCCGCCGGAACGACGCCGGTTTCCAGCGCCGAGCACCCGCCCGGTCTCTATGGTTCCGAAGAAGGATTTACCGCGCTGAACCTTTTGCCCCGCGATACCGAACTGAAGCCGATCGATGCCAGCGGCCTGTCCATTCCGTACACGTCAGAGCCGCTGATCGGCGCCGAGGCCTGGTCGCTGAAACCATCGCTGTTTGCCGCAGCGCTAATTATGTTGTTGATCGATTCCGCGGTGGTTCTGTTCATGGGCGGCGCCTTTGCCCGGTTGAGAATGCCGGCAGCGGCGATGATCGTTCTGGCCCTCGCAGCAGGCGTGCTGGTCGCCATCTCCGGCCAATCCCTGGCCGATGACAGCAAACCGGGCGACGACATCATTTTGCGGCAATTGAACAAGACCCATCTGGCCTATGTCATCACCGGCGAAACCGATGTCGACCGTCTTTCCGAACGCGGTCTCGCGGGCCTTACCGAATTCCTGACCTATCGCACCACGCTCGAACCCGGCCCGCCCGTCGGCCTCGACATCGCCGCCGACGAACTGGCGTTCTACTCGCTGATCTACTGGCCGATATCGGCCAATGCGCCGATGCCGAGCCCGGCGGCAATCAGCCGGATCGATGCCTATATGCGCTCCGGCGGCACCGTGCTGTTCGACACGCGCGACCAGTTCTCGTCGCTCGGATCAGATAGCGGCAGCAGCCCCAATTCCGAACGGCTGCAGGCGATCCTTGCCGATCTCGACATTCCGCCGCTCGAACCGGTACCGACCGACAACGTGCTGACCAAGTCCTTCTATCTGTTGTCGAACTTCCCCGGCCGCTACAATGGCAGCCCGCTGTGGATCGAGGCGCAGCCGGACAATGGCTCGCAGCCGACCGGCAGACCGGCGCGCTCCGGCGACGGCGTCTCGCCGATCATGATCACCGGCAATGATTTTGCCGGCGCCTGGGCGATCGACACCAACGGCATGCCGCTCCTGCCGACCGTGCCGCCGGACGAGCAGCAGCGCGAGCTTGCCTTCCGCTCCGGCGTCAACATCATGATGTATATGCTGACCGGCAACTATAAAGCCGATCAGGTGCACATCCCTGCCCTGCTCGAACGGCTTGGCCAGTGAGGGCACACGTATGACACTCGATTTCCAGCCGCTACTCCCTTGGGCCTTCATCGCCGTACTCGCGCTTATTGCAGTTCTGCTCTCGGCGCTCGGCTTCTGGCGCGGCGTACGCGGTGCAGCCTTCCGGACGGCGGCACTCGCAGCCCTCTGCCTTGCCATCGCCAATCCGGTGTTCTTCCAGGAGGAACGCGAACCGCTCTCCACCATCGTCGGCGTCGTCGTCGATCGCAGCCAGAGCCAGGACAATGCCGGCCGCCGTGCCATGACCGATGAAGCCTTGGCGACGCTGAAGCAGCGGCTGGCAAAATTCCCGCAGATCGAGGCCCGCATCGTCGAGGCTGCCGATGACGAGAATACCGAAACGCCGTCGACAAAACTGTTTACAGCCCTGCAGACGGCGCTGGCCGACGTGCCGCCCGCCCGCGTCGGCGGCGCGATCTTCATTACCGATGGCCAGATCCACGATGTTCCCGATATCAACCAGCCGCTCGGCTTCGATGCGCCGATCCACGGCCTGATCACCGGCAAGCCGGACGAGTTCGACCGCCGCGTCGAGATCATCAGCGGTCCGCGCTTCGGCATTGTCGGCGAAGAACAGAAGGTGACGTTCCGTATCGCCGATGACGGCAAGGCGCCCGGCGGTACGGCGGAAGTCACCGTCAGCCTCAACGGCAACGAGATCGCCACGGAGATGGCCGAGCCCGGCACCGATGTACCCTTCGCCTTCACCGTGCCGCGCGGCGGCAACAATATCCTCGAATTCGCCGTCGCGCCTGTTGCCGGCGAAGTGACGGAGGCCAACAACCGCGCCGTCCACGTCATCGACGGCATCCGCGAGAACCTGCGCGTGCTGCTGGTGTCGGGCGAGCCGCATGCCGGTGAACGCGCGTGGCGCAACCTGTTAAAATCCGACGCTGCCGTCGACCTGGTGCATTTCACCATTCTGCGGCCGCCGGAAAAGCAGGACGGCACGCCGATCAACGAATTGTCGCTGATTGCCTTCCCAACCCGCGAATTGTTCGTCGATAAGATCAAGGAATTCGACCTGATCATCTTCGACCGCTACCAGCATCGCGGCGTTCTGCCGATCCTTTACTACGACAACATCGCCCAATATGTCGAAAACGGCGGTGCGCTGTTGATTGCCGCAGGCCCCGAACATGCTGGTGACGATTCGATTGCGACGACCCCTTTGTCGGCGGTGCTGCCCGCAAGCCCCACCGGCTTCATGAACGAAAAAGCCTTCTATCCGCGGTTGTCGGAAGAAGGAAAGAAACATCCGGTCACCCGCGGTCTCGAAGGTGCCGACAGCGAACCGCCGCATTGGGGCCGCTGGTTCCGAACTGTGGACGTCGACAAACCGCTCGGTCAGACCGTCATGCAGGCCGCCGACGGCAAGCCGCTACTGGTGTTGAACCGCGTCGGCAAGGGCCGCGTCGCCATGCTGCTCTCCGACCAGGGCTGGCTCTGGGCACGCGGCTTTGAAGGCGGCGGCCCGAGTGTTTCGCTCTATCGCCGCACTGCCCACTGGCTGATGCAGGAGCCGGCGCTGGAAGAGGAAGCGCTGACGGCGCATGCCAGCGGCCGGACACTGGAAATCGCCCGGCAGACGATCGCCGGCGATCCGGGCACCGCCATGCTGACCTATCCCTCTGGCAAGACCGAGGAAATCGCGCTCAATGAAGGCGAACCCGGCCTCTACAAGGCCAACGTCCGCACCGCCGAAACCGGCCTTTTTGAGGTCACCAATGGCGAACTGAACACGCTGGTGCATGTCGGCAGCGTCGATGCGCCAGAGTTCAAGGCGACCATCTCGACCACTGAGACGCTTACCCCCTGGGCAGAGAAGACCAAGGGGCTGGTGCAGCGCCTTGCCAATGCCGATGGGCCGGTCGATGTGCCGCAGATTTTACCCGTGCGCGGCACGGTCCGCGTTGCCGACGACCAGCGCATGTCGCTGCGCATGACCGACGAGACCGTGCTGAAGGGCATAAATTCGCTATCGCTGTTCGCCGGCTTCCTCGGACTGGCGGCGCTGCTGTTCGTGCTTTCGGCGACGTGGCACCGTGAGGGACGGTAAGAGTTAGGGTTTGTCTTGGCTTTCGGCATCGCCGTTGTGCTGCATCCAAGGCCTCCATGGTCTCCGTCATTCCTATGCTTGTCACAGGAATCCGGTGCGCCGCGTCCGCGGCGCGTAAGACTCATTGGGCGGCGCGGCCGGAAAGTTTTCTCACGGCGCAGACGCGCCGTGGCTGGATTCCTGTGACAAGCACAGGAATGACGGAGAGTTTAGCTGCAGGCTATCAGTTCCAATTCACAACCTCTTCCGGATCGGATCGAATTCCGGTCCCGCCTTGCGCTTCACCGGATCAGGCTTTCCTTCATCGATCGCCTCCCAGTATTTCCAGTGGACCTTCTGCGAGCCGAGCTCGTAATCCATGCCGTCCCAGCTGTCCTCGCGAAAACTGTAGAAGGCCCAGTGCAGTTTGCTGTCGTCGAGCGACGTCAGCACATCTTCGAGATAGGTCTTGCAGCCTTCCCAGCGGCGCATACAGCCGAATTCGCCGGCGACCATGCGGTTGCGCGGGATGTTGTGGTTGTCGGCCCAGTCGACCGGCTGTTTCAGATAGGCGGCGACCCGTTCGCGGTTCCAGGTTTCTTCCGTCTCGCCAAACGGGACCTTGCCCGGATAGGCATAGGGCTTGTCCCGCTTCATGTTCGGCGCACTGGTGGCCGCATAGGGCTCGTACATATGAAAGCTGTAGAGCACCTTGTCGTCGGTAAGCGGCTTTGGCCAATAACTGAGGGCAACGGCGGCGGCATACCAGCCGGCATCAACCATGATCGGGGTTGAGGGATCGACTTCGCGGATGGCCTTGATCACCGTGTCGTAAAAGGCCGGCAGGTCGCGCGCCGTGTCCGCCTGCTTTGCATACCAGGTCTTCATCGCATCGACGCCGCCATGTTCGGCAACGCCGTTGTTCTTTTCCGGCGCCGGTTCGTTGATGATGTTGTAGGCGGCAACGCCCGGGTGGTCCTTGAGGGCTGTGGCGAGGTCCTTCCAGAAGGAAGCCGCCTGCCCCCACCAGGCCTTGTCCTGCCATAACCGGCCATCAAACTTATTGCCGTTGTTCTGCGCCCAGCGCATGCCCGGCAGCGACAAGGGCGTGATCACCACCTTCAGCCCCGCCTTGTCGGCCCGGTCGAGCGTGGCCTTCAGCGTCGCCAAATCCTGCGCCGGGATGCCTTCGTACTTGTCGGCATCACCGATCAGGAAGTCGCGTTTCGCCGGTTTCCACTTGTCATAGGAGAGCCGCACCCAAGTGGCGCCATAACCTTTCAGGGCATCGAAATAGGCCTGGTCCGGCGGCAGCCGGTTGAAACTGTTGCCGCCGTGCTGCGGCTTGTCCCAGAACTGGATGAGATCGGCGGCAGAGGCCGAGGTGGCGAGGAAAAGCGAGGCGAAGAAGGCCGGCAGCAGACGCATTAAAAATATCCCGGTTGCGATGGCCGGGATATTCGCAGTCACTGTGGCAGAATTGGGAAGCCCGCGCTTCGATCCGCAGCTTATCCCCGGCGAGGAAATCACGCCCGCCAGTGGATGTCGCCCTTCAGTCCCGCGTGGACGTCTTCAATCATCGGCACAACCAGCACTCGGTTGGGATCGACCGGTCCCGGAAACGTCAGCGCGCCATAGGCGACCGTCTCGAAGCCGAGCGGCTGGTAATAGGGTGGATCACCGACGAGGATGACGCATTCCGAACCCTTGCGCCGCGCCGCCTCAACTGCAATGCGCACCAGTTCGCGGCCGATGCCGCGGTTCTTGTGTGAGGGGCGAACGGCGAGCGGACCGAGCAGGTGGCCCTTGATCGAGCCGGCCATAACCGGGGTCATCCGCACGGAAGCAATGGTCTCGCCATCGTCGGCGCAGACGAAGGACAGCGACAGATCGTGCGGCCCCTGCTCGCGGATGCGGGCTGCGGCGCGCGCAAAGCGGCCGGGGCCGAACGCTTCTTCATTGATGATTTCGATGGCTGCGTCGTGGGAAGCGTCTTCGGTGAGATAGACGAGGTCGTGCTTTTTCATGAACATCGGGAAACCGGGCATACGAGACAAAAATATGATGGCTTCGCCCTCAGGGGCGTTTAAAGCATCAGCGTCGTCGTGGGCTTCCCGGGAAAAACATCAGCTTTGATCCGTGTTAGAAAAATTCTGCATGGCCGGATAGCAGAAAAAAGCGCCGCGTCAAAGCCTAAAACGCACTGTTCAGTTTTTGCGGACTATATGCGCCGATTTGATGCGCTATCTATGGATCACGAATTCACAGACAAGCGGCGCTCCCGCCGCCAGGAGATTGACGATGGGCATGCTGGTTGATGGCGTCTGGCAGGACGTCTGGTACGATACCAAGGAAACCAAGGGACATTTCAAGCGGGCTGCGTCACAGTTCCGCAACTGGATTACGGCCGACGGTTCGGCCGGCCCGAGCGGCGAAGGCGGCTTCAAGGCCGAGGCGGGCCGCTACCACCTCTACGTATCGCTTGCCTGCCCGTGGGCGCACCGCACGCTGATCTTCCGCAAGCTGAAGAAGCTCGAAGACCTGATCACCGTGTCGATCGTCGATCCGCTGATGCTGTCGAAGGGCTGGGAGTTCAAGAACGAGATCGGCGGCACGGTCGATCACCTGTTTGGCTCGGACGCGCTCTGGCAGGTCTATGTGAAGGCCGACCCGCATTATTCCGGCCGCGTCACGGTGCCGGTGCTCTGGGACAAACAGCAGAACAAGATGGTGTCCAACGAATCCTCGGAAATCATCCGCATGTTCAACTCGGCCTTCGATCGCCTGACGGGTGCGAACGAGGATTTCTATCCGGAAAAGCTGCGCAGTGAAATCGACGGCCTGAACGAACGGATCTACGGCGCAGTCAACAACGGCGTCTACAAGGCGGGCTTTGCCACGGCGCAGGACGCCTATGCGGAGAGCGTCACGACGCTGTTCGAGGTGCTGGACGAGTTGGAAGAGCGCCTGTCAACGCGGCGCTACCTCAGCGGCGAACGGACCACCGAGGCCGACTGGCGGCTCTTCACCACGCTGGTGCGTTTCGATCCCGTCTACGTCGGACACTTCAAGTGCAATATCCGCCGCATCGCCGATTATCCGAATCTGCAGGGGTATCTGCAGGATCTCTATCAGGTGGCCGGCGTCGCCGAAACGGTCAACATGCGCCACATCAAGGAGCATTACTACCGAAGTCACACGATGATCAATCCGACCGGGGTCGTGCCCGTCGGACCGGTCCTTGCCCTTGACGCGCCGCATGGCCGTGAGACGCTGGCGGCCTGACCTACCAGAATTCAGCTGGCGGAGCGCTTCCTGAGAGTTCCGCCAAGCGCCGGCGTGTCGCAGGCGTTGTCTCCGCCGGCAAGGCATCCAGCGCAAAGAAACCGCTCTCGACGATTTCCATATCCGGTTTCTTCGGCGAGACCTGGCGGACATCGCGGCAGCGATAGAAGAGCACATGGTCGCGATTGCTGGTCTGTCGGTTGAAATAGACGTGGAAAAGCTCGGGCGGACCGCTCATTTCGAGATTTCCCTCCTCGCGCAATTCCTTGACGAGCGCCTGCAAAGCCGTCTCACGCCGCTCCAGCCCACCACCCGGCATATGCCAGCCGGGCACATAGGAATGCCGAACAAGAAAAACGCGGCCTTCGGCATCGAAGCAGGCAGCGCGCACGCCTATCGTCATGCCGCGTGCGATCGCGAAATAACTGTGGGCCAGGCGTGTCACCAGCCTTGATTTCCAGCTGCGCATTTCCGGCGGCGCTTCGCTCATACCGATCCGGCTCCTTTCGTCATTGCCGCGCCCATCGTCTCGGGGAGGATAAAGCGTCTGGAATGATTCCCCTTTTCGGGAATATGCGCTAGGTACGAAGGATGTTCAAACTCGCTCATATTTCCGATATCCATCTCGGCCCCCTGCCCGATCTTTCCTTCCGCGAACTCGCATCCAAACGCATTACCGGCTTCGTCAACTGGCACCGCAACCGGCGCAACCATCTGGTCGGCGATACGCTCAACCTGTTGATGGACGAAATTGAGCGGGTAGATCCGGATCATCTGGCGATCACCGGCGATCTGGTCAACCTCGCCTCCTCGCGTGAAATCGAGGTGGTGACGGAATGGCTGCGCGAAGCCGGCAAGCCGGAGAACATCTCGATCGTGCCCGGCAATCACGATGCCTATGTACCGGGTGCCTATGAGAAGACCACCAAGGCCTGGTATCCCTATATGCGCGGCGAGCGCGGACCGGCGGAGTGGGACGAGGATTTCCACTGCTATCCCTATCTGCGTGTTCGCGGCCCTGTCGCACTGATCGGCTGCTCGACGGCCGTTGCAACACCTCCCTTTGCCGCCAGCGGCTATTTCGGCAGCCGCCAGGCACGCGAGACCGTCAACCTTTTGCGTGCGGCAGGCGAAGCCGGTCTGTTCCGTGTGGTGATGATCCATCATCCGCCGATCCGGGGGGCCACATCCCTGCACAAGCGCATGCTCGGCATCCGCCGCTTTGCCGCGACGATCACCGCTGGCGGCGCCGAACTGGTACTGCACGGGCATACGCACCTGAACACTGTCTATTCCCTCAAAGGCCAGGTCAAACCCGTGCCTGTCGTCGGCATCGCGTCGGCCTCACAGGGCCGTGGTGGCAAAAAGCCGCCCGCCGGATTCAACCTGTTTTCGATCTCTGGCAGCCCGGGACAATGGAATGTGATCCGCGAGCGGTTCGAACTGACAATGGACAGCCGTTCGGTGACCCTGGTCGAAACCACCCGGCTCTGATCGCCCTATCGTTACTCGCCAAGCGCCGAAAAAAGGCTATGCTCGCGAAATAATCCGTGCTGGTCATCCGTCCCACAGGGCTGACCTTAAGAAGGAGAATGCTGACATCGGCAATGTCATGCGCGATCCGGCTTGCCGGTATCAGTTTCAGCCAGGGAGATGACCATGATCCACAGCAAGACTGCTATGATTGCCTTGTTCTCAGTCGCCTCTGTCTTCGCGCTTGGCCAGGTGGCCTTTGCCGCAGGCGAGGATACGACCGCGCCGCCGGAAAAGACCAAGACCTCCACCGAATGCAAGGACGGCAAGATCTGGGACAAGACCAAGAAAGAATGCGTCAATGCCAAGAAGAGCGGCCTTGACGACGATATCCTGTTCAAGGCGGCCCGCGAACTGGCCTATGCCGGCCAATATGAAAATTCGCTCAAGGTGCTCGACGCCGTCAAGGACCAGAACAGTGCCCGCATCCTCAACTATCGCGGCTATTCCAACCGCAAGGCCGGACGCATGGAACTCGGCATGAGTTTCTACAAGCGCGCGCTGCAGGCGGACGAAAACTACATCCTCGCCCGCTCCTATATGGGTCAGGCGCTGCTCGAACAGGGCAAGGTCGAAGAGGCCAAGGCGCAGCTGATCGAGATCCGCGACCGCGGCGGTGAAAACAGCTGGGCCTATCGTGCGCTGCTCGAATCGCTGGGCGGCGTTCGCCACTATTGAGAACAATCGGGCCGGGCTGCGCTAACGCATTGCCCGGCCTGACATTTGACGTTGAGAAACGTCCCGAAGCTGCAAAATATGCGCTTCCACCCAGCTGCCGACTTGCAGACCATGGGTCAAATGTTTCATATCAACCGGCGTATATTTCGACCGGACGAATAAAACCCCGATCCGGAACGTTTCTTTGGAAGAGCAATGCGTCCAGCGGCAGAATCGAACGAATTCCGACGGGACTTGGTTAGCGTGCTGCCCAAGTTGCGACGTTTTGCGATGACGCTGACGCGCAATGCGGCCGATGCCGATGATCTGGTTCAGGAGGTTTGCGAGCGTGCGATCACCCGTTACCATCTGTGGAACGGCGAAGGGCGGCTTGAGAGCTGGATATACGCAATGACACGCAATCTTTGGATCGACGAGATCAGAAAGCGCCGGGTGCGCACCGGCAGCGGCACGGTCGATGCCTCCGAGCAGGACGAGCTTTCGATAGAGGCCTCCGGTGAAAAGGCTGTCTACGTCAATCAGCTGCAGAAAATGATCCTCTCCATGCCGGAAGGGCTGGCGAGCGTTTTCCTTCTGGTGAACATCGAAGGGCATAGCTACCGGGAAGCGGCCGACATCCTGAAAATACCGATCGGAACGGTGATGAGCAGGCTTTCGACCGCGCGCTTGCGCTTGGCCGCAATGATTACAGAGACGACGGAAAGGAGGGCCTGAACGTTGCAAAGCACGAAAGGGCTCCCGCTCGACGTTCGCCTGTCGGCCTATATCGACGGCGAAGTCAATGAAGCGGAACGCAAGGAACTGGAACAGCTGGTGGCGCGCGATGACGAGGCCCGGCGGGTCTTTGACATGCTGCAGGCCGGAAATGCCTTCGGTAACAAGGCGTTCGAGGAATTCCTTCACGATCCTGTGCCGTTGTCGCTGGTTCGCCGGATCAAGCAGGGACCGGGCGTCAATCCGAAGATCGAACGCGTCGTGACCGCCACGCCCCGCCAGGCAAAGCAACGCCTGTGGCCGCGCGCGCTCGCCGCTTCGGTCGCCTTGCTGCTTGTCGGCGGCTCCACCGGTTTCATCATCGGCAAGACCAGCAATGACGATACCCAGCCAGTGAACTTGGCCGCTGCCCGCACATGGCTTGACGATATCGCCGACTATCACCGCGTCTATGCGCGCCAGACGGCAGAACATCTGGTGGAAGTTCCGGCCTCCGCCGAAGGCAAGATCGAGGGCTGGCTGGCTTCGAATGTCGGCGTAAACTTCTCGCTGCCGGACCTGAGTGACAAGGGCCTGACATTCGAAGGCGCTCGTCTGCTGGTCGCAGCCGGCAAGCCGGTGGCTCAGCTTATGTACAGGGACCAGGACGGCGACGTCTTCGCAATCTGTTTTCTGAAGAGCACACCGGGCAGCACCGATGGCAAGATGACCGAAAGCATGCGCGACGATATCGCGATGATTTCCTGGCAGAAGGCAGGAGCATCCTATGTCGTGGTCGGCCCCTCGTCGGATGCCAATCTTCACCAACTCGCCACCGCTGTCTCGACCGCGATCTAAAGACCTGCGTTAGCAATGCAAAGGGCCGCCTCCCCGGAGGAAGCGGCTCTTTTTGTTTGAATCAACTTTTTCAAAGAGCCGCATAAGCGGCTGTATTATTGAGCTTTCATCTCCAGAACCCGGTTTGCCGCAGAGACAATGGCTTCAAGGGATGCAGCGACAATGTTGGTGTTGATGCCGACGCCGAACAGCTTTCCGCCCGGATATTCCACCTCCACATAAGCGATAGCCGCCGCATTCGAACCGTGCTGCAACGAATGCTCGGAATAGTCGGCAACCGACATGTCGACGCCGAGATAGATCGACAGCGCATTGATGAAGCCATCGATCGGGCCTGTGCCCTTGCCTTCGATGCGCTTGGTTTCGCCATTGTCGGTAATTTCGGCGGCCACGACGCGCACGCCCTTGTGTTCGCCGACCGGATAGGTGTGGTGATCGACGAACCGGATGCGCGCGCCCGGCTGATCAACGTAACGCTCGATGAAGCGGCCGTGGATCGCCTTTGACGGCAGTTCCTTGCCGAATTCGTCGGTGATGCGTTGGATATCCTCACGGAACTCGACCTGCAGGTTACGCGGCAGGTTGATGCCGTAATCCTGCTGCAGGATATAGGCGATACCGCCCTTGCCCGACTGCGAGTTGATGCGGATGATCGCCTCATAGGAACGGCCCACATCCTGCGGATCGATCGGCAGATAGGGCACTTCCCACTGCGGCTTGTTAGCAACCTTGATCGCCTTCATGCCCTTGTTGATCGCGTCCTGATGCGAGCCGGAAAAGGCCGTATAGACCAGTTCGCCAACATAAGGATGGCGCTCGGGAATGATCATCTGGTTGGAATATTCGTAGACGTCCTTGATCCGCTCGATATCGGAGCAATCCAGCTCAGGATCGATCCCTTGGGTAAACATATTCAGCGCCAGCGTCACCACATCGACATTGCCGGTGCGCTCGCCATTGCCGAACAGCGTACCTTCGACACGGTCGGCGCCGGCCATCAAGGCCAGTTCGGTAGCGGCGATGCCCGTGCCGCGGTCATTGTGCGGATGCAGGGAAATGATCAGGTTTTCGCGATTGTCGAGATTGCGGCACATCCATTCGATCTGGTCGGCATAGACGTTCGGCGTCGCCATCTCTACCGTCGAGGGCAGGTTCAGGATCAGCTTGTTGTCGGCCGTCGGCTGGATGATCTCGGCGACCGAGTTACAGATTTCCAGCGCTACTTCCAGCTCGGTGCCGGTAAAGCTTTCCGGCGAATATTCAAACCGGAAGCCGCCGCCAGCCTTGGCCGCCATGTCGGCAATCATCTTGGCCGCGTCGGTGGCGATCTGCTTGATGCCCTTGACGTCCTTGGCAAACACCACGCGGCGCTGCAACTCGCTGGTGGAGTTATAGAAATGCACGATCGGCTTGGTGGCGCCCTGCAGCGATTCGAACGTGCGGGTAATCAGCTCCGGGCGGCACTGGACCAACACCTGCAAGGATACGTCGGCGGGAACATTTCCCTCTTCGACGCACCAGCGGGCAAAATCAAAATCGGTCTGCGACGCCGACGGGAAGCCGATCTCGATTTCCTTGAAGCCCATGTCGAGCAGCAACTGGAACATCCGGGCTTTGCGGTCGTGACCCATCGGATCGACCAACGACTGGTTGCCGTCGCGCAGATCGACCGAGCACCAGATTGGTGCCTTGGTGATGGTGTTGCCCGGCCAGGTGCGGTCAGGAATATTGATCTGCGGATAGGGCTGATACTTGACCGCGGCTTCAGGCATGCCTTGCTTGACGGTGTGGGACTTCATGATCATTGCGGCTTCTCTTCATCTGTGAGGCGCATAGCCCGCATGCAATAACCGATCGACGGTCGCATTGCGACGGCAAAATGCTGGCTCTCGGGTTCTTTTCGGTTCTGGAATTCAGGAAAGGCAAGGAGCTGGGGCCGGTGGGCTTTCGGCCACCGGGCGCTCCTTCAAAGAACCCGGCAACCGCGTGTAAGGCCGAGAAGAAGAAGCGAGGTGAAGGCGCGCGAACGCTCCGCAAAGGCGATCTGCCCGCGGGTTGCCTGTTCGACGATGATGGCGCCTGTCTTCAACATGAGGTTTGTATAGCTGCGCGTTGACCGGAGGGCAAGTGCGGGAAGGCGCAAATCATCCACATTGAAAAAGTAGCCACATGCAGCTACATTATCGCCATGACACAGATTCCGATCCGCGAAGCCAAGAACAAGCTGACCGAACTCGCACGCCGTGTCGAAGCAGGCGAAACCATAACCGTGACCCGCAACGGCAAGGCGGTCATGGACCTCGTGCCATCAACGAAGAAGGGCGGGATCGATTGGGAGGGCCTCAAAGCCTACAAGAAGGAGCATGGTATAAAAAACTTCTTCGGAGACATTCCGGAGGATTTTGATGATCCGCTTCCTGAAGATTTCCTGATTACGCCACTTCCGCCCCTGCCGGTGAAATGACCATGGCGCGTCTTCTGGACACGCATATCTTCATCGCACTCGTTGAGGAGCAGTTTGAGGATCTTCCGGCCGCGATCCGTCAGGAAGTCGAAAGTTCAAATCATGAACTCTACCTGAGTATCGCAAGTCTTTGGGAAATCGCCATCAAATGGCGGCTGGGCAAACTGCCGCTGAAATACGGCATTTACGATTTGCCGAATGCAGCCAAGCGAGCAGGCATAACATTGCTTGCCATCAATGAGCATCATGCATTGGTAGATATCGATCCTGAACCACCGACACGCGATCCCTTCGACAGGCTTCTGCTCGCCCAATGCCTAGTCGAAAACATGAAGCTCATCACCATCGACACCGCACTGATCGATCATCCCCTCTCCGCCACGGCGAGCCGGCCATAAAAAACCCCGCTGGGCGAACCAGCGGGGGTCGGGATGTGCCGGGGATTTGAAATCCTCAGATATCGGCAGCCGATGTGACGATGCGCGATACGAGACCGTAGGACTTGGCTTCATCGGCGGAGAGCCAGTAGTCGCGATCTGTGTCCTTGGCGATCTTTTCGACCGACTGGCCGGTGGCTTCAGCGAAGATCCTGTTCAAGCGCTCGTTCATCTTGATGATTTCGCGGGCCTGGATCTCGATGTCGGACGCCATGCCGCGTGTACCACCAGAGGGTTGATGCAGCAGGAAGCGGGTGTTCGGCAGGCAAATGCGCCGTTCCTTCGGAGCCGACACATAGATCAGCGCACCGGCGGAAGCGACCCAGCCGGTTCCGATCATCCAGACCTTCGGCTTGATGAACTTGATCATGTCATGGATCGAATCGCCGGATTCGACGTGTCCACCCGGGGAGCTGACGAAGATGCGGATATCGTCATCGCTGGCGGCGGCAAGCGCCACGAGCTGCGAGCAAACCTTCTGCGCCAGTTCCTGATTGATCGGGCCATAGATGAAAATCGAGCGCGACTTGAAAAGGTTCGCCTCAGTCTCTTTGCCCAAAGTCAATTCCTTAACCTTGTCGTCGTCTTCTTCGTTCATGCGAACTCTCCCGCGAAATAAATTCAAATGTCCTGCCGCTGTCAGATAAGGCGACTCGACTGCGAAAACAATGCAACAAAAGCGGATGCCGATGAAAGCCCAATCGGCAACACCCTGCGGCTATGGTAAAGATGCCAACTAAGGCAATTGCCGTATGGACGGAAATTCGCTGCCAAATAAGATGCGATCGTCATGATTTCACATCCGGCGGGGTGCTCCCATATGCCCCGCCCACCCATGGGGACCATAATGAAAAGACGCCTTCTTCTCGCCGCCGCAAGCTTTGCCGCTTCGACCGCACCCGCCTTTGCCCATCTCGATCCCGCTGAACACGGATCGCTGCTCGCAGGCTTTACCCATCCGCTATGGGGTCTTGACCATATCCTCGTGATGATCGCCGTCGGCCTCTGGGCAGCGCAGATCGGCGGGCGCGCGCTGTGGGTGGTTCCCTCCGCCTTTGTCGGCACCATGGCGTTCGGCTTTGCGCTGGCGGTGGCCGGTGTCCACCTGCCCTTCGTCGAGCCTGCGATCCTCGCGTCCGTCGTTGCCCTTGGCCTGCTGGTCGCCATGGCCGTTCGCATGGAAGCTGTCGCCTGCGCCGCAGTCGTCGGCGTCTTTGCGCTGTTCCATGGCTATGCCCATGGCGGCGAGCTGGGTGCCGCCGGCGCCCTGCCCTTCAGCACCGGTTTCGTGATCGCAACAGCGCTCCTGCATGCCGCCGGGATCGGCCTTGGCTTTGGCATCAGCCTGCTGTCGTCGGGCCGGGTCATCGCGCGCATTCTCGGTGGCCTCACCGCATTCGCAGGATTGGCGCTGATCTTCAGCTGACCCCCATCGCCAACGAAAAACGCGGGCCAAAAGCCCGCCGTTTTTCGTGTTCAGCCGCGTCCGCGGTAAGGCTGCACGCCCTGATCCGGTAGCCACAGGCCCTCCGGCGGAGCGCCCGTCTGCCAGAAGACGTCGATCGGGATACCGCCGCGCGGATACCAGTAGGCGCCGATCCGCAACCATTTCGGGCCAAGCAGATCGACCAGCCGCTTGGCAATATCCAGCGTGCAATCCTCATGGAATGCACCGTGATTACGAAACGAGTGCAGGTAGAGCTTCAGCGACTTCGATTCGACCAGCCAGCCATCCGGAACGTAATCGATGACGATATGGGCGAAATCCGGCTGGCCGGTCATCGGGCAAAGCGAGGTGAATTCCGGCGCAGTGAAGCGGACGACGAAATCCGTACCGGCATGGCTGGTCGGGACGCG
Organism: Hyphomicrobiales bacterium; assembly: GCA_900468065.1. GTDB lineage: Bacteria > Pseudomonadota > Alphaproteobacteria > Rhizobiales > Rhizobiaceae > Pararhizobium. Next base: position 45,943 of record UBTA01000009.1, on the reverse strand, counting down.
CTCGAGCACGGCCTCTTCAGGGCTTTGAGGTGCGGTTACATTCTGTCCGAGCTGCGAGAGCCCGGAGACGTCTGTGGTTGTCATGATCTCAATCCCTCAATGACTTTAACGCGGATGCCATGGGCTTTTTCGCCCTCCGGCTCGACGTGAATGGCAATCTTGGCACCGGCGTGGACCTCGCGGATGGCATCTTCAAGGCGGTCGCAAATGTCATGCGCGTCGCCCACCGGCATGGCGGCCGGAACGACCATATGGAAATCGACAAAGATCGCCGCGCCCGCCTCGCGGGTTTTCAGGTCGTGCACGCCGAGCGATCCCACCGCATTGGCGGCAATCGCCTTTTTGATCGCCTCTTCTTCCTCGGCCGGAACAGCCTTGTCCATCAAACCGTCCACCGAGCGGGCGATAACCTTCCAGCCTTGATAGAGAATGTTGCAGGCAACCAGCACGGCAAGTAGCGGATCGAGCACCGCATAGCCGGTGAGAATGGCGAGCACCAGCCCGAAGAGGACGCCAATCGAGGTAACGACATCGGAAAAGATGTGATGGCCATCGGCGGTCAATGCCGGCGAGCGCAAGGCGGAGCCAGCGCGGATCAGCGTATAGGCCCAGATCGCGTTGATGATACCCGCCACAAGGTTGATCGCCAGACCAAGCGCCGGCGTTTCCGGCAGCTTTGGCGCCAGAATGGCGGGAATGGCTTCGGCGGCGATCAACAGGGCCGCGACAACAATCAGCACGCCCTCGACGACGGCGGAAAAATACTCGGCCTTGTAGTGGCCGAACGGGTGTCCGGCGTCTGCCGGCTTGGCGGCATAACCGATGACGACGAAGGCGACGATCGCGGCAACAACGTTGACGATCGATTCCAGGCCGTCCGACAGCAGCGCCACCGAGCCCGTCACCCACCAGGCGAGCATCTTCAGGCCCAGCACGGCGATTGCCAGCGGAATGCCCCAGAACGCCAGGCGTTGTGCCTTGTTTCCCTGAATTTCAGTCGCCATCGCTCATTCCTTCGTCCCATAAAAAGAACCGCCGCGCCATTTCGGGCGCGGCGGCTTTCAACCTGCGTCCATGCTTGCTCAGGCAGCCTTGATCTTTGCCCGTTTGGCCAGATGCGCCACGACATTCTCGATCATCCGCATGCCGGCATCGCCGCCCAGCGTCATGATCGATTCCGGGTGGAACTGCACGGCTGCGATCGGCTCCTTGGTATGCTCGATGCCCATGATCGTGCCGTCATCGCTTTCAGCCGTGATCATGAAATCACGCGGCAAGGTCGACGGATCGGCAAAGATCGAATGATAACGGCCGACCGTGACTTCCTTGCCGAGACCGGAAAAGACGATGCCGGGCTCGAGCACGCGAATGCGCGACGGCTTGCCGTGCATCGGCACTGCGAGCTGGCGCAGCTCGCCGCCATAGGCTTCGGCCAATGCCTGCAACCCCAGGCAAACGCCGAAGATCGGCAGATCATGGGCGCGCGCCTTCTTGATCGTCGCCTTGCAATCGAAATCCTTCGGCTTGCCCGGACCGGGCGACAGGACAACGAGATCGGGTTTCACCCGGTCGAAAATCTCGTCGGCCACCGGCGAGCGCACGGTCGTGACCGTCGCACCGGTCTGGCGGAAATAGTTGGCCAGCGTATGGACGAAACTGTCCTCGTGATCAACGAGCAGGATCTTGACCCCGGTCCCGACCGGCGCGACATCGCGGCCGGTGCCACGGCTGTTGGCTGACTTTGCGTCGCGGATCGCTGCGATCATGGCGGATGCCTTCAGTTCTGTTTCGGCTTCTTCTTCTTCCGGATTGCTGTCGTTGAGCAGTGTCGCGCCGGCGCGCACTTCGGCAATGCCATCCTTGATGCGGATGGTGCGTAGCGTCAGACCGGTGTTCATGTCGCCGTTGAAGCCGACCATGCCGATGGCACCACCATACCAGAGCCGGGCGCTCTTTTCATGGCTTTCAATGAAGCGCATGGCCCACAGTTTCGGCGCACCGGTGACGGTGACGGCCCAGGCATGCGACAGGAAGCCGTCAAAGGCATCCATATCGTCGCGCAAGCGCCCCTCGATATGATCGACCGTATGGATCAGGCGCGAATACATCTCGATCTGGCGGCGGCCGATGACCTTGACCGAACCCGGAACGCACACCCGGCTCTTGTCATTGCGGTCAACGTCCGAGCACATGGTCAGTTCGGATTCGTCCTTCTTGGAATTCAACAGCTTGAGGATCTGTTCGCTATCGGCGATCGGATCGTCACCGCGCTTGATCGTGCCGGAGATCGGGCAGGTCTCGATCCGGCGGCCGGAAACGCGCACGAACATTTCAGGCGAAGCACCGACCAGATATTCCTGGTTGCCGAGATTGATGAAGAAGGAATAGGGCGACGGATTGATCGCCTTCAGCCGGTTGGAAATCTCCGACGGCTTGCTTTCGCAGCGCTCGTAGAATTTTTGGCCCGGAACCACCTCGAACAGATCGCCGCGGCGGAAACTTTCCTTGGCCTTGGTGACCAGCTCGGCATATTCGCCGGGACGGTGGTCGCCATGCGGCGGGATACTGTCGACAGTCTGGAAGGGTTCCGGAGCGATATCGCCCGCCTTGCCGTCCGTCGTCTTGCCGTCCTTATCGAAATCATACCGGTCGATCCATGCCTTGGCGGCATAGTGATCGACAACGAGAATTTCATCCGGCAGGAACAGCACCATGTCGCGCTGGTCGTCGGGACGCTTCAGCTTCAGCTCGATCGCATCGAACTGAAAGGCTAGATCGTAGCCGAAGGCGCCATAAAGGCCGAGATTGGCGTCTTCCTGCGAATAGAACAGGTTGGTGACCGCGCGCAGGACGGTAAACACCGTCGGCATTTTCGAGCGTTCTTCCTCGGTGAACACCCGGTCCGGCATGTTGATGGTGAGATCAAGACGGCGCGCCGTGGCGGCACCGAGCGTGATGTCGGCAACACCGGCCAGATGCGCTAAGACCATCTCCAGCAGGACTTCACCGCGTTCGTTATAGGCTTCGATCCAGAGCGCGCGGCCGAAGGAGGAGATGGCGAGCGGCGGATCGATGATGGCCGTATCCCAGCGCGTGTAGCGGCCCGGATATTCATAGTTCGAGGAAAACACCGCACCCCGGCGTTCGTCGAGCCTGTCGACATAGCTGGAGATCGCTTCGCCATAAGGGGCCTCGCGCCGCCGGCGGGTGACGGAAATGCCGCCCTTGGTGGTATAGGCTTCCGCACCGTCTGCAAGAATTGTCGTCGCCATCTGTCGCTCCGTTCAGGCCCATCATTCCTGCGGCCCGAATACAAAAAAGCCGCCTCGAAACTTCCGGGCGGCTTATCGTCTCAATCACGCATGACTGGTCAAGGCCGCTTTAGCGAGCCCACCACCAGATTGCAATGTTGCGTGCCTGTGTCATGGCGGAATTGTTAGCGTGAGAGAGAGAATTGTGCAAGCGGGCGCCGGTGGAAAAATGGAGACGCGATTTCCGCCACGCCCTTCTGCATCTTAGGCCGGCAGCCGGGTGGACATATGCGCCTGCACGCCCTTCGGATCCGCAGCGAAGGCTGTGGCGACAGTGCGGGTCAGTTCGCCGGGGAAAACCTCCTCGACGCCGGTCTCGACGGCATCAAGCGTTTCGCTGACGACATCAAGCGGCTGCAGGCGCGGCTCGGGCAGGCTTCGGCCCATGTCGGTCTCGACCTGCACCGGCATGGTGATGACAACCTGCGTGCCTTGGGCGAGCAATTCCGCCCGGATGGACCGGCTGGCGGCAAGACCAGCCGCCTTCGAGGCCGAATAGGTCCCGGCCGAGGGCAGCGTTACCAGCGACAGGAAGGACAGGACATTGACGATGCTGCTCTCAGGCACCTTGGCAAGAACAGGTGCGAACGCCTTCGACAGCGACAGCACGCCGAAATAGTTGACGTCCATTTCCTGCCGCGCGATCGACAGGTCCGGCGCCGAGATAACCCCCTGCCCGCCGGCAAAACCGGCATTGTTGATCAACAGGGTGACATCGGTCGCAATCCTGGCAGCATCAGCGACATCCGCAGCATTTGTCACGTCAAGTTTCAGCGGCACGAGGCGAGCGGGATCAAGGGCGACGAGATCGGCCAGCGAAGCCGGATCGCGGGCACCGAGATAGATTTTCTTGACGCCGCGGCGAAGTAGTTCGGCCACGAATTCCCGGCCGATGCCGCGATTGGCACCAGTGACGAGAGCAACGGCATTTTCGATTCTCTGGGACATGAGTATCTTCCTTCTTAAGGTGCATATGCACTATGTCGAGTATTAAAAAAGCCGAAGATATCCGGCTCATTGTTTATCAGGCGGCTTTGCCGGAGGGGATGGCGAGAAGCATCTGGCGCAGGTTGTCGGCGCGCTCGGCTCCAACAAGCTCCACATATTCAGCCTGCGCCGCGTGCCAGCATTCGACACCTTCCGACAGCTTCTCCAGTCCCTTCGCCGACAGCGTCAGCAGCAGCTTGCGCGATCCCTTGCCTTCCGGTTCGCTGACCACGTAACCGTCGCGCTCCAGCGGTTTGAGGGCCCGCACCAGAGTGGTACGATCCATCACCATCGCCTCGGCCATCTCCGCCATGCCGGCCTTTCCCGCCTCGGCGATATAGACCAGCAAAGAAAACTGCGCCGCCGTGATCCCTGCCCGCGCATAATGCCGCTCGTAAAGCTGCGACACGAAGCGGGCAGCCTGGCGGATGGCAAAACAGTTGCAGGTGGTGATGGACGATTGCGATTTCATGGGTTGGATATATATGTGCATATGCACTTAGTCAATGTACGTGCCACGAAAAAGGGAGCGGCTTGGGTGGGCCGCTCCCGCAATGGACGTTGTGGTTTGAACCTAAACGTTAGAAACGCTGTGTCAGCGAGATCTTGAAGGTCCGGCCAGGCTCCGAATAGAAGTCGCGAGGTTGCGAGGCTGCGGATGCCAGATTGACATCGCGGACACCCAGCGCGTTGAAGTACTTCTTGTCGAAGATGTTGTAGACGCCAGCCTGCACACGAAGGCCGGAAACCTCTTCCGGCGTCCACCATCCTGTGAAATCGACGATACCATAGCCCGGCGCATCGAAGGTGGTGGCAACGCGGTCATCCGGCATCGCGGAAGACGCCGTCATGGAAAGATCGACCCCGAAAGTATCCTGGCTGTAGCCAGCACCGATGATCGCCTTGAAAGGAGCGACCGAACGTTGACGCTGGTTTGTGTCTTCATTCTTGCCATAGGCATAGGCCAGCGAACCGTGAATGTTGAAACCGTTGTCGAAGGTTTTCACCGCACTGGCTTCGATGCCAGAGATTCTGACGCGGCTCACATTCGTGTAGTTGAACTCCATGATCCCCGTCGAAGGATTGGTGGTCGTGACGGTTTCGATAAAGTTGTCATAGGTGTTGTGGAATGCAGCAACGCGCCCTGTCAGACCGCCGGTATCAAAGTTTGTACCGATCTCGATACCGTTGCCGGTTTCCGGCTTCAGGTTGGGGTTTCCAAGCTGGGCATAACGGCCACCAGGATTGTAGAAGCGCGCGTAAAGCTCATCAACCGTCGGTGCACGATAGGCCATCGACCATTGGGCGAACAGTTCGACCTCGGGCGTCACATCATATGTGGCGAGCAGCTTCGGCGAAATGCGCGCTCCGTCACGATCCTTCGGCTCACCGAAGAGAACAGCGCCAGAGTTGTTTTGGAAACCACCACCGGCCGACGCATCGTAGTCGAACCAGTCGAAGCGGACCCCAGGCGTCAAAGCGAAGGCGCTCTCGCCCATCGAAATACGATCCTCGATGGTCGCCCCGACAGTTGTGCTGGTCACGTTCGGGATTTCAGACTGATTGTTCAAAGACGGGCACGTCGTCGTGCACAACGCCCAGGTGTACTGGTTCCATTTGGAACGGGCTGCGTCCATGCCAACGGTCACGGAATGATCGAAACCGCCATATTCGAACTCTTTGGTAGCACTGCCGCTAAAGCCGAAGGTCTTGTTGCTGATCGAATTGTCGCGGCCATAGGGGACATTTGCCAGCGTACGGCCATTCGAGCCGGACGACCGCTCCAGTTCCTGCCAATAAAGCGTAGCACGCGCAACGCGGAAGGCTTCGTCAGATGACAGAGCCTCGTAGTCATAATCGAGCGAAACGCGCTTGCGCGAACGGTCTTCAAAACTGTTGTAGTTGCCGATGGCGTAGGCACGGGGAGCGCCCTGCTCTGTCCTCTGATCGAAATCAGCATCGCGACGGAAATTTTCTGCCGTCAGGCCGATGCGGTGGCCGCCTTCAAGTTGCTGACGTACCTTGAAAAGCAAGTTGCTCTGATCGAAATCGGCCGGGTTCGGTTCGGTACGGGTATTGCCGTAGCTATCGACGGTCCCCCGGTTGTCGCGCTCATGGCCCTTGCGGTAGCCGCCCTGGAACAGAACCGAAGTGTTGCCGAACTTCTTCGCTCCGGCAATCGAGCCTGAAAGGCTTTCGTCTTCGCTGTCGTAGACCGACTTGACGATTCCGCCCCAATCGCGGCCTTCGCCGATCAGGTCCTCCGGCTCAAGCGTGCGCAAGACGATGGCGCCGCCCAGCATGCCCGAACCACCGCGGCTCGAATCCGCGCCCCGGACAACGTCCAGCGCTGACAGAGACGAGAAATCAAACGTATCGCCGCCGCCGTTCGCTGTAATGGTGGCGAAGGCGCCTTGGCGTGCGCTGTTGGAGAGATACGGAATCGGGATGCCGTCAATGACCGTTACAATGCGCGGGCCAGAAAGACCGCGCAGATTGATACCCGCATCGGCGCGCGACGAATTGATGCCCGGATCGACACTGCGGCCAAGATCATCGAGATCCGTAACCTGCTTCTCCTCAATGGTCTTTTCATCGATTTCGGTCGCCAAAGGCGTATCTGCAATGCTGCCCACCGGCGCGGTCGTCGTGCGGCGAGCGCCCTTCACCACGATCTTATTCAGGGTGGTCGCACCGCCATCTGCCTCGGCAGCCGTTGCCTGGGCGTCTTGTGCGAACGAAATTTTCGGCAGGAGAGCCGCGGAAGAAAACGCCACGCATGCCAAAAGAGCCGCGCAGTGATGCCGGGTAATCATGGATCAATCCTTTGATAAAGTCACCGGGCTGGCTGCTGAGGCATTCTGCTCAAGGGGCTGGCTGGGTATTGGCGTAGAAGCATCGGAGAGCAGCCAATGAGGACTGCTTGTATGCATGGGTTAGAAAACATGACACTTACTGTCAACAAATAATTGGCGCCTTTTTGCCAGATTCTGATCTGCCCACGCGAAGTGTTTCGATTTGGCAACGATCCGGCGCTTTACAGCTGCAATGCAACCCTTTCCTGCCCAAATGCGTTGTGAGTTCGAGCCCCTGCCGCCCCCGGCAGAACCGGAGACTTTCCATGCCTCTTCGATTCCTCGCCTCCCTTCTCTCCATCCTCCTGCTGGCCGGCGCCGGCCTTCCTGAAAAAGGTCCAGTCCCGGAGGAAAAACCGGCTTCAGCTGAAACGGAACAAGGCGGGAAGGTTGCGACGCCGCAGGAAAAGCCAGAAGTCCAACCCGAGGCAACGCCAGAGGCGACACCCGAGGTCAAACCGGAGGAAAAGCCACAAGCAAAGAAAGACGAGAAAGCGTCCGCAAGCGAGGTAAAGCCTGAAAACCCTGTGGACGCAAAGCCGGCCACCGTTCAACCGCCGGAACCCGTGCTGACCATCAAGCCCGAGGACGAGAAGGAATATTCCGCTTGCCTTGCGGACCTGAAGGCCATCGGCGCGGTCTTCAAGGAAGAACCGCGGATCGATGACGGCAAGGGCTGCGGCATCGACAAGCCTTTGACGCTGTCGATCGTGCTGCCCGGCATCACGCTCAAGCCCGAAGGCAAGATGCGGTGCGAGACGGCGCTGGAGCTGGCGCGGTGGACCAAGGAGGCGGTTCTGCCCGCAGCCAAGGTTGCGCTCGAGAGCGAGGGAGAACTCACCACCATCAACCAGGCATCAAGCTATATCTGCCGCCTGCGCAACAACGCCAAGACCGGAAAGATTTCCGAACATGCGCGCGGCAATGCCATCGACATCGCGTCCTTCACATTCAAGAACGGCAAATCGATCGAGATACAGCCGCGCGATGAGGATTCGACATTGGCCGGCGCCTTCCAGCGCGCCGTAACGGCGACCGGGTGCCTCTATTTCGAAACCGTGCTCGATCCCGGTAGCGACGAAGCCCACGAAAACCATCTGCATTTTGACGTCATCGAGCGCACGGGTGGATACCGTTACTGCCGCTAACGGTTTTGAGCAGAAAACTAACGATGCACCTTGCCTAGGGCTCGCTCACGTCCCATCTGCTCAGAACGCCTGGACCACTCACGGCTTCCGTTCAAAGGATTTCCCATGTCCGTCTCCATGTTCAAATTATCGGTCCCCGTCTTCATCCGCGGCCTCAACGTCCTCGCCGGCCTGCTCGACAAGGCCGAATCTCACGCGGCAAAGCAAAACATCCCGCTGGAAAGTTTGTTCAACGCGCGGCTTGCCCCCGACATGCTGCCGCTATCAGCCCAGATCCAGCGCGTCAGCGATACGTCGAAAAATACCATCGGCCGCCTCACCGGCGTCGCGGCGCCCAGTTTTGCCGATGACGAAAAGAATTTTTCCGAGCTGCGCGAACGCATCGCCAAGACGATCGCTTATTTGGAAACAGTCAAACCGTCCGATCTGGAGGGGAGCGATGTCAGAGAAATCACGGTTACCTTCGGCAAGCTCAGCTTCACCTTTGCCGGCGATGATTATGTGCTGAAATTTGCCCTGCCGAATTTCTTTTTCCACGTGACAACGACACACGACATCCTGCGCAACCAGGGCGTGGCTGTCGGCAAGATCGATTTTCTCGGCCCCTATAGCTGAGCAGAGGAAACCCCGCAGGATCGCCGCACATCACGGCGAACCTGCGGATATCCCGCTAGAAAAGCCCCTCGATAAACCCATCCGCATTGAGGAAAATCTTCTCCGACGACGGCACCCGCGGCAGGCCCGGCATAGTCATGATCTCGCCGGTGATGACGACGATGAAGCCGGCGCCAGCCGATAGCCGGACCTCGCGGACCGGCACGGTGTGGCCGGTCGGCGCGCCGCGCAGGTTCGGGTCGGTCGAAAAGGAATACTGGGTCTTCGCCATGCAGATCGGTAGATGGCCGTAGCCCTGCTCCTCCCAGGTTCGCAACTGATCGCGCACCGACTTGTCGGCGATGACGGCGTCGGCGTGATAGATATCCTTGGCGATCGTCTCGATCTTCTTGAACAGCGGCATGTCATCGGGATAGAGCGGCGAAAACTGCGAGCGGCCGCTTTCGGCCAGCGCCACCACCCTGCGGGCAAGGTCCTCGATCCCGGCGGAGCCTTCGGCCCAATGCTTGCAGAGTATCGCTTCAGCGCCGAGCGTGGCGACATACTCCTTGATCGCCTTGATCTCGGCTTCCGTATCCAGCGTGAAATGGTTGATCGCCACCACCACCGGAACACCGAATTTCTTGACGTTCTGGATATGACGGCCGAGATTGGAGCAGCCCTTCTTGACGGCCTCGACATTCTCCTGGCCGAGATCCTCCTTCTTGACGCCGCCGTTCATCNNCTTCAGTGCCGTCGTCGTCGCTACGACCGAGTTGCAGCCATGGGCGATGTTGGCGAACGGGCCGCCATGCACGAAGGCCGGGTTGTTCTCCAGTGTCTGGACGATATTCGGCTGCATCGCATCCTTGAGCAGCACGGTCATCGCACCATCGGCCTTGATGTCGCGGGCGAACACCGGCGTCTTGTCACGCCGATAGGCGATGATGACGTCGCCGAGGCGCTTTTCCAGATCCTTGAGATCGGTGGCAAGACACAGGATCGCCATCACTTCGGAAGCGACGGTGATGTCGAACCCGGTCTCCCGCGGAAAGCCGTTGGCAACGCCGCCGAGCGAGCCGACGATGTGACGAAGACCACGGTCGTTCATGTCCATCACGCGGCGCCAGGCGATGCGGCGAATGTCGATATTCTGCTCGTTGCCCCAGTAGATATGATTGTCGATCAGCGCCGACAGAAGATTGTGGGCCGAGGTGATGGCATGGAAATCGCCGGTGAAATGCAGGTTGATATCTTCCATCGGCACGACCTGCGCATAGCCGCCGCCGGCAGCACCGCCCTTGACGCCGAAACAGGGGCCGAGCGACGCCTCGCGGATACAGACGACCGCCTTTTTGCCGATGCGATTGAGCCCGTCGCCAAGGCCGACCGTGGTCGTGGTCTTGCCCTCGCCGGCCGGTGTCGGGTTGATCGCCGTCACCAGGATCAGCCGGCCATTTTGCCGGCCTTTTTGCTGGGCAATGAATTCGGCGCTGATCTTTGCCTTGTCGTGGCCGTAGGGAAGCAGATGTTCGGGTGGAATTCCAAGCTTGGCGCCGATTTCCAGGATCGGCTTTTTCGTCGCTGCGCGGGCAATTTCGATATCGGATTTCACGTCGGCCATATGGTGTCTCTCCCGTTCCACCTTTTTCTTGGTCTGGGGGCATATGAGCGTGAACCGAAGGCGCTTTCCATCATTTTGTTGAGAAATGGCGGCGGAAAACGCAAAATTCGGTGATTTTCTGAAAGAACAAACGAAAAAGACGGAAGAACAGCGTTCCTCCGTCTCCCAACACGTGAAAAGGCTCAGCGCGCCAGAATATCGCGCATTTCAACAAGGTTCGAGCGTACCCGCAGGACATAAAAGCCGAGCGTTGCCAGATGCGTCGGCATGATCCAGCCATCTTCCTGGCCGTTGGAAATGATCAGCGGCTGGATGCGCAGGGCAGCGCGCATCTGCTTGATGCTTTCATTCCAGATCGGCGCCAGGCCGCGCTGGTTGATGACGCCGTCAAAGTCCGCACCGGTTGCCGTCAGGATGCCATAGTAGCCATAGAGCTGGCCGTAGGCGAACCAGAACCGGTCATCGGCCCGCGTGTCAAACCAGCCACCATTGAAATTCTCGGAGCGCTCGCGCAGCATGGCAGACGTGCTGCCGATCGAGCTTGAGACACGGTCCATGAATTCGAGGAAATTGTCGGCACGGGCATCGAAGGTTGCAGCACATGTCGCAAGCTGATCATTGAATGAGCGAAGATCTTTCAGTGCCGCACGATATTGCGTCGGCGTCGGCGTCAGAAAGCCGAACGGCGACAGGCCGAAATACCAGTTGGTTTCCTCATATTGCATCTTGCTGCGCACGCTCTGCAGCTGCGGATTGATGCCGGACGTACCGCGCATGCGGACCAGCGAATCGACCAGTTCGACCGTGGTGCGGCGTACCGCTTCGTTGACGCCGCGCTGGAACGACGCCTTGTTGTCGAGCCACGGTGTGCGGTCCCAATCCATCCCGAACAGGCCGGCCTTGTAGAGGACCATCGACGAAATCCAGGAATTCTGGTTGACATTATAGTCGATCAGATCGGCGGTGACATCGACGATGGCTGAACGCTCGCAGGCATTGGCCGGTGCCGTCTGGCCGGCGGCCACCTTGACCGGCAAGCCGGCATCGTTCTTGCGCTCGGCAAGATTATATCGATTTGGATAATCCGGATCGAAATTGGTCCAGACCTGCGTCTGCCAGATGAAGTAGCCGTAGAGTGCGATCAAAAGCAGCAGGCCAAGGCCGATCGGGCCCTTGATGATCCACGCTCGCCCTCTGTACCAGTTGGCAACGGCCACGAACGGAGTGAGAAACCAGGACACCACCAGGCCAATGCCCCGGCCGATCGCTGCAAACACACGCTGAAAAAACGCAACGATCGGATCAAGCATTCGTATTATCCTCCTTGAGGCCATAAAGGCGTTTGCGGAACGCCACCTTGTCCCTGAGATATGTGCTGGTCAGTGTCGCCACAACATATTCCCTGAACTTTTCGCTGTAATGTTCATAGGCCGCATAAAACCCCTGCTTGTCAAAGACGAAGCGGGAGACGAAATCGCTGGGGCATAGTTGCGAGATCAGCCGGTTGGTCAGCCACTGATCCGGATGATCCGGTGCGGCGCGCACCAAGAGGAAACGGTTTTCCGGAGCAACGTCCTGCATCTTGATGCTGCCCGATGCCAAAATCGTTCGAATCATCGTCTGCAGGAACGGATAGGTGCCATCGGTGGAAACCAGCGCCGAATTGCGGTGAAGCCAGGTCTGCAGCCAGATTGCGTCGATCGCATTGATATCCGTCGTGGGGTCCACCTGGTTGACCAGGGCGCGCAGCGCCATGTCGGCGCGGTGCTGATAGAGGCCGCTGTCCTGCACCCAGGACGCCTGCGGCAATTGCAGCCGGTTGGTCGAGGCAAGGAATTCGTAGATCCGCTGATGGTCCGACAGGCTGATATAGCCGACCTGCCAGGGCCGCGAACGGCGGAAGCCAGGCACCGAGGGATCGCAGATCACCGTCGTGGTCTTTTCATCCAGGAAGACATAGACACCGCCGAAATGATTGGCCCAGAAGGCATCATGGCGAAAGACCAGCTTGTCCGGCACCAGCGCATTTTCGCGGATATCGCCGGTGACCTTTGCCAGGTCGACCATCCGGTTCAAGAGCGCATCGTCGGCCCAGGCCGTCGGCACCGTCTTCAAGCGATCGACAAGCGTACGCAATTCGGCCGCCTTGCCGAGCATGTCCTCGGCCGACAGCACGCGGAAACGCACCTCGTTGATCGACAGCAGATCGTCGATATCGTTGACGACCGATACGGAATCCTCGATCTCGCCATAGAGCGCATCCTTGATCGTCACAGCATTGATCGCTCGCCGATTGGCGCCAAAAAATTCGTGCATCAAAGCGGCGGTGTTGGAAAAGCTGGTATGCACGACCGGTAGCTCTTCCTGATCCGGCGTCATGATGATGAAGCGGCGGTTGACGCGGTTCGGATCGAGATAGTCGCGGTCACCAAGCTCGTCGGCGATTTCAGGCGAGAAACCCGTCATGTCGATCTGGAACGACGGCAACGCCGTCGGGCGCAAGCCAAAGCCCTGCAGCGCCTTGTTGTAACGCGCAATCAGGTGCGGCTCGGAAATATCGAGCAGGCGGCCATAGATCAATTCGGCTTCGAGGAGGAGTTTCATGCGGTCCGGACCATGGGCGGGTCATCTGTAAATTTCACGTCGATGCCCGATCTCAACAATGAGCACGACGAGTTGAGCGTCGCGCAATTCACACAAAACACGGAAATCACCCACCCTGTAGCGCCAAAGATGGCCAAGCGTGCCGCCTTGTAGCGGTTTACCAAGCAAGCGCGGGTTATCGAGCGTTGCGACGCGCTTTCGCAAGTACTCCCGGATCCGAACAGCATTGGAACGTCCCATCTTTTCCAGCTGCCGTAACGCTTCCTCCGTCAGCTCAATCGTCCAGGCCAAGTTTCCGCTCAACCTCTTCCAGAGTGTAGGTGCGTGTTTCGCCGCGCGCTAATTTTTCCAGCACTTGTTCTGCCATATAGATATCTTCGAGGTCCTCAAGATGTTCCTCGATCGCCTGGCGAATATAGAATGTCGCCGTCCGTCCGGTGCGTGCGGCAAGAGCCTGCAATCTTTCATAGGTCTCATCGGGAAGACGGATCGCCGTTTGCTTGGCCATGATAATATTCCTTATGGGATACGTGTATACCACATATCATCATCCTGGTTTAACTTCCAGAACAGTTTGGCCGCCCTACCCCTGCCACCGCCCGCCCGCCTTCATCGCCTCGATCTCGCGGATCGCCTTCTCCCGCTGGCGTTCGCGGCGAATGATGTCGGTCACGGCTGCATCGTCGGACTTGTCGGTGTAGCGGAATTCGCTATCGGCGTAGCGGTTGATTTCCTGCATGACCATGTCGAGCGTGATCGGCCCGCGCAGGGTTTCGATCATGGCTTTCTTTTCGTCATAGGCCTTGTGCATGAAGGCTTCCGGCGTCGCAAACCAGTCATCAGGCAGATCGACGTCCATCGCCCGCATCTTGACCGCATCGGTAATGTTCTTGATCGCCCGGCCGGTGAAGCGCGGCTCGGCCTCCTTGATCATGTGCAGGTAGGAACCGACATCGGCCAGCGTCTCGATCTTGCCCTCTTCCTTTTCATGGCGTTCCCAGACGGCCAGCAGCCCTTCCTCCTTCGGACGGGCATGCTCGGCATAGGATTGCGAAACGGCTTTTTTGATCTCCTGACCGGCAAACAGCTGATGTTCTCCAAGCGGGATCTGGTGGTTCTTGCCGACCAGCATGGCGAAGATATCGATATAATCGCCTTCCGACTGCGGCCCATCGACCAGCCAGCGGGCGCCGGCACGCTGACGGAGCGCATCATCGACATTTTCCGGATAGTTGGAGAACATGCCGAACGTGCAGTTGCCACGGATCACCGTGGAGGCGCCAGCAAAACTCTCCATCAGCACAGCCGTCACCTCGTGCTGACCGGCCGACGCACGGTCGTCGGAGCGCTTGGCCGCAACCTGATCGACATCGTCGATCGTGCCGAAACCGATGGCGCGCGGATTGATGACATTGTTGACGAATTCCTTGCAGTTCTGGCCGGATTTGCCCTGATAGGAGGAAATCTGATCGACGCCGAAATTCTCGTAGTGGAAGGCGTAGCCGGCGATCTCGCAATAGTCGTTGAGCAGACCGGCGAGCATCTGGATGAGGATGGTCTTGCCGGTGCCGGGCATGCCGTCGCCGATGAAGGTGAAGAGAAAGCCACCCAGTTCGACGAACGGGTTCATCTGACGGTCGAAATCATAGGCCATCAGCATCTTGGCCAGCTTCAGCGCCTGATACTTGGCGATGTGGTTGCCGATGATCTCTTCAGGCTTCTTGAAGGTCATCACCAGCGGCTTGCGCTTGGCGCCGGGCGCCACATCGAAACCGTTCAGCGTGAAATCGTCCTGATCGATACGGATATGGACATTCTCGAAGCTGGCAAGTCCGGTGAAGCGTGCCTTGCGGCCGATCAGACCCTCGATCGCGAGCCGGGCAAAGGCCCGCGCCCGGTTGGTCAAGGCGGCATCGTCCGGTGCCCCGGCAATGGTCTTGTCGAGCGCCGAGATCATGCCCTTCAGCGCATCTTGCGGCGTATCGAACAGGAAGTCAGGCTCCGTTCCGTCTTCCACCGGTTCGCCTTCGCCAGCAAGCGTCGCTCCGAGATAGGCGGCGAAGGTGAAGGCGGCGATGTAAGCCGACGCAGACAGAAGCGCCTTGAACTGGCTGGCATCATCTCCCGACAGCGGCGCCGTGGCATTGCGCGATTGCAGGCCCTCCAGATTGGTCTGGCGGGCAAAGACATCGGCAACAGCCAGCGCCACCTGTAGCCCCCGCCTTGACCGGTAAAGCAACGCATGCTGGGCGGGCGACATCAGCGGATCGGCGGATCGTACCGATTGGATCGTCTTTGCCAACTCCACCTCGCGGGTGCGGCGCTGTCCACCGGTCGAAACGGTAGAGACAAAGCGGCGGCCGGTTCCGGCCAAGGCTGTTCCCGCCGTTGGATCATCGGCCTCCAGCAGGATCAGCCGGGTGACAAGACCCTGTGCTACCGCCTGATGCTTGGCGATGTCGTCCTCGTGCAGCGTCGTCAAGCCCGCGTTCAGTGACATAATCCTAGACCTCGCTGATGACTTGGTTTCCGGAAATCACATGCACCTTGTAATCGCCGAAGATTGTTGCTGCGTCGCCGGCGGCATAGAGCGCCTGATAGGCGTCGTGTGGCACCAGCGCGTGTTTCTCGTAGGAGCTCACGCCCATGCGTGTTGCCTCGAGATTGTCGGTGTCGATATGGAATTCTTCCGATGCCGGCGTCGATGAGAAGAAGCCGCGCTGGGCCGGCCGCTCAGCCTTGGAGAACACTTCCTGCACGGTCCAGGTCAAAAGCCAGGCGTTCTCGGTCTTGCGCACTTTCGAGAGGATATCGTTGATCTTGGCATTGTTCTCGGTAATCCCGGCAGAATAGAATGGTCCGAGCACGATGCGCCGCAGCTGCTTAGGATGCAGCTCCTCGAAATCCTTGTCGAGATTGGTGGCGATCGTCACCGGCGTCAGCGAATAGGCGCTGTTCTTCAGGGCGAAATCGTCGAAACGGCTGGCTAGATCGGGATTGAGCAGCCCGCCGATCGGCAGCGGAATATCCGTGTCCGGATTGAGCTTGCCATCCGGCGTCACCAGAAGCTTGATGATCTTTTCCGACGAATCCTCGATGACAGACATATAGACCATCGGCAAGGTGCTTGCGCCGTCGAAGGCGCCCCAGCAGACGACGTAATAGGGCCGCTGGGTCTTAGGGTTCACACCAACGCGAATGGTCTCGGGCATGATGAAGGGCGAAAAAATATCACCCTTGCCGATCTGTTCGAGATAGAGCCGCTCAGCCATGCGCGATTGCAGCTCAGCCGGAAACGCCTTCTGCCGCAGGATGAAATCGGCCATTTCCTGACGCAACGCATCGGCCACCGGAATTCCCGCCAGCCGCTTTTCCGCCGATTGCCGGTCGTTTTCCAGTTCCAGCACGTTCTGGAACACCGGAAAGCCGCTTTCGGCCCGGGAGATACGGAACTGCTCGATAAAGCCGATCCGGTTTTCCCAGCAGGAAAACGACGCCTTAAGCCGCGACAGGTAGGGAACGACGACCTCGCCCACCACCGTATCGCGGTAAAGCGGCGAGTTGCGGTCACCGAGGAAAATTTCCAAACCGCCAAGCGCTGCCCGGATCGAGGCAAAATACTGGCCAACGGCCCCTTCGGATGCGGCGTTCATGGCTGGTTTCCCAACAGCAATGCTGTGTATGCGTCACGCCCCTCATCCGCCCTGTCGGGCACCTTCTCCCCGTAAACGGGGAGAAGGGAAATGCGGCAAATTCCGTCGTCCCCTCTCCCCGCCTGCGGGGAGAGGGTTAGGGTGAGGGGCATTTTGAAATGATCTTCCGCTGGCATGCGTAGAACTACTGCTTCACGTAATTCGCCGAATTATGCTTGTCCATCACAGCCTGGAACCGCCGGGCAAACGCATCGTCCGCCAGCTTCTTGCGGCGCTGGATATCCTGGGTGGAGAGCATGTTCTTCTCGTGCATTTCCAGCAGATCGCCAATATCGCGCTGCGAGGCCGAGCCGATGCCGGCCATGGTTTCTTCCGCTGCCGTATCGACCTGGCTGCCGAGCGTGTTGATCTTGTGGGCGACATCCTGCTGCGCTGCGGTCTTCAAGGAATCTTCCAGCGCCTTGTACAGCACGATGCGCTGCTCGGTATCGATGGTCAGCTTGTTGATCAGCGTATTCTGGGCGGCGATCTGGTTGTTGAGGCTATCGACGAAGGTCTGGAACATCGAGGTGTAGCGCTCGTATGTCTGGCTCTCGGCCAGCAGTTCCTGTTCCTTGGCCTGCTTCTCGTTATATTCGGTCGCCAGCACCGAGCGCTCGCCTTCAAGCTGGGTGCGGGAAATCTGGTCGGTCGAGGCAGCGATCCTGTTTTCGATGTCCATCAGCATCGGGTTCAGTTCCTCGATGCGCTTCTGAGTTTCCTGCAGGTTGGCGATCGTCGCCTTGCGCCGCTCGATGACCTGCAGAAGGCTCGCTTCTGAAGTTTTGTAGCGCTGGTCAAGAACGCCCTTCTGTTCCTTCAGGATGCCGACGATCGTATCGGATTTTGACAGCAACTCCTGCAGGTTGCCGGCGAGCGACATGTTGCGGACGCGGTCGGTGCGCATGCGCTGGGCGCTCTGCTTGGAAAAGATACCGATGAACTTTTCGTAGCCGGTATAGCTCTTCATGCTCTCGAATTCGGAGCCGAATGCGTTGGTGGCGTCTTCCAGACCGATGATCAGGTCGGCAATATTGCCTTCCATCACCTTCTGCTGGTTGATGACGTCCTGGATGCGGGCATTCTCGATATCGAAATTCGCATCGCCCAGCTTGGTGTCGGATTTGGCGAACTGGTCGAGCACGACGGCGGACTGGTTCATCTTGCCGCGCATCTGTTCAACGATGCCGCGGGTTTTCTCGATTTCGCTCTCAAAATTCTGAAGTGTCGCCATCGGTTTTCCCCCTGGTTGCTCCGGTGCAGACGCGCCGCGTAGCCAAATTATTAAGTCGTGACATCAGCTTATATAATGGGAGCAGTAATTTGAAGAACAAGTGTGCAATCCACGGTTTTTAAAGCGTATATCGCTTAGGCGGGCCGTTCTTCCGGGGATGGCCGCGCTATTTGGCCACCGCCGTCTTCAGGTAGGCAAGGACGTCTTCGATTTCCTGCGGCTTTTTCAAGCCCGGAAAAGACATCTTGGTGCCGGGAACCATCGCCTTGGGGCTCATCAGGTATTCCGACAACCGCTCCTCGTCCCAGACTTTTCCATCTTCACCGAACGCGGTCATCGCGCTCGAATAATTGTAGCCGGAAAAGGTCGCGACCGGGCGGCCAATGACACCCATCAGGCTGGGACCGACACGGTTCATCGGCTCGGTCGCCGTGTGACAGGCGCCGCATTTCTTGAAGACCTGCGCGCCAGCCGCAGCGTCGCCGGCGGCATGGGCAAGACTTGTCCCGAGACAGAGGAAAAGGCTGAATGAAACGAAACGAATAGAAAGAGGCATGGGCGATTTCCCGGAAGGCGGACGCGATGGCGCCATCATGGCACGGCGCACCGGCCCGGCGATAGCCTGCCTCACGCTTCGTTCATCTTGTCTTCCCAGTGCCGGCGGCAATAGACGACATATTTCTCGTTGCCGCCAACCTCGACCTGCGCGCCCTCGCGCACGATATTACCGGCGGCATCCATCCGCGCCACCATAGTCGCCTTGCGGCCGCAATGGCAGATGGTGCGGACTTCGCGCATCTCGTCGGCAATGGCGAGCAGCGCCATCGAACCGGGAAACAGCTTGCCCTGGAAATCCGTGCGCAATCCGTAGGCCATGACCGGAATGCCGATGCGATCAGCGACGCGCGCCAGTTGCCAGACCTGATCTTCACCGAGGAACTGAGCTTCATCGACAAAAACACAGGCAATTGTCTCTTCAGCGTGTAGGCGCTCGATCAAGGCATAAAGGTCGTCGGCATGCGTAAACGCGATGCCGTCTTCGCTCAATCCGATACGCGAGGACACCCGCCCCTGGCCCGCCCGGTCGTCGAAGGCAGCAATCAGGATGACCGTTCGCATACCGCGTTCGCGATAGTTGTACGACGCCTGCAGAAGCATGGTCGATTTGCCTGCGTTCATCGTGGCGTAGCTGAAATACAGTTTTGCCATGGCGTCCTCTTCTGTATGCTGTCGATTGTTCATGAACAGACCGGGCGAGGAAGGCCAGAGCGCGAACGCGAAAGTCACAGAAAATCGTCGGCAAGCGCCACAACATTTGGCAATGCGACATCCCGCGTCGTTTTAGGCGGGCGTGTCCGGCAAATGTCCCAATACACTCAGGACAACACCAGGGCGCTTGAATTGGCGGACATTTGGTGATTGGCTAAAATCAAAAGGCAGGGGAATTATCACGATGACCAGACTGACATTGAAATTCATGCTGACTGCAGCCGTATCGCTGAGCGCACTGACATCCGCCTATGCGGCCGAGCCTGAGAGCTGTGGCACCGTCCGCTTCGCCGATGTCGGCTGGACGGACATCACCGCGACGACTGCGACCGTTTCCTCTATCCTCAAGGGCCTCGGCTATCAGACCGACATCAAGGTTCTGTCCGTTCCTGTGACCTATCAGTCGCTGAAGAACAAGGATATCGACGTCTTCCTCGGCAACTGGATGCCGACCCAGGAAGCCGACGTTCGTCCCTTCCTGAACGACAAATCTGTCGAATCGTTCGGCCCTAACCTCGAAGGCGCCAAGTACACGCTGGCGACCAATGCCAAGGGTGCCGAACTCGGCATCAAGGACTTCAAGGATATCGCCGCTCATAAGGCTGATCTCGACGGCAAGATCTATGGCATCGAGCCCGGCAACGACGGCAATCGCCTGATCATCGACATGACGGACAAGGATACGTTCGGCCTGAAGGGCTTCGAAGTCGTCGAATCCTCCGAGCAGGGCATGCTGGCGCAGGTCGCCCGCGCAGAAAAGGATGGTACTCCGGTCATCTTCCTCGGCTGGGAACCCCACCCGATGAATTCCAACTTCAAGCTGACATACCTCACCGGCGGCGACGACATCTTCGGACCGAACCTCGGCGGCGCCACCATCTTCACCAACGTTCGCGCCGGCTATACCGCCGAGTGCCCGAATGTCGGCAAATTGATCACCAACCTGAAGTTCTCGCTTCCGATGGAAAACGAGATCATGGGCAAGATCTTGAACGACGGCAAGGATCCGGAAGTCGCGGCCAACGAGTGGCTGAAGGCCAACCCGACGGCCATCGATCCCTGGCTCGCCGGCGTCACCACCAAGGATGGTGCTGAAGGATTGCCTGCTGTAAAGACCGCGCTCGGTCTTTGACCGGCTGATCAAGGCGGGGCTTAGTCCCCGCCTTTTTTAAGCGCATATCACGCGCTTCCGCTCCTATCATTGGCTCCAAGAACCAGGCGATTTTCCCGTGGAATGGCTAACCAACCCTGATCGACGCATACCCATCGGTGGCTGGGCGAAGAGTTTCTTCACCTGGCTCACCACCAATTTCACCGGCTTTTTCGACCAGGTGTCGGCGATCCTGTCGGGAGTTGTGAATGCGATCCTGTGGGTCCTGCAGACGCCGCATCCGTTGATCGTCGTGGCGATTGTCACCGCTCTGTCCTACTGGTTCCGCCGCTCGATCGGCGTCACCCTGTTCACGCTGTTCGGCCTGCTTTTGATCATCAACCTCGGCTACTGGAAGGCAACAACTGAAACGCTGGCTCTGGTTCTGGCGGCAAGCTTCGTCTCGATGGCGGTCGGCATTCCGCTCGGCATTGCGGCTGCCCGGCGCGCCTGGGTCTATGCCGTGATGCGGCCAATCCTCGACCTGATGCAGACCATCCCGACCTTCGTCTACCTGATCCCGGCCCTGGTGCTGTTCGGCCTCGGTATGGTGCCGGGCCTGATCGCCACCGTGATCTTCGCCATTCCGGCGCCGATCCGCCTCACCCGTCTCGGCATCATCTCGACCCCACCCTCGCTGGTGGAAGCGGCCGTCTCCTTCGGCGCAACGCCTGCACAGGTATTGCGCAAGATCGAGCTGCCCTTTGCCATGCCGCAGATCATGGCCGGTCTCACCCAGACCATCATGCTGTCGCTGTCGATGGTGGTCATCTCGGCGCTGGTCGGTGCCGCCGGTCTCGGTGTGCCGGTCGTGCGGGCACTGAACACCGTCAATATCGCCATGGGTTTTGAATCCGGCCTCTGTATCGTCATCCTCGCGATCATTCTCGACCGCCTGTTCCGTTCGTCCGATGAAGGAGAAGGCGCATGACCGATGCCGTTATTTTCAAGAATGTCGATATCATCTTCGGCAACAGGCCGGAAGCCGCCATCGCCATGGTCGACCAGGGCAAGACCCGTGACGAAATCGGCGCTGCGACCGGACTGGTGCTGGGTGTCGCCGATGCATCGCTGACCATCACCGAGGGCGAAATCCTCGTTCTGATGGGACTGTCGGGCTCGGGCAAATCGACCCTTCTGCGCGCCGTGAACGGACTGGCGCCGGTGGTGCGCGGCGAAGTTCAGGTCAAGACCCGCCACGGCGTCATCAATCCGTACAAAACCAGCGCCAAGTCTCTGCGCGATTTCCGCATGCACGACGTCTCCATGGTGTTCCAACAGTTCGCGCTGTTGCCCTGGCGCACGGTGGAAGACAATGTCGGTTTCGGCCTGGAACTCGCCGGTGTGCCAGACAAGGAACGCAAGGACCGCGTTGCCGAACAGCTGGAACTGGTCAACCTGACGAAATGGGCCGGCCGCCAGGTGAAAGAGCTTTCCGGCGGCATGCAGCAGCGTGTGGGCTTGGCCAGAGCGTTCGCCACCGGCGCCCCAATCCTGCTGATGGACGAGCCGTTCTCAGCGCTCGACCCGCTGATCCGCACCCGCCTTCAGGATGAATTGCTGGAATTCCAGCGCCGCCTGAAGAAGACCATCCTGTTTGTCAGCCACGATCTCGACGAGGCCTTCCGCATCGGCAACCGCATCGCCATCATGGAAGGCGGCCGCATCATCCAGTGCGGCACCCCGCAGGACATCGTCAAGAACCCGGCCAACCAGTATGTCGCCGACTTCGTCCAGCACATGAACCCGATCACCATGCTGACGGCTATGGACGTGATGAGCCAGGGCGTTAACCGCAATGAAGGCCCGGCTGGTGTTTCGGCTACAGCCAAGCCGACGACGCCGCTGATCGATATCCTCGATGCCATGTCGCGCCAGCCTGGCAGCATCGGTGTCGTCGACAACGGTGCCATTGTCGGCACGATCAATGCCCAGAACGTCGTGGAAGGCCTGACACGACATCGCAACAAAAGTTGACGATCGCAGTCAAGATGTCGTTATAAGGGCGCCCGGACAATAAGAGTTCCGGGCGTTTGGCATTCAAGACAAGAGGCAATCCGATGGCCGACAAACCCTCCGTCCTGCGCGAAACCGATGATGAGGCGCGCAAGCTCGCCCGCATTATCCTGCGCTCCGCGCGTAGTGCCGCCATTGCAGTGATCGAGCCGGGCAGCGACGGCTTTCCCTTTGTCAGCCGCGTGCTCCTCGGCATCGATACCGATGGCACACCGGTCATCCTGGTTTCCGCCTTGTCGGCCCACACGCAGGCTTTGTCCGCGGATCAGCGCTGCTCGCTGTTGACCGGTGAAATCGGCAAGGGCGATCCGCTCGCCCATGCCCGGCTGACGGTTCAGTGCGAAGCGGGAAAAGTCGATCGCGACAGCGCCGCCCATACGCGCATCCGCGAACGATTCATCCGCCGCCATCCGAAAGCCCAGCTCTATGTCGACTTTCCCGATTTCGCGTTTTTCCGGCTGACGCCGCTAAAGGCCAGCATGAATGGCGGCTTTGGCCGGGCTTATGTGCTCACCGGCGAGGATCTGATGATCCGTCTCCGGCGATCGAGGATCTTGCCGCAATGGAGCTCGGCGCCATCGATCACATGAATTCCGACCATGCCGATGCGGCAAGCAAGTACGCCCAGCTCTATTGCAAGGCAAAAGGAAGCGGCTGGCGAATCTGTGGTCTTGATGCCGGCGGGGTCGATCTCGCGTCGGGAGATCAACTCAAGCGACTGGAATATGATGCACCACTGCAATCAAAAGGGGAATTACGGGCCACATTGGTAAAACTTTACCGTTAAATGCGAGCCCTTTTACCCCGATTTCTTGTAGTAGGCAGTTGTCCTTTTATTCATCACGTCTAATTATCTGTCATTCACATTCATAACCAAGCGTGATGTGAACTTCGCATGGAGTATGGAATGCAAACGATATCTGCTCAGAAACACGGCAAGGCTGAAATAGCTGCGGAGTTTCTGTCGGCTATGGCTAATCCAAAGCGTCTGCTGATTCTCAGTTCACTGGTGAACGAGGAAATGGCTGTCGGCGCCTTGGCAAACCAGGTCGGCCTCAGCCAATCCGCCTTGTCGCAACATCTCTCGAAATTGCG
This sequence comes from Hyphomicrobiales bacterium, assembly GCA_900468065.1. GTDB lineage: Bacteria > Pseudomonadota > Alphaproteobacteria > Rhizobiales > Rhizobiaceae > Pararhizobium. The sequence goes on along the minus strand of UBTA01000009.1, from coordinate 22,364 downwards.
TGCCCAAAATCTGGTCACCACCCGTAGGGATGCCCAGACTATCTATTATTCAAGTTCTTCAGATGCAGTCCTGAGAGTGCTAAAAACACTCAAGGAAATCTACGGCGAAGAAGCCAGCGCAACCGAACAGGTCGCGCAGCGCCGTACGGCCTGATACAGATCGGGGCCGCTTGTCGGCCCCAGTCTTGTTTATTGCCCCGCTGGACGTTCCGCGCGGGATGGATGAGCACGACCCTTGTTCCGATACAAAATAATCTCCTCATCCAGCGGCCATCTTGCCATGGAACCACACTCTTTTGGTTTCGGGACAGGATCAGCGTTGCGGAAATGCAGCGGTTGAGGTCGCCCTGAATCGGCCGGTGGCTCTAACGTTTACGCGTCTTTGAGACTTGGCATGCAGTATCCCCCTCATGACAATGACAGCCAATGATCAACCGCCCAACGCACCCCTCAGATGGGCTGTGCTGGGAACGGGCAGCATCGCCGCGACATTTGCCGAAGATATCAAGCTGACCGCCAACGCGAAGCTGGTCGCCGTGTGCTCGCGGACACAGGAAGCCGCCGCCGCGTTTTCACAGCGCTTCGGCGGGCTTCGCATCATTGCTGGCATTGATGCTCTCGCCGCCGATCCGTTGATCGACGCGGTCTACCTTGCCACCCCAAATACCGCGCATTTCGATCAAGCCTGCACCTTGATGATGGCGGGAAAACCTGTCCTGATCGAGAAACCGCTCACCATGACGGCAGCGCAGGCACGGGCGCTTGCAGACCTGTCAGCGCAACACCAGTGCTTTGCAATGGAAGGCATGTGGCCGCTCTTTCTGCCGGCGTTCACGCAGGTCCGGAAACTTCTTGCCCGCGATACAATCGGCACCATCACCGCAGTCCGCGCCGAACTCGCCTACGCAAAGGCAGTGGATGGCAATAGCCGCTTTTTCTCCAAAGCGCTCGGCGGTGGCGCGCTTCTCGATCTCGGCGTCTACCCGATCGCGTTGACGCTGGCGCTATTCGGCTCCCCCCGCAAAGTCGAAGGACAGTGGCAAGCAGCATCGACCGGCGTCGATATGTCGGCAACGATCAGTCTTGGCTATGACGGTTTCAAGGCATCGCTCTCCTGCGGCTTCGACCGCACCGGAAGCAATCGCTTCATCATCGAGGGAAGCACCGGCAGCTTGGTCATCGATGGACCGTTTCTACGGGCAAGCCGCATCGTCCTGACAACAAACCGGATGGCACACCATCTCGCGCTGCCGCCAGGTTCCAGCCGCCTGTCGCGTGCCTTTGGAAAGATTGCCCGCGCCTTGCCGCTGCCCGGCCTGACGATTCACAATCAAGGATTTCCCGGTGACGGCCTCCAGTTCGAAATAGAAGCTGCAAGCACGGCCATATTGGAAGGCCGGCGCGAAGAAACACGCATACCGCTCAGCGCCAGTGCCGAATCCCTCGGCATCATCGAAACCATCCTCGACCAGCCGCCGTCATAACCCGGCTGGTGTGTGGTCCCGCTTCCCGGCGTTGAGCGCAAGCACGATATCCGTCAGATGCAGCGCGGTCTCGCCGGAAAACAACGGCTGTACGCCGCTCCGGATCGCATCCGCCTGCACTGCAATTCCGCGAACGAAATCGATCTGCGAGGGATAGGCGGGCAGTGTGTTTTTCCCGGCGTGGTGTGGATAGGCGACGGGCTTTCCGGCAGTAAGCCGAAACGGAAACTTCCGCTGAAGCTGCCATTCCAGCCGGTCGACCAGCCGATGCAGCAGTGGCCGCTTGGTGCCCGCAAGCTCGACATGGATCGGCGAGCGATTGTCCCAGAGATCCCGCACCACGAGTGTTCCCTTGTCACCGGCAATTGTTAGGGAACGATCCCGTGGCGCGGCCAGACCGGTTGTCAGACGGGCGACAAGACCCGAGCGGAACGTGAGACAGCCGACGGAAAAATCCGGGCCAAGCACAAGGCTCTCTGTTCCCGGCCCCTTGTTTGGAAACGTCAGCGCCGAAAACGCCGCGACATTGGCAACGGGGCCAAACAGCGAGACGAGCCAACTCGCTGCATAGCCGGCATGTTCCAGCGTGCAGCCGATTTCGAACTCATGAACAGCCGGCCATTTCGCGCCAGAGCGGCTGCGCCATTCCTGCCACTTGTCGCGAAAGACCGGACCATCCTCCATCTCGGCATAGGCAAGCCGCGGCGTGCCGATAATGCCAGACGCCAGAATATCTGCGCAATGCGCGCGGGCATCGCTGAGTGCATTGGCTGGCGCTCCCGCTAGGACAAGGCCCTTTTCCGCCGAAAGCGCAACCAGTTCGCGCGCCTCGTCGGCTGTCATCGCCAGCGGTTTTTCGCAATAGACGTGCTTGCCCGCCAGCAGCGCCGCCTTGTTGACGGCGTAGTGGCTCTCGGGCGTTGTCAGGTTGACGATGATGGAGACGGCAGCATCGGAAAGTGATTCCGCTTCAGAGGCATAGGAGTGGATCTTCCAGTAGTTGCAAAACTGCTTTAACCGGACAGGATCGCTATCCCAGACACCTGCCAGCCTAAGCTGCGGATGGTTCGCCATCGTCGTCATGTAGTAGTCCGCGACGAAACCCGTGCCGATAAAAGCGATGTCCGTCTGCCCGCTCATCGCGCATCCGCCAGGAAGGACGCGATATAGACCAGCGGCGCATTCCAGTTGATCGTCATTTCGTTCGTCCCCCAGGACATGATGTCGTCGGCGTAGCAGGTCTGCGGCCAGCATCCCTTGAGGCGTGTCTTGGCGATATCATCGACCAGCGAGGAATTCGGACCACCGGCCAAAGTGCCGTCGGGCGGATTAGGCAGCGCATTGTCGACCTGATGGGCATACCAGCGGCTATGCTGGTTCTTTGAAAAGACACTGCCGTAACCGGTCACATAGGACATGTTCATGGCATTGCGCCCGAACAGATAGTCCATGCTTTCCCGCACGCTGTTGAGAAGCCTCTGCTCGCCCGTCAAATCGTACCCGGCCGAAACAACGATCATGTTCTGAAGAATGAGCTGGTTCGATCCCCAGTCGTAGCGATTGCCGGCCGGACGGTAGATGTGCCCGAACGGTTCCTTCTGCTGCAGGCCGACAAAGTCCTTGGCGGCAGAGACCACCGAGGCCTGGATCATGGCCCTGTCGTCTTCCGGAAGATTGTCGCCATAGAGCGCGAGGTCCAGACGGGCAAGGCCCGCCACATTGCGCCAGTGGAAAGCGCCGAGGGCCGGAAAGACAGGTCCTGCCCAGAAGGACGACGATTTCAACGCCGTGAGGTAGCCAGAATCTCCGGTGGTGATGTAAAGCTCGGCGGCAGCCCAGTAGGTCTCGTCGGTAATATCGGTGTCGCCATAGTCGCCGCCACCCTGCAACCCATCCGAATCCGGCGCAAACAAAACCGGATTGGAGGCTGCGGCCAGCCAGGCTTTTTGTGCGGCGGCCAGCAACCGCTCCGAAAACGCTTCGTCATACAGCGCAAAAAGCCGTGCACCCTGCGCCGCAGCGGCTGCAAGGTTGAGCGTCGCAGCTGTCGATGGGCGATGCAGCGCCCGCAGTTCCGGATCGAGATGCGGCAGCATCGGGACGGTCGTCCACTTGGTATCATGAACCTTGTGATGGACCATACCGGCGAGTGGTTGCCCGTCGGGAACCATCATCTTCATGAGAAATTCCAGCTCCCAACGCGCTTCGTCGAGAATATCCGGAACACCATTGCCGTTTTCGGGAATGCGCGACAGGCTGTCGCTCATCACCGGTGACGCCCCTTTGCCGTATTTCAAACCGCGCTCAAACGTGCCGAGCAGCTGCGCCACCGCAATACCGCCATTGACCACATACTTCCCCTGATCGCCGGCATCATACCAGCCGCCCGAAACATCCAGCGTGTAGTCGCAGGTCCAGTCCTTGCCGTACAGCTTGGTGGCGACCTTGCCGGTCAGGCAGGTCACCTGCGTATCCCCCCGGTTGGGGCTGTCTTGAACGTGCCCGGCGGGGCGGGCATAGGCATCACCGGCAATATCCCCCTTGATTTCGATACCGCTGCGCTGCGGATAGAACCATGACAACGCATCGACGCGCAATTTGCTGTAGAGATCATGACCGACGGAGAAGGGATAGCTTGTCTTGCCGCCGGCAACGAGCCGATACCCCTCTCCTGCCGTCGCAAAAGCCGAAAAGTCGGCGATCTGCGTCTCGCTGCCAACCGTGGCATCAAAACCCGCCGGTGCCGTCAGCCCTTCGCCGACCATCACGCCGTCGGCATCCTCAAGCTTGAACGCCAGAGGCTCAGCCGAATCCGACAGGATCGTCGCCCGCTTCGGCCCGTCGAGAAAATAACCGGTCTGATTGACCAAAGCCGGCAGGTCGCGGCGGACATTTTTTTCCTTCGCCTCGACCTCTTCCGCCGTGGCCTCCCGTACGACCACGTCATCCAGGCAAAGCCGCCAGGATTTCTTAGCCCCGCCGAGCTGCAAGATGATCTGCGCCGGCTCCGCTTCAGACGCTGTAAACACCGAGGAAAACTCGGTTTTTCCTGCCTTGACCGTCGCATCGAAAGACGCCTGCGCCGTCCAGGGCTCTATATTGCGCTGGATCAGAACCGGAAATGCATGCTCTCCCCTGGCTTCGAAAATCGCCGACAGACGGTAGGGTTTTCCCGCGGAAAATTGCAGGTCGTTGACGCCGATCAGCCTGTCCCAGGGTTGTCCGCCCGCCTCGATACCGGCACAAAGCTTGCCGCGCTCACGCGATAGCGCAACCCCACCGGCAGCCCAAAAACCGTCCTGCCCCTTTTCAAAGGAACCATCCGCGATCAGGTCTGCGGCTTTTACCGGACCGGACAGACAGACGAAAAACGCAAGCACCAGGCAGTTTGGAAATTTCGGCAAGGTTTCAATCCTGAGCCCATGTTTCGGAAACGCGCGCCACTGTCGTTCAAACAGGTTAAACTTCGAAGAAGACAGGGTTGCAAGTCCTGTTTTTCCTCGCGCGCAAGCCGCGACTTGACCGAAAAAGGCGCGCTGATAGTTTGACCATCAGGTAAAGATTCAACCGGAACCTACTGGACTTGGCCGCCAGCGATAAAAACGCCACGGAGAATACGATGTCGAACCGCCTCAATGCCACCCCCAATGACCTCAGCGCCTTCTGGATGCCGTTCACAGCCAACCGGCAATACAAAAAAGAACCGCGCATGTTCGTCAAGGCGAAGGACATGCATTACACCACCCATGACGGCCGCCAGGTGCTCGACGGCACCGCAGGCCTCTGGTGCGTCAACGCAGGTCACTGCCGGCCGCTGATCACCGAAGCCATTCGCGAGCAGGCCGGCGAACTCGACTATGCACCCGCCTTCCAGCTCGGCCACCCCAAGGCCTTCGAACTGGCAAACCGCCTGATCGACATCGCGCCGGATGGCATGGAGCATGTGCTCTACACCAATTCCGGCTCGGAATCAGTCGAGACGGCGCTGAAGGTGGCGCTTGCCTATCACAAGGTGAAGGGCCAGGGGTCGCGTACCCGCCTGATCGGCCGCGAGCGCGGCTATCACGGCGTCAATTTCGGCGGCATCTCCGTCGGCGGCATCGTTTCCAACCGCAAGATGTTCGGCACGCTTTTGACCGGTGTCGATCATATGCCGCACACGCATTTTCCGGACAAGAACGCCTTCACCAAGGGCGAGCCGGAACATGGCGGCGATATCGCATCCGAACTGGAACGCATCGTTACGCTGCATGACGCCTCGACGATTGCTGCCGTCATCGTCGAGCCGGTAGCAGGCTCCACCGGCGTGCTCATCCCGCCGAAGGGCTATCTGCAGAAGCTGCGCGAGATCTGCACCAAGCACGGCATCCTGTTGATCTTCGACGAAGTCATCACCGGCTACGGCCGCCTCGGCACGCCGTTCGCGGCCCAGTATTTCGACGTCAAGCCGGACATGATCGTCACCGCCAAGGGCCTGACCAACGGTGTCATCCCGATGGGTGCCGTGTTCGTCACCGCCGAAATCCACGACGCCTTCATGAGCGGCCCGGAGCACATGATCGAGTTCTTCCACGGCTACACCTATTCCGGCAACCCGATCGCCTGCGCCGCAGCGCTCGGCACGCTCGACACCTACCGCGACGAAGGCCTTTTGACCCGCGGCGCCGAGCTTGCCTCCTACTGGGGCGATGCGCTGCATTCGCTGCGCGACTGCCCGCATGTGATCGACATCCGCAATATCGGCCTGATCGGTGCGATCGAACTGGCACCGATCGCCGGCGAACCGACCAAGCGCGCCTTCTCGGCCTTCCTGAAAGCCTATGAAAGCGGCTACCTGATCCGCACCACCGGCGACATCATCGCCCTTTCGCCCCCTCTGATCATTTCAAAAGCGGAGATTGACGAGCTAGTCGATGGCATCCGCAAGGTGCTGATCGCCAACACATAAGCGGACAAGATTCGATCGCGAGCGCATCCCAAACGGGGCCGAAGCACATGCCACGGCCCCGTTTGGCTTAATATCTGAATAAATATTTTGCACTTTGCCTAAAAAATCGCCTTGCGGAATCGTGGGGAGCTTCATAGACGAGAAGCATGGGATCGATCCGTTCACAGAAGACGGACAACTCAACGGAACTGGAGTTGCTTTTCGACTGGCAGGTTTCACCCTCCCGGCCCAGCAACCGAAGCGCTGGCACTGCGGGGAACCAACCCACACAAGGAGAAGCAAGATGAACTTCAAGACATTGACGGGCGCCACGTTCGCCGCCTCGCTGGCCTTTGCGCCGCTGGCGCATGCCGAGATCGTGATCGGCCTGATCGCGCCGCTGACCGGGCCCGTCGCCGCCTATGGCGACCAGGTGAAGAATGGCGCACAGGTTGCCGTCGACCAGATCAACAAGAACGGCGGCATTCTCGGCGAACAGGTCGTGCTGAAGCTGGCCGACGATGCCGGCGAACCCAAGCAGGGTGTTTCGGCAGCCAACCAGATCGTTGGCGAAGGCATCCGCTTTGTCGTTGGCCCGGTCACCTCAGGCGTTGCCATGCCGGCATCCGACGTACTGGCCGAAAACGGCATCCTGATGGTCACACCGACCGCAACCACACCGGACCTCACCAAGCGTGGCCTCGCCACCATCCTGCGCACCTGCGGCCGCGACGACCAGCAGGCCGAAGTCGCCGGAGCCTATGTTCTGAAGCAGTTCAAGGACAAGCGCATCGGCATCCTCAACGACAAGGGCGCCTACGGCAAGGGTCTGGCCGATTCCTTCAAGGCAACCCTGAACGCCGGTGGCGTCACGGAAGTCTTCAACGATTCCCTGACGCCGGGCGACAAGGACCTGAGCGCGCTCACCACCCGTCTCAAGGCTGAAAAGGTCGACGTGCTCTATTTCGGCGGCTACCACCCGGAAGCCGGTCTTCTGGTGCGCCAGCTGCATGATATCGGCGCTCCGATCCAGATCATCGGCGGCGACGGCCTGTCCAACACCGAATTCTGGGCCATCGGTGGAGACGCCGGTGCAGGCACGGTCTTTACCAATGCGGCCGACGCTTTGAAGAACGACGCCTCGAAGGCCGCCGTTGCAGCCCTTCAGGCCGCCAACATCCCGCCGGAAGCCTTCACGCTCAACGCCTACGCAGCCGTTGAAGTGATCAAGGCGGGCATCGAGAAGGCTGGCAGCGCCGAAGACGCAGCAGCCGTCACCGCTGCCCTGAAGACCGGCGAACCGATCAAGACCGCCATCGGCGACGTCACCTATGGCGAAACCGGTGACCTCACCTCGCAGAGCTTCTCGCTCTACAAGTGGGAAAACGGCAAGATCGTCTCTGCCGAGTAAGCAGATGAACCAATGACGGATCGGGCGCTTCGGCGCCCGATTTCGTTTGCGGCAGGCAAGACCGGTCACAGCGCAGCCACCATCCACAGTCACAATCATCGATTTGGCGTATCCGGGTATGCAATGATGGCCATCAGCCTCTATGCTCGGACGAGCATACTTCAGACAAGCATCCAAGAGGCAGGCACCCGTGAGCGAAAAACTTGAACAGCTGATCGATCAGGGCACCGGCCGCATTCCCGCCGATATCGTGCTCAAGGGCGGCCGTTTCTTCGATCTGGTCACCGGCGACCTCGTTACCTCCGATATCGCCATCTGCGGCGATCGCATCGTCGGCACCTACGGCAATTACACCGGAACCACGGAAATCGACATCACCGGCAGGATTGTCGTACCCGGCTTCATCGACACGCATCTGCATATCGAATCCTCGCTGGTCACGCCGCATGAATTCGACCGCTGCGTCCTGCCCTACGGCGTCACCACGGTGATCTGCGATCCGCACGAGATCGCCAATGTGCTCGGCACCGAAGGCATCCAGTTCTTTCTCGATTCGGCGCGCGAAACCATCATGGACATCCGCGTGCAGCTCTCGAGCTGCGTGCCAGCCACCCATCTGGAAACCTCCGGCGCCAACCTGCCGATCGAAAAGCTTTTGCCCTTCCGCAACCACGAGAAGGTCATCGGTCTGGCGGAATTCATGAATTTTCCGGGCGTCATCCACAAGGACCCGGTCTGCCTTGCCAAGCTTGACGCCTTTCAGGGTGGCCACATCGATGGACATGCGCCGCTGTTGAGCGGCCTTGATCTCAACGGCTACCTTTCGGCGGGCATCCGGACCGATCATGAATGCACCACGGCGCAAGAAGCGCTCGAAAAGATCCGCAAGGGCATGCACATCCTGGTGCGCGAGGGTTCCGTCTCCAAGGATCTGCATGCGTTGATGCCGATCCTCACCGAGCGCCTGTCGCCGTTCCTGGCGCTCTGCACCGACGACCGCAATCCGCTTGATATCGCCGAGGAAGGCCATCTCGACTACATGATCCGCGAAGCGATCGCCAAAGGGGTCGAGCCGCTCGCCGTCTACCGTGCCGCATCGATTTCGGCCGCGCGTGCCTTCGGCTTGCGCGACCGTGGCCTTGTTGCTCCAGGCTGGCGTGCAGATCTCGTGGTCGTCGATAGCCTCGAAAACTGTAAAGCCGCGATGGTGTTTGCCGGTGGCCGTCTCGTCAACGATGCGCTGTTTGCCACCCGCCGCCCGGTCGCTCCCGTCGGTCTCGACAGCGTCAAGGCCGGCCACATCAATGCGGCCGACTTCGGCGTGCCCTATGCCGAGGGGGAAACCTCCGTCATCGGCGTGCTGCCCGGCAAGATCATCACCGAACACCGCCGCTTCAAGCTACCCGCATCCGGCAATCAGGCTGGTGTCGATCTCGACCGTGACATCATAAAGGTCGCCGTCATCGAGCGCCATGGTATCAACGGCAACCATGCCAACGGTTTCGTTCAGGGTTTTGGGCTGAAGAAGGGTGCCATTGCCTCCACCGTCGGCCATGACAGCCACAATATCTGCGTCGTCGGCGTCAACGAGGACGACATGGCACTGGCGGCAAACCGGCTCGGCCAGATCAAGGGTGGCTTCGTCGTCGTCGAGGATGGCAAGGTCACCGGCGAAATCTCGCTGCCGGTCGCCGGCCTGATGAGCCTTGAACCCTATGAAAGCGTGCGCGACACCCTGCATCATCTGCGCCAGGCGGCCTTCGCGCTCGGCGCGACGCTGCAGGAGCCATTTTTGCAGCTGGCCTTCCTGCCGCTGCCGGTCATCCCGCATCTGAAGATTTCGGATATGGGGCTGGTGGATGTCGACAAATTCATGTTGATTGGTTGAGAGCCTCACGGCGCTCTAATCGTGGGTTTCGCCGGAAAGCGGCGTCTTCAACATCGACGGCCGCTCCGTAAACGCATCGAACCAGCGGGTGAGATTGGCATGCGCGCGGAAGGACGGAAGGTAGCGGAAGGCAAGCCAGTCCAATGTCGTTGCAACGGCGATATGGCCGATATGCAAGGGCTCATCGCTCCGAATCTCCCGGTCCAGCCAACGATAGCTTTCAAAGAGCTTTCGCTCGTAACCTGCCTGCAGCTCCGGATAACGCAGATGCTCGGGACGGCGGGCCGTTTCCCAGCGAATGCCGATGCCCGCATAGGCCATGTCCTGCGCCAAGGCCTGCAGGCGTAACGCAGCCCATCTGCGCTCGGTGTCCTCGGGGAAAAGCGACGGCCCTGCGTGCAGCGTATCGAAAAAAGCGCAGATGACGTCGGAATCAAACAGCGGCGACAGTCCATCGCGCAGGAGAACCGGGACCTTTCCGAGCGGATTGCTGTTGAAAACCATGGCATTTGCATTTGTCGGACTTGTTTCGTGATGCTCGACGACCAGCTGATCGGCAATACCGACCTCATGGGCAAAGACCAGCGTCTTGCGGGCGAAGGGTGAATGGGTCTGGTGGAGGAGCTTCATTTGCATCAATCCCAAGGCACAAAAATAGAGCCGGAAGGTCCCGGATCGTCCAGTCAGGTTATAAGGCACCACAACGCCGCTTTGCCGCGATCGATCATTCCAGATCGCTTTTTTCCCGCGCAATATGCCTGTAATATGCCCGCATGAACCTCGACCGCTTCGACCGACATTTGCTCAACCTGGTGCAGCAAGATGCATCCCAGACCGCAGAACAGCTTGCTGCGGTGGTGCCGCTCTCCGTCTCCGCAATCCAGCGCCGGTTGAAGCGGCTGCGCGAAACGGGAGTTATCCAGCGGGACATAGCGGTGGTGGACCCCAAACAGGTGGGCCGGCCGACATTCTTCATCGTGGCTCTGGATGTCGAGCGGGAGCGGCCGGAATTGCTGGCCCAACTGCGCCGCTGGCTGGCGAACGAGCCGATGATCCAGCAGGCGTTCTACATCACCGGCGGATCGGATTTCGTGCTGATCGTCACGGCACCCGATGTCGATGCCTACGATGCGCTGATGTCCCGGCTGATCGCCGAGAATGCCAATATCCGCCGCTTCACCACCAATGTGGCGCTTGGCGTCATCAAACGCGGACTGGTCATTCCCGTTTCCCTGGGCGACGACTAACCACGAAAATTGCGGCTTTGCTGCACTTGTCCGGAATTTACGCGGTTTGACCGCAACGCAGCCCATCATATTTGACCCATGACACATCTTCATCCCCCGGTTCCCGCCACCGCAACGGCGCTTTCAGATTGTCCGGCGCTGGCACGCCGCGCCGGTGTCGGCCGCGTTCTCGTCAAGGTCGAGAGCGGCCGCCCCTTTGGAAACTTTAAGATTCTTGGCGGCATGACGGCGGCGCTCCGCGCTTTGGCCCGCATCACCGGAACGCCTGTTGCGCAATTGCGGGGGCGCCGCGACCTGCCGCGCCTGATCTGCGCCAGCGATGGAAACCATGGGCTTGCGGTCGCGGCCGCCGCCGATATCGCCGGAGCGCCCGCGACGATCTACCTGCATCATGGCGTTCCCCAAACGCGGGCTGAGCGCATACAGGCACTTGGCGCCGCGATATACTGGGTCGCCGGAACCTACGATCATGCAGTGGATGCCGCCGCTGAGGCAGCGCGGGTCGATGGCATACTCGTACCGGACACCAGTTCCGATGTGAACGATCCGATTGTCCGGGACGTGATGTCGGGTTACGCAACGCTGACTGCCGAAATCAGTGCTCAACTCGCGGCAAGCGGTCTCGCCATCTCCCATCAGTTCATTCAGGCCGGTGTGGGCGGCCTTGCCGCCGCCATGGCGGAGGGCGTGCCAAAGGCGAAGCTTGCCGTTGTCGAGCCGGAGCAGGCAGCCTGCATCGCCCCTGCTCTCGCGGCGGGACGCGTCGTGCGCATCGAAGGCTCGCTGCGCACATGCGCGGAGATGCTCGCCTGCGGCGAGGCCTCGGCAGCGGCACTGGCGATCCTTCAGCGGCATAACCCCTTGCCCGTCCTTGTCAGCGAAGTCGGGCTTTTGGAAGCGGCCGAGATCATGCGTCAGGAGGCCGATATCCACACCACCCCGTCCGGCAGCGCCGGTCTGGCAGGATTGCTGCATGTGGCGAGCCGTGGTGATCTAAGGGAACTCTCCGGTCTGGACCGTTCCAGCACAGTTCTTCTTGTCGCGACGGAAGCGCACCCGGACGCTTTTACCCGCAACCTCAATATCGAACTCAGCGCAGCCCGTAATTTTGCAGCAAGCTTCTTCCCGGAGATGGGCTTACTGGACGACGCACCCTCGAAGCTGGACGCATAAGCGGATGTTTCGACAGAGACGGCCGGCCCTCAGAACAGCGCCGTACTATCCCAGCCGCCCGCAAAACACGTCCATAGCCTCCAGCACGATCTGGCCGTCGAGGGTCTGCGGCGCAAACCCCGGCATTGGCGTAGCTTCGGAAATGACTACGCCCTTGGGTAAATCAACGGTCTGCGGGCCGCGATGCAGGTTGAAGATGAACAGCAGCTTCTCGCCGCCTTTTTCGCGGGTGAATGCCAGGATGTCCTGATTGGTTTCGAGGAATGTCATCGCACCGTCAAGCAGCGGCGCGTGCGCCTTCCTAAAGGCCAGCGTCTGGCGGTAGTGCTCGAGAACGGAACCGGCAGCCTCCTGCTGATCGACCGCCAGCGGCCGATGTTCGGCAGGCACCGGCAGCCACGGCTTGATGCTGGAGAAGCCGGCATGGTCGGCATTCTTTTCCCAGACCATCGGCGTGCGGCATCCGTCGCGGCCCTTGAACGCCGGCCAGAAGCGGATGCCGTAGGGATCGCGTAAGTCCGCCAGTTCGAGTTCGGCTTCCGGAAGCGCCAGTTCCTCGCCCTGATAGAGGCAGATCGAACCGCGCAGCGCTGAAAGCACCGAGATCGCCAGTTTGGCAACCCGGTCGCGCTCGTCAGCCATTTGCGTGAACCGGCTGATATGGCGCGTAACATCGTGGTTGGAGAAAGCCCAGCACACCCAGCCGTCGGTCACGGCATCCTGAAACGCCTGGACGCAGCGGCGAATATGGGTGGCGGTGAAATCCGGCCCCAACAGGTCAAACGTGTAGCACATATGCAGCTTGTCGCCGCCGCCGGTATAGGCAGCCACCGTCTTCAGCGAGCGTGCGCCGTCCCCGACTTCGCCGACCGAGGCCCGATCGACGAACTCGTCGAGCAGGGCGCGAAACCGCTGCAGGAAACCGATATTTTCCGGCTGCGTCTTGTCGTAGAGATGGTTCTGCATGCCGTAGGGATTGACGTCGGGCGCATCCAGGCCGATCGCGTCGGGATCGTAGACCAGCGGCGGATTATCGCGCAGTTCCTTGTCGTGGAAATAGAAATTCACCGTGTCGAGCCGGAAACCATCGACGCCGCGCTTCAACCAGAAACGCACGGTCTCCAGAAGCGCTTCCTGCACATCCGGATGGTGGAAATTGAGGTCCGGCTGCGAGCCCAGGAAATTGTGCATGTAATACTGCTTGCGCACGCCGTCCCATTCCCAGCCCGGCCCGCCGAAGATCGACATCCAGTTGTTCGGCGCCGTTCCGTCCGGCTTCGGGTCGGCCCAGACATACCAGTCGGCTTTCGGATTGGTCCGGTCCGAACGGCTCTCCTTGAACCAGGAATGCTGGTCGGAGGTATGGGAGATCACCTGATCGATGATGATCTTGATGCCGAGCTGATGCGCAGCCTTCAGAAGCGCATCGAAATCGGCGAGCGTTCCGAATATCGGATCGACATCGCAATAATCCGAAACATCATAGCCCATGTCGGCCATCGGCGAAGTGAAGAACGGCGACAACCAGATGGCGTCGACGCCAAGGCTGGCAATGTGCGGCAGCCGCTGCGTCACGCCCTTGAGATCGCCCAGGCCATCCCCCTTGGTATCCTGGAAAGAGCGCGGATAGACCTGATAGATCACCGCGCCGCGCCACCAATCGGGATTGGACTTCAAGGGAGGTGCCATCAAAAAACTCCGCGATCACAAGGATATGCTGAAGATGTATCGTTGCTGCAGGAGCGAGTAAACGGCCTTCGCGGCCCTTTACGGCAATTGACCAACGGCGATGCAAAAATGACGATTCGGGGCATGGCTGCAAGCCAGCTGCACCGGACCATAGGAACCATCGGCGATAACCGCATCCGCTTGCCTTCCGCGCCGGTAAGCCGTATCTCCGCTTCGCAAGGACGTGAAGAGCGGGGAGAATTTCATGGCGGGCAGGCTGCTTTCGATCGGCGAATGCATGGTGGAACTGATGCAGGCCGAGGGCGATCTCTTGCGCAAGGGCTATGCCGGCGACACGTTCAACACCGCCTATTATGCAAGAATGTTCCTGCCAAGTGACTGGTCGGTCGATTACCTGACCGCCGTCGGCACCGATACGGTTTCCGGCGAGATGCTGGCCTTCATCGAAAAGACCGGCGTCGGCACCGGCTTCATCCGCCGCGTCGAGGGCAGTTCGCCCGGGCTCTACATGATCCACCTGAAAGACGGCGAGCGCAGCTTCTCCTACTGGCGCTCGGTCTCGGCCGCCAAGACCTTGGCCGACGATGCCGCCCATCTGCGCGCCGCCATCGAAGCCTGCGATATCATCGTCTTTTCCGGCATCACGCTTGCCATTCTGGCGCCATCAGCCGTTGAAACACTGCTCTCGGAATTGCGCCGCGCCAAGGCGGCAGGCAAACGCGTCGTCTTCGACCCCAATATCCGCCCGCGCCTGTGGGACGACAAGACCTATATGCTCGAGACAATCTCGGCTGGCGCCCGCGCATCCACCCTCGTCATGCCGAGCTTCGACGATGAAGTGGTGCATTTCGGCGATGCCGATATCGCCGCAACCATCGCGCGGTATCGTGGACTTGGCGTTGAGAACATCGTGGTCAAGGATGGACCGAACGGCGTGACGCTCAGCTTCGGCGATGCGCCGCTGCATTTTGTGCACTCCGCCAAGGTCGAGAAGATCGTCGATACGACCAGCGCCGGCGACAGTTTCAACGGCGCCTTCCTTGCCCGCTACGCCGTCGATGGCGACGCTGTCACTGCGGCACAGTTCGCGGCAGAAACGGCAGCGGCCGTCATCCAGCATCATGGTGCGCTTGTCTCCAGGGATAAGCTGGCAGGGACGCCGTAATACAAATATTGCAATTTCGCGAGATCGGCCTTACCCTTGGTCAACCTTAGCCAAGGGGATTTGTGATGACCACCGTCAACATGCTGGAAGCCAAGACGCGCCTTTCCCAACTTGTCAGTGCCGTTGAAAGCGGCGCAGAAGATGAGATCATCATCGCGCGGGATGGCAAACCGGCGGCAAGGCTGGTGCCGCTGTCACAAAGCCCAAAAAGGGGAATGCGGTTAGGCCTTCTGGAAGGCCAGTTCCCACCGATGTCGCTGGAAGACTTCAATGCCCTTGATGAAGAGGTGGCCAAGCTTTTCGGGTTGAAGGACGAATGAACCTTCTTCTGGACACGCATGTGGCGATATGGGCGATCTCTTCGCCTGAAATGCTGTCTGCCAAAATCAAGGCCATTCTCCGGGACCCGGCCAACCAGACCTATATTTCGACCGCCAGTATTTGGGAAATCTCAATCAAGTTCATGGTCGGCAGAGACAAGGCCATACCGTTCAGCGGATACGAGGCTATCCGTCATTTCACAAACGCCGGAAGCCGCATTCTGGATATAACCGCTGAACATGCGGCGGTGACCGAAAAAATCGTGACGCCGCATGCCGACCCATTCGATCGTCTGCTGATCGCGCAGGCCATCACCGAGCCGCTGATCCTGGTCACCCGCGACAGCAAGATAGCCGCCTATAGCCCGACCTTCATCACCTGGTAGGAACACCGTGTCGGCCGAAGCCCTACCGCTTCTTCTTGCGGTTCTCGAACGGGTTTTCCGACGCTCTCAAATGGATACGGATCGGCACGCCCGGCATTTCGAAATCGGCGCGCAGGCCGTTGGTCAGATAGCGGATATAGCTTTCCGGAACGGATTCCGGCCGCGTGCAGGAAATCATGAAGCCCGGCGGGCGGGCCTTGACCTGCGTCATGTATTTCAGCTTCAGGCGGCGGCCGGACACGGCCGGCGGCGGGTGCTGGATCTGCTGCGATTCCAGCCACTTATTCAGCTTGGCGGTCGAGATGCGGCGGTTCCAGGTCTTGTCGGTGTCGATGATCGACTGCATCAGCTTGTCGAGACCATAACCGGTCTGGCCGGAGATCGGCACGGCGCGGATGCCGCGCACCTGCGGCAGCAGGCGTTCGGTCTTTTCGCGCAGATCGGCCAGCAGTGCCTGGGTGTCTTCGACCAGATCCCACTTGTTGAAGGCAAGGATCGCGGCGCGGCCTTCGCGGGCGACGAGATCGACCAGCTGCAGGTCCTGCTTTTCGAACGGAATGGTCGCATCGAAGACGATGACGACAGATTCGGCAAAGCGGATCGAGCGCAGGCTGTCGGCGACGGAGAGCTTTTCGAGCTTCTCCTGCACGCGCGCCTTCTTGCGCATGCCGGCGGTGTCGAACATCTTGATGGTGCGGCCGCGCCAGTCCCATTCGACCGAAATGCTGTCACGGGTGATGCCCGCTTCTGGGCCGGTCAAAAGGCGGTCTTCACCGAGGAAGCGATTGATCAGCGTCGATTTGCCAGCATTCGGACGGCCGATGATCGCCACGCGCAACGGCTTGGTATCATCGTATTCCGGCTCGTAATCGTCGTCTTCCAGGTCCTCTTCGCCGCGCAGATCGACATTGGTCGCCGGCTCGTCGATCTCCGGTGGAAAGGCGCGGTCTTCGCCGAGTGCTGCGACAATAGCATCGCGCAGGTCGATCATGCCCTGACCGTGTTCGGCAGAAATGGCAACGGGTTCGCCGAGACCCAGCGTGAAGGCATCGTAATAACCGCCGTCGGAGCCCTTGGCTTCCGACTTGTTGGCAACCAGCACGACAGGCTTGCCGCGGCGGCGCAGCATTTTTCCAAGCGTCTCGTCGGCCGGCGTCAGGCCGTATTTGGCGTCAACGACGAACAGCGTCAGATCGGCCTCTTCGATGGCCGCTTCCGTTTGCAGCCACATGCGGCCCTGCAAGGTCTCCGGTCCCGATTGCTCGAGGCCGGCGGTATCGATGATGGTGAAGCGCAGATCGACGAGCTTGGCATCGCCGGGGCGGCGGTCGCGGGTGACGCCCGGCGTATCGTCGACAAGCGCCAGCTTCTTGCCAACCAGACGGTTGAAAAGCGTCGACTTTCCGACATTGGGGCGCCCAACGATGGCGACGGTGAAGTTCATCGAATAATCCTGTCCTCAGAGCATCCGCAACCGGTCATGCTCCAATGTTGTTTTCTTGGGCGTCCTCTCAGGACGCCTTGCCGCTGGCAGTAATCAGATCGAGCAGCATCTGGGCGCGGTTTGCCAGATTGCGCGGTGTCTCGGCATCATCCGCGATTTGCTGAAACCAGGTCTTGGCCTTGGCCATATCGCCGGCCTTGTAGGCTGCAAGACCGAGAGCCTCGCGAGCCGAATGGCGCATGCCGTTGGCAGGAACGGCAAGCTGCTCCGCCTCGGCCGAAACCTGCTCGTAAGTGCCGGTGTCAACCAGAAGATAGGCAGCACGCATGCGGGCAGCATCGCGCATCGCCTGCGGCAGGCTCGCATCCTTGGAGATATCGGAGAAGACCTTTACGGCAGCAGCCGTATCGCCCTTCTGCGCTTGCAGGGTTGCAGCCCGCATCTTCGCCAGAACCGGATAGGCGCCGTAGCCGTCCTTTTCCAGCGTGTTCAGCGCTGCGATGGCCTCATCGGTCTTGTTTTCCCGGGAAAGGGTCAAGGCTGCGAGGAATTCGTCGCCAGACTTGGAGGCAGATGTCTCATGCCAGTATTCATAGCCAACCTTGCCGATCGTGCCGAGCACGATGAGAATTGCGAGCCCGATGATCACACTGCCGAACCGCGTCCAGACGGCTTTCACCTGTTCGGAGCGCAGTTCTTCGTTGACTTCGCGGATAAAGCTTTCGTCCTGGTTCGCCATTCCTAAGTTCCGGTTTCCCGGCCTTCCCTGCAAAGATGAATGTAAAGATTTCCGCGCTTCTACCGTATTTTGAGGCTGTTGTAAGGGGGCAGCGCGATTTAGGCCTTCTTAACCCATGACAATCGGCGCAACGCCGATCAGCAGTTCATGCAACTTCCAGATAAACAGGACATAGACGACCAGGGCAATGAGAACGGCGATGGCATCATATTTGTAGGATACGAACACCGGATGCATGACTTCGCCTGCGCGCCAGCGGCGCTTCATCGAGATGCGCAAAATCACGCCCCAGACCAGAAACGTGCCGAACAGCAGCACAGAATTGACCTCGCCATTGGCCATCAGATGCGCCAGTGCCCAGATCTTGATGGCGAGGATAGCCGGGTGTTTTGTCGCGGCCTTGATCTTGCCCGCAGGCAGGAACGCCGCCGCCAGACAGATGAAGGCGATCAGCATCAAAGTCAGCGCGATATGGGTGAGAAATTTCGGCGGCGAGTAGAGCATGCCGGTCGTTGCCCTCGACACATCGAAGCCGTAGGCGATCAGACAGAGGCCCAAAAGAGCGCAGAAACCATGAATGGCGTGCCACAGCCCGGTGCCGCCTTGCTCGACGACCATAGCGCGAAGACCGGGCGCAAAACTTTTGACCAGATGGATGCCGAGGAAGATGACGATACCGAGAATGAGAAAGGCCATGAAGCACACCCGTGACTGTTATGAATTCCGAACTACCGCATATCGGTAACGCGGCCTCTTTTCCAGTCCGATCAAAGGATTGCCGCATTCTTGGCTCAGACAAATCAATCCCGCATCTGCCGCCCAAGGTTTCCGTATGCCCAGACTTTACGCCGCGACCGGCCTTGCATTCGCATTGGCCCTCTCCCCCGCTCTTGCCCACGCCGTCGAGCCGCCGGTACCCGTGGAGAGCAAGCAGCTCGTGATCATCTCCTTCGACGGCGCGCACGACAACAAGCTCTGGGAAAAGAGCCTGGAGATGGGCAGGCGCACCGGCGCGCATTTTACCTATTTCCTTTCCTGCACCTTCCTGATGACCCGGGCGGAAGGCGGCAAGGCCTATCAGGCACCGGGCCATAAGGCCGGACGCTCCAATGTCGGCTTTGCCCAGAGCCGCGAAGAGATCCAGGCCCGCGTCCGCCATATCTGGCAGGCGCATCAGGCCGGTCACGACATAGGCAGCCATGCCTGCGGTCATTTCGACGGCAAGGGCTGGAGCGCTGCCGACTGGAAACAGGAATTCACGGCATTCGATGCAGCCCTTGTCAACGCCTGGAACGCAGGTGGCATTGCCAGCGAGCAGCCCGACGGCTGGGCCGATTTCGCCGCCCATGACATCAAAGGGTTTCGCGCGCCTTATCTGTCGCTGAGCGACGGTCTGCTGCCGGCACTGAAACAGGATGGCTTTACCTATGACGCCAGCCTCGTCACCAAGGGGCCGGGCTGGCCATCCGAGGCCGATGGATTGCCGCGCTTCGGCCTGCCGCTCATTCCAGAAGGTCCGCAACAGCGCCGGGTGATCGGCATGGATTACAATCTTTTCGTTCGCCATTCCATGGGTATCGAAAACCGCAAGGACAGCGCCACCTTCGAAGAGCGCGCACTCGACGCCTACCGCAAGGCCTTCCGGACGGAATATGATGGCAATCGCATTCCCCTGCAGCTGGGCTTCCATTTCGTCGAAATGAACGGCGGCGCCTATTGGCGGGCGCTTGACCGCTTCCTGACCGAAACCTGTGGCAAGCCCGACGTCGCCTGTGTCAGCTATGCTCAGGCCCTGCCGATCATCGCCAAACAGAAAAAGGCGGATCGCTCCGCCTTTTGAGTGTCGTGAGCGTTGGGCCTACGGCCTGTCTGCCGCGAGTTCGCCGTCGGATTCTTCGCGGGCGAGATAGCGCTGGTCGATCGCAGGCAGCGGCGCATCATCGATAGCTGCTTCGAACGCTTTCAGACGTTTGTGGATGGACAGAAGCTCGATGATCGTCGACCAGTAGTTGACCAAATACTGGAACGAATTGCTGACCTCGCCAAAAGCCGTCGAAATCTGCTGCCAGATGCCGAGCGTGATCTTGCCCGCGACAAATGTCGGGATAAGGATGAAGTTCAGGAAGATCGCGTCAAGCTGGCCGTAGGAGAAGCGTGCCACGTTGAAATAGGCGTAGTGCCAATACATTCGGAAATAGTTGCGGCGCACATTGTCGTAGAGTTCCCTGACAGTGACCGGCTGCGCACGATCGCCATGGTCCTCACCATAGACAAGTTCCTTACGATAGGCTGCCTCGACGCGCTGGTTGCGGAAGTTCAACCCGGGCAGCTTGATACCGGCAAACGCCAGGAGGGCGGTACCGAACAGCGACCACGCGATCGCAAGCCAGAACAGAGCGTGCGGAATGGCGCCAATGATCGGTAGATCGGCGACATGCTGCGACATGGCGAAAAGCAGTGGCAAAAAGACGACCAGTGTCATTACCGAGTTGATCAGCGTGACGCCAAGACCTTCGAGGATATTGGCAAAACGCATCGTGTCTTCCTGGACACGCTGTGAGGCACCTTCGATATGCCTCAGCTTGTCCCACTTCGACATATAGAAATTGTTCATCGCCGTACGCCAGCGGAAGACGTAGTGGTTGGTAAAGAACGCTGTGATGACATTCAGCGCAACGCCGACAAATCCGATTTGCAGAAAGTTCACCTGCAAGACATAAAATTGACTAGCGGTGATCCCGGGTTTTTTCGCAAGTGCGTCCTGCAGCAGATCAAAGAACGGGCCGCGCCAGTTGTTGATTGCGACGGAAGTTTGCACTGAGAAATAGGCGATGAAAATAATGAACGCCGATCCCCAGATGGACCAATTGGCCCACGGATGATCCTTTGCAAGCGCCTTCCAAACACCGCCGAAAATCAGAACGAAAATCGTGAAATAAAGATAGAACCAGAGATTGTCAGGCGTAAAGAAAAAGCCGAGCCCGATAGGAGGCTTTTCTCCCGGCGCGAGAGGCGGCAAACCGATCGCTGCGCCGATCTGTGGTCCGACAGTATACCAGACAAGAATGCAGATCAGAGACCAGATTGCGCCAGAGGTAAAAAACAACTTCGGATTGGGGAAAAAGGAATGGAACAATACGGGCACTCGCGTTTCTTGAGGGTGCAAACACCCTGCTTCGATGCGCCGAACCTAGGGCAAAAGCCCGCACCTGCCAATCACGTCAAGCTAATGTTACCGTTATTTAATCGCGAGGCCCGTCAGGCGCCCGCAGCGGCCACGATCCGGCGCATTTCTATCCCGATCAGGCCTGCGCAGAACAGAAGTACGCCTGCTGCAACCAGCGTCGGCGCGTTGAAACTGCCGCTTCCTTCGGCCAGCCAGCCGGCCACCAGCGGCCCGATGATCTGGCCCACGCCGAAGGCGGCGGTCATGAAGGCGAGTGCCTTGCGCGGGCTTTGCGGCGCCAGCGCCCGGCCGATCTGCAGGCCATAAGCCGTCACCATGATGAAGGTCAGCCCGAGCATCAGGCCACCGATAAGCGGCGCATAGGGCGACGGCAGGGTGACGACGAGGACGAGGCCGGCCGCCTCGACCAGAAGCCCCGCCAGATAAACGCCGGTGATCCCCAGGCGTGGCACGGCGCGGCGCCAGAGATGCACGGAGATAGCCGCACTCAGGCCGGTGATCAGCCAGGCAAGGAATTCGACGGTATGATCGCTCGCCCCTTGCCTCGCCATGGCAACCAGAAAAGTCGCGGTAATGACGTAGCCGAAGCCGAACAGGCCATAGGTCAGCGTCACAACGAACAGCGGCCGGGTCCAGACCAGCGGTTTTTCCCGCTGGTCACTTTTGCCGGACGATGGGCCGGACGGCAAAAGGATCGTCACGAGGATCGTGCCGATGCAGGCGATGACAGCGCCGCCGAACCACGCCGCCTGCCAGTTCGCAACGATACCGAAACCCTGAGCCGGCAGGAGAAAGACCATCAACGAGGAAACGGCGATACCGATGCCGACGCCGCCGAAATGCACGGATTGCACATGCGGATTGCCGGCCGCCAATCCCCTGCTGAGCACGATCGCCGAGGTGAAGATCATCGTGAAAGCACTGGCAACGCCCGCCAGAAACCGGATGACGGAAAACAGGGCGATCGACGATGTCAGCCCCATGGCCAGCAGCAGGACCGTTGTCGCCACAAGCGCCGACAGGCTGACCATCCGCTCGCGCCCGGCCGCCCAGCCATAGCCCGCCAGAACGGCACCGGCGAGATAGCCGACGAAATTGGCAGACGCGATCAACCCGGCATCGCCGGGCGTCAGCCCAAGCCCCGTCATCATGCCGGGCAGGATCGGCGTATAGGAAAACCGCCCGAAACCCATGGCCACCGCCATGGCAATAGCACCGGCAAGGGCAGTGGGGGCAAGGTTCTGGGCGAACGCGTCGTCGGGTCGGGTCATGGCCTATCTATTGCAATGCAGCATGGCGATGAC